>JAGYPA010000099.1 GCA_018399255.1 Spirochaetales bacterium | reverse complement strand
AGATGCTGGAAGGTAATGAACCTGTTGATGGCCAAGATGTTCCGAATGTCGGGAAAATTACCGTTTGGGAAGACGGAAAAACAGTCATCATGGGACCACCAACAGATTTCACAAAAGAAAATGCTGGTCAGTTCAGCTTCTAGCTTAACCCCAAACAGCAGAATTGCAAAGAGGTCATGTGTATCATGGCCTCTTTTTTTTAAGCTCAATCTCAGCAAAGCTCCGTAACCTTATTCAGATCTTCCTGGTAAAAACTGCGGCCGATATTCACCGTCTGTACGCTTAGCTGATAGGCCCTGAGCTCATCTGCTAAGAGCTCTGCACTTTTCCCGGTTGTGCCATTCGGCGAGACAAAGAATATTACGAACTCCATTGTCAGCCGAAGGACCTTGCCGCTTCTATCATGGCAGTTACATTCTGGACAGGAGTATCAAGCTGAACATGATGCGTAGGCCCTAACAGCAGACCGCCGTTGTAGCCGCAGCTGTTGATACGTTCTCGAATCTCAGCAGCTACATAGGCAGCATCTCGAAACGGAAGCGTATCCTGCTCATCGACTGTACCCCACAGAACCAGGCGATCTCCATATTTCCTCTTAATTTCAGCAGGATTCATGCTGGCCGGCTGAATAGGATTCAGCACATCCAGGCCGATTTCAATTAAATCGGGAATGATAGGTTCAATATTACCGTCTGAATGGTAAGCAACGACGGTATCTGGATTAATTTGCTTGATAGCCGAAATTGTTTCAGCCATCCTCGGTTTCAGGAATTTTCTCCAGATATCAGGAGAAAGTAACATACCGTTCTGGCCGCCGACATCATCACCAAGACGTATCATATCGTAGCCCATCTCTGTAAGACGTTCAGCAACCCGCATATGATACTTCCAGGGAATATCAAGAACAGCTTCAGCAAGATCCTCATCCAGGAGAAAATCCATAAGCATCTGCTCCAGACCCCTCAGCGCCCAAGCAGTTTCAAATATCGTGGTAACAGCACAACCGACCATATACCAATCCTGTTTATACTTCTTAATCATCGCCTCAGCTGCGTCATAGATTTCCTCTCTGTCAGGGTCCGGAGCTGTATATGACTGGACTGCAGCTTCATCAGCCAGCGGATGGCTGCATACTTCTGCATAACTACCTTTTCCAAATTTAGTTTGATACTCAACCTGGCGATACGCAACTCCCCATTCATCCATAAATTCTTTTTCATCGGAAGAGAAGTACCCGTTCACCCAGCCTACTGCATGGAGCAGCATATCCTGATGAGTCGCCTCTTCAAGCTTAACAGAAGAATCCCCCATAGGAGTATGTGCATCCTGTCCCATTCCGTACTCATTCCTCAAGCGCTGGGCAAACTCCTTGGTAAATGAAATCTGAAGCGGCGGTCTGTCAGGCTTTTCAAGAGCTAAAGCACTTTGAACTCGTTCTCTTCTTGTCATAGGTTCTGATACTCCTGAAACACTAAGCCTGTTCTTATTCATGGTGAACATCCTCTTGAACAATTCCCCAATTGGAAAGACAAAGCTCTTTTTCACCAGGATTAACTTTCTCTGCATATTCCTCAGTATATCCAAATTCCCGGACGAGTGTATCACCAAAAAGAAAGTCATCATTCCTTTCAGACATTTTTCTTAACAGTGAACGGTGCAAGTTGCTCTTAATCTCTTCAAACTCTTTATTATAAGCTAAATTATTTTTTTGCAAGGGATCTTTTTTATTGTTGTACATCAGCCATGGTCCATTTTTATCTACTACATAGGTATATTCTTTTGTACGGATACCCCTATATTCCCTTCCGGAAAAACCGCGAATACCTCCATCACTATCCCTGCACCATTGACCCCCCGGCTGGTAAATAGAAAGAACAGCACTATCCTCTGCAATTGTTTCTTTATTCAGCAGATACTGAGAATAATCAAATCCCTCTAAATATGCAGGCTTTTCTTGGCCTAATATGCCAAGTAAGGTAGGGATCATATCCTGAGGTTCAAATAAAGCATCATCATATATTCCTGAATCCCCTCCGTATTCTTCTGGAATATGCATCAGTAAAGGCACTCGCAGTGATTCTTCAAAAGGAACCTGTTTTTTCCATAAGCCTTGTGAGCCGAGCATATCGCCATGATCGGAGGTGAATACAATGAGTGTTTCCTCATAGGTTCCCGATGCTTTTAGATAATCTACAATCCGCTGAAAAGCATTATCCAAAGCAGTACAATGAGAATAATATCCCTGCATCAAGCTTTTTGAAGTTTCAACATCTCCCTCAGGAACATTGTCCCTTACGTGCAGAGCCTCTGCACTATAGAGATCTTTAACATCATCGGGGTATTGATTATATGGAGAATCTTTCTCATATGGAGGCGGAGCATGTGGAGGCCCCCATGCTAAGACTAACAAAAACGGATTCTCTTTCCCGTTACTGCTGCTCTTCTGTTTTTCTATTCTTCTATGCATAAAGCTTACAGCATCTTCCGTCTGGGCATATGCATCATAGCCGTCCCAATAAGATAATTCAGTATCATCATTATGATAATAGGCAGAATTACGATAGGAATGACCGCACTCCAGGACTTTCCAATAATCAAAACCGAATCTTCTCTCTTTCGGTATTGGAGCTTGTCTCCCTTGCCCATTGATATGCCATTTCCCTATATATCCAGTCTCATACCCAAGCTTCTTGAAAATATTCCCAAATCCTGGACTTGATGTTTTCACAGGAACATCATTTACGATAACTCCATGGGTAAGCGGAAGCTGTCCCGTTATTAAACTAGCCCGGTAGGGAGAACAGACAGGACAGGGGGAAACTGCTTGTGTAACATTACAGCTTTCTTGAGCAAACGCATCAATATTCGGGGTGAACACATCCTGATTTCCGGTATAACCAACGGCTTGATACCTCCACTGATCAGAAAAAACAAATACAATATTCGGTAATTTCATTTTATTGCTCCTGCCATCATACCTTGTACAAAATAGCGTTGTGTAAAAATCAGTATGAGCAATACAGGCAAACCAATAATAATTGATGCTGCCGCCATCTGATTCCAATAGACATTAAAAGCAGTGATAAATCGCGCAAGCCCTATAGATATAGTCAAATTCCTCTGGTTTTCGAGAAGTGCAACTGAAAAAGGATACTCACTCCAAGTAAGAAGCAGGGACATAAGACCTACAGTGGAGATGCTTATTCTGCTTAAGGGTAATGTGATCCGTAAAAAAGCGCCCAGTGGAGAACAGCCATCAAGAAAAGCCGCCTGCTCTAACTCTTTTGGAAGATTTTGAAAATTACTATAAGAGAGCCACGAGGCAAAGGGGACTTGGAACACAAGGAGGACTAAAATCAAGCCTGTATGCGTGTCGTATAATCCGATCTTAGCAATAACTACATATACAGGTATTAAAAGAGCTGGACCGGTAAAAAGCTGCGCAATTAATAGGATATTCAGAATTATACCACTTCCTTTCAGCTTATATCGTGCCAGCCCATAACCAATCATTGTTCCAAAACTGATTACTATCAAGGTGGTGAGAGAGGCAATTTTTACTGTGTTGAAAAAGTATCGTAACCACATGGTACCGCTTCCAGTTTTATCAAGCCATACATCATAAAAAGGTTTTAAAGTTACTGTACTCGGGAAAATCTTTATCGGGATTTGCTGTATATCACTTTGCGTTTTAAATCCTGCCGATATAAGCCAAACAAGAGGGATCAGCACGATAAGTAATATTCCTATTGCTGCAGCATCTTTTATAATAAGCATTAACATCTTATTAGATTTATTTTTGTTCATAATTCTTTCCTAATCAACCTTTTGGTTTCTACGGTATATGATGAAGTAAATGACACAGAAAATACTTAACAGAAATAAATTCAAAACTGTCACAACCGCAGCCTGACTGAGTTTTCCATATTGAAATCCCAATTTATACATATACACAGGTATTATTTCACTGTAATAAAGGGGCCCGCCTTTTGTCATTACATTTACAAATACAAGATTATTCATTATCCAAATGAGATTTGTTATCCCCATGGTCATAACTTGGTATTTTATGTGAGGAATGATTATATAGAAAAATTCCTGAAAACCATTAATTCCGTCCACCCTTCCGGCTTCATAAAGAGAAGTATCTATAGATTGAATACTTGCTGCTGTAATTAAAGCAAACATGGGGAAGAGTCTCCAAATTATGACTGCAGATACGGCATATAAAGCAGTTTCAGGAGTTCCAAGAAAGGGAAACCCCTTTTCAAATATGCCTATTTTCATAAATAATTCGTTAATAAGACCGTTTTGCGTGTTATACATCCACTTCCATAAACCAGCGACAACGACTCCAGGCATCACCCAAGGAACCAGCATGAAAGCCCTGCTCAATCTGGAAATGGTGTTTTTACTGTCTGAAACAAGATATCCGGTTAATACTCCTAAAAAAACCACAAAGAATGTACCAGTAAAGACCCAGATCAGTGAATTCTTTATAACAGTGAGGGTTTCTGTATTTGACAGAACAGTTCGGTAGGTAGCAAAGCCGACATAGTTACTGCTATCACTACCGCTCAGCAATTCAATATTCCTGAATGACAAGTCAAAACTGTATATTGCCACTCCCACCATTATGAGTGTTATTAAAAAGAACCCCGGTAAAACAAATATTTGTGACAATCTCTTCTGCTGCTGTTCATATGTCAAAGACTTTGTTTTCATTCTATATCTCCCATACGCTCCCAGGTGCTGACCAGCATATGTATATTCTGCTCAAACTGGGAATGAATGCGCGGTCTATTTGTAGGTGCGGATATCGCTAAGACCATATTTTCTTTATTCCCTTCAAAAGCCCTCTCTACCGCTGCTCTCACTTCATCTGGGGTACCATTCTCCATGAGAGAAAGCTCAATATTTCCTCCTAATACAAGATTATGATCTGCAATTTCTTTTGCATCAGAAAAAACAATATTTCCATCCGGCGGAGCCTCAACTGGCTCAAAATAATCAGCTCCGCGCTCAATAACCATATCAATAATCGGAGAGGCCACATTACCATGGGAATGAACATGTACAAGCCCGCCATGTTCGTGTACTTTTTCAATAATTTCTTTTTCAGGTTCCACCACAAATTGTCTATACAAATCAGGAGAACTCATGGGAGGGGTCAACCACTCACTTCCGCCTATCCACACAACATCCAGACACCTTTCTGCGAGTAATTCATCTGCAATAGCATGAATCCTCGTTTTACAGATATCTACACATTCACCAATTAAATCTGGTTCTGCAGCACATGCAAATAAAAAATCTTCATACGACATAGCCCCGCCCACACACACAAAAGGCGAAGATATATAACTGTAAACCACCGATTTCCTATCAGAAATTACTTCATTGTATGTTTCAGGGGTAATCACATCCATATTCTGCGGAATTTCACAGGGAACACTGGCAAGCTTTTCCAGGTCAGATAGTTCTTTTATTGGATATTCAAGGGTCCAGATATTATCTATACTGTCTGCACGTCTCTCCAGGACTGCTTCAAGCTTTCCCTTCGGGGTATCAATTATTTGTTTTACAAGGATATGCTTATCGTTTTTCTCTATAAGCTCTTCCTTTATTCTTTGTGGAGGAATTGCCATATACCTGTTAATACCTGATGAAACTGGATATTGAACTGCAATTTTATCAGCAAGTAATTCAGAGATGCGTTTTCTTCCCGGATCATCAGGGCAGGCATATGCTTCAGGATATACCCAGGAACCTTTCAGGCCGATAACCGTCGGAGTTGAATATCCATTAAAACTAAATATATCCAACGGGACTTTATCATGCTCTCTATGAAATAACGTAGAAAGCAGTCTTTCGCGAGGATCCATATGTGTTTCTCCTGCTTATGTTTTGTTTTTTGATATTTATTGCGAGCTCTTTGCCTTTCGCATGTATCTACCTTCGAAATTCAGGTCTTTTCATGCATTTACTGATAAAGTAATGGTTTTCAAAGAGCCCACAATAATTTCTTTAAGGCTTACTGGGCTTCATTACTGAGCTTCATTACTGGGCTTCATCATAAATAGTCTGAATTTTGGGCTGAATTGCATCAAAAGCTTCCTCAGGCTCTTCAACACCTAAAAGTACCTTCTGATAAGCTTCAATAAGCAGCTGCTCTGATTCTGCAAGTCCTTTAAAACCCGGCATCGGAAGGGCACCGTCAAACAGGGTCCCATTTTTATACGCTTCTGCCAAATCCGGATATATTCTAGCAAAATCAGCACTCTCAAGATTAGACTTCATTATCGGGACTCTTCCCTCTATTACAGAGCCTGACCATCCCTCCTGTGCTTCTGCAGTCATCCAGAAGTCAACAAACCGCATTGCTGCATCCAGTTTTTCACCTTCAACACTTACGGGAATCATGAAGCAGGCGGTCGGGGTCATGATAAAGCTGGAAGGATCAAAGTTTCCTGAAGGTGTTTTCTTTCCAGGGAAAGGAGCTATATTGTAGGGGAAGTCTGCGGGTGCCCCAAGAGACTGACGAAGTATCGGTGCATAAGACATGGTAAATGCCATAGCAGACTGATTCTGAAAAAACAACTCCATTGCTTGACGAAAATTCGTATCCGTAAAACCATTCTGTGCATAAGGAACTAATTCTTTATAAAATTCCATGGTATCTACAAAACCCGGACCATTTACGCTTACCGTACCATTATCTATTAATCTTCCTCCATTACGATAAGCTATGCCCTCCATGATCAATGTATCATTTGGCGCATTGCTGCCAGGCAAGGCAATTCCAGCGATTCCTTTTTTCGAAAAAAGTTCAGCTATCTCAATTACTTCATCCCAATCTTGAGGTGGACGGGGGTTACCATCATTATCAACTATACCTTCTTCCTTGAACATTTCTGTGTTATAGGCTATCATTGATGCGGTATCAACATAGGTAGAAACTCCAAATAAAGAGCCTTCATACTTTCCTGTATCCCAGGCTTCAGGTACGAATTTTGCTTCCCATTCTGCCGTTTTATTGGGATCTATTTCTTCTAAATCTTTGATAATACCTAGTGCGGCAAATTCCGGAATACTTTGTCCGTCACTAAGAATTATTTCTGGGAGATTCCCGGCTTTATCTGCTGTAATTACTTTGGTTCTCCGTTCTGCATAATTCTGGTAGACCCAATCTATTACGATATCCGGGTTTCTCTCTTCAAATACCTTAATTTTATCTATCATATATTCTCGTTCATGCTGCGGTCCCCCAAATTTCCACACTCGCAGTACTTCAGCATCTCCCTTTGCATCAGGCTGCCCTTCCTGATCACCTTTTGCTGCCAACGAAAACGTTATCAGCATCATCATCAAGAAAAATAACAGTTTTCTCATTTTTTTCTCCTTTTATTTTTTTCAGCGGATACCTTTATTTCTCCGCTGTATTCTCACAAATAATTCGCAGACACTTTTTCATTATCTCAAGTTCTTCTTTCGTAACCCCTACTAATGCTTCTCGTAAATGTTCTTCCACTATAGGGGGAAGAATTTTCTTCATAGAACGGCCCTGTTCAGTCAAACTGATAATATTTGATCTTCTATCGATTTTATTTATTTCACGTCGGATAAACCCATGTTTCTGTAAACCGTCTATAACCCTTGTCATAGAGGGATGATCCTTAAATGTTTTGGAAGAGAGTTCGGCCTGTGTCTGTCTGTCTTTTTCCCATAAACGATAAAGAACAACCCATTGAAAGGGAGTTATTTCTATAGAATGCTGCTTAAATTTTTTTATGAGTCGTTTTTTGAGTGATTGCTCTGCTAATTCTATGAGATAACCGCCAGCATCATCAATATTTAGTTGTATCATCTTTCCACCCTTTAGTTGTATGTGCAATTGTTGCATATGCAATTATTGCATTTGCAACTAAATTGTAACACACGTCTTCCTTCCCTGCAAGCAAATCTTTTCGAGAAACACAAGAAACCATTGCTCGCACAGTCACCAAAATAGTTAAAAAATTTTACCGATTTTCTGTTTGCACTCAATTCAAGATTTCAAAAATCACCCTGTTTCCGCAAGGCCTTCTCACGATACAGATCCTTGTCTGCCAGCTCCACCACTCCTGTAACAGACTCCCAGCTCTCGATATTTCCCGAACCCACACCGCAGCTTACTGTCACCAACTTTTTCGCGTGACTATTTTCGTGTTCGATCGCCGCCTGCTCCACCCGCTGCCGTACAAGGCAGGACAGCCCCTG
>JAGYPA010000098.1 GCA_018399255.1 Spirochaetales bacterium | reverse complement strand
ATTTCATAAGTAAATTCGGCAGCCACATAGTAAGCTGCGGAATATATGTAATGGCTATCAGGGTCAAAAGATTTGCCAGCAGAAAAGGCACGGCCGCTCGAAAAATGGTACCGATCTCCAGCTTTGAGATCGCAGAAGCGACATTCAGACACATTCCCACAGGAGGAGTTACCAAGCCCACAGCAAGTCCGGAAATCATCATGACCCCGAACTGAATTCCGCTTATCCCCATAGCAGACGTTATCGGCAGGAAAACCGGAGTCAACAGCAGAATTGCCGGACTGACATCGATAAAGGTACCTGCCGCAAGAATGATGAGATCAATCACTAGAAGCACGAGAAATGGAGATACCTCCATTCCGATCACCGCCGCAGACAGGACTTCTGGTATCCGCTCGATGGCAAGTATCCAAATATACAGCTTTGACAATGCTATAATAATCATTACATTGGCGCTGGTAAGTATTGCCTTTTTCAGCAATTCGGGCATTTCCTGCAACTTAAGAGAGCGAAACACAAAAAAACTGATAACAAAAGCATACATTACACCGATGCCAGCGCTCTCTGTGGCTGTTGCTATGCCAAGGACTACAGAACCAATGACAAAAATTGGCATGATAACGGCAAGCAAAGAACGCCGTATAGTGATTGCCTTCTCTTTTCGTGTCAGCTTCAACTCTTCTCTAGGGTACTTTCTAGCATAGGAGAGAAAGAGAACCACCCCTAACATAATGAAACCGATCATTAATCCTGGAATTGCACTTCCTAGGAACAGTTTCCCGACGGATTCCTCCGCTGCCAAGGCATATATAACCATCGGCACGCTGGGAGGGATGATCATTCCCATAGTGGAAGATGCAACTGTTATTCCGCTTGCATACTCCGGTGTATAGCCCTTCTTCTCCATTTCAGGAATAAGTATCGCACCAACAGATGCCGTATCCGAGACAGAGGATCCTGATATTCCTCCAAAAATCATACTTGCCAAAACATTCACTAAGCCAAGACCGCCCCGAAGTTTTCCAACAAATATCAGGGAAAAATCTATCAGGCGAGCAGTTATACCTCCTGCATTCATTAAAAAACCCATGAGACAGAATAGCGGAAGGGCAATCATGGAGTATGATTGCATACCGGCAAACAGTCGCTGCGGCAGAATCGGCAGCAGTTCCGGCTGTAGAATTGCAAAATAGGCAAAGCCTGAAATTCCCAAGGAATATGCTATCGGCACCCCCATAATAAGGAGAAATGCAAGAACAATTAAAAGCAGTGTCATTCTGATTTACCCCTTCTACCGGAAGCATGAGAAGCAGGCGGGGGGGTCGCTTCCGTATATATCGTAATGACATTCATCAATGCATAAAGCGCCGCAAGTCCACAACCTATGGGAATCGCTATCTGGATAAAGCTCATAGGGATACGCATAACCGGGGATTCAGAAGATCCAACCACGTGTATCCATGGAAAACTCAGATACATAATCACAAGATTAATTCCAGCAATCATCAACTGTCCCAGAATATCGATAATCATGCGGATAACTCCGTGAAGTTTAAGTATAAAAAAATCGATCTTTATATGATCATGTCTGCTCAGGGATACCGCCGCTCCGAAAGCCGTGGTATATATGAAAAGATACTCCATCAGTTCGTTCCCGATAATGATGCTGCTGTTGAACCCGTAACGTAGAATCACCAAGGAGATCGTCAGCAGGATAATTACAGCGAATGCTGCAGTAATAATAAACTCAAGTATGCGCGTAATGAAACTTTTAAGTCCAGCTAGCTTTATGTTTACTGTAATGAGAGAATTCATATACCTCGTCCTACTCCTTCATTCTGAGCTTTGAGAACATGTACTGCTTATACTTGTATCATTCATTGCTTCTCTGGTTCTTTTCAGATAATTCGTGTTCTTTCAGTTATCTGGCTTTTATTTCCTTCAAATTCTCTCGGACATATTCGGGAATTTGTACAATTTCAAAACAGGTACAAGTCTCAAGCAAAAAAACATAACTAGGATTACTGCCGGAAGAATATCCCAGCTTGATTAATCATCAAATTACAGGCTGATCCAAGCTGGATTTCAGCCTGATTTTTAAAATTTTACATATGATTTAAGCCATACTAGTCCTGTGCAATAGCTAACACCTCATTTATTTCATCCCAGGTAAAATATCCCTCATCAACATATCCTTGCCAAACTGGTTTAACCGCTTCAACAAAACCTTTTCGAGTTTCCGATGTAAGTTCATTGACTTCTAGGTTATCTTTTAGTGTATAGAAATATTCAATTTCAGATCCCAACCATACTTCATTTGAGTATTTCATCGCCGATTCAGCTGCTGAATCAAATACTGCCTTTAGATCATCAGGAAGATTCTCATACCAGTCAGGATTTACATAAAACGGATCCGGATGAACCTGCCAATTTACCACAGAGAGATATTTCTGCGGTTCATAGAACTTCATATCTACTGTATTGGAAAAAGGATTCTCCTGACCGTCTACTACACCGGATTTAAGAGCCATGTATGTTTCGGTATAAGCGACCTGCTGTGGATTGGCTCCAATCGCTCCGAATGTCTTTATTGTCATATCAATGGGAGGAGTCCTCATTTTCAGCCCTTTTACATCTTCGACAGTGGTTATCGGGCGTACATTGTTCGTGATGTTTCTAAATCCTCCAGCAACACCAGTAGCCGGTATATACAACCCGTTATCCAATGCTCCTGCGTTTACTTTATCACCAAATTCACTATTCATGACTGTCAGAACCTGATCAGTATTTTCAAACATAAAAGGAAGTGTATAAATAAGAAATTTCTTATTGGCCCGTTCAAACAGTCCGCCTCGACTCCCTTGTACCGTACCAATTTTAACCATATCAAGAACTTCCGCTTCCTTGCCGAGCACACCATTATAGTACAACTCAACTTGTATTCTTCCATTAGAAGCTTTTTCTATCTGTTCCTTGAAAAAATCCATGGATACACTTCTTGGATGACTCGGTGATTGTGTATGCGCATACTTAAATACATATACCTTATCCTGAGACATCTCTTCCTGCTGAGCATTCGCGCTTACCCCGCACAAAATAACGGCAAGCAAGATAACCACAACCGCTAAACGTTTCATTACTAACCTCCTCAATTAACTAATAATAAGTTTCTTATTTGAAACTCAGTTTCAATATATAATAATAATATCATATAGATATCAACTGTCAACGGTTTTTTTTCAATTCTACAATTTTTCTGTCTTACATAGCATCTTTTTAATAACGCATGACAGAATTCTAGCATCTGAGCTAATCGGTACCTGAGATATCCTCGAGGAAGTGATGGCTGTATGGTGTGATGGGTTCGAAAGCTGCTGTGCTTGGTTCGTAAAGTGCATCAGTGATGTCGGCAGCAACCTAATTTGACGGAATCTGAGCTGCAGGGAGTTGGTTCTTTACACATCTGCTGTTTTCTTGCAGATGAATGGAGACATTTTGATCATACGCGGGTTCAGTTACACTAGCAAACACGGTAATGGTGTGTTAATTGGGCTTATTTTGAGCAGTCAATCACTAGGATTTGTGCCACAGTAAAACCATAGAGAAGTGCTACGAAAACTCAGTGGAATAGCTATAGGAATAAAAGAAAACTCGATGATAACTAAAATTAATCGTTGCGCGTTACTGTATATAGGAAACCATCTTCACTGTTTCACTGTAATATTAAGGAGAAGCATTCACGACACACTTATTACATGGAATTCCCCATCTCTCTTGATACGCTATTAGCAGTTTCTATAACCAGTTCAGCATACTGCTCGATTTTCTCTCTCGGAAATGATACTGCCGTCGCAGTAATACCCACAGCAGCTATGCAGATACCATCCGGCCCCCATACTGGGGCAGCAACACAACGTACATCTTCATAGTACTCGAGATCGTCTACAGAATATCCCCGTCGGCGGATTCTCTCGATTTCCTTATGCATTTCGCTTAAAGAAGTTATGGTATTGGGAGTTCTCTGAACCATATCCTGTTCTTTCAGCACTTCATGAAGCTCAGCCTTAAACGAAAAGGCTAAAAAGACTTTACCATGAGAAGTACAGTAAAGTGGAAGCAGCGTCCCCACCTGGGAGGGCAGCTTTATATGATGCGGACTTTCTGTAACATCGAGCATCATACTTTTCTCCCCCGATAGAACTGTAATATGAGAAGTTTCCTGCAAGGTTTGGGTAAGCTTCTGCAGATACGGCCGGGCAACGGATCGCAGACTCTTTCTCGAAAGGGTAGTCAAACCGTAATGGATGAACATAAACCCGAGTATATAGACATCTCCTCTCTTCTCAATCCAGTTGTATTCTTCAAGGGTATGCAGAATTCTGAAAACAGTGGATTTAGGCTCATTCAGCTCATTAACAATATCAATAAAAGACACGCCGTCGGGGTGTTTTGCTATCTCTTCAATTACTTTAAAAGTTTTCTTCAGAACCGGTACAGTATATTTGCTTCCCATTGCTCACCTCTCTTCATAATGGTAATAAAAAGGTTATAACGGGTCAATCGTTTCTAATGAGAATTTTGGTTTTTCATTTAAAACCTCTATTTGTCAGTGTAAGTTTTGCACCATGAAATAGTAGTTTAGACCTCAAATTCAAAAAGAATCTACTAAAAGCTTCCATATCTTTTCCAATTCAGACAAGCATGCAGCATCAGTCAGATCAAAAATAGTTTCTTGCTGATACTTCCGTCTAGCCTTACACCTGCTGCATAAGAAACAATCAGTAATCAATTTCCATTCAAATTTTCTTTCCTTCAAACCTATTGACAGTGTATCGAGCTGCATATATTATTTATTGATAAAGTTTATACGCATTAATATATTTTATTTGCATGAACTTAACAAAAAAGGAGTTTTATGATGCTATCCACAAACAAACTGATGAACAAAACCATATTTCATTCAAAGCTTTCAACAGCTTTGCTTATTATCCTGCTCAGCATACTATTATCCATTCTTTTTAGTAATACAGAACTCTCTGCAGCTGGAGAAATGGAAGCTGGATCACAGTATTCAGGAAAAGAAGGTAAGATTACTGTCTATATATCCGGACCGGCAGCTATGGTTTCCAAACTTGAAAAGCTCTTTGAATCGGAACACGGGGATGTACTGGAACTTGTTCAGATGGGATGCGGTCCACTCAGACAACGTGTATGGACAGAATGGGAAACAGGTAGTATACAGGCAGATGTATTCTGGGGATCAGATCCCATTGTATATCAGCTGCTTGATGCTCAAGGTGCACTTGAACCGTTTTCACCCGTGAATAGTCGCTTTGTTTCTGAAGAATATAAGACAGACGGCAACTTCCACTACGTTAATGAACGCTATGGTGTTATTATCTATAATAAGGATCTGCTCGCTCCCGAAGAAGTTCCAACAGCATTCAATGACCTTGGAAAAGAACACTTCAACAACATGGTTATTCATGCTGATCCAGCACAATCTTCCACAGCTTTGGCCATAACCGCCGGTTTATGGCAAATGAACGGCATGCAATGGACACTTCATGAGAATCTCTTAGATAACAGTTTGATACTTACAAGAAAAAACAGTGATGTTCCATCCAAAATTCAGGAAGGAGAATTCTCTGCGGGTATAGCACCTCAGGATGCAGTATTCAGATTGATAAGAAAAGCGAAAAAGGAAGGTTACCCAACATCATTATCGATTTCATGGCCTCAAGAAGGCGCTATTGCTCTCCAGCGCCCTATAGCTATCAGCAGGAATATCTCCCGACCTGATAAAAACACAAGCATAGCAAAAAACTTCGTAAATTTCATGCTTTCAAAAGAAGCACAGAAAATAACCGCCGATTTCGGTTTTGTGAGTGTTCGTTCAGATGTTACAACCAAATTTGAAATTCCTGCCCAAGCAAAGATTTTTAACGTCGACTGGGATATGATAACACAAAAAGATCGCCAAATACGAAAAGAATTTGATGAACTATTCTGAAATACCAACATAAACAAATAAATTGAATGTTCCCACCGCTATATGAATAGCCTCCTTCATTACCATTTTAATTCATATGGCGGTTTTTCCGTATAGTATCAGTAAACAGAATTATGAAAATGAAATAATCAGAACTTTAAAACAGTAGCTTAAAGGAGAAATTGAAACCATGTCTGCTGTAGTTGTTTTATTATATAGCATTGGAATAATATACCCTTTGCTCATGATCATCATACGCGCTCTCTCAATACCATCGGAAGGAAGCGCACAATTCACCTTGAAGGCGACGGCAGAGATGGTTAAACAGCTATTTTTTCATAATAGCATGTTGGAAAGCTTTATCAACACAATAACAGTTTCTGGAGTTGTTACAGCTGCTGCTCTCATTATCGCCGGTTTTCTTGCTTGGCTGGTGACAAGAACAGATATTCCCTATAAGCATCTCATTGAACACTTTGTTCTGCTGACATTCATGATTCCGGCATTTATCCTCGGTGTATCATGGATTGAACTCCTTGGAAGGAACGGCTATCTACACCGACTGCTCAGCTTCTTCAATTCAGGTGCATCATATAATTTCTCTTACTACTCCCTTGGTGCCGTAGCGGCTGTTCTTACTGTTCATCTGTATCCGATAGTATTCTTTTCTTTAAAAAATGCTTTCCTCCAATATGATAAAACACTGGAGAATGCAGCTTATCTATCCGGAGCTTCAAAAAAACACGTCCTCATGCATATTACTATCCCGCTGCTTGTTCCAAGCATGCTATCCATCGGCCTCTTTGTTTTTTCACGCTCTATGGCTAATTTCAGCATACCTGCCTTGCTGGCATTGCCTGTACGAAAGAAGCTGCTTACTACACAAATTTTTTCCTCCCTTAGTGCCTTGAATCTGCAGGAAGCAGCAGCTTTATCACTTCTTCTTGTAAGCATATCAGGCTTGCTGTACTTCCTGTATTATTTTATCCAACGCAATCGCAACTATGCTGGCAGCGGGGTATCAGGAGCATCTGTGAAACTGCTGAAGCTTGGCAGCTTCAAATGGCCGATTTTTGCTGCAGTCATGACTTTCCAATGTATAACCGCCGTATTACCGCTTCTCTCTCTTGTGGTATCGTCCCTTATGAAGCGATGGGGGCTTCCCTTGGAATGGCAGTATTTTACTTTACATAATTACTACGTGCTGTTTTTTCATGAAAATCTTACGACAGTATCTTTTGGAAAAGCCTTTTTGAATAGTGTTCTATACGGCACAATTGCAGCAACTACCGCGGCTGCAATCGCCTCAATGACTCTTTATATTTCTCATACAGGCAGAGGGTGGAAACGTTCCGTACCTATTGCTCTCTCTTCCTGGCCTATGGCTTTCCCAAATATCGTTCTGGCAATTGGAGCAATTCTAGCTTGGAACAGATATCCCTTCAGAATATACGGATCATTCTGGGTTATCGTTATAACATATACAGTACTTTTTATCCCAATAATCATGAAGCAGATGTCCGGTCTGCTTGAAAGAACCAATCCTCATCTCATTCAAGCCGGCAGAATTTCCGGAGCAGGACCTTTCCGTGCATTCAAAGATATTATCCTTACTCATCTGCTGCCGAGCTTGAAAAATGGATGGATGCTCTGTTTTCTCATAGCCCTCAGAGAAATCCCGATTTCTCTCATGCTGTATTCATCAGGACAGGAGACTTTAGGAGTTCTCCTCTTCGGCATGCAGTCGCAGTCTTACGGACTTGAAATGACATCTGCACTTGCCGTTGTAATTATTATCTTCACTTTTTCAGGTAATTGGATTATTCGAAGAAGTAAATGGAGGAACAGATATGTCACAGCTGCGTATCGAGAAGCTGAGTAAATCATACTCATCTGTACCGGCGGTAAATTCCATTTCACTCACAGTAGAAAAGGGAGAGCTCTTAGCAATTCTTGGTCCCAGTGGAAGCGGAAAAAGCACATTGCTTTCATGCATAGCCGGAATTGAAAAACCCGATAGCGGGCATATAGCAATTAATCACAGATATCTCTATGATGATAATCTCTATGTCAATCTACCTCCAGAAAAGCGGCGCATCGGTTTTGTATTCCAGGAATATGCTCTTTGGCCGCACATGAAGGTCATACAGAATATTGCATACCCGCTGAAAATTCGACGTACACCAAAACAAGTCATTACTGATGAAGTAATAAAACTTATAAACTTATTTCATTTGAATGGCTTAGAGCAACGATATCCGCATCAGTTGAGCGGAGGTGAGCAGCAGCGTGTTTCCATAGCCCGCGCTCTAATCACAAATCCAGACATTCTGCTACTTGATGAACCCCTTTCGCATCTTGATGCAGGCCTACGTGAAGAGATGCAGTACGAAATACGAAAAATCCAACAGTCTCTAAATCTCACGACAATCCATGTCACTCATGATCAAACAGAAGCAATGTCTATTGCTGATCGCATAGCCGTTATGGATAAAGGGAAACTGCTTCAAACAGGAACTCCATATGAAATATATACGCTTCCAAACAGTTTTTTTGTATCCCGCTTTGTAGGAAAACTGAATACCCTGCATGGAAAATTTTCTTTTCATGGAAGCGATGGATATATTGTTAGAAATGGCTTGTTTTCAGCAAAGCTAGGAAAACAAGCCCTGAAAAAAGCAAAAAAAGTTTTCATGAATCCATCCTCTGGTTATAAACACCGTAGACAAAATTGTCAGCAAAGAAACTCTCCAAACGCTTTGCATAGTGTTACTAAATTACCTCAAAATAATTTTACTTCGCCGGAATTCTGCATCATATTCAGACCAGAGGATATTAAAAT
>JAGYPA010000097.1 GCA_018399255.1 Spirochaetales bacterium | reverse complement strand
GCCGCATACAACAGAAATCCCCCAATATCAGACAGACTCCTGGATATTTCAGAGCAGTAAGTAGATTTCCCATTCACCATCACCAGCTCAGGCACCGGCATGAATTTGAGCGGAGTAAGCATTATAGACATCGCAGATTTCACTGGCTAAGGCCTGCTCCGGCTCCTTCAGAGAAAAAATTTGCAGATTATCAATACAGCGAGTCATTGCCACATATAAGAGATTTCGACACGATGCTTCCGCTGCCTCCCGGGAAAGTCGTGAAGAAACCGGCAGTTCCGGAATAAAAAGCATGACCACCGGGAATTCGACCCCCTTTGCAGAGTGGAGAGTTGACAGCCTGATACCCGGTGTTCTCTCAAAGTCAAAATTACTGCTCCTGATATCCACCGTATCAAGCCCCACCCTCTGCAGCTCCTGCTGAAGCGAGTCCACAATTGATTTGGTAGGTCCGAGAACAGCCAAACTTTCCGGACTGTAGCGCAGGGTATCGATAAAAAAGCGGAGGCGATGAATCAAGACAGAGCGAAGAGCGGCGACAGAATCCTCAAGCCAAAGCTCTGGAACCGGTCCGTCGCGAAAGGCCCCAATTGATCCATCACCTGATCCATAACCCAATCCATTACCCAATCCATTACCCAATCCATTACCCAATCCATTACCCGATCCATTACCCGAGGAAACCTCTGATGGGGTCCCATGGGCATACATACGTGCAAGTTGATCGATCTGCCGGGTATTCCGATAATTGAGAAGGAGGGTTGATGAATGACCGATTATCTTTACATCCAGCTTTCTGAAAGAAAACCCGGTCTGATAAATCGACTGCGCCTCATCCCCCGCCATCACCAGACCATCTTCCGATAATAAAGAGAGCAGCTTGATATCCACCGGGGAAAGATCCTGTACTTCATCAATATACAGCCGCCTCACGCGCAGAAAACCAATCAACTCGGGCCTCTCCTCCAGCTCTTTCAGCAGCATAAGCCTGCTGTAATTTTTCGAAAAAGACCGGGATGCAAGCATACTCCTGGCAGCCTCTTCCGCCGCTTCCCAGACCAGCTCTTTCTGCAGCTTTGACAGAGCTCTCTTCATACCGATACGGGCACCCGGAGAATTACAGTAAACTTCTCTCGTCAGGGCCCGGCCGAAAATCGCAGTTTCAATCTCAGCAATCAGCTCTTTCTCCGTCAGAAAGGAGAGAGATTCTGCCCCGATACCCCTATTCTGAAGACCCCCATCCTGAAGGCTCCTATCCTGAAGCGCCCCCTCCTGAAGCGCTCCCTCCTGGATACTTGCACCATGGATAAGATCATGTATGAAATCCTCAACAACCCGGTAATCGATACGATATTGATCATCAGCCGTTCGCAGCCTTTCCAGAAGAAATTGGTCAACCGTTGTTACGATAACCTCGGGATCCCGGCAGGCGAGCAGACGGGAAAGGTAAGTATTGAAGCGCACGAGGGTTTTGGTAAACGTGAGCAAATATACTTCCCCCGGGCTGTCAAAACGCAAAGACTCCTTTTCCTTTTTTTGATTGTTAAGCAGGGCATGGAGGAGCACCAGGGTTTTACCGGTTCCGGCCGATCCCCTGATAAGATAATCCCCGCGTTCTCGTATGCGATGACTGGCTGCAAGCTGCTCCGGGGTGAGCTGCATAAGATTCCGTTCATAGTCGTTTCTGGATCGGGTATAAAAAGTAAAACGTTCAAGATAAGAAAGATAGGCTTCCTGAAACCTGATTCTTTCAAACTCTTTCTCAAGATTTTTCTTCTGCTCCTTCAGGGCATGCAGGTCGCATCTCAGCTGATCATTTTTCAGCTGACGTGATTTCGCAGCTGCCTCAGCTTTGTCCAGGGCTGCCGTCTGGGTGAGAAGTTTTTTCTTAGCCTCCTGCAGCTCATCGTAGGAAAG
This sequence comes from Spirochaetales bacterium, assembly GCA_018399255.1. Classification (GTDB taxonomy): domain Bacteria; phylum Spirochaetota; class Spirochaetia; order JABMQR01; family JABMQR01; genus M55B182. The sequence goes on along the minus strand of JAGYPA010000097.1, from coordinate 7,087 downwards.
GGATGAATCTGCTAAAGACTGGCGCAGTACCTCATTGTCATTCTGCAGGTATGCAAGTTTGTTGCGCAGCAGAATGAGTTCCTTCTGCGCTTCAGCCGGCTGTACCTTATTGTCCCAGAGCGACAGCTGCTGCCGTAAGGTTTCCAACTTCGGATTGTGCCAATCAACAAATTCGCAAAAACAGATAAACTCGTTGGTCATGGCGACCGCTTCACCTTTGGAGAGTTTTTCAAAATAGTGACGAACCCTGTTTGCCGTCTGATACCCCTGCATCAGCTTACCGTAGCGCGGATAGTAGAGAGGCTGATCTGAACTGCTGAGAGCAGAGAGAAGAGCTTTTATCTTGTCAGAAAAATGTTCATACCCTTCGATGTCGGACCTCACCGTCCCGGCAAATGCCTCAATCCAGGCAAACAAGGCCAAAGTATAGAAGCCTTCATCCGTTCCGTACAGTGCGAGCAGTCGGTCCAGGTTCTCTGCCAAAGCGCTGGTATCATGCATAATCATTCCCTCCTTACTTTTTCTATCTGAAGATCAAGCACCTTGACGACGCCCATACTGCACGCAGACCAACAGCTGGCTTTAGCCTGCTATCCTGAAGTATAAACTGCATAACCATTTCCAACATTTCAATAATCCAACTCTAAAATTGATGCTGAATTAAGCTTTAATAACTATTTTTTTATCACGTATTCCACATTTGGACATTTTTTTGCTTTTTTTAATAGATACCATGTTATTTATTAACATGGTAAGCTTTAATTGATATAGCCAGCGAAGGGTCGATTATTGGAAAATACCCCCCAGTCAGGTATAAAAAAATATAGAGAGCTTGTCCCATAAGAATATGTGCAGCTTCTCAAAGATCGCTTTAAAGAGACCAACTGGAGTGAAGCTGAAGCACAGGCGGTTCTGAACCGCATGGAATCTGTTCTTGCCCAGCGTCCGGCAGCTGTAGAATCCCGCAAAAAATGTGATGCCTTTTGCCTTGAGCCCAAAGGAGGAAATCGGATTTCGTTAGAAATCCAATTTCCACCGCTTCTGAGCGCCCGCCGGGCCCTTAAGGCAGCCTCACTTTACACATATCACACGAGTAGAAATTTTACAGTCAGTAAGTTCTTACTTCATAGGGACCTGCCTCCAAGCCTGAAAAATCGCTAAGGTCGGCTCAATATACACGTGTCACACGAGCAGCGGCCGATCCCATGATGCTCTCCCTCGATCAGCTGATTTTCCCTATCCAGCTGAGTGTACGCACGTATTTAGATATAGTTTGTTCGCCCCTGTCCCTTGCAAAATTCCGCCCCCTCCTACTCGTGGGACACGTGTGTTTTGTAAGCGTCAAATCGGCAACATATAAGAAATGAGGTTATGTGAATATCTTTAGTGTTTGCCCCTGAAAATATAGGGTTCCTTTCTATTGGGGTTGGGGAAGGCAGAATCTCGTCTTCCTTTCAGCATAGCGATGTAGCTGGTATCGATGTTCCAGGGAAGCAGACGATCCCAGTCATCTTCATTCCTGCAAGTCCGCGCTTGTTCCAAGACGTACCAGATGTACTCATACGGATTCAGGCCATTGGCCTTCGCTGTCTCAATAAGCGAATAATATAAAGCTGAGGCATCCGCACCATTGACCGTATTAGCAAATAACCACGCTTTTCTTCCGCAAACAAAGGGACGAATGGCATTCTCGGCGATGTTATTCGAAGGGGTTGCTTCGTAGCAGTTTACGTATTCTATCAGCTGATTCCAATGGTTATACAGGTAATTCATAGCTTTGCCCATGGCACTGCCCGATGTGTAGTCCCCCCGAATAGTATGGAGAAAATCCTCAAGTTCATCGAACACGGCCTCAGCACGCTGTTTCCGGCTTGCCATGAACTGCGCCGTATCACTTCCTTCTTTGGCTGCCCGTTCGCGTTCTTCATCTTCTATGGTGTACAACTTCCCGACAATTTTACAGATAGCCTTTGCATTTGCTGCCCCCGGATTGACTTTCAGTATCTTCTTAAAGTCCCGTACCCCGTGGACCCAGCAGCCGATATGATTCTCTAAATGATTGTATTCCTTCAGTCCGTCAGTTTGTATATAGTTCTGGTAGCCGGCAACCAAGGAGTCAAGGGTTAGCCTGCGTCGGTTTGAGACATACGTGAACAGCACGATACGATGATTCCCGCTACTGCCAACCTGCACAACCATAAAATTGCTCTGGCTGGTTCCCTTTGGCGCTGGTTTGAGTACCTTGATCGGCGTTTCATCTTGGTTGATCAAGTTCGCCTGAATAAGTTGAAGTTTAAACCGCTTGATGAGCGGAGGCAGCAGCTGCCAATAGCTCAGTAGCCAGTTGGAGAGTGTTTGTCGGGAAATTTCCATCCCATTTCGCTTGAAAATTCCCGTTTGTCGGTACAGCGGCAGTCCATCGGCAAATTTCTGTACGACTGAATCAGCAACCAGACTCGGAGCTGCCATCAGATTGTCAATTTCCGGCCTATAATTAACGGTCACACGGTTCTTTTCACCGGCTTCCCAATCTGCTTCACACTCCCGGCAGGCAAACTGTGCATAGTGATGGCGTTCAATGTATCTCTTCGAAGGAGCAGTGCCTATCCGATCTACAATTTTGTCTTCCACTTTCACCATAGCCGTTCCTTCACAGACGGGGCACGTGGGTACGGTGGCTTCATGATAAATATCAATTACCGGTGTTTCTGCCGGCAGGGTGAGCAGGGTATACGGAGCCCGTCGAGTATGCTCACGTACGGTTACCTCTTTCTGCTCCTGCTCTTCAGCCGGGGCATCCTTCTCCACATCAAGTTCATCAAAGAGCATCTGCAGGTAAGAGAGTTTTTCCGTGGTGCTGGCAAAGTCAAGTTTTTGGCGGATTTCCAGCACTTCCTTGAGGTCGTTGTTTTCCAGCAGGGTGGTGCGAGTGAACTCTTGAAGCGACAAAAAGAGATTCACCAGGGAAGTTTTATTCATTTTCTGCAATTCGTTCAGCCGCTTCAATTCCATGTGTAAAATTATACACTATAATAAATTATTAGTCAATAGATACGCAAAATTTCAGGACTTTTCTGCGAAAATCTATCGACTCAGCTCACGCGTTTCGGCCGTAGTTCCGGCAGCCTCCGCCAAGGATCTTCCCCTCTGAACATCGCCATCACCGCGCTCCGCTTGACCTCCATCGCTTGCTCCCGGCTCTCCGGCCACCAGCGGTAGGTTCCCGATTCTAAGCGTTTGGTCATTTCCCAAAATCCCTGTCGGTCCCAGACCAGCACCTTGAGTATCTTCCGGTTCTTGCTGCAGAAGAAAAACAGACTTTTACTGAACGGATCAAGCTGCATTTCACTCTCTATAAGAATTGCCAAGGAACTCCCGCCCTTGCGCATATCCGTACTTTTCGGTCTCAGATACATTGTGTAGCCTTCAAAACTGTTTTCAAACATTTCCTGCTTCCTCCATGCTCGTAAGGATAATTTTCAAATCCTCTACGCTGAATCCTTTCGGTAATTCAATCGTCACCCCGGCTCGCTGCAGCCGGATCGGTACCCCTGAGCTCCTGGTAGACGACCAGCTCGCTGGTTCCTCTTCCCTCAACTGGACAAATCCCGGTGATACCCCATGACCGTGTTCGACTTCTTTATCAAAGGCTGCCACTTCGTCTTTCCAGCTATATAGATTTCGACGGCAGATCTTCTGGGCCTTGGCAAAGTCAGTTATTGTTCCGCCATTCTCTCGCCAGATTGCTAGGGTTTGTAATAGTTCTCGCTTTTCTTCGATGGTTCGCTGCTGATACATTTGCTCCCTCCTGTCATTTAGTATCTCAGGTGGGACTTTTTTTGGGAAGTCTATGTGATTTGACGCTTACGGTTTTCGTGACCCTCTCAGCAGCTCCTTACCCTGCAAAACCTTATTTGCTTCCTTCCGGCTACTCGTGCGACATGTGTAAAGTGAGCCGGACTTAACCGGGTTTTTTTCTGCCCTCTTTTTTCAATCATAGCCTCCTATGCAACTCTGACAACCCATGCAATCCTACCCTCCTTTGCACTCATGAAGGTAAGGATAGGCATGACAGTTCTTCGTTTACGGAAAAATCTCACAATAAGATGAAGAGAGTGGAAATTGGATTTCCCAAAAAGAGAGGGAAATCTTCGATTTCGTTAGAAATCCAATTTCTTCGGGGTCAGTGTTTTTGTGTCTATCCCTTCCGAAGAGAACTCACTGGAGTTCATGAGCTGTGTGTTGTTGAGGAGCTCCTTAACTATTTCCTTTGTCAACATTTTACGGACAATTTGCTAAGCAGATTTATTCTGAGATATAACCCAGTTTTATCGAAAATCAATCTGTGCTGATCCTGCGTGAAATTCTGTGGGTTATCGGTTGGTTATCGGTTGGTTATCGGTTGGTTATCGGTTGGTTATCGGTTGCAAGTGCCAGGCTCCACTCTGACCCCCTCTCAAGTTGAAGGATTCAAGGCATCTACCCTGCAATATTACAACCCAACGGGTACACTCCTGTACCCTTTATGTCATGAGGGTTATGGGGATGCGGTGCCTGGATGCGGTGCCTGGATCCCATATGCGATTGACAATATACAGGGGGAGATTTACAATACGATATCGAACCAGACCTGACCTGGTTCGATATCTTAGGATTGGAGTTTTTTTATGATTATAGATACTATCACTGAGGCAAAAGCACAGTTGTCAGCCTGGTGAGTGCTGTCGAACAGGGAGAGGAAGTTATCATTAAACGTTCCGAAACCGATCGCGATATTGAAGCACTAAGAAGAAAACAAGAAAACCGAGAGTTCCAGGGGCTTTGGCAGGAAAAATTGTAATCCATGAGGGATTTCGATCAGCTTCCCGTTGATCTTATGGATGCTTTCGGCATGGTTGGAGAACCGATACCCTCATATACAACGGAACAGGGGAAAAAGGGGGATTAGAAGTTTGAATATTCTCCTTGATACACATATGATTCTCTGGTGGCTGAATAATGACCCATTGCTTCGAATTCAGCAAAAATCTTATTTCAGATTCCGATACAATCTTGTTTTGTCAGCTCTGCCTCCGTTCTGGGAAATAAGCATTAAATCTGCTTTGGGCAAACTGAGATCCCAGATGACTATCTGGTAGAGCTAAAGATGAGGGTTTTCTTGAATTACCTATCCGTTGGGACTGTGCCCGTATGGCTAAAGAGTCGCTCTGCAACTATCGTGATCAGTTTGACCGCATCCCGATTGCACAGAGTATCAGAGAGAAGCTTTTTCTGTTAACTGTTGATGATGAAATAAAAAGTATCAAGAACAATTATACAAGCTGCAATGAAGCATGCTATGAAACACCTGATCTCCCTCCTGCCTGGCATCCGTTGTTCGATGACTGGCAACCGTATTATACCCTACAAGGTATAAATTATAGATATACCTTACAGGGTATACATAATCAATAATCACATATCATTCTGAAGAGCTGCAGCGGTAGTGTTTATGGATCCTGAAGCCCAAGCATCTCAGAAAATTTTAGCTAGTGAAGATACAACTCCCTGAAATATTGTTTCTGCAACTTCGTCAGGGAAACTGGCAGGAATAGAAGATTTCACCTTTTCTATAGCCGATGGAGTCATTTCAATAATATCATCAAGGATACCGTTCACCTGTTTGGAACTCATTCCAACCTTCTGTCCCGTAGTAATCCAGTGGTCCCTTCGTATCTTATCCCAATGATAATGACGATTCACACCAGAAACAGCCATTGCCATTTTCAGTTTTCGTGGAAAGATCTGCTTACTGTCCTTCCCCATGACTGGATAGGCTGAAACCACATCGTAGAGAGGCGTCAGCCGATAATTACCTCCAGGAAGAAGAAAAATACTGAAATTTTTTGCATGTCCGTCAGGTGCAGCTAACAGCCAGAATAATATATTTGCGGTAAAGAAATTGAACCTGTCGCCTGCGGGCTCTTCAGAATGTAACAGGGTATTCATGATGACCTCCATACCTGGACCGCCGTCACATTCATACTTATGGCCTGGAGATATCCCGGTTGCCTGACAGAAATCTTCCTGAGGCCTGCGTATAATCCAATCTCCTGAAGCTGCATGTCTACGGTCAAACCTTTCGACTACGAGAACTTTTTTCGACCCAAATTGAGCAATATCTGATTTTGCCGTCGAAATACCATAAGCCTGCAAGAGGTTCAAGCACAACCACTCATTTTCAATCGATGTTGATAAATCCACATTCCCGATATCACCAATAGGAAGCTTGAAAATATGGGTGGAAGGGGTCGCTCCCAATGGGATACTCCAGGAATCACCGGTTTTAAGAAAGGTGTGCTTTTCCTGTGCCCCTGCAACAGAAAATCTAAAATCATCAACGCCTTCTCTCTGAAACAGATAATCAGAAGTCGCCAGCTCTAACGTCTTCTCAATTTCACATTCATCAACAGTTTTGTATGTGATCGATTTCACTGAAACAGGATCCTTACCTTCAGGGACAATCTGCAGAGCTCCGACACAGTCTCTTCCCACTTCAGTCAGGAGATCGAAGGGCTCTCTGCTGACAGTTCCGAATCGATTCTGTATTCTTTGCCGTATCAAGACGCTGTCCGGAAGCAGGTTATCGAAGAAAGATCTAACCATTGCACCTCGATAACAGGAATCCTCCGGTTTCAACGGTAATGATAATGAAATTGGCCGAGCATATTCCGATTCGAGCCAACTGTGAGCATAATGGAGCTGATGCTCACCTGTAGAAGTAATAGTCCATCTGCCGACAAGTAAATCATTCGTCCACAGATTGAGTGTACGTGTTTTAGACCTTCTCCCCATTTTACCACTCCAAATCAGCTGCAACTGCCTTATTCTCTGCCACAGGAGTGAGGATGATTTTCATCTGCAGAGCGGATAAGAGTTTGAACAGACTCTCTACACTCGCATTAGCAGTGTAATTCTCAAGATTTGATATGGTTTTTGGAAGCAGCCCAACTGATGCGGCAGCCTCCTTTTGCGTGATTTTCATACTTTTCCGTTCGCTCTTCAAAGCTTCTCCGAGCTGTTCAGGAATGAGAATTTTATAATCCAT
>JAGYPA010000096.1 GCA_018399255.1 Spirochaetales bacterium | reverse complement strand
TCCGGTTAGCCGGCAGGCTACAAACTGACGCTGATCCCTGGGGTTGATTTTCAAGCTGTGCTGCTGTTGTCAAGGGGCAGAAGCATAGATACTTGAATTCTGTGACCCTGCTTATTTCTCAAGGTCGAAAGGCCTCCATGGAGTGTAATAATCTTTCTGGCAAAAGTCAGGCCCAGGCCGTTTCCCGGGGTGTTTCTTGAATAATTCTCTTTTACAAGATGATCAAAAAGTTCCTCAGGATCTTTACTGGCAATCTGGCCGGCATTCTCACAGACAAGAGCCGCCGACTTTCCTTCTTCTGTAAGGGTTATACTTGCACTGCTGTGTATTTCGGAAAACTGCACCAGATTCTGAATGATCTGGAGTATTGCCAGTCTTATCAACTCGCTGTCTGCCATGACCCATAGGCTCTTGTCCAGTCTGACTTCCAGCTGCAGCTGCTTCTGAGAAATTTGCCTCTCCAGTTCTTCAAGAACAGATTCAACTGTTTTCCCAAGATTGACGCTTATCGGTTTCATCACGTAGTCGGGTGATTCCAGGTGGGAAATTTTAAGAAAAGCATCAATTTTCTCGTGCAGGAGGGTAAGCTGCGTCTGAAGACTGGAAAAAACATGCTTAGAAGGTGGGAAAATCCCTTCCAGTACACCTTCTATTTGAACATTCATGGCTGCAACGGGAGTACGCAAATCGTGGGCCAGGTTACGCATAAACTGTGTACGGCTCCGCTGGCTTTTCAGCAGTTCCTGCTGCAGGATTGATGCTGCATCAGAAATGAGTGAAAATTCATATATATTGCTTTTCGTAAACTTTACTGATCGATTCCCTTTAGCCAGGCTTGATATCTCGCGTGAAAGTTTTATGGGAACAGAAGCCAGTCGTCTTGAGAGAATAAAGGCGATGGCGGCTGCAATAAGCAAAGAGACAGGCAGCGAAATCAGGAATATCCAGATAGTCCTGTTAAAAAAATTTCGTGTTATATCATAACGAGTTGGAGCCAGTGTGGAAATGGTAAGATTTCCTATATGTGTATCATCAATGTAAATCGGGAACGATGTATCTTTTTGCGAATGTTTTTGCATTAACTGAATATTTCCAATAAAATCGTGAGTTTTTTCGGAGTCCCGACTGGTATTTGAAGATAATGTGAACAGCTGTTTTCCATCAGTATCATACATAACTGCAGTATGAATGCGGTCATCTTTGAGAGCTTTTTCAACTAAAACCTGCAAGGAATAAGAAGATGTCCCCAAAGGGTATTGTTCAGCCATGGAAAGGATGGATGCAAGATTTGATTCGAATTCGTCAGCGATGTCCTTATGCCACTTTTCCAGTGATACCAGCTGATAACCGTAGTTTATACCGCCTTGAACAAGCAGCATAAGGGAGGACAGCATCAGCATGGCAGTGATTATCCGGGTAAATACTGCTTTCATGACGGCTCCCTGATATTTTCTGCCTGAAATGAATAACCATAACCGCGAATAGTTTTGATCCACTGAGATGGTCCAAGCTTCGCGCGAATATTCTTGATATGAGTATCGGCTATTCGATCAGAAATATCAAAAGCATAATCAAGACAGTGTTCAAGAATTTGCTCACGCGTGATAACAATATCGCTGTTGTCAATCATATATTCCAGAATTCGCCATTCAGCAGCAGTCAGTTCAATTGAGCTTGAATCTATAGTAAGAGTGTGCTTTCCCCGGTCCATTGCGAGTGTTACACCTTGAGACTGCCACTTGCTTTCCGCCGCTTTGCCGGTGAGGGGTGTTTTATCAATCCGTCGAAGTATCGCCCGTACCCTCATGACAAGCTCCTTAGGCGAGAACGGCTTGACAATATAGTCATCAGCACCCAGCTCAAATCCCATAATTCTGTCAGATTCAGAGTCACGGGCAGTAAGGAAAATTATGGGAAACTGTACACTGTTCCGGATTGACCTTGCAAAGGCAAATCCGTCACCATCGGGCAGCATGACATCCAGTATCATCAAATCAGGCATTGTGTGAAGCAGGAACTTTCTTGCAGCCCCCAATGTTGAAAAGGGTTTGACACCAAACCCGGATAATTCTAAATATGTTGTTATTCCTTCAAGAATCACTTGGTTGTCTTCTACTATGCAGATTGTATCCATATTGATACTATGAAACTTTTTTTGCCCCATAGCAAGCTCATTCACTATATTTACATGAAACTACACATAATCTACATACTTCATCCATCATTCTTCTACACAGCAGTTCTATATTCAGAACATGACAGGAGCAGCAGGAGCTGTTCCGGAAAATTTACAAACTTAGGAGTTGATTATGAAAAAGAAGATTTTGATGATGACAGGGATTGCACTGCTTGCAGCAAGTGCTGGACTTTTTGCCGGTAACTTATGGGACCAGGCGGATTCGATAGCAGATGAAAGCTCGCATATCATACCGGCTGTGAAAGAGATTACCTATGCCGAAACTAATGGTTATGGTATCACGGTAATAGAACAGGATGCTCTTTCACTCTTCTCTGAAACGTACTACGGGAGAATAACCTCACGATTTTTTGGGGACTCTGCTGTCAGGGCCTTGATGGATACCTATTCCTCCGGGTTGGTTTTCACCCCCTTCAGTGGTTACGTTTCTTCATTCGGGGAACAATATTCAACAGGAACTATTGAAAAAATTGATGGTGACTCGTGTGAAGTCTATTATTACGAGCTGACAATTGATAAAAACGGTTTTTTCTACCAGAGTCCCTATGCAGAATCGGGGACAGTTATGGATATTTCCGGGTATGTATGGATATCACTTACCACCGGAGCTCCGCTGCGGGTTGAAAATATCTACTCGGTCGGTTATCTGGATATTGATCAGCAGATCGATTTCTCTTATGTTGACGGCAGCCTGATCCCGGAACAGATAGTTACAAATGGTACGAAAGAAAAAATATCTGGAATATATGGTATGCTTGAACTTCTTGACTTCACAGTTACCGAAACTGTAGCAGAAGTATTCTCATCCGCAAGCTACAGCAGATAGCTCAGGCTGCACGAGATAAAGGGAAGAGGCTGAAACCGCAAGTTCGCAAGAACTCGGGGTTTCAGCCTCTCGTTTTTTATGAGTTGAGGCCTGCTTCGCTACTTGCCTAAAGCCTTTGCAGCAAGGGCCAGGTGATCGCTTATGGTAATGGACACACCAGCTATAGCATCAACATCAACTTCCAGAGCCTGCTGCTGAAGAAAATAACTTTCCGCTAAATCAGCCTGCACATCCCAGGAAGACTGGGCTCCGCCGCGTTCAACCATGCCGTATTTACCTTCGGCAGCCTGTACTGTCTTGCTTTCCCCATCAAGATTGACATCATCGAAGTTAACCGCAGCTATGCGTCCGCCAATAACCGTGAGGTCAACTACCGATTTCCAACCATTTGAACTGTATTCACCCTCAGCGTGAAAGTACCCGTTTTTATAGGGGCCGTAGGGAACAGGACCTTGAGCCAGAGCCTTTTCTGCCAGAGAGAAAAATTCGACAACATGGATTGTCACACCTGCTATGTCATCAGTATTGCCGGCATCAGTGGTATAATTGACGGCTGCAGGATCCTGTGTATCAAGCAGAAATGCTTCGGCAGCTTTTGCCTGAACATCCCATTCGGAAATCGCTCCCCCTCGGGCAACCATGCCGTATTCACCATCTTTGGATCGGGTTTTCTTATCTGTACCGCTGTCTCTATGAGCCCCGTTCCAGCTGGCGGCGACGATACGTCCATTGTTGACAGTGAGGTCAACAACATATTTCCATCCGGTTCTGCCAAAGGCTGCTTCTTCGGCATGGTACAGCCCGTTGGCATATGGACCAATTTCCTGAGGTCCAGCTTCAAGGGCTTTTTCTGCCAGTGAGAAGAATTCCACTACGTGAATGGTTACACCTGCTATGTCATCAGTATTGCCGGCATCACTGGTATAATTGATTGCAGTTGGATCCTGCGTTTCCAGCAGATACGCTTCAGCTGCTTCAGCTTGTACATCCCATTCTGAAATTGCCCCGCCTCTGGCAACCATGCCGTAGGCTCCGGATTTTGAAACCTCTTTTTTAAGCGGTCCGGCAGAGGCATTAGCCCCATTCCAGTTAACTGCGGCTATATATCCGTTAACTACGGTCATATCCACAAAATATTTCCATCCGCTGCCGCTGAAACTATCCTCTTCAGCATAATAATGCCCATCAGCATACGGACCGCGGCCAACGGGACCGGCAGCGAGGGCCTTTTCTGCCAATGAGAAAAATTCAACCACATGGATTGTAACCCCGGCTATATCATCGGTATTACCAGCATCATTAGTGTAATTAATCGCAGTCGGATCCTGAGTTTTCAGTAAATACGCCTCTGCAGCCTCAGCTTGAACATCCCATTCAGAGATTGCCCCGCCCCGGGCTACCATGCCGTAATCACCAGCTTTGGAAACTGTTTTTTTATCACGACCCGCTTTGATATGTACCCCGTTCCAATCAGCGGAAACAATATTGCCGTTTGAAACTTCCAAAGTGACAACATATTTCCACCCTGAGCCGGAAAAGCCTTCTTCTATGGCGAAATAGATGCCGTCTTCGTATGGACCGGCTGGTTCGACATCGGTTTCCGGGTCAGCCGCAGGCTGCGCTGCTGCCTGACTTCTGATCTCAGCAGCTCTTTCCACCAAAGCTTCTCGCTCTTTTTCCCCCTGAGCTGAAATACCGATCATGGTAAACAGAATCAAAAGAAATACTAATACTTTTTTCATGAATTCCTCCCACAGAATTACTTTACTGTACAATGGCTGTTTTTCGTTATTCTCTGTTTTTCTCCCGTACAGTTTACTTAAAAGATTATAAAAATTATAAGATAAAGTTTTATAGATTGCAAGTGGGTATTGCAATTTTTGCAATGGGACAGGTTTGACTTTTTGTGATTGTACTGATAATTTTACACACCATGCAAAAACTGAAACCCCTTGATGTGGTTATAGCGGCAGTAGCTTCAGGTCTGGTTTTATTTCTCTTCATCAGAATCTACAGTACCCCTGCTGAGAATGCCAGCGTTGTAATAAGAGTGAATGAAGACACTTGGCGCTATTCTCTCGATATCGATCGTGAGATTGCCGTTCCAGGCCCCTTAGGCGAAACTTTTGTACACATAGAAAACGGGCAGGCTCATGTCGAAGAATCACCCTGTAAAAATAAATTCTGTATTGCAGCAGGTAGAATAAACAGACCGGGGGAGTGGATTGTCTGCCTGCCTAATGAGGTTTTTATAATGATTGAAGGGGTTATGGAAAGTGACGGACTGGAGGTTGACGATATTGTCTTCTGAAAATACACCCGTGAAGAGAGAGAACGGCATCGGCAGTGAAATAATTACGAAAATAGCAATTCTGGCTGCTTTTTCCCTTTTTCTGTCCACGGTAGAATACATGATCCCCAAACCGCTTCCGTTTCTGCGGATAGGTTTAGCTAATCTGCCCATTATGGTTGGCCTGGCCCTTTTTTCCCTGCCGGAATATCTAATTCTTGTAACACTTAAAATTGCTGGGCAGGGGTTGATTAATGGAACACTTTTTTCTTATATATTCATCTATTCGGCCGGCGGTTCACTTGCAAGCTCACTTATGATGTATTTGCTGTATAAGTTATTTCATAACAAAATATCCTACATAGGAATCAGTCTGGTGGGTGCAATGACGAGCAACAGCGTGCAGCTGCTTCTTGCTCAGTATTTATTGTTCGGGAGCAGTATATGGATTATAGCTCCGCCATTTTTACTTATGGGACTGGTGTCATCAATACTGCTGGGAATATTTGTCAATCACTTTACAGATCGGTCACGATGGTACAGCAGTGCTTTAGAATTTACCGGTCTATACGGAAAAAGGGGAAGGGATGAAATATCGCATGCAGAAACCTGATATCAGGATTGCAGCCGGATTGCTCATGATACCAGCTTTCCTCCTTCAGCCGGGACTCGTTGTGCAGGGCCTTCAAGTCTTCTTTCTCATAGTTCTGGCAGCAATGCACGGCAGGAAAATCCGTGTAGTTATGATTACCGTAGTTCTGGCTTCCATTACAGCGATGAACCTGCTGCAGGAGAACGGACGGGTACTTGCTTCTATAGGATCATTTTCTATTACCCTCGGCGCATTGCTTACCGGGTTGGAGAAAGCCATGACCCTGATAGGCATGATTTATCTATCGCAGTATATGGTTTCTGGAAAACCCCGTTTTCCCGGGTGGTTTGGACAGCTTCTTTCAAAACAGTTTCTCTATTTCGAACATCTAGTGACTGCCTGGAAGAAACCGGAAAAGGGAAAATTCATCGAATCACTGGATACACTGTTGGAAGAAATGGAACAGGGGATACTGACTGATGAGGAAACGGGTTTCTCTGATTCGCACAGCGGAATAGCCGGAAGTCGCAATGCCGGCATTTGGGACTTTGGAAAAGCGGCAGGAATAGTGATTGCCTTCTGGTTTGGCTCAGCTATGGGCTTTGCAGGTATTTGGCCGTAGGAATTACCGTAAAATCAGAATCCTTCAGCTCAAACGTAACTGTGCCGTTCACAAACCCGCTGGAAACGATAATTTTGTTGTCCCAGGTTACAGCGGCCGCCTCAATTGATTCAAAAGATTCAACCAGAGTCATTCCCTGTTCAATACCCATAGCAAAAAAAGCGGTCGAAAGGGCATCGGCAATAAACGAATCCCTGGAAATAATGCTCACACTACCCAGGTTGGAATCAACAGGATAGCCGGTTTCGGTATTAAGGATATGGTGATACAAAATATCATCAATAGAAAAATACCGCTCATACGGCCCGGATGTAACTATGGCCGTATCTTCGATTGACAGGATCATAATATACGCACCACGGTCTTTGGCCGGATCCTGAACTCCGATTCGCCAAAGGGAACCATCAGGCTTTTTCCCGACTGTCAGAACATTTCCTCCGAGATTTATAATAGCGCTTTGGACATTATGCTCCCTGAGAACTTTTCGCACTTCATCTGCCGCATACCCCTTAGCTATTCCGCCCAGATCAAGAATCATACCGGGAGATTCAAGATAAATCGAACGATCATCAGTATCCAGAATAATTTTCTGGTAATCTACCAGATTCAGAAGGACAGAAATTTCGTTCAGGGAAGGTACCCGGGCATTATCGGTACCAATGCCCCAGGCTTTGATCAGAGGCCCGATACTGGGATCAAAAGCCCCGCCGCTTAGCCGGGCTATGTGAACTGCCTCCCGTACTACATTAAATGTTTCCAGAGGAACGGGGACTGCCTTACGTCCCGCTTCATTATTGACGCTGGAGATTACACTTTCCGGCAGGGTAATGCTCATTTGCTGTTCAATTGCATCAATTCTGGCAAAAGCCTCAGTAAAGGCAGCCTCATGCGGATTATCATAGATTTTAATCATGCAGACAGTTCCCAGCATAAGTTCGGAGCTGCTGACAGGTTCACTCGTTTTAACTGCAACAGAACCTTTATCTGATTGAGGGAAAGAATAAAGAGGAAATATATATAACAAAAAAAGTAAGATAATTAGTGCTTTTTTTATCGACATATAATTATAGATTTCGTATACTGTATTTGTATCATTCGTGTCATTATGATTAAAAAAGTTGAGGAAGGCAAGACATCTGCAGAGAGTAGCACAGAAAATTTATATATCACGAGAGCAATCAATATTAGTTCTGGAACTTAGTTCAGCGATGAATTAATTCGGAATATATTCCTGGGAGGAGAATATATGGAAACTATTAAAGTGGTAGTGCTCGGCGGCGGATACGCCGGAGTTCATGCTGCCAAAAAAATGTATAAGGCATTTAAGAAACTTGAAGACAAAGTTGAAATAACTTTGATTGACAAGTTCAATTTCCACACACTGATGACTGAGCTGCATGAAGTTGCAGGAAACAGAGTTCATGAAGAGTCTGTCAAAATAACCTACAACCGGATCTTTGCCGGAACAAATGTACGGATACTTCAGGACACCATTGAGGATGTGGATTTCAAGAAGCAGGAACTGGTATCCAGTGATGCACGCTATCCCTTCGACTATCTGCTGATAAGTACCGGCGGCGAACCGACAGATTTCAATATCCCGGGTATTAAGGAGAACTCATTTACTCTTTGGAGTCTTGATGATGCCATAGTATTGCGTGAACACATCAGAGCCCAGGTAGAGGAAGCTTCACTTGAAAAAGATGATGAATTACGCTCCCAGATGATGACTTTTGTCGTTGCCGGAGCCGGTTTTACCGGTATAGAAATGCTTGGGGAGCTGATGGAATGGCTGCCCGGTCTCTGCGATGAGTTTGGAGTTGAACGGGAAGAGGCTAAGCTTATTTGTGTTGAGGGGCTTAACAAGATACTTCCCATGCTGCCGGACAAACCGAGGGAGAAAGCATCCAGGTACCTGCAAAAGAAAGGAGTTGATGTTCGCGTCAACTCACTCATCGTGAAAGCTGACTCAACCGGCTTTACTTTGAAGAACGGTATGCAGATCAAGACCCGAACCCTGATCTGGACCTGCGGAGTCAAGGGGGCATCCTTCAGTGAGCAGCTTGCCATTGAAAATGGAAAAGTCGGCCGGAAGCGGGTTAATGAATACATGCAAAGCCCGGATTATGACAATGTGTACATTGCCGGAGACGGTATGTGGTTTGTAGAAAGTGAAGCCCCCGTACCCCAGATTGTTGAGGCGGCCGAGCAGACCGCGGCAGTTGCCGCCCATGGAATCATAGCCCAGGTCAGGAAATCTCTTGGTTTGAAAGCTGAGGAAGTAAAGCCTTTCAAGTCGAAATTTCATGGCTATATGATTTCAATTGGCGGACGCTATGCGGTATCGCATACCATGGGGATTTCCATGTCAGGCATATTTGCTATGGCAATTAAGCACTTTGTCAACATGATCTACCATCAAGGTGTATGCGGACCCAATGGCTGGTGGTCCTATCTGAAGCATGAAATTGTTGATATCAAGGATAACCGGTCACTG
>JAGYPA010000095.1 GCA_018399255.1 Spirochaetales bacterium | reverse complement strand
GGATGCGCCGCCGAAGATGTAGCCTGAGGCCAGGAGGGCGAGGGCGATCAGCAGGAAAAGGGGGTAGATTTTTCTCATTTTTTTTCTCCTTTGCTTCGAAATACCGGGTTGCGAAATACCGGGGCCGCCGCCTCATGGAAGGCGATCAGGCCTTTTTCGAGGTGATATCCGATTTGCTTCTCCCTGGCGAAACCGATTCCGGCCTCGGACAGGGGGGACTGAAGGGAGTATTTCGGGTTCCCCAGGGTTATGGTAAGCAACAGGAATACTGCCGAGGCGAAGAGCAGGTCTGGCAGGAAGGCTGGAGCGGTCTTGCGGGAAGCCCTGCTGGCAGCTTTACTGGAAGTCCCGCGGTATATCCTGCGGTATGAAAGTTCTACGGAAGGAGGCGGCGGAACATCGATGGAGGCGATTTCTTCCTGAAAAAAGGAGGCTACAAGCTTCGCTTCCCCCGGGTTTTTTTCTTCTTGTTCCTCGTCGATCATCAGAGTACCTCCTTTAACAGAATGCGCAGTTCCCCGCGGATCCGGTGGCACCTGGATTTGACCGTTCCCTCGGGGATCTTCAGGATTTTTCCGATCTCCCGGTAGCTCATCTCCTCGTAGTAGCGGAGAAAAATAATGCTCCGGTCCTCACGGTGCAATGATTCCAGGGCCCTGCGAACGGCCTCCCGTTCTTCTTTTTTCAATAAATCCTCGGCCACCAGGTCTACCCGGGAATTATTCTTTTGCCGCACTTCCATCGGAATCCCGACTCCCTCATCACTCCCGTACTGAAGGATCTTTCTTCCACGGGGATCCCTTTTTCGCAGGTAATCGATGCTGCAATTCCTGGCGATGCGGTAAATCCAGGTGGACAGGGCGTGCTTTTTATCGTAGCGGTCAAGATTGCGGTACACCTTCAGCAGTATTTCCTGTACAAGCTCTTCCACCTCTTCCCGGTGGGTGATCCCGAAGGCCCTTCTCAGGTATACAGTGAGCCGGGGATAGTAATTGTTCCATATTACCGGGAACTCAGGAGCCCGACAGTCATCATCGGTTTTCTGTCCCGGCCCATCCTGTATACCTCTTGTCATACTATTAATAGTATACGCAAATGAAGAAAAATGGTTCAAAGATTGTTTTTTTCTACATGGGAATAGAAACATTATAAACCGGGCCTGCATAGTTTTTCAGCAGGCCCTTATTCATCATTTAATTTAATTACCTAAGCTTCGCGCATGTACCAGCTGATCTTCCTGGTGAGAAACATGATGACCGCGAGGGTGAAGAAGAGTCCCACCGAACCGAGGAGGAGGGCGTAATCTTGCGATTGGAGCATGATGTGGAGGTGATGCTCGCCGCAGTCTGACGGGCCACCGGTATGAGGTTAACGCTGCCGCCTCCTCCGACTTTTAGTCGCAGGTCGAGGGGATCGGCAATTCGTGGACCCCAGGACCTGGGGGAAGGGTGGTGAGTTGCTGCTGCGGGAATGAGCAATAATGGTGTCCATAAGCTTCGGGACAGTCTATGTTCAATAGATATGGCCCATGCGCTTCTTTTTTGTTTCCAGATAAAACCGGTTGTACTGGTTCGGTTCAATCACAACCGGCTCACGCCTGTCTATCTGTATGCCCTGTTCTTTTAATTTTTTTACTTTGTCCGGATTGTTGGTAAGGAGTACCACGCTCTTTATTCCAAGCGCACGGATTATTGCCGCTCCGACGGAATAATCCCGCGCTTCCGCCGGAAGTCCGAGAAACTCGTTTGCCTCCACGGTATCGAGTCCTTCATCCTGGAGAGAGTAGGCTTTGAGTTTGTTCAGCAAACCGATTCCACGTCCTTCCTGCTTCAGATAGATCAGGGCGCCGTGACCCTCGTGGGCAATATATTTAAGAGAGGTTTCCAGCTGCTCTCCGCAGTCGCAGCGCAGCGACCCCAGTACATCGCCGGTGTGACATTCCGAATGTACTCTGACAGGACATCCGTTCATCCCATCGAGCTCTCCCCTGACCATGACGGTATGTACTTTTTCAGTTCCCGTCTCGTTGAAGCCGTACAACTCAAACTGTCCGTACTTGGTGGGGAACTTAACTTTTGCAACCAGTTCCACCAGCTCACGGTCGGCGGAAGGTTGTGGAGTTCCAGTGGGCATTTTTTTATAAAACATTGTTGAATCAGATTCCATTACTTATATAGTAAAAATGTATATTAGAGAAGTCAACGCTTGCCATTGATTGTTTTAGCCTCTATTTTAAAAAGGAAGGATATAGTGAATGAATAATACACGTCCTTTCGTGACCCTGAGTTATGCTCAAAGCGCCGACGGGCGTATTGCAACCCTCAATGGGCGCTCCGAGCGGATTTCGGGCCGGCCTGGTACCGAGTTTGCCCACACTCTGCGCCGTGACAATCAAGCCCTCATGGTCGGAATAGGTACCGTTTTGGCCGACGACCCGCTCCTCACCTGCCGACTGCCGGGTGGCTGTCAATCTCCTGTTCGAATAATTCTTGATTCGCAGCTCAAGATACCTATGGGTTCCCGAATAGTAAAAAGCGCCGAAACGTACCGGACTATCATCTTCTGCTCCAATACCAACATCGATTCGAAGGACTCGCGCCGGCGTGCCCTGGAAAAACTGCAGCTTGAGATTGTTCCGGTGGAGCCTTCCGGTACGGCACATCTCGGTCTGCAGGCAATTCTGGATAAGCTTGGCGTTCTCGGCTTCTCCAGCCTGTTTGTGGAGGGAGGCGCCACCCTTATCACCTCCTTTTTTAGACAGAACCTGGTCGACAGGCTGTGTATTGTTTCAGCACCCCTGATAATCGGACGCGGCACGGAGGCGGTTGCCGATCTGCAGGTAAGAAATATTGAAGAAGCCAGGCAGGGGCACACCACATCGGTTCGTCAAGTCGGCAATGATATCATCTGGGATATCTCGTTCAGCCCTACTCCTGTTTCAGGATTCACCGCTGCCGCTCTCTATTTCGATCGGCCCTACTCTACTGAGGTACGCACAGAACAGCTTCAACAGCAAAGCGGGGAGGAGCTGATCCGGTCCCGGGCAATCGGCATAAGTCACGGCAGCGAAAGACATCTGTTTTGCAATACTTTTCCCGGAGGCAAAACTGAAGACAAAATAGCAGGCATCAATGAAACCATGGTCTATCCGATTAAATACGGATATATGAATGCCGGACTAACTCCGAAGGGGGAGAGGGTATTTGCTTTTTTTCCCCATCAGGACCGGTTTTTTTATCCCCGGGAGGAACTCATCTATTTTCCTGATTCTTCAGATTTCGAGGATATTGTGCTCTACCCGAGCGTGGAGACCGCGTATACTATAGTCCTCGACACGGCTCCGCTGCCGGGAGAACGGATCCTGTTAATCGGTCAGGGGATGATCGGTCTCCTCGTGGCGGAAATACTGGCCGGACATCCGGGGCTGCATGTAGCGGCGCTGGAGCCGGATGCTTTTCGCCGCCGTATGAGTGACCGATTGGGCCTGCCGACCGCCGACCCGACCCAATATGAGCCGGCCGGGCTTGCCGATGCTGTTGGCCTTCTTTTTGATAAGCAGTTGCCCGATAAGATTATTCACGTCAGCGGCAGTGAGCGCGGGCTGCAGCAGGCCGTTGATTGTGCCGATTTTGAAACACTTATCCTGGAGGCATCATGGTATGGAAACCGTTCGGTTCAACTCAAGCTTGGAGAAAATTTTCACCGCAAACGCCTTACTCTGCGCAGCTCCCAGGTTTCCACACTTGCCTCCCGACTCGGTAGCCGGTGGACCCGGGATCGCCGCACCGGTGAAGTAAAGGAGTGGATGCAGAGGATACGGCCTTCGAAGTATGTCACCCACCGCTTTCCCTTTTCACGGGCACAAGAAGCCTATCAGCTGCTCTTCGGTATGAACGAAGAGGATTCTCTCACAGCTCCCCGGGAGCCGGTACTGCAGGTCCTGCTCATACCGGATGATTCTGATACCGGCGACTTGCACAACGGCGGCAGTACGGTCGGCCGCATCCCCACCGAAAGAAGCTTCAATCAGAAAAGGAGTCGCTAAACCATGTTTGCTACAGGAATACAGCAGGATTTGCAGGCGCGTCATTATCTTCGAGGTGATTTTGGCGAAGAATCCCGCCCTCACAGCCATCCGTACCGGGTCGAATTGATCTGCCGTACCTCAGCCCTCGACTCCAACGGCTTTTCCACAGACATCGATCTGCTTGAATCATCTCTTCACAACACCCTTGCACAGATCGATAACGTACTCTTGAACGATTTGCCCTTTTTCAAGGATCGCCAACCGAGTCTGGAGAACTTGTGCATCTATATTTCTGAATCCGTGCGAAGAGAAATCGGCACTTCAGCACAGGAGATTGAAATCAAGATATGGGAGTCGGCTACCGCATGGGCATCATATTCTGATGCTGTCACCGACTCGGCCCGGGGATGACGGGAACGGCAGGGCGCGATGGTAGTACTACTGACTCCCCAAAGCACTAAGCTCAGCGGCGGTTACCTGTATAACCGGTATGTTTCAGTCGAACTACCGGGGGAGCGCTTCAGGTATCTGCAGTTGGCTTCCCGGCCCGCCGCCGCGAAACCTGTACACCCCAAAGAGACCGAATACTCTTCAGGACCGGAGCCGCCGGCCCCTCAAGAGCTTGCCGGACTCGGAGTACCTGCGACGGCTACTCTGTTACTCGACAGCCTATATTTATCTTATCCCCGCTGGGTTGAAGCGCTGCATGCCCATCACCGGGGAGCTCTGGCAATGCTCGTACATTACCTTCCCTCCCTGGATCCAATCCTGACTCAGGCTGCGGCTGAAAAGCTGCGCAGGGCAGAGATTGCCTGTTTATCCTGCTGTAGCAGGGTAATCGTGCCCAGCCATTACATGAAAAAGGAGCTTGAGCGTCTTCTTGAACCGGCGAGCCCTTTGATAACCCTAGCCCCCCCGGGGGTCAGGATAACCGGCATTAATTCTCACGGAAAGGAGAGGGTAGGCCTCATCGATCGGCCTTCAAGTCATACTCCCTCGGAGCCTAAACTTCTCACCATAGCAAACTGGACAACGGCAAAAAACCATCGGTTTCTCCTTTTGGTACTCGCGGAGCTCAGAGACCTGCCCTGGCGATGGAGAATATTCGGCGGGGCTGATGAAAAGGGAGCGCTGACTGAAGAGTTCCGGTACGAGGCGAAGGAGTTGGGGCTCTCAGAACGCATTCATATCGGGCCTCAGATCGAGCCGGAGCAGGTTCAGACCGAGATGCGGCAGGCAGATCTGTTTCTCTTTCCTTCCCGCTTTGAAAGCTACGGAATGGTAGTGGCCGAGGCCCTGGCTGCGGGATTACCGGTTGTTGCCAACCGAACGGGGGGGATTCCGGAGGTTGGAGGAGATTCCCCGGCGGTAATCCTCTGCAGCGGGGATGAAGATTTCGCGGCCCGCAGCGAATGGCGCCTGGCAATGAGTCGACTATTGAGGAGCGAGAAACTGCGAAATCAACTGAGTATCGCCGCCGCCAAACGTGCACAATCCCTCCCGGGATGGCCGGATACCGCGGCTCTTATCCTATCTGCCCTGGAGCAAAACTGATGGTAAGACTGGTGACTTATCAGAGTTGGAAGTACATTCAATCGGCCATTGCGCTGCTGTTTACGGTCGGCCTTGTGCTGAATCCCGGAGGGGTCCCCGGTTTCTCATGGCTGTTACTCGGCCTCCTGTATGCACAAATGGTGCTGCTCCTGTCGGTTGTCAGGGCCTCAATTGCAAGGCCGGCGAACCTGCTTACCCTTCTGCGGGCTTTCGGTACCCTGCCCCTGGTCCTGTGGAGTGATGCGGGGGCAAGCACCGATCCGCTGCTACTGACGGTAATTATTTTGCTGGTTCTATCCGATCTTGCGGATGGGTATGTTGCACGGAGTTCCGGGGTTACCGAATCCGGAGCAAAGCTTGACGAAGAAACCGATGCCCTGTTTACACTTATCCTTGCATTTCTTCTGTATCGCACCGCCGGTTACGGATTGTGGATCATGAGCTTCGGGGCGATCCGATATCTGTTTGTGCTGGTGTTCGCTGTCAGCGGAAAGAGAGAACAGTATCCGCCCCGGTTTGCCTCTTTTTCCCGCCGGGTATGTGCGATTTCCGTCTCAAGCCTGGCCGGCGGATTCGCGCTGTTTCTCCCCCACTGGGTGCGTATCACCGCTCTTCTGGCAGGACTGGTTCTTCTGGTCGTTTCTTTTCTATGGGAGGCATGCCTCAATTTTCAAAACAGACGTATGCAGACCTTGTCCGGGCTTTTCAAATCCTTTGTTATTTACTACGCGATACCCACCAAAGGATTGCGCATGAAAAAACTCTACGGGCAGTTTATCGGACCGGGCAGTCTCGCCTTCGACATTGGTTCCCACCTCGGCAATCGTATAGGCGTATGGTCCCGCCTCGGTGCCCGTGTGGTAGCTCTTGAACCCAATCCCGACTGCCGGCCTTTTCTCAAAACAGTTCACGGGAGGCGAAATAACCTCACTTTTCTACCGGTGGCCGCCGGGTCAGAACCGGGGAGGGCCGTCCTATTCTGCGATCCCCAGCATCCTACCCTCAATACCCTTTCCACCAAGTGGATTCGTACCGTCAAGCGAACCTCCCCCTTTGCCCGTATACACTGGACGAAACAATGTGAAACCCAGGTGGTAACTCTCGACGGTCTGATACGGGACCACGGAGTACCGGATTTTTGCAAAATCGATGTGGAGGGTTTTGAGCTGGAGGTATTGAAAGGACTTTCGGTACCACTGCCCGCACTTTCGGTTGAGTATCTCCCCTCGGCGATTGAAGAAGCCTTTCGATGTGTCGAACGTCTGGAGTCTTTGGGCGGTTATGAGTACAACCTCTCGGCCCGGGAAACGATGAGACTGAAATGGAAGCAGTGGCAGCCGGCTGACACTATTCGCACCGAGCTGAGATCCCTCGGCCTCAATGACCATGCCGGGGATATCTACGCCCGCCTGATTTCCTTCCACGCCGCCGAGGCAGGATCTCCGGCTCCGCCGAATTCCGGAGGGCTTCCGTGAAATCCGTTACCACCCTACTCAGACTGATCGGAACAGGGGCTGCCGTGTATGCCCTTGTATGCCTCCTCAACCTTCTGCTCGGATCGTATATCTGGTTTCCCCGCTACGAGTGGCACTGGATCTTCATCCCGCTGCCGGAGGCTGCCGCGGCGGCGTTTCTCCTGATAGTTATCGGAGGTCGTGTTCGCGGGGATCATTTCAAAAAAGCAGATCGCCGAAGGTCTTTTTCCGCGCTGTTTTTCCTGCTTCTCTTCACCCTTGTTTTTTTGGTGGTCCTGGTCTTTTCCACCGCTGAAGCTTTTTTTCAACACGTGTATGTGCGTACGTTTGATATTCGGGCGAATATACCCCTTGCGTCCCATTTTTTTAACATGCTCTTCGGTACTGAACTTTTTACCCGTCCTCTGCTGCTTGTTATCCCCGCGATCCTGGCCTTCAGCCTGGCAACAGCCCTGCTGTGGACATTATTCCGTTACTCAGCTCCAGTCCTGGGGCGGTTGCCGCGAATACCGAGTCTGACCATGGCCGTGGCGGTTCTGCTGCTCTCGGCTATTGTGGCACCGGCTCAACCGGCGGCTTTTCGGCTCTTGGATCAGCTTTTTTTCTATGAAAACACGGCCATAAGCGCCGCTGCGCCCGTTATTGACAGGTCAATTTCCTACGGTAGTTATCTGGGCAAGGAGGACTCCTTCGCTTTCCCCGGAATAGAGGATAAAAACATCC
Source organism: Spirochaetales bacterium (assembly GCA_018399255.1). Lineage (GTDB taxonomy): Bacteria > Spirochaetota > Spirochaetia > JABMQR01 > JABMQR01 > M55B182. The sequence goes on along the minus strand of JAGYPA010000095.1, from coordinate 1,314 downwards.
ACCTCGCCATCGTCGAATCCTACGGTACAACGGTGTTCACCAATCCTGACCATTTCAATCGGTTGAAGGACTTTTATACCCAACAGCTCTCGCTGTTACAGGGCGACGGTTTTACCGTGTTCAGCTACGCCTACGACTCAACCACCTTCGGAGGCACTTCATGGCTGGCCGATGCTACCATTCTCAGTGGTATTGAGATACGCACCCAATCGCATTATGACCGGGTGGTGAAAAGCCGTACCGAGAATGTGCTTCACCTGCTGAGCAGGGCCGGATACCGTAGCATCCTCTCGGCACCGGGGACCAAGTTCATGACCGATGAATACACGGGTTTTTACGACTATGACACCTATGTGCTGCATGAAGACTTCGAGTATAACGGTCCCTTCTTTACCTTCGGGGAACTGCCCGATCAATATCAACTGCACTATATTCATTCGCGGATTATTGACCACAATTCCCCGCAGCCTCACTTCGTGCAGTATATCCTCTGTTCCAGCCATGTCCCGTGGAATTACCTTCCTCCCTATATTTCCTCCTGGAGCGGTTTCAACGGCGGCCGGGTATTTTACGACCGCTCCCGGAATACCTGGTATGACAATTCCTGGGCCCTGGGGAGCGAACTTTTTGAAGGGTATGCCCACTCCATACGTTACTCCCTTGAATCGGTTTTCGGGTATGCCCGTGCCCATCTGGATGAAGGGGATATTTTGATTATCATCGGGGATCACCAGCCAAAATTTCCGGTCAGTGAAAAAGAAGCGGGGTATGGGGTACCCGTTCACATTATCGGCAAGGATCGGAGGATACTGCTCCGGTTTCTACGCTACGGATTCGAAGAGGGTATGCTGCCTTCGCGGACCGCACATCTCCCCGGGCTCGAACGCTTTATGGGACATTTTCTTGCCGTAGCGGAAGGACGCTTCCTGCACCCGCGTCCCGACAATGCCCCGCTTTCGATTCCACAATAATTGGTGATCCCCCCGGCGCCCGCCGCCGGGTCCTCGGCTTGTATTGGTCCTCGGCATTTACAGAAAGGCCAACCATATATAGTGCGGCTATTTTTTTTCAAAATAAAACACCTGATAACGGATATCACCTCTCAGCAGGAGATGCTGTAGTGAGTCGCCGCCAAGAAGATTGTTCCAAAAGGGGCTGTGCAGCGGCAGCCACCCCAGCAGTCCCACCAGAATACGGATGAGCAGATCCCTTGGCCTGTTCAATTCGAGAAAAGGGGTCAGGTCGTCTCTGCCTGTGAGTTGAAAGCCCCGTGCTTTTGCTACCGCCTCCAGGTCAGCAGGCGTATACAGGCTG
>JAGYPA010000094.1 GCA_018399255.1 Spirochaetales bacterium | reverse complement strand
AGAGCAGGAAGCTGTAAAAAGCATAGCAGACAGCATTACTGCAGCAAATAAACTAAATCCCGCCATTTGACGGATTCTGCTTGTCAGCCAAATAGTATTTCTCGTATTCATCCTACTCCGCATCTATTCATCCTCCAGATTTTATCGTTTCCAGTATCCAATAAAAACGTCATCAGTGCAACGCGGTCATGTAGTTTTACCCTTTGATTATGGCTTTAATTCGCGTATTATCAAATTTAGGGCTTCTGTCATAGTAGTAAAGGCCATTTTTTTCCTGCTCAACATCAGTTAGCTGGGTATAACAAAAACCTTTTACATGGGGTATTCGTAAAAGGGCAGTTACAAGTCCTTCCAGGCGTTTATAAAACTCATCAAGAGATTGAGGAGACTCCCCGTACCCCCAGGAGACTAAATTCTGCCCAAGAGAAAAACTTGAGGCATGCTGTGTCTGGGGATCCCATTTGATACCGCCGAATTCATCCACAATATACGGCTGCCCCTGGTAATCAGCTTCAATTTCAGGGTAATTTTGGAATACACGCCTTTCTAAAAGGGTAGAGGAAGTATCATCCGAATCATCTCTATTATGCTCATTAGTCGCTCTTTCTGTTGATTTGGAACCTTCCTCAGTCACCAACCCATCAGCAATACCATTTTGTTGTAGAAGGCTTTCAAGTTTTTGGGGATCCTGTTCATAGGTATGGCACGTCCAGATGTCTGTTTTATGATGAATATAGCCGCTGGCGTCCTGAACGGGCCGAGTCGGATCCAAAGCTCGACACACATCAAAGGCCTCTTCGTGGAGACGACGATGTACAGCATAATCAGTAACGTGAAAAGTTTCATTCAAAGGAGTCCACACAATAAGTGCGGGATGCTCTCGGTCACGTAACACTTCTTCACGGAGTTCAGAAAGGAAATTCCTAGCCGCTAGGCCTTCATTATTGATATCTAAACCCCAGCTCGGCATTTCTCCCCAAACAACATAGCCTAGACGGTCAGCCCAGTAGAGATATCGTTCCTCAAAAACCTTCTGATGAAGTCGTGCCCCGTTGAATCCAGCCGCAATCCCGAGTTCGATATCCCTGCGCAGATCTGCATCTGAAGCAGCCGTCCAAACCCCATCTGGATAGTATCCTTGATCGAGTACAAGTCGATGGAAAAACGGTCTGTTATTCAGAAAAAATGTATCACCTTCGATATGCACCTTCCGACAACCGAAATAGCTTTGAACCTCATCAATAAGCTGATTCTCTCGTTGAATTGTAACGTTTACATCGTACAGATGAGGATGATCCGGATGCCAGAGTTTCATATTAGAGAGCGAAAAAGCTATCTGCATATACGGTGCCTGTTTCCCAGTGAATGACAGCACTTCTGTATCACCATCTTTTATGCTGATGCTTACGTCCAAGGATCTGCTTATCGAAAAAAAGTGAGGAGAACAGACGATAGTTTCTGAATCGATATCCGTTCGGATAGTGATTCCGCAGACTCCCTGGTTAGGTACATGTTCCATCCAAACGGTCTGCCAAATCCCAGTACAGCGAGTGTAGAAACATTTATAGGAGTGAACAAAGGAACTCTGTTTTCCGGAAGGCTGGGAGCCGTCGAAAAGATTACTTCTTACCTTAACTACTAGCTGGTGGTCTTGGCCTGGTTGGACATAGGGAGCAATATCAATGCTGAAGGATACGCTGCCGCCGGTATGACTTCCCACGAGTTTTCCATCGATGTAGATATCTGAATGGTAGAATACTGCCCCGAAGTGAAGTAATATTTTACCACCGGTCCATCTTCTTGGAATACTGATGCTTCGGTGGTAGAACATCATAGGAATTACATCGGTGTATGCTACACCGGAAAGTTTGGACTCCGGTGGAAAGGGAACAGTGATTGTATCACTAAAGCCGTGAGAATAGGTGAATGTTTCGTATTCAGGATTGTTCAGCAGATAATGTGGTCTTGTGATGATGCGATAGGTCCAGGTGCCATTCAGGTTAATCCAATTGTCCCTGATAAGGCTTGGACGGGGATATTCTCCTCGGGGAAGTTCATCAAACGCAGTATTGCCGGAACGGAGTGCTGAGGATGCATCAGCATCAATATGGTTTAGTGCTGAATGGTGTGTATGTTTTTTGCTCATAACTGCTTCCTTTTTTGGTTTTCCAGATTCTGTGTGTCTAGCGAATATAAATTGTATAATTTATCGTCTTAATAATTACTCTTATAGGGTTTTACTCTTTAACGGCTCCCGCAATTCCATGCACAAAGTGTTTCTGCAGGAGTAAAAATACTGTGATAATGGGTAGGAGGGATATAGTTCCTGCAGCGGCCATCCCAGTCCAATCGGTTTCATACATGCCCTGGAAAGCAAGCATTCCCACCGAAAGGGTACGCATATCCGGCCGGCCGAAGGTGAAAACTAGGGGCATCATGAAGTTGTTCCATGCAAACATAAAGGTCAATATGCTTACAGTAGCAGTGACAGGGCCTGTTAGGGGAAGCATGATGCGGGCAAAGATAGTCCAGAAATTTGCACCGTCGATGCGTGCTGCATCACTGAGAGAGGAGGGAATTTGACTGAAAAATCCCATGTAGAGAAGCACTGCCGCTACTTGTCCGTGGCCTCCCAAAGCAAGAATCAGACCGATGCGCTGATTCAGTAAACCTAACCGCATGCTCAAATCAACAACGGGTATGATGGTGCTGCCTACAGGAACGAGAAACGTTGCTATCAGAATACTGAGTATCATCTTTTTACCGATAAATTCGTAGCGGCCTAGAGCATATCCAGCCAGAGAACAGCGGACTAGTACTACTAGTAATGCTCCGGCTGTTATAATCACTGTATTGAATAGATAGAGACTGAAACCTGCTTTCTGCCAAGCCCGCGTGTAATTCTGCCAGTTGAAATGCTCCGGGATGAGATTGAGCCCTTTTGTGAAGAGTTCAAGACTTGTTTTAAGGGATGCACTGACCATCCAGAGAAATGGATATATCCACAAAAATGTTGCTGTCGCAAAAAGGAGGACACCTCCCCACAAAAGAAGTGTGCGGATTACGTTTCTGTCTCCCGGCTGCTGTGTTCCTTTCATATCAGTTTTGCCCTCCTTTTTTAAAGGATAGGTTTTTGCTGTACACTTGTATGACGGTTATTACTATGAAAAAGAGACCGAAAAGTGTTGCTGCAGTGGAGGCGTAGCCGAGCCGAGGGATTGAAGCAGTAAATGCCCAACGATAAATGAAGAGTTCGATCACTTCGGTCTTAAAGAAAGGCCCTCCGCCGGTGAGTGTAAGCATAAGGTCAAATACTCGCATTGAGTCGGAGATGGTGAGAACAGTGATAATCATGGCAAATGGTTTGAGCAGAGGAGCGGTTATCAGAAAGAAGGTCTTGATAGGCCCCGCACCGTCCACTTTGGCTGCTTCATATAGTTCTTCTGGGATGCTCTGCAAGCTCGCGAGCCAGTAGATCAGGCAGGTACCCAGCCACTTCCATAACCAGATGGCTGCTGCCGTCATGAGGGCATAGTCTGCAGTACCTAAAAAGAAGATGGAATTGTTTACAAAGCCGAGTTTTGTGAGGATAAGATTTACCGGTCCGTTCTGGGGATCGAAAATCATGTTCATTATAACCCCAATGATAGCTCCGGTGGTTACCACAGGTATGAAAATGGCGGTTCTGAATATATTACGGGCGGGAAAGCGTTTCCAATTCAGAATGATAGCTACGATTAGAGAAAGGATAACACGCAGAGGAACAACTACAATCATGAAGGTAAGAGTCACTCGAATTGAATTCCAGAACATAGGGTCCATAAAAAGTTCAGCATAGTTAGCTAAACCAATAAAATCTCCGCTCCTTTCAAAGCCTGTCCAGTCTGTAAAGGAATACAAAAAAGTAGCCGTTATCGGCCAAAGGGTATACATGCTGTAGAGTATCAACGTGGGAGCAAGAAAGGTGTAAATCCAAGCGTAGGGAATTTTCTGAAGCCTTACTGAACCTCTAAAGTTACCCAACTTCTTACCGAATCGATGTCTTGCATTGATCATGGTATTTTCTCCAAAGTACTGTTCTCTGCCTACTGATGTATTTAGTATAGCATTGTACCGATAGGCAGAGTTTCCACTGCTGCTTGCTGCTATATATTCTTTAATTAGATTTATGAGAAAAAATTCGTGCAGCGCCCTTTAACTTATTAACTGTTGTTGTTTACCCTAAAGGGAGCGCTGCACACAGTAATTATTCATCCTGTTGATGTCTTACTGAAAAGATGTGTTCTTTTATTGATACATATCAGAAGTATAGTTTTCTCCGGATATCCAATTTGGGAAGATCCAGTCTTCGAGGCTTACTTCTACTCCCTCATTTTTTACTTTTTCTATGGCACGATTTCGTTCTTTTGTCATAGCTTCATTATACTTCGTTAATTCTTTTCGATAATCATCAACAGCACCGCTGAAGACACCTTGAAGAATTTCAGCTGGATTAGGATGAATATCCCGCATCTCAGCATAAACCAATGAAACATTACTGTTTTTCAGTACAGGATCGGGGGCATACCGCATCTCTTCGGTGAAGAAGGAGACAACTTCTTTATAAGTTTCATGAACATCAGCTTTTTCTACAGCTGATGCGATCAGTGGGGGCTGATCCATTCGCTCTGCCAGTTTGATGAAGTATTCATCCTCCGTCAGCCCCAGCAGAATTTCAGTGGCGGTTTCAGCATTTTCAGCTTGGCTGGAAATCCAGAAAGTTCCTGGAGCTGGACCGCGGTTTATTGCTGATTTATTATCAATATCTGGAACTGGAAGAGCAGAAACCCCTACTTTATCGGTAAATTCGGGGAAGTTTTTAACTACTACTCCTATGTTCCATGAGCCGTCGAGCACTAAAGCGGCCTCTTCTGCAACCCAGCGTTCTCTTGCTTGGCGCATATCAAGATTTATTGAGGCAGGATGTACGGAACCATCCTCATACATTCCAATAAAGAAATCGAATACTTTTTCGTAATAAGAGGAGTCATAGGTATAGTTACCAGTTTTCCAGTCAATAGGGCCGGGAGCGCCGGCAGCCATTGCCATATCATCAATGGTATCGTTCATTCTCGGTATGAACTTTATTGGAAGGATGGCACCATATTTTTCTCCATTATAAGCTTCGGTTACGTCCGCAGCAAGTTTTCGCAGGGACTTATAGTCAACGGGTATATCATCCTCATCATATCCGGCTTTTACCACCATTTCTTTGTTGAACCATGTTGATGCTGGATGATTGAGGTTGCTGAATATGGGGAAACTGTATGTTTTTCCGTCAAACATGGTGTAACCTTCAAAAAGAACATCTTTAATCTCTTTTCTCAGGTCAGTATCTCCCAACTCCATGGGTGAAAACCAGCCATCGTGATAGAGTTTGCTGTCAGGGACTCCCATGACGTTTGGGAAGATATCAGGAGACTGTTTAGATCTAAACGAGAGCTGCAGAGCTTCGCTCAATTTATTCGGATCATACTGCGTATACTCTATGCTTACATTATCATGTTCCTCCATGTAGGAATCCCAGATTTCTTGATGCAGGGGAACTAGGGGGAGGTAGTGATCCCACCATATAATGTTTTGTTCTTGTTCTGCAGTTTCTGATGCAGAGGCATCGCTTTCTTTCTGACCAGCAGCAGACAGCATCGATACTGCCATGGATACTACCAGAATCATTGTTAATACGGTTTTCTTCATGTCAAAATCCTCCTGTTTTTGTATTCCATTTCTGCGGTAAGAACAATTACTAGTATAACAAAAGAACATGGAATGTTTTTCATTTCCTGTTTCGCGGCGCTTTGGTATCAGCATAGACCTGCTGTTTGTTATTGCTAGACTTGCTGTATCAAAATCCGCTTTACTGTATTTTTCTATATCACCTCAGGACAGCTTCCCGGGAATAGCATGTCACTGATGTTTTACTTTTTATTTTACTGCTACCAAGGTGCAGTTCGCTGGGGCTCAGGGTCGACAGTTTGTGCCATTCTGTCGATCAAAAGCTCCAAAAGGGTCATTTTTGTTGTCTGATGCTCGGGAGCATTCCAAAGGTTACGGTGTTCATTGGGGTCATGTTTTAGGTCATAGAGTTCCCCATCATTCACATGGTGTGCTTTAACAATTTTCCAATTCTGTGTTCTAAGCATGGTTGCATTGGCTTTTGGATCATCATGCCAGGGCATCGCATTGTAATATTCGCAATAGATATTTTCTTTATGTGCTTCTTGGTCCGACAACAAGAGACCTGCAAATGATTTTCCCTGCATACGCTGTAGAGCATACTCCGGTTCAATTTGAAGTAGTTCAAAGAGGGTTTGTGGAATGTCCATCAATTCTACAAATGGCATCCTTCTACCGGCTTTGATGTGTCCTGGCCAGTTAATAATCAAAGGTACATGAATAGCTGGTTCGTAGAAGTATGGTCCTTTTAGATAGATACCATGGTCACCGAGCATTTCACCGTGGTCTGATGAAAAAATGATGATTGTGTTTTCTCGCTGTCCCGTTTCTTCTAGTACTTGGACGACTCGACCTACTTGATTATCGATGAGTTCACACATTGCCCAGTATGCGGCACGTATATATTTATGGTCTCTATCGCTTAATTCTTCATAGGGATCTCCCGCATCCCCTCCATAAGCTCCTTGATGATCGATTCGCTGCCATATAGTTTTTGTTTTTTCCTCTCCTTCCTCGTAGTTTGGGAGAGGGATTTCATCAATTATACCAAGGTATTTTTCAAGGTATGATTTCGGGGGATCAAATGGGTGATGGGGATCGTACATATTCATGGAGAACATCCATGGGCGTGAACTATTTTTCGGACTAGTGTGTGATGTATTATTCATTGATGATGTACTGCTGTATGCTTGGTTTCGGCTGGTTTTATTCTGGTCCGCCTGGGTTTCTCCCTCTTTGCTTATCTCCCTATGCCGCTTGATGAAATCTATAGCCATTTCTGCTGTCCAGGTTGTTTGATGATATGGTTCAGGCATCCCATATTCAATATAGGATGATTCATCACTTTTTTTGGTTGAGAATGTTTTCCCCTGCTCTTCCAACCATTTATAATAACTATTATGGGTTCCCCAAAAAGCTGCGGTATCATGTGACCAGTAAAACTCATCATATCCGTCATCTATACGTCGTTCCATTTTTGTGCATCCGGATTGAGGATTACATGCGGAAAGATGCAGTTTACCTGATAAGCCGTTTGTGTAACCGTAATCCTTTAAGATTCGTGGTAGGACAAGTTCCGTTTTAGGAATATCAGCTCCATTCTGTCGACCTTTTGCAGTAACAGGATAGCGTCCTGTGAGAAAACAAGTTCTGCTGGGGGTGCATACAGGGCTTTGAGAATATGCATGCTCCATAAGGGCTCCTTCCGCAGCAAGTTTATCCAACACTGGGGTATGAACAAAATTGTTTCCATAACATCCTAGTGTATCAAAGCGCTGCTGGTCTGAGCAAATCCAAAGTATATTTGGTAGTTTCTGTTCATGATTAAATTTCTGTTTTTTCGTTTCCTGTTGCTGGTTCATAACTTGTATCTCCTAGGGGCTATAAATATTCATGCTGTTTTAATCTGAATAAACTGCTTTACTATTAAGAGCATTAAGACATACCTATACAAAAACTCATATATAGTACTTGTATTTGAATGTTATTTTGCTCCTATTTTGATTAAATTTTTTTTAGTTAATATAATTATTTTGTTTATATGTAATTGTAAACCATGTTTTTAAATTGGCAATGTGCAATAGTATCAAGAACCTTTGTAAAAGTACCATTTCACCTTACTTAAGCATTGCGGAATAATCGCAGTCGGGATTATACTGAATGTATCGGTGCTGAATCATAGAGATGACGTAGCAACTGATTTCACTATTGATGATTCGCTAACATTTGAGCGGATCAGTGCTCATTCTTTTATGGGAGTATGTATGTCACTGTTATCATTGAAACAGCGGGAATTTATTCCAGAGTCCAGTAAAGAGCGTTTTATTCCGGTACAATCGCAGGGTACTGAGATTTTCAGTGATTATGGTATAACCTTAGGTGGTATCAGCTTACTTTCAAAAGGTTTTTTTGCTGAGCGTCCGAAAAACAGGAATGAACATATACTCATTTTCACTTTGCAAGGAAAGGGTTTAATTCAAACCGAAGATGGCACTACATATACTGTAGAAGCCGGGGATGTTATGATTTCTCCCGCCCAGACACTTGGCCATAGGCATGCTCCTTTAGATAACTTTTGGAAGATTATCTGGATCAGGCTTCAGAATAATGCTAATTGGCAGGATGTAGCCTCTTCTTCGTTTACCATTCGCAAGTTTCATTATGGAAATGATCTTCATGACGCTGCAGATAATCTTATTAAGGAGCATGTAAATCACGAACATCGTGCGGTTCGTTTGATAGAATTGTACAGTGAAATGATAATTATTTATTTACAGCGAGAACTTTCCAACGAGTTACCGATTTCGCTTAGAGATGTGCGATATCGTCTGAATCAGCTCTGGAATTCAGTCAATGCTAACCTTTCTTATGATTGGAATCTTGATTATATGAGTGAAAAAGCTGGTTTAAGCCGTACACATTTTATTCGTCTCTGCAAGAAGCTTTTTCAAACAACTCCAGGAGAGCGTGTTAAGGAGATGCGAATGAATCGAGCTGAGTCCATGCTCTTGCATCTAGATTGCCCTGTTTATATCATCTCCGAGACGGTTGGGTATAAAAATCCATATGCCTTTTCTGCTGCTTTTCATCATCATTTCGGTATTACACCAAGCGAATATCGTAAAAAAACTCATTCAATACTTGCTGAAAATATGGAAAAAGAATCGTGATTCAGCTTCAGTATTCAGCTTCATTTCCAGGCAATTTGTTGTACTGTACAGGTAGTGAGAATTTTATTATTTTCTCTGCTTGACATAATTCGAAATTGTGGTATTCTTTACGTAAGCGTTTACGTTGGAGTTTACGTAAAAGAGATAAAATCTACCGTAAAATGAAAAAAGCAGCGTAAAACCGCGGACCGATACGATAAGGAGAAGTTGTGGCAATCAATATTTCGGATGTGGCCAAACACGCAGGAGTCTCAATAGCAACCGTTTCGCGAATTATAAACAATCTGCCGGGCTACTCGGAGAAGACGAAGGAACGGGTTGAAAATGCCATTAAAGAGCTGGGCTATAAACCGAATGCT
>JAGYPA010000093.1 GCA_018399255.1 Spirochaetales bacterium | reverse complement strand
GTTTAGTCGTAACACCCCTCTATGATATCACAGGACACCCTATAAAAAGAAAAAATAATCATCTTTTATTCATCCCCTTTTATCTTTTACTGGATCCTGTATATGAGTATGGGGGGGTATAGCTCATTTATTAGTATAAGCTGGCAGGTGTTGTAACATCAGCGGGCATAGCCGCATAATGAAAATATGTTCGCCCATCAGTGTGCAGCTGCCCGCTCTCAATCAGCTTCACAATTTGCGATGATTTCATCCATAGGCTGTTGCTGCTGCATTGCAGGAACTAATTTGTCTCTGAGAACACCTGATCCCTGCCAAAATGTTTTGCTTTGTAGAGCGCCTTATCTGCCCCTTCAATAAGAACCTTTGCTTCAGTGCTTTTATCTGGGACAAGACCGTAAACCCCAAAACTCATGGTAATATTTCGAACTTCTTGGGTTTCCGGGTCCTTGATGTAATCTGATATAACCTGCTCTCTCATGCGCTCCCCTACTTTTATTGCATAAGGAGTCGAGGTTGCTGGAAGAATCACAGCAAACTCATCACCACCGAACCGCGCTAGAAAGTCGCTGGTTCTCCCAAGTGCTTTATTGAGAGCACGAGCCGCCCGCTGGAGACACAGATCCCCGAACTTGTGACCCAACGAATCATTGAGATTCTTGAAGTGATCAATATCTGTCATTATCATAGAAATGTGCTGGCGGTTTTTTATAGCTTTATCCCATTCGCTCTGCAATACCATATCAAAGTGCCTTCTATTCGAAATTCCAGTGAGCGCGTCTAAAAAAGCAAGCCGTTCGAGTTCAGAGTTTTTTTTAGAAAGATCCAGAATTAGCTCCCGATTCTCCATCTTAAGTTCATATAACTCCATTACTTTTGCTACTGCAATGGGAAGAGTTTCAGATATAGCATTTCCTTTAATGATATAGTCATCTGCCCCTTTTCTAATAGCTTCCACTGTTGTGGAAAGTTCGGAATTGGCCGTTAACACAATAATAGGAATATCTGTATTTATTTTGCGAATTTCATCTACCAGGGTCATACCATCCATTTCAGGCATATGCATATCAGTGATAACTAGATTGGATTCACTTTTTCTAAACAGCACAAGAGCTTCCTTTCCATTATTGGCATATGTGGGATTATATCCTATCTCCTGAAGAATCTCACCAATCATCTCCCGAACAAATAAATCATCATCAGCTATCAGTACACTTTTCTTAATATTCATATTATCTACCTATCAGCGTGCGTATTGTATTGATAAGGCTATCCTGATCAAAGTTTGACTTCACAATATAAGCATCAGCGCCCGCTTCAATACCTTTTATTTTATCTTCTTCTTTATCTCGGGAGGTTACCAAAATAATTGGAGTATAACGGTATGCTTTTTCAGAACGAAGCTTCTTAGTAAGGGTCATGCCGTCCATACCGGGCATCTCAATATCAGAAACTACCAGGTCAAATTGCTGCTCCAGTGCAGTCTCAAATGCTTCCTCTCCATTTGAAGCAAGTTCCACCCGATATCCATGAGATTCAATAATGCTTTTCTCAATATCCCGAGTACTTACGGAATCATCTACCACCAGTATAGACAACTGTTCAGTTGGCGTACCTGCAGGTTCTTCAGGCTTTGATGCAGAAACCTCCTCCTGATGGTTGTATTCAGCAATGCGCTGTGCATTAAGTACATGTATTATTTGCTGAGAACCAGCAATAACGCATCCAGAAACCCAATGATTACTTTTAATATACTCCGGCAAGCTATGGATTAGAAAAAGCCCTTGGGTGATAATCTCATCTGCTATAAGGGCTACTTTCCCGCTCACAGAATTAATTACCACTAGCAGCAGCTCCACCTGTTTCGAGTCTATCTGTTCTCGAAAGACATTATAGAGTGAAACCAAAGGTAATATTTCTGCATCAAGTCTTACCGCCTTCCTTTGCGCTACGGTAATAGTCTCATGCTCCTTAATTTTCAGAACGCGGGTAACTGAACTTGCCGGCAATGCTACCTGCATAGATCCAAGGCGCAGGACCAGCAATTCCATAATTGCTTGATTTAACGGCAGCTTCATAATCATTTTTGTCCCTTCACCTTCCTTCGTAGCAATCTCTAATACACCGCTGAGGCGACGAACAATATTTTCCCAAACCACATCCATTCCAACACCCCTTCCAGAGGTATCAGTAATCAAGGGAGAAGAGGAAAGCCCAGGTAGGGTGATAAGCCGAGCAAGTTGCGCAGAGGAAATATTTCTGCCCATAGAGGATGCCTCTTGTTCGGATATCAACTGCTTCTTCTTTGCTCCGTCGATAAGTTTTTTTACCGGAATACCCCTTCCGTCATCAGTAACAGTGATTCGGCACATACCTCCTTCATATCCCGCTTCAATTATTAACTTGCCCTTAGCAGGCTTACCAACATGTAAGCGTTCTTCCGGTGTTTCTATCCCGTGGTCTATAGCATTACGTACAATATGAATTAACGCTTCCTCAACTTTGTAAATAATGGACTTATCCAGTTCAGTCTCTACTCCCAGAATGGTACAGGAAACCTCTTTTCCCATCCGAGCGGCAATGTCACGAACCAAACGCGGAATTTGATCAGTCATTATCGCAATGGGAACCATTCTTAAGGATATCAGGTAATTTTGGAGTGCCTCGGTAAGGCGGTCCATCTCATACGAATGACGAGACATTCCCTCAATGAGATTATTCGCTGCACTGTCTAAATAATTGAGCTGTTTTGTCAGATCTGCAGGAATATGTAAAAATCGGCTCTCAAACTCTGCAATGAAACGGTATATGCCATCGCTCAATTTGTTCATGCCGATGATATTCTCCTTAGTGTCAGCACCCCATACCATTAACTCACCGACCAAGTTTATAAGGTTTTCCAGCTTTTCACTTTGTACAGTATACGTCTGACGAAGCGTTTCTTGTTGTTGTTCATGTTTGACAATTATCGGCAGTTCCTGTTGATCATCCAGCTCTCCTTCAAGATGGTGCAAGAGTTGTTCTGTTGGTTGAGCAATTTCTTCACCGGCAACTGCACTAGATATCATCCGATCAAGGATATCTGACGATTCCAATAAGAAATCTGCAAATTCCTTATTGAAGATTCGGCTCCCGTCCCGCAAACAGCTCAAGTTGTTCTCAACTACATGAGCAAATTCAGCAATGACGGAGAAATTCATCATGCCAGCCGAACCCTTGATAGTATGTGCGCACCTGAATAACGTATTAAGCGTTTCCTTATCCTGCGGCTGCCGCTCCAGGGACAACACACCTTCTCTGAGACTGGAAATATGCTTGTACGCTTCCTCGGCAAAGCGGTTCAGAAATTTCTGTCTATCTATCCCCACAAGTCCTCCCTTACAATTTGTCCAATGCATGCCGGCATAGGCGAATAACCTGATCTGAGCTGATCCGGTTTATCGGAAAGACCAGAAGACGGTCATTCCGAACTTTTTGTTCCAACATTACTATCACTCTGCGGAAATGCATCTGTGCCATTGGCTTTTCCAGCAATTGGCGATACAGCTCTCCTGAATAATATACCGCAACCCAGCATTTCGGCTCGATATACATCACCTTTTTCAGTTCTGCTAGAGCAGCATAGTTATCATTTTGCAAACGAAGAATCATTGCCCGAATAAGATATGCCTCCATGCGCATAGGTTCTGCTTTTGTCATTTGATCACATAGCAGTTGAGCTTCATCAAACCGCTTCAAATTATAAAGGATTCCCGCATGAAGAATTTTGCTGTTCAATTCAAGTTCCACAGAGACATGGGTTTTCTGAAGCTGTCGCCATGCTCCTTCATAGTCTCCCCCCAAAGCTTTCCTCAGCACACTCTCTAGAGGTTTTTCAGCTGATTCTGCTCGAACGGGGGGGGGTATCACGATCGGTTCTTGGGATATTTCTACGGGAACTGACAGACTCTCACCAGGATGCTGCATAAAGAAAAAGAGCCCCCCTTCTGAAGTAAGTGATAATACTCCGATGTCATGGGCAAGAGTTTCTGAAGCACCGGTTATTAGCACTCCCCACTTAGAAAGCTGGTGAGCTAAATTTGTGAACGTCTGAATCCTTCTATCCATATCAAAATAGATCGATACATTTCGGTAAAAGAGAACGTCCGCAGGATCTAATTTTCCCATTTCTTGCTGGTCAAACAGGTTCACTTGCTGGAATGACACCGCCCTGCGGATTTCTGGGATAAGTTCAAATGATCGATCAGTGCGACGAATAAAATACTTTTGCATCCTTGTATTAGAAAGTGTTCGCAGGGCATAGTGTGTGTAGATTCCAGACCGAGCCGTGGTTAGCGCTTGCCTGTCAACATCAATACCAAGAATTCGGCATCGTTTTAGTCCCTGAAGTCCATAACGCTCATGAATTCCAATTGCAATACTGTACGCTTCTGCACCAATAGAGCACCCCGCGCTTAAGATGTTGACTGTAGGCTTTTTAGATAGTAACCGAGGAATAATCTGGTCAGTTACTAAGGTAATGTAGGATTGCTCTCTAAAAAAATAGGTTTCCTTGATGGTAACAGCTGATATGCACCGATCCCGCTCGTCTGATTGTTCCCGTAACACCTTCAGGTAGGCACCGGGCGCCTGCAGTCCCAGTTGGCCCATCCGCTGCTGAATTATCCGGTCAAGGGAATAAGGATTATGCTGGTTACTGGTACCAAGCAAATCAAGCACATAACTGTGTACTTCTCTCAACGCATCACTACTGTCCATGATGCGTTCTCCGGTTCATCCTATCCACAAGTGCCTTCGATATTTCTCCTAAAGGAAGCACCTGGTGAGCATACCCGGATTCAATGACTACTTTTGGCATCCCAAAAACTGCTGAAGTTGCTTCATCCTGGGCAATGATACATCCGCCCTTGCTGGAAATCATAGCTGCACCAGTTGATCCATCACGGCCCATACCTGTAAGCACGATGCCCACGGCATACTCACCGCTGCAAGAGGCCAGAGAAGAAAAGAGTTTATCACATGACGGAACATACATATCGTTATTCTGACGAGGTATCAGTGAAATTGTACGGTTTTTTGTAACCGTTAGATGCATCCCCGAAGGTGCAATATAAATGTGGGAGGGCTGTACAGGTTCTTTATCTAATGCAAGTGAGATGTGAAGCTTTGTAGAGTACCGTAGAAATGAGACTAACCCTTGGGCAAACTCGCCTCCAATATGCTGAGCTATTAGCACAGGAGCCTGAAGCCCTGGAGGCAGTGAGGATAGTAGAACTGAAATCGCTTTCGGCCCTCCTGTAGAAGCGGCAATACCCACCATCCATCTCTGCCCAGGTAGAACCGAATTCACGTGCTGGATCCCTTTAGTCTTAAAGTCTTGTATATGCCTGATAACTTTAACTTGAGAGAGAAATTTGATCTTGTAAAGCAGACTGTTACATCCGGGATCAGCGAGGTGAGCTTTATCTAACACTTCTAAAGCACCCAGCGATACCGCCTGAAACCCCTCGACTGCATCTGATTGGGAGCTAATCACCAGTATAGGTACTGGACACCGGTTCATAATAATCTGGATAGCATCAAAGCCGTTCATTCTTGGCATATGCAAATCCATAGTAATGATATGAGGATGTAATTGCGTGGCCATTTCTACTGCCTGAATGCCGTTCTCCGCTTCACCAACGATTTTTATATCGCCGTCTGCAGAAAGCACATCAATGATCATAGCTCTAGCTAGTGAACTGTCGTCTGCGATGAGCACACGAATCTCTTCCATACCATGACCTGCCTACAATGATTCTTCAGTTCTAAACTGCTGGATAATCACCTCCAAACTTCTTGTCACTTCCTGAAACTCACTGCCGCTCTCATTGATTGCCTGAATCGCTTCGCTGTTTTGCTGAGCCCCTTCAGAGAGTTCTCTTAATCCCAACTGAATCTGTGAGGCAGCGGTCTGCTGCTGTTGAACCGCTAAGGCAATCTGCTTTGTAGACTCATTTGACTTCTTAATGCTCTCCACAATTTTCTCGATATTTTCCACAGAATCATCAGAGGATGTCAAACCCTGGTGAATGGTCTTCGTGGTCTTTTCAGAGGCTAAAACCATTTTGTCTGATAGTGTCTGGATTTCGGAAATCAGTGAATCAATATGGATAGTAGACTTGATCACATCCTCAGTTAATTTACGAATTTCCGCAGCAACCACACCAAAACGCTTGCCTGATTCTCCCGCACTGGAAGCTTCAAGGGCTGCATTAAACGATATGATTTTAGTCTGGTCTGAGATAGAATTGATAATATCCATGATTTTTGAAATATCTTTAGACTTGTTCTTGAGCTCCATGATGTAGTCAATATCTCGATTATTATCTTCATTAACATCTCTCATCTTTTGGGATACCGAATCGATCAGGCCGGCACTCTCAGTGATTCTTTGGAAAACCTCTTCTGAAAGACGGGAGACGGAGTTAACACTGTCAGATACTTGTCCAAACGACGTAGAAAACTCATCCATTGTTGAGGATATTTCTGTAACAGAACCTGCCTGTTCAACCGAAATTGCAGACTGCTGTTCTACACTTGAGGAGATAGTGGAACCTACTGATGAGGCTGTAGCAACAGCATCGCGTAATGATCCGATAATAAGTGAAAGCTGCTGCACCATTTCTCCTGCAGAACGTACCATTTCTCCAAGCTCATCTTTTCTCCTGCTTTCAGGGAAAAAGGTAAGTTCTCCCGCTGCCAGTCGCTTCATCAAAACAGTGACATCACCAATCGGGCGGGCAATACCCTTAGCCAGCATTAAGGCAAGGAAAAACACACCAACGCCAACAAGAAGGACTGCTCCCAGGATCATGATCAGTTGATTGCGAAAAGTCTGTTGAATATCCAACTGCTCCAACTGAGAAATCAATACCCAGTTAAGATTACCCTGGATCGTATCTCTCCTGATTGTATTTATTGGAGAGTAGGAGCCAAGCATTCGTACATCTCCCATCTGAAAGGAAAGTGTATCTCTGTGAGGATAATTTCTCAGAGCTTCTTGAACAAGTACATGGTCAGTATGTCTGCCGATGGTGAAGCTGTCTGAGGAATGTTTCGGCTCAGAGATAATAATAGAATTACTGTTAACCAAGAATGTATCTCTTGTTAGAAATCGTCCATAATCCAGGGATGCCATCATATTCACTTGTTCCATAGCATGCCCTACCATTAAAATATGAGTAAAAATTCCTTCCTGGTTATAAAAAGGTATACCGTAATAAACAACTGACTGATCAAGCGATCCAGTCTGAGAAGCAGCACTGACAGTCATTAATCCGCTAGTACGTACTCGGTTGATTATATCCAGCAGCTGCCGATCTTCAGATGCTTCATTCTGCAGGAGGCGTCCAATATCTCGATAGTTCAAATTGTGATCAAACAGAAGCCTTCCTTGTTCCCTCTCCAATACTGCCAAACGGGTAAACCCTTTCTGAAAAACAAGTCGCTTTACAGCAAGTCCGTACTCGCTTATGAGATCCTGGTGCTGGTCCTCTCGCTCACTACTTGCCGGTTCAAGGCGTATCATTTCAATACCCTGAATAAATTCTTTTACTTCAGTGGCATGTGAGATTATCTCCGCCCGTTCCATCCGGTCGGCAATATACTGCTCTATCTGCTGAGCTTTATCGTCATTCATACTCTGCAGTTCATCTATTGCTATACGACGAGCTACAGCTGCCGTATAGCTGAATACAAGAGCTAAAATGATTAATATCGGTACCGTATAAATTAGAAGAAACGAAATCACCAGCTTGTTGCGGAGACTTCTTCGTATCCAGGATAATCCCATAAATTATTCCTCCTTACGTTATCTCGCAGGAATGCGGTTTGGATCAACTAACAGCATTACCTGCTCCTTCTCTTTATAAATAACCCTGCTCTCAAGTACCCTGTTCATATGTTGCCGCACCAAAGGCGGCAGCATAAAAAACTGAT
This sequence comes from Spirochaetales bacterium, assembly GCA_018399255.1. Classification (GTDB taxonomy): domain Bacteria; phylum Spirochaetota; class Spirochaetia; order JABMQR01; family JABMQR01; genus M55B182. The sequence goes on along the minus strand of JAGYPA010000093.1, from coordinate 1,383 downwards.
GTTCTTCTACCTCAGCAATATCTAATAACTCATCAATCCGCAGAGCGATTTTTCTGTCTTTCAAACAAATAAGCAAAGATTTGACATGTCCCACAGGGACTTCACCAACTATGGTATTAATATCAAAAACGCGAAGTTCTTTACAAGTACCATCAGGAATGCACCTATCTACTGCATCTGCCCTAATTCCCATTTTCCCTTTGCGGTATTTAAATACTATGATTGTCACAATGCTGTCTCTTGCAGTTTGTCCATAAGAATCTCAGAACTAAGCATAACTACAGTCTGCTCTTTCCAACTGTATATACCGGAGGCAATTGATTGTACTGAAATATTTAGACGCGATGGCACCTTGCTGATGTTTTTATGATCAACCTCAATAATATCCTCTGCCCCATCTATCAGCAGCCCGGCACGTATCTGATTTTGGGATATCATGATAAGTACATCTCTCTCTCGTGGATCGCGATGCGGCTTCCCCAACAATATACGCAGATCAAGAACTGCTTCAATCCGACCTTTCAAATGTATAACTCCAAGTATATAAGGCGGGCAGCCAGGAATATATGTAATATTCCCACAAAAATGTATGCCTTCAACAACCTGGGCAGACAAAGCATAGTATTCTCCGTCAAGTAAGAAAATGCACAGACTTTTCGGTTGAAGTTCCAGCATCTGTTCCTCCATGAATATTGTAAACAACAATGTTACTTTTTATCATATATGGCAGTACAAGAGATTGCAACATGAACTTGAACAGATATTTTATACTGCGCGCGACAGATATTTTTTTTTCACAGATATTTTTTACCATAATACTGTGACACATGCATATTATTTACCTGAATTCATCCCCGATTTTGAACATGGTTTAGTAAAAACCCGATAAATCCAGAATATCCATATCTCCAGATACAACAACTGATTTATCATACCTATTCAGGCCAACCTCCTCTGCATGCGGCAAAGACAAGATTCTCAATACGCAGTTCTTATATCCTGCCATCGATATCGTGGTTTTTGTCACTCATTAGATCGTGTACTGATATAGATCCCTTTGACTCAAAAAGACTCATAGAAAGACTCATAGAAAGACTCATAGAAAGCAAAAAACAGTTGGCAAGTACCATACTTAGTGGTACATTTTATCATGAACTAGGTAATCATGAAAAACAAAGTCTTAAAGAGTTTGGGGAAAATGCCTATTGCTGGGCAAAAGAAATTTACAGCTTTGATCGTTGACCTTGAAGTCGATGGTCCAATTCAGCCTTCATGGCCTAACTTCAGCAAACTCAGTAGCAATGAATTTCATTGTCACTTTTCATATAAATGGGTTGCTTGTTGGAGAAATGAAGAAGACTCAATAATTGTGGAGGTATATTA
>JAGYPA010000092.1 GCA_018399255.1 Spirochaetales bacterium | reverse complement strand
ATGTTTCCTATGCCTTGCAGACACAGTCAAGTCTCTCTTTGGCTCGTTATCATAATTTTTAAATAACGACCGTCCTTAAATCCGTCTATGCAGGTTTTACGTTTAGAAAAAAAGAGGCTGAACCATTTTCTGAATGTGGTGAAAAAGGGCTTTGAGCTCATTGCGCCAGTTAAGTCTGACCTGGTAAGATTCTCAAAAATACACCATGCAGAAGAGATCCAACTTACGAAGAACTCCTACTTTCCGGTAAAAGAGTACTTTTTCAGGAAAGAAGAGACACTCTTTCAGTTCGAAGGTACCAGGATAACGGTGCCGGCATACGAGGCCAAAAAACGCGTGTTCTTCGGCATAAGGCGCTGTGACCTGAATGCGATAAAAAATCAAGACATAGTATTTATCAGAGATATGGGAGACCCTTATTACAAGGCAGCGCGGGAAAACTCCTACCTGCTGGGATATCACTGCAATACCGCTCCCTCACCTTATTGTTTCTGTGGATCATTGGACCTTGTGGATTTCTTCGATCTCATGTTTTTTGATAAAGAAGATCATTTCCTGGTAGAAGTAGGCTCAGAAAAAGGAAAATCACTCACAGAAAAATACCAGGAATTTTTCACGGATTCACAGCGCCTCATAACCCGGAATGAGAAAACGATTCCCGGAGTTCACAGGCTGGAGAATAAAGACATATCCAGATTCTATGATCACCAGGACTGGAAAAAGGGTGCGGACATCTGTCTTTCCTGCGGCGCTTGCACAACACTCTGCCCAACCTGTTATTGTTTTGAGATCCATGATGAAGTGAAGACAGCTGACCCAGTCAAAGGAGAACGAAAAAGAGAGTGGAGCTCCTGTCAGCTCCAGGAGTTCACAAGAGTAGCAGGAGACCACATCTTCAGAAAAGAAAGAGAAGACAGGTTTAAGCATAGAATCTACCACCAGCTGCAATATTTCAAGGAAAAATATGGTGTACAGATGTGCGTAGGCTGCGGCAGGTGCATTGAAGGCTGCCCGACAAGGATTGATTTTGTACGGATACTGAATGAGATGAAGAATGGCAAAACAGAAAACAACGGTTGAAAATCCATACGTGCCAAAGCCGTATAAGATTCTGGAGTTCCATAGAGAGACATCTGACAGTTTTACCGTCAAGGCAGATATGAAGATAAATCATGATCCTGGTCAATTTGTCCAGGTGGGCCTCCCTGGTGTTGGAGAATGCCCGATAAGCATCTGTTCTGATTCAAGAGAGTTCATCCAGCTGAACATAAGAGAAGTAGGCAATGTGACCACGGCGCTTTCAAAACTTGAGCAGGGAGATACGATCCTCATACGCGGGCCCTATGGTAAAGGATATCCCATGAGATACCTGAAGGGAAACAGCCTTCTGATCATAGGTGGTGGCTGCGGCGTGGCTCCCCTCAAAGGAATTATTGATTACGCAGAAAACCACAGGGGAGATTATAAAAAACTGTCTCTCCTGCTGGGATACCGTTCCCCGGATGATATATTATTTCAACGGGAGTTAGTGGAATGGAAGAATAAATATCATCTTCAGGTGACTGTCGATAAAAACACCCATGGTAAGTTCTGCTACGGTGCAAGAGAAGGATTTGTGACCGATGCGCTCAAATCAATGGATATATCAAACAACAATCAGGCAGCCTTTGTCTGCGGTCCTCCCATCATGATGAAGTTCGTGATAAAGTCCCTGAAAGACAAGGGGTTCAACGATGATCAGATATTCCTCTCGACAGAACGTCTGATGTACTGTGCCCTTGGTGTCTGCTGTCACTGCATGATCAAAGGAAAATTCACCTGCGTGGATGGGCCGGTGTTTCGATATGATGAGATAAAAGATCTTGAAGACGGATAAAAACAAAAAACTCAAAGTGGGAGTATACGGCATTACCGGCTGTTCCGGCTGCCAGCTTTCCATCATCTTCAATGAAGAAGAGATTCTGGATCTCTTAAGCCTGATTGATCTTAAGGCATTCCCCTTCATCAAAGAATTGAATATCGACGAAGAGTTCGACTGCATCATCCTGGAAGGCCTTGTTGCAAATAAAGGGGATCTTGAGATCCTCCGGAAATTAAGAAGGAACAGCAAGATGCTTGTTTCCCTTGGTGCCTGTGCATGCACAGGTTGTGTGCCTGCATATCGTCACTTCACACTGAAAGAGAACTATGAACACCTTCTGTATAAAAAACAAGAGGAGTTGCAGGACGTAGAACCAAGCCCCCATGATGAACATGTAAAGGTAGATTATTACATCCCAGGCTGCCCGCCGGATAAAAAAGAAATCCTCAGATTTATTAAGGGATCAGTCAGGGGAGTGCTTCCAAGACCTCATCAGAATCCAGTCTGTATCGAATGCAGGAGAAATGGAAATGCATGCCTGCTGGACGAAGGAAAACCTTGCCTCGGGCCGATAACAACAGGGGGCTGCAATGCAGTATGTATCAACGGTGGCTTTGAATGCTGGGGTTGCAGAGGACCGACAAAAGATATGAATCTTGACCTCATGATCAAGATGCTGAGAGACAGGGGTTTTGACGACAGGTTCATTCAGGATCGTATGCGGACATTTGTGGGCCTGAAGCTGCCTATGCTTGAGAGGGTCATGCAAGGACCAAAATCAAAGGTTTTGCAGACAAGATTTGACGGAGAGAAGAAATTCTATGAGTAAGACTATCACGTTAAATCATATCACAAAAATTGAAGGCCATGCAAAGCTGAATCTTAAGATAGACAAGGGAAAGATCACGACCTGTGAGCTCTCGGCGACTGAAGGGGCAAGGTATTTTGAAGGCATTGTGAAAGGAAGGAAGTATTATGCCGCCCATGAGATGACAAGCAGGATTTGCGGCATCTGCAGCTGTGCCCACGTTGTTGCCGCGTTGACTGCAGTAGAAGACGCCCTTGGTTTAACAATTTCCGAACAATCCTGCCGGTTAAGGGTCCTCCTGACTCTTGCGGAACGCATCAGAAGCCATGCAACCCATCTCTATTTTCTTGCGCTTCCAGACTATTTAGGATATGAATCCGCCCTTTCCATGGCACCGGAATACAAGCCGCAGCTGCAGGCGGCATTGCGATTGATGAAAATGGGAAATGGAATAGTAAAGCTCTTGGGCGGACGGGATCTTCATCCTGTTTCCGCCGGGGTGGGCGGATGGCTGAAACTCCCGAAACAGGAAGAGATGGAAGAGACAGGAAAAGAGCTTCTGAAAGTAAAAAAAGACGCGATTGCGACAGTAAAGCTCTTTGCAGGTTTAAAACAGCCGGAATTTGAATCAGATGCAGAGTGGTTCTCTCTTGTTGATCCGAACGAATATGCGGTACTTAAGGGAAAATTCGCATCAGGAAAAAGCTCATTTGAAAAACATGAATACAGAAAGTTCATTGAAGAATATCATCAAGCCTATTCAACATCAAATTTTGTAGTAAAAGAAGATCGCAGATATTTTGTGAGTGCGCTGGCACGACTCAACAACAATCATCGTCAGCTCTCAAGGGATGCACAAAAGGCATTGAAAGAGACGGGCTTGAAGCCTCCATCAAAAAATCCCTATCATAATAATCTCGCGCAGGCAATAGAACTCATCCATTGCATTGATCATGCGATGGAGATATGCAAAAGAGAAATAAAACAGGAAGAGATGCCTGAGATTACGCCAAGGGCAGGAAGAGGTGTCGGTGCGATAGAAGTGCCGAGAGGAACACTCTGGCACGAGTATACCCTGGATGAAAAAGGGATAATTACAGATGCAAATATTATCACTCCAACGGCACAGAACCTCTTTGCGATGCAGGAAGACATCAGAAAAAGAATGCCAAGCCTGCTGAAAAAGAAAAAACAAGAGATTGTATTGGATATGGAAAAGCTTATCAGAAATTACGATCCCTGCTTCTCCTGCGCTGCACATTTCCTGGAAGTAAAATGGCTCTAAAGCACCTGTACGTCTTTGGAAATGAGTATCTGGAAAGCGATTCCTTTGCAAAAGAGATGGCAGAAGAACTGAAAGAAAAGGCAAGGATAACCAGCTGCACGACACCAGACCTGCTGCTTGATGCAGAGGAAGAAGAGATCATCATCCTTGACGTGATAAAAAACGTAAAAGAGACAACAGTCATCACTGATGCTGCTCAACTGAAGATAAATAAACTCGTATCGATGCATGATTTCGATCTTGCCTATTTCCTTGAGCTCATGAAACAGCTGGGAATGGCAAAAAAGATAAAAATAATAGGAATTCCAGAGAGTGGAGATAAAAAGAAGATCGTGAAGGAGATAATAAAATATCTATGAATAAAGGCATAGTGCTTGTGTTCTGCACTGCACTCATCTCAGGATTTTCAATATTCATCAATAGTTTTGGCGTAAAAGGATTTGACTCATCGGTATTCACCTTTTCAAAGAATATCCTTGCCGCAGTCTTGCTTTTTGCAATTCTCCTTGGAATTGGAAACTGGAAGGAACTGAAAAATCTCACAAAAAATCAGTGGTTAAAATTGACTGCAATAGGATTCACGGGCGGTTCGATACCATTCCTTCTCTTTTTTAAAGGCCTCCAGATGACGACTGGAACAGCAGGCTCATTTATTCATAAGACGATGTTTGTCTATATCGCAGTATTCGCAATGATCTTTCTGAAAGAGAAGATGACAAAAGGCATGCTCGCAGGAGCAATCCTTCTGATCGGGGGGACATACGTGATGATACAGCCGGAACTGAAACTCTCCCCGGGAAATCTCCTCATCCTTGCGGCAACAATGTTCTGGGCAATAGAGAACACCCTGGCAAAACATGTACTGAGGGATCTCTCAGGAACAACAGTGGCCTTTGGCAGGATGTTCTTCGGATCCGTGTTTATCTTCGCATTCCTTTTTGCAGCAGGTAAAACCAGTATCCTCTTTTCCATGAGTACATCACAATGGAAATGGATATTGATTAGTGATGTATTTCTGCTCTTGTATGTCCTGACATATTATAACGGCTTAAAACTCATCAAGGTCACAACTGCAGCGGCAATCCTCACGCTGGGAGCACCGATAACAACCCTTCTTTCCTGGTCTTTCCTGGAAGCAACTCTGACGATAAATGAAGCAGCAGGTATGCTGCTGATCGTAATGGGGATGATTTTAATCGTCTGGCTCTCAGAGCACCCCCCGTCAACAGCAGTAAAGGCAAAAGGTTATGGATGGGCTTGAATTAGGGATCAGGTTCTCATTTATCACAAATTCCCTCCACTTCTGCGGACCAAGGGAAGGAAAGGGGATTTTCCTGAGGTATCTGGAAGAAAAGGACAACAGGGAAGAGGTGGAAGAAGTATTCAGAAAATTTGAAGGTCTCTACCCTTACTTTGAGTCAATAGCAGAGAAGAACAATAAAGATCCATTTGATTATGAAGTAGTTGAAGCCTACTGGATAGGAAATGAACTCCTTGACAGATTCAATAAACAAGATACTGAAAAGATAATCACAAAACTGACAACAAGAGGTCTTCCGCCTTCATTTGCCAAAAAGCTGATTGAGAGACTGCCGGAAGGCTTTGTACCGCATCACGATTTCAATGTGCTTTTTGTCGGTGTCGGAGCGACAACCGGTTCAGTGGAAACAAACATCCGGAACATGGACAACTGCAGGATAGCATGGGGAGAAGTACTGGATGTTCTGAAAACTCAGATAATTGTAAAGACTAATGTATTAAAGAAAGAAAAAGAATATTTTCTTAAAGGAGACGAGAGGAAGACAATAGTCTATTCAGAACTTATGCTGCCAGAAATCAAAAAAGGAGACAAAGTGGCAATTCACTGGGGCTATGCAGGACACATACTTACAAAAGAGCAGAAAGAGAATCTGAAAAAATATACAAAGAAAGTCAGAGACGTTATGAACACACTTGCTGATACAGCTTGAGGGATTCTTCTGCTTCTTCTTCTGGTATTCTCTGAATAACAATGCCGCCCTGAATTAGGACGTATTCACCAACAGAATAAACTCCTTCAACAATAATGCCTTCCCGTTTCTCTGTTCCGTAATCAACAACAGCCCTGTCGGAAGAAAGAGAGATGATTTTTCCAGGGACCATGAGGCACATCTATTTCACCCGAACGCTTACGAGTTTGATGTCAGTGCCGGCGACTATGACAGGCACACCCCTGCATTCCGGGCATTCAATCATGAAATAATCATGGCCGCGTTCAAGAATGGTTGGATGACCGGAAAATCCACAGTCACACATCACCTGCGCGGGGATCTCTTTCCAATCAATTTTCCAGGAGACACGTGTCCGGAAGGAAGCGACAAGTTCTTCACCAGGGACATGTGCAAGTTCCCCGATTTCGAGAAAAACTGATTCTATCTCTCCTTGAGCGCTCGCCTGTTCGATGATCTTATCGATAAATGCCTGTTCGTGCATAATAGAAAAATAAGGTGATAGGAAATCGCTTTTCAAAGATTGGGGAGCAGGTTGACAGCGAATGCAGAATTGTGGCCACAAAATAATCTCCTCAGATCCCATTTTCACCAATTCCTATGACGTGAAAATCGTGTATCACGATTGGGATTGGGCTGTCAAGTAATCAAATAACTCTTTTGAGCCGAGTTAAGACAAAGGGCCTTGCCAGGCTTTTTCAGTGGAGATTGCCCCTTGGCTCCTGCACCTTTTCCGGTATAGGGTTAGCTATTTACTGGTAACTATTGCCCGGACTGCTTTATGACTCCCCATTGCACCAGGCGTTGGTAGGCATATTGTGCCCGATCACCTTCTGTGACCTGCTGGAGATAACGAGAGTAGTCTTCGGCCGATTTCTGCCTGTTGTCCATGCCTTCAAAGGCATATCCTCTGTAAAAAACCGTGTTAGGATTCCCGGGCAGCTTGTTTTCATAGCTGGTGAAATCTTCAACCGCCTGCTCAAACTGCTTTAGATTGATTTTGGAAAGCCCGCTAAGATGGTTTGCCTGCGCCTCCTCAGGGTACACACGCTTGGCCTCTTCAGAAAAATCCCGTGCACGGTCATATTTTTTCTGTGCGTATTGACATTTGGCCATCATGACCAGGCCGGCATAATCCGATGGAGCAATTTTAAGTCCCCGCTCAAAAGAAGTTTCGGCCTTGTCATATGATTCCTTGGCCATTAATGCCTCGGCCTCCTGAAAATACTGTATGGGGATTTTCAATTTTCTGAGAGCGGCGGTATTGTCCATGTAGCGTTCTCTGTTCAGCGGTCTGCCTGTGGCATAGCTAAATTCGGAATTACCTCGTGAGACTGCAGTGTCGTAACGCTCCTGGCTCATGGGGTGGGTGGCGAAAAGAAGGGAAACCGCATTGGAGCTCCCCTTATGAAGATCGTTTAGTAAGGTCATCAGTTGTACGATACCTTCTGTGCCATACCCGCTTTTGATCATATATGTCATACCCAGATAATCGGCCTCGCGTTCGTTGTCACGGCTGTAGGATGCCAGAAGCGCCCCGGCACTCAGCATGCCGAGCTGGGAGGCCAGCTGCCCGTAAACTTCTCCTTTGGTCCCTGCAAAAGCACTGATCCCTCCCACTATGGCCTGAGTCAAAACCCCTTTTGACATCTGCTGTGCCGTATGCCGGGCATTCACATGACCCAGTTCGTGACCAAGCAGGGCTGACAACGCGGCTTCACTTTCAAGTGAAAGCAGAATTCCTCGAGTAGCGGCAATACTTCCGCCCGGGAAGGCATAGGCATTGATATAGGTTGCATTGACCCCCTGAAAAGAATAGGGCATCTGGGGCCGGTGGGTGTGAGGGATCATGGATAGTCCCACCTGCTGAATATATCTGTTCAATGTTTTATCCTGGAGTATTCCGTAATCCGTGGAAAACTGATGAGGCGAGTTCTGCCGGTCAACCTGTATTTCCCACTGTTCTGAAACCAGCATCATCTGCTTTTCTCCGGTTACCGGGTTAACTGCACATCCTGCAAGAAAACCGGCAGAAGCCAGGGCAGATAATTTCAGAAATTCCCGACGGCTGTAGAATTGTTCAATTGAGTCTCCGTGTATTTTAGAGGCCGCCATTTTTTAAGGTTTCCTTGTATTCTGTTACTTGATACATAACTGGCCGATATTATCGCCATTGATTTATCGCTTCTTAATAATTCAGAATAGAAAAATCACCTTTATCTGTCAAATTAAATAGAAAACATAATCCACCAGTTTTACTGGTGGGTCCCAGCTTTGCTATGCAGGTAACATAGTGGTGACTAAAATTGAATACCTCCTTACACTCCGAGAGGGTGGCCCGAAGGGTAATAGAAGGAGGTATTCAATGAGTGATTTTCAGAAATTAGCACATGCAGTTTGGCAGTGCAAATACCATATAATTTGGTGCTCGAAATATCGGTTCAAAATTATCAGGTGAGCATTGCAACGATCAGTTGGGGAGATATTGCAACAGTTATGCGATTGGAAGAAGCTGGATATTTTGGAAATGAATATTCAGGAGGATCATGTGCATATGGTTTTGTCAATTCCGCCGAGATTTTCGGTTTCTGAGGTCGTTGGGTTTCTCAAACGGAACTTGTCAATGAAAATGAGACACTCTGTGTTTAAAATTAGACTACAATTATGTGACTCTTTAAATTTTTCATCAAGTTTTTCTGGAGCATAAAGGTATCCCCCTAAATCCCCCCGCCGGGGGGACTTTCCTGCCCGGGTTCGGCCTTATCAGGCCTGCATACAGGCAGGTGTACAATATCATTCGGTTTGTTAATCCATGCTGCTGCAGGCAGAGGCATGGGTTTCGGCATGTGCCCCTTGAAGCGGTTTGGAAATTTATTGAAAGCTGCCTGTAATACATGGGATCTGCGAGCAAGGATTTGCAAAGCCTGACCGTAGTGAACCTGTTCCGGCGTCATAAGTCCAATGCCAGAGTGCTTATGTTTCTTGTTGTACCAGGTAAAAAAGGGACAGCAGAAATTTCTGGCATCCTGGATTGAACCGAAGCGTTCCGGAAATTCCGGACAATATTTCAAGGTCTTGAACTGGGCCTCTGAATATGGATTATCATTGCTCACAGAGGGCCTGCTGTGTGTTCTGGTGACACCCAGATCAGCAAGAAGATGAGCTACTGCCTTTGAGGTCATGCTGCTGCCACGGTCAGCATGGATGGTCAGTTCGTTCTGAGAAATATCCTGTTTGCAGCATGTCTCCTCAATCATACGTTTGGCCAATGCTGACTGTTCCCGGTGGGCAACCATCCAGCCGACGACGTAACGGCTGAAGATATCGAGAATGACGTACAGATAGAAATAGGTCCATTTTACAGGCCCTTTCAGTTTGGTGATATCCCATGACCAGACCTGATTTGGAGCAGTAGCCAAAAGTTCCGGTTTCTCATAATGGGGTCGATTGACCTGCTTCCTGCGTTCCTTGACCTCATTGTGTTTGTCCAAGATACGATACATGGTCCGGATGGAGCACAGATAGGTGCCCTCATCCAGCAGGGTCGCATAGACTTCCGATGGAGAACTGTCCCAGAACCGTTTGGAATGGAGTTCATCAAGGACCTGCTTCTGCTCATATTCTGCCAGGGCAAGAGGAGGAACTGGCCTATTGTTCTGACCGGCATCTTTCCGCTTCTCACTATGCCGGTAATACGTGGCGCGCGGAATGCTCAAAGCCTCACAGGCTGACTTTTTCCCAACATAATTACACAACTCGGTAACAGCGGTCATCAGCTCTTCTCTATTCTCTCTGGTTGGGAAATGCCCAGGATCTCCGAGATTTTTTTTGAACCTCGATAATGGTCTCAGCTTGCCTGAGTTTT
>JAGYPA010000091.1 GCA_018399255.1 Spirochaetales bacterium | reverse complement strand
ATTGTATAGTGCTAGGAGGCAATTTCAAAACACTTCGTATTTTAGGAAATTGCCTCCTGGTATATACGTATGGAGGATTGACATGGAGTCTAAGCTCACCTTAAAGCTTGATAGAAGCGTTATTCAGTCAGCAAAGATCTATGCAGAACAGAATAATCGAAGTCTTTCTAAGCTTGTTGAAGATTATTTCAGAAAATTAGTGATGGAAAGTAATACTCGAACACCAAATATTTCTCCTCTGGTTCAAGAATTGAGTGGTATAATTTCAGAATCTGACTTGGCTGGCAGTAATTATATTGATTATCTGAATACAAAATATGAATGATTATATATTTGTAGACTCAGATATTATTCTAGACATACTTTGAAATCGTATTCCCCATTATGAGTATGCTGCTGCAGTATTTACTCTTGGAGATTCAGGTAAAATCAAATTGGCCACCACTTCGGTAGTCTTTGCGAATGTTTTTTATATATGAGGCTCTTGCTTTTTGCAAGAGCCTCAACTGTCAAAGGAATAGATCGGGAGTTGTAAGGGGAAGTCGGAAGGGAAGTCGAGAGTCCGGCAGACTCGAAAAAGTCCGGCAGACAGGAAAAAGTCTTGCCGGACTCTATATTGATACTTCTGCGGAGGCCTTATTCCCTCAGAGAATCTTCGAGCATCTTGAGCGCTTCATCCATCTTGAACTCGGCATAGGCAGCTGCCTCGTTAGTCTTGAAAGATTCTTCCGCCGCCTCAAAAGCCTGCAGGGTGTTTTCGATAGGAATAGAAACCAGAACCCAGATTCCATTATCCTGATCAACCCAGAGCTCTTCCTGCGTAACCCCTACCAGTGAGTTGTTGGCGATCTGGCGGGATATCGATTCAAAGGCCTCAAATGACTGACGGTCATCACCGGATCCGAAATCGCTGGTATAATTGACAACGACACTCTGCACGGTGGTGCTTATCCACTGCGAAATTTTCTCCTTTGCATCGGCATTAGCCCGCTGTATGGAGTTCGCCTTGTTGGAGAGCTTCGCATAACCAGTTTCATAATGAACATCAGCCGCACGGGGAACCGAGTTGACCCAATCCGGCTGAGGCTGGCCTTCAGCTCCGATAACCGGTCTGTAGACAGGTTCCTCAACAGGCGGCGGTGCTGTGGCGCAGCCAAGAAACAGCATACCGATCAATGTCAGTCCGACTAAGAATATTCCCGCTTTCTTCATAAGCAACTCCTCCATTGGTCGAATCAGCCCGGAAGCAGCGAATCAAAGCGCAAGCAAATTCCGGCGATTCTTGCACGTTTTATGATAATAGGTATATAGTAGTATAACCTAGCGGTTCTTACAATAAATATTTGTGCTCCGACGGCTAAGTTATGCGTAAAAATTACTACCGACAGCTGGTGAGACGGCAGGAAGGGGATAAGCATGGTTTTTTCAATTGATGAGCTGGTTCAGCAGGCACAAAGCCTGGCGTTTTCCGGCAGCAGGACAATTCTCGGCATCACCGGGATTCCGGGAGCAGGAAAATCCACCCTGGCTGAGCAGCTTGCAGACCGCCTGCACACTGTAGTTGTCCCCATGGACGGATTTCATCTGTCCAACAGAGAGCTGACGGCACAAAACCTGATGCAGAGGAAAGGAGCCCCGGAAACCTTCGATATTGCAGGGTTTCTTGAATGCCTGCGGAAACTGAAATCAGCAGGGGGTACACCGGTGCAGTGTCCGCGCTACTCCCGGGAAATTCATGAGCCGGTTCCCGATGCCGTGACCGTGAGGCCGGACCATAAGCTGATAATTGTGGAAGGAAATTACCTTCTGCTGCGGCAAGGCGACTGGATGCAGGTCAGGCACTTTCTGGATGCCGTGTGGTATGTTGATATAGATATCGACACAGCCATGGAGAGAGTTCGCCGGCGGCACAGGCTGAAGAACAAAACCAGCGAAGAAATTGAGAAGATGCTGGAACGAAATGACCGCCCGAATGCATTGCTAATTGAGCAGACAAAACCATGGGCCGATATGCTGATCGCTATGGAAGATCTGCCGGACCTGAACAGTTTTCAATCCATCCAATAAATTATTAAATTAGTAAACTTTTAGCGATTAGTGATTGACAGCTATCCGGACCCGTTCTATTATTATTGGCAAATGCTACAAAAAGTCGTGTTTTAACAATAAAAAATGTAAAGTATATATAAAAACTATCCTGCAGTCGCGGAAATCGATCGAGTCGGGTTTTCATCCCGCTGTTACTGGTACCGCTCAGCTCATAGAGGGAGGAATTATGAAAAACTGGGTAGTATCGATGATCCTGCTCTTCGGTCTCTGGCTGCTGTTAAGCGCCGACCTGGCCGTCCCCATACTTATAGCAGGCTTTATCGTTGTGTTTCTCATTGTGCTGCTCTTTTCCGTCAGAAATCCGGTATTCCGGGATATCAAGCTCGGGCCGAAAGCCCTGGCATACATTATTATCTATCCCGTTGTATTCCTCAAAGCTCTGGTAATGGCCAACTTCGATGTTGCCCGCAGGGTACTTTCCCCGTCACTTCCCATCAGGCCCGCCATCGTAGAAGTAAGGACGATACTCCATTCTCCCATCGGCAGGCTGATGCTGGCAAACTCGATCACCCTGACCCCCGGGACCCTCACCGTCGAAATTCAGGGGGACTCGCTGTTCATCCATTGGATAGATGCTTCGGCTACCGATATCAATGGAGCAACCGAAAGCATCGTACGGGGCTTTGAAAAATACCTGGAGGTAATCTATGGGTAATGCACTCTTTTCCATTGCGGCCGGCATAGCCCTTATTGCCTTGGTTACGGCTGCCTACCGTTTTTTCCGGGGTCCCGGAGCGGTGGACCGGGTTATTGCCTATGATGTGCTGACTATCATCTCGATCTCGCTGATCGCTGTAATAAGTTATCTGGCGCGACGTGTTATTTACCTCGATGTAGCGATAGTCTACGGTCTGCTGAGCTTCCTCGGCGTCATAATCGTTGCAAAATATCTGGAAAGGGGGCTGTAGTCATGCAGATTGCCCACATAATCGGCGGAATCGTATCGATAGTCGGATCCTTGTTTCTTCTGCTCGGCGCTTTGGGTATTGTGCGCATGCCGGATGCCTACAACCGCATCCAGGCGGGAACCAAGGCTACGACGCTCGGAACCCTGCTGTTTCTGGCCGGCATCGGCATCGCGGAACCAGGATGGCTGCCGAAACTGGCAGTTCTGATACTATTCATCCTCTTTACCAATCCCGTTTCATCCCACGTGCTGGCCAGGGCTGCTCATCATATCGGCATTGCCCTGACCAGTCGGACCGTGGCCGACAAGCTCAGAGAGCATGAGGAGGCTGCCCGTGATTAATTCCATCCTCTTTGTGGTGCTGGCCCTGCTGGCTCTCTCTTCGGCAATTACCGCGGTGCTCGCAAAGAACCTGGTAACATCGATCCTTGCCGCCGGATTTGTATCATTGCTGGCCTCGGTGATCTACCTGCTGCTTTCGGCCCCCGATGTGGCCATGACCGAAGCGGCAATCGGCAGCGGGCTATCCACCATTATATTCTTTTACGTCCTGAATAAAGTAAGAAGGAGCGGCAGGCATGATTAAGAAAATTTTTGCATTTCTGCTGCTTATCGCGCTGGCAGGCGTTTTTCTGGTGGTGCTGCAGAATTATGAAACTCCGGAGGAGCTGAACCTGACGGCAGCCTACTATGCAGAGCATGGGGCTGAAGAGGTCGGTGCTGCAAACCTTGTTTCTGCCATTGTGGTAACCTATCGCGGACTCGATACCCTCGGCGAGGTAACCATTCTCTTTCTGACGGCATCCATCCTCTCCTTCTTTCTGAAGCAGCGGGAGGAGCGCGGAAAACGAAGCGTCAGGGCTTCGAGCGAACTGCTGAGAACCGCCAGTGCCGTTCTGGTGCCGTTTATCTTTCTTCTCGGTGCCTATGTGTTCATCAATGGCCATCTGAGCCCCGGCGGGGGATTTCAGGGAGGTGCTATTATCGCCTCCGGTCTGGTTCTGCTGCTGCTCACCGATCCGCTGCGGAAAGTCAGCTCGCGCCTGCTTGCCCGGGTCGAGTCGGCCTCAGGATTCATCTATGTGGGGCTGGGGATTGCAGGAATCTTTCTGGCCGGCGGGTTTCTGGACAGCCGGGTTTTGCCTGCGGGAACTTTCGGCACCTTGCTGAGCGCGGGCCTGCTGCCGATACTCTATATCCTGATCGGCCTGAAGGTAGGAACGGAACTTTCCGGACTGCTTACCCGTTTTCAGGAGGTTCAGGTGCCGGACGGCGGGGACAGCCCTGATCTGAAGAAGGGGGAAAACGTATGAACTTTGGAAGCTTGGCGCTGGGGCTGGGGTTTCTCCTTATCCTGATCGGATTTTGGGGACTGCTGACCCAGAAGAATCTGATAAAGATAGTCATTGGTTTTTCGGTTGTCGATACTGGAGTCCATATCATCATGGTGGGCATAGGATATCTGCAGGGCCGTACGGCACCGATTCTGGATGCTGCCTTGATGCAGCGTACTGCAGCTGCCGGAAATCAGGCTGGAGCCTCAGCGGATGTCGGTTCCCTCATAGTAGATCCGGTTCCCCAGGCGCTGGTTCTCACCGCCATCGTAATCGGGCTCGGGATAACCGCTCTGCTGCTCGCCTATGTTGTGCGGCTGCATGAACAGCGCCAGTCACTCGATATATCGAGCTATGAGGATTTAAAATGGTAGACCAGTTATTTTTTAATCCAATCTATATCATCGGCATCGGGCTCGCAGCGGCGTTTTTTCTGGGATTTTTTCACCGGGGAACCCTGGCGCCCCGCATAATCATGGTTGCGGTAACGGCTGCCTTTACCATTATTTCGCTTGCCTGGATGCAGGCTTTTCTGCTGCAGGGACAGACTGCCGAGCATGGGCAAGCTGCTGCTCAGGTGTTTACCGCCGGATTCCAGCCGCCGTTCTCCATCAATCTGCGAATGGGGGCTGAGGAGGCGTTCCTTACCCTCCTGATTAACATATCCGGTCTGCTCGGCGGCATCTATCTGCTGGATACGCTGAAAAAAATGGGTTCCCATGCGGTCTCGGTATTCATTATCCTGATCATGGGCATGAACGGGATCATCATGACCCGGGATATCTTCAACCTCTTTGTCTTTATGGAGATAGTCTCGATAGCCGTTGCCGGGCTCATAGTGCTGCAGAAAGAGACGAACAGCCTGGCGGCAGGATTCAAGTACATGATAGCCGCCGGCATAATCTCGGTGTTCCTGCTGCTCGGCATTATCCTGGCCTATGCAGTCGGGGGATCGCTGAATATCGATTTTCTCACCGCTGCCGATCTTCCGGGAGCCAAGGCAGGCATGATAGCCCTGTTCTTCCTCGTTATTGCCCTGCTGCTGGAACTGAAGCCCTTTCCGGCCAACGGCTGGGCCCTTGATGTCTACGATGCCGCTCCTGCCGGAGTAAGCGCGATACTGGCCGCAGCCGGTTCAGCGGCCGCCTATTATGCCCTGGTAAAAATACTGCCCCTGGGAAGCAGCAGCCACTACACCCTCGTTGCTGCCGCTGGGGCCGTCACCTTTCTCGGATCCAATTTGCTGGGACTCAAGCAGCATCGGGGACGGCGTCTGCTCGGTTATTCATCAGTGGGACAGGTCGGGCTCCTGCTCATTATTCTCGGATTTTCTGAAGTTCTGGGGGCGCAGCGCGACTACATAGCAGCCGGCATAATTCTCAGCCACTCGCTTGCCAAAGCGATCCTTTTCTGGCTGGCCGGCATGCTTAAGCAGGATGGACTGGAAGCCTGGGCAGCCCTGCGCAAAAAGCCGATACTGCTCATCCTCTTTGGCAGCGCGGTATTCGCCCTGGTAGGATTTCCTCCGTTCCCCTCTTTTTTCGCCAAATGGGAGCTGATTCTGCTGCTCAACGGCGGCCGTTTCTATCTCTGGTCGGCTGTCATACTTGGAGCATCGTTCCTGGAAGCCGTATACCTCTTCCGCTGGTTCGGGTATGCACTCAAAATGGATAATGAAAAGCTTGCAGAGCCGGAAGCTCCGCTGTTCCGTCTGCTGCCGCCGATAGTTTTCGGAATCCTGCTCTACGGAGCCGGCTGGTATATGGGGAGCATACTGGAGGGATTTGCGAACTTCAGCTATATTCCGCTGGCCTTTATACTTTTCCTGGCGCTCATCGACCGGCTGCCGGCATGGATCAAGAACACCGTCTCAATAGCCGGGGTTACGTTCTATATTATCGATCTCTATCCGCGGCTGGAGGGCGATCTGCTGCGCCTGATTTTCGCCGGCATTTTTCTCATCGGCGCTGTGCTTACCCTGCTTTCAGGCTACTACTATAAGGGCCGCCGGGCAGGATTCTATCCGCTGGCACTGACGATGTTTGCCGGGCTTGCGGTGCTCATCGAGGCCGCCAATCTGCTCGAGTTTTTCTACGGATGGGAGCTGATGACCATCGGTTCCTATTTTCTCCTTATCCGGGGCAAGAAGTCGATGCCCCACGGATACAGCTATATGCTCTTTTCCGTCGGCGGCTCGTTTGCGATGCTCTTTGGATTCTCTCTGGCTGCCGCCGGTGCCGGGTCCATTGCCATGAGTGCCTTGACTGGTGTTACCGTACTGCCGATGCTGGCCTATTCCCTGATGCTGGTCGGATTTCTGACCAAAACCGCATCGGTGGGGCTCCATATCTGGCTTCCCGGCGCCCATGGTGAGGCTGTAGCCGATATTCACTTCATGGCTTCGGCCATCCTGCTCAAGGCGGGGGTTTTCGGGCTTATCACGGTTCTGCTGGGCATGGGAGCGGAAGCTTCCTACACCGGACCTATCCTCTTCGTTCTCGGTTGGATCGGAGCACTCTCCGCGCTGCTGGGTAATATATCAGCCTCGTTTCAGGAGAGCGCAAAGCGCCTGCTGGCCTGGTCGAGCATCGGTCAGCTGGGCTATATCGTCTTCGGTCTGGCTACCATGAGCCATCTCGGCTGGCTTATCGCGATCTCCTATTCGGTAACGCACTTTCTCTACAAGGGCATTCTTTTCCTCGTTATCGGGGGCATCGCGCTCAAACTGGGAACCCCCTATATGTACAAGATGGGCGGGCTTATCAAGCGTATGCCGTTCTCGTTCCTTGCCGTGCTCATTGCGATCATTACCCTGTCCGGAGTGCCGCCGCTCGTCGGGTTTGCGGCAAAATGGATTACCTATAACCTGATAATCTCCGAAGGGATCTATTATCAGGGGTTCATCGTGCTGATTTCCGGCATTGTGGCATTCCTCTATCTTTTCCGGATGATCTACACGATGTTCCTCGGGCAGCTGAAGGATAACCTGCGGACGGTGAGGGAGATCAATATCTGGTTTCTTATCCCTGTCTATCTGCTGCTGGCGGCAATCATGGTGCTCTCGTTTTTTCCCAATATGCTGCTTCGCCCGGTGGGCGAGATGCTCTCCGGATATTTTCCCGACGGAGCAATTGCCTGGACGGGAACCCTCGGAACTACCCGCCTGGGATATTATGACGGGGGCGCGATCATGTACGTAATCGGGGGAATCTTCGTTGCGGCGCTGCTCTTTTTCTTCTCCCTGCGCAAGCGGACGCAGCAGGTTAAGCAGTTCAATATCTTCTATTCAGGCGAAGCGCCGTCGCGGCCGGAGCTCTCCCACTTTTCCTACAATTTCTTTGCCCACTACCAGAAGGCGATCGGTGTGCTCACACTGCCGCTGGTGACAAATTTCTGGAACTGGCTGTCAGGGATTCTGCACGGCACGGCCGATTTCTTCCGGCGCATCTACACGGGCAACGGACAGACGTACGCCTATCACCTCGTCCTGTACATCGTTGTCGTCTTTTTTCTGCAAAGGGGAGGTATGTGATGAGCTCTTTCGGTTCGGTTCCGGTTAAAATACTTTATGCCCTGCTCAGCATCTTTATCGTGATGAATATCGGCCTGCTTTTGCAGGGGGTTACCCGTAAAATCTATGCCCGGGTGAGCAAAAGGATCGGCATACGGTTCTATCAGCCCTATATCGATCTGGTAAAAAACTATTTTCTGCGTGACCTGGTCTCCCACGGGGTAATGTTCTATCTCGGTCCCATATTCCGCCTGACAAGCGGCGTGGGGATGATTCTGTTTATCCCGCTCATCTACGGTTCTCCGGTTTTTTCCAACTTCTCATTTTCCGGAGATGCGGTGCTGGTGCTCTACTTCATGTTTTTCGGGACTCTGGGAATGGCGCTGGGAAGCGGGGAGTCTGGTCAGCCCTATTCCGCGATCGGGGTTGCCCGCGGGCTTGCCCAGGTTACGGCGGCTGAAATTCCGCTGATTCTCTCTTTTCTGGCCGTTTTTATTCAGTACCAGACGCTTTCCATTTCCACGATAGTCGGTGCACAGCAGGGCGGGTTTATGCACTGGACGATGATCACCAACCCGCTGGCGACGGCGACCGCCCTGCTGGCCTTTCTCGGTTCGATGATGCGCTCCCCCTTCGATGTGGTGCTGGCGCCGCAGGAGATTCCCATCGGGCCGCCGACCGAGTATCATGGGGCATTTCTGGGTATTCTGCAGACCAACCGGGCTATTTTTCCGATTGCCAAGACCATTCTCTATGTGAATCTCTTCTTCGGCGGGGCCGGGAACTGGTTCGAGTTTATTATAAAGGCGTTTCTGCTCTACATGTGGTCGGTTGTTGTCGGGACGGTATTCCCCCGCTATCGGGTGGACCATTCGATCCGCTGGTTCCTGAAGGTCCCTCTGGCTTTGGGACTCCTCTCTATTATTTTCCTCCAGATTGGCTGAAAAGGGTTGCTGCAATGAGTATGGATGATATTAAGAAACGAAAAACCGTAGGCCCTGACGGGGATACGATTGAGATTGATCCCCTGCAGGACTATTACTGCAGTGCGGTGCCTTCGGTATCGAAGGAGTACCAGCGGGAGATTCCGACCATTATCGAACGCTTCAGGAACTGGGCCCGCAGCGAGTCGCTGTGGATTCTCGCCTACGGGTCCGGCTGCGGCGCCATCGAAATGCGTCCGTTGATGACCCCCAAGTACGATGCCTATCGCTACGGCATTCAATGGCGGCCGACTCCCCGTCAGTCCAATGTGCTGATCGTCTCTGGGTATCTTTCGCTCAAGACGCTGCGGATTGTTATCCGTGCTTATGAGCAGATGCCGAGCCCGAAGTTTGTGCTGGGGCTGGGAAGCTGCACGATAAACGGAGGCATGTACTACGACAGCTACAATACTATTAACCGGCTTGATCACTATCTGCCGGTGGATGTCTATGTAGCCGGCTGCATGCCGCGGCCGGAAGCGCTCCTCGACGGCTTTGATCTGCTTAAGAAGCTGATCAAGGAGGGAAAAGGGCAGGGGGCTGATCTCTATGCCGAAAAGTTTACCTGGTACAAGGCTAATCAGAAGAAGATCCTCAAAACATGGGATATGCCGGACTACAGCTGGTAGTTGGTGAGTTGGGGAGGTGATAGTTGGTGAGAAGGGGAGAAGGTGAGAAGGTGAGAAGGGGAGAATGAAAAAAGCATGAAAGAAATAGTTGAACGACTGAAACGGACGGTTCCTGTAACCCGTGAGACTTTTCAGCGCGATGATCTGGCTTTTATTACGACCGACAGCGATCACTGCGTCTCAGCGGTAACGCATCTGCGCGATCAGGAGAGTTTTACGCATCTGGTGCTGCTTACGGCGGTCGACTGGCTTGAGGACGGGCTTTTCCAGCTCACCTACCTGCTTAACAACCCGCAGAGGAAAATCGATATCGGGCTCAGGATCACGATTCCCCGGGAAGCGCCTGAAGCGAAATCGATTCATCATCTCTGGCCGGCTGCTGCCACCTATCAGCGGGAGCTGTACGAAATGTTCGGGATCCGGTTTCCCGGCAGTCCCCGGATGGA
>JAGYPA010000090.1 GCA_018399255.1 Spirochaetales bacterium | reverse complement strand
TTTCCGCAAGTGACGTTTCAGCAGTATGCAGCTTGGCAAGCAGGGCATCGTTTTCCTGCTGTCTTTTTTCAAGTTCCCGGTTCTTTTCTGCAAGCTGTTCTTTACGGTTAGTTGCCTCCAGATAGTAGCTTTCCAGCTCCTCCTGCACCTGGTGCAGCTGCAGCAAAAGCAGGTTGTTCTCAGCTTCTGCATCTTTCAGCAGGCGATTATCCTGCTGCAGATTCTCCAGAGTACTCTTCGCCTGCTCAAGCTCCAGTATCCGTTCGTTCAGCACTTGATACTCCCGGGCAGCTTCCCGGGCACTGGATAAAAACTCTGGAGGGGCATCCCCCAAGGGAACGGCACAGGCTTCAAGTTCGCCGCTAATCTCCCGAAGCTCATGGGAAGCAGCTGCCCATTGGGCGGCAACCGTTTCAGGAAGCGGTGAGGATAGTTCCGGGGCTGCGGCAGATTGAGCAAAAACGAGATCGCCAGGCAAGTCGATTTCCAACCGATCCCGGCAGAGTGCTGCAAATTCCTCCGGCAGCGTGAGGGCTGTCGGTCCATGGACAAGCACCGTCCGGGCTCGATGTTTTTTGAAAGACTTCAGCATCGCCCGGGCTGTCTGCTCCCATGCTCCTATTTGGACTTCAATATCTTCGTTATACGTTATAGCATGCTGCAAAACATACTCCGGGCGGCTGTAGAGAAGAAGTACCGCAGAATCATCAAGTTCCCCAGTCAGCCTATCCAGAACATCAGCAGCAAAAGCCTCTCCTATCGAGATCATCCCTGCTTCGGATGGGACATCATCCAGATCCTGAAGGGAGGTAACAACCCTGACTGTCAGTCCCGATTTCCCAAACGCATCAGCAACCTGCAGGATATGCGATTCCGGAGTTCCACCAATAATAACTTTCATGCCTCTTTCCTCTTGTGATTCTGTTTCTGCTCTTCCACCCACACCTGGTAGCGCTTGACCGCCTCCTCAGGATCCCCGTCAAATTCAAGCCGTCCCTGATTCAGCCAGATGGCCCGCGTACAGACGCTTTTGACAAAGTGCAGGTTGTGGCTCACCACAATAACCGCGTCGGCTTTGCGGATCATCTTATCCATCGCTTCGGTCGCCTTCTGCTTGAAGGAGAGGTCTCCGGCACTGAGGGCTTCATCGATAAGCAGCAGGGAGGGCTTTACGGCAACTGCGATGCTGAATGCCAGTCTCGATCTCATCCCGTTGGAAAAATGCTTTACCGGACGGCTGCGCTGCTTGGTAAGTTCTGCAAATTCCAGAATGCGGTCTGCCTGCCTCTTCATTTTTTTTTTGGACATGCCGAGCATCATACCGTTGAGTATAATATTGGAGAAGGTATCGAGGTCCTTGTTGAAGCCCGTCCCCATGGACAAGAGAGCCGAGATCCTGCGCGAGTGCTGCACCGTGCCGGAATCGGGACGATAAATCCGGGAAAGGGTCCGGCAGAGGGTGGTTTTTCCAGCACCGTTTGCACCGATAATACCCAGAATCTCTCCTGCCTGCACGGAAAAGCTGATGTTCTGCAGGGCATAGAACTTTTTCCTGTTCACAGTGAAGCTGACCGAAATGTTGCGCACATCGGTAACCAGCTTCTCGCCTATGACCGTATTCGGCGCCTCATAGTCAGGCGTTAGAATGCGCCTGGCGGGGCGTGGGGGTATACTCTCTTCATACGCCCTGACCACTTCTGCAGGATCCCCCTGCCTGCAGATACGGCCTGTATCAATCCAGAGCGCCCGGTCGCAGGATTCGGTAATAAACTTCAGATTGTGAGTAACCACCACTACAGCCTTTGCGGTCCTGACCAGCTGTTGTATCCGCTCGCCTGCACGTTCGGCAAACTCGGCATCCCCGCCGCCTAAAGCCTCATCGAGCACCAGAATTTCCGGGTACAGCATCGATGCGATGCTGAAGCCTAGCCGGCTGCGCATGCCGGAGGAGTAGTACTTTACCGGGGTCTCCATGAACTTCTGCAGACCGGCAAAGGCAACAATCTTGTCATAAAGCCCCGTAATTTTCTTTCGGGAGAAGCCCAGCATAAGCCCGTTGAGATAAATATTTTCCCGGCCGGTGAGATCGGTGTTGAAGCCGGTGCCCATCGAAAGGAGGGCCGAAACATTGCCGAGCACCTGGGCAGAGCCTTCATCGGGACGCAGCAGGCGGGCTATAACCCCGCACAAGGTGGTCTTTCCTGCCCCGTTGGCTCCGATAATGCCCACCACCTCGCCGGAGGAAACGGTGAGACTTACGCCGTTCAAGGCATAGACGGGTTTTGCTGTGTTTCTTCGGCCGTGGATAGTATTGAGCACCCAGGAACGAAAATCATCGCGAGAACCGCTCTTGAACCAGACCTTTACCTCTTCGGCACGTATAACCGTCTCCGGAATCTGTTCAGCTAGTTCCGGCTGCATTGGCTGAGCCGATCCTGAAACCTGTATTTCATCTGCCATCTTAGAGAACCTTGATAATGCGATGTTCGTTGTAGGTGTAGAATACCAGAAAAAGAATTGTTATCAGAACACTTGCCAGGCCAAGCTCGGCCAGCCTGACCATATCAGGCACGCGGCCGTACATGAGCACATCCCGGTAGGCCATCACCAGCCAGGCAAACGGGTTCCAATTCAGCATCCACTGAAAATTCTCGGGAATCCGATCGGCCTCCCAGATTACCGGGGCGGTAAAGCGCAGGATCCGCGTAAAGTGACCCAGGATTCGCTGCAGATCGCGGATGAAGGCTGAAATGTAGGCTACAAGCAGCGCCAGAGCTAACTGAAACGCGACCTGGGAGAGGATGATCAGCGGAAGCAGGAACGCTTCCCTGCCCGGCATAATCCTTGAAAAGGCGAAGATGATTCCGATAGTGATGAAGGCAAAGCCGAAGTTGATCAGCTGAGTCAGAACGGTACTGATGGGGAAGATGGCTTTCGGCAGATAGACCTGGGTCAGGATCCCCGACTGGGCGGTTATCGAACGGGCCGATCCGGTAAGGGATTGCGAGAAGAACTGAAAGGAAACCAGTCCCACGGCGAGAAACGCAACCTGATTTTCCCCTGATCTCCCCAGAAACACCACCCGCAGGAAGGCAAAAGTCAGCACCATGAGCAGCGGATCCAGGACCCACCAGAAATAGCCGAGCAGCGTATTCCGGGTATCGGCCTTGAGCCCTGATGTAATCTGGTAAAAAAGGAGGTCCTTTCGCCTCCACATATCGCGCAGATACTGCCTAAAGAGTTTCATGGGTTATACTTTCCACCTTGTTATAAGCCTTTTTCGGAATTCCCGGCAGCATTGCCTCCAGGGTGAGAAAAACAATCTGAAGATCCAGCAGGAGGGATTTGTTCTTGATATAGTAGAGGTCGTATTCAGTTTTTATCGTATACTCTTCAAAGGTAGTCGTATGCAGATAGTGGATTTGCGCCCAGCCGGTCAGCCCCGGCTTTACCCTGTTTCTATAGGTATAGTAGGGAATAGTCCCATTCCATCTGGTATGGTAGCAGATCATCTCCGGACGCGGCCCTACCAGCGACATGGTGCCGTTGAGCACATTCAGCAGCTGGGGGATTTCATCGAGCCGGATCTTGCGCAGCAGCCGGCCGACAGGAGTTACCCGCTGGTCAACTTCACCGTGAGGGTCTTCCGGCTCATCGATCTCATTGGCTTCATCGATTTCAAGGACCTCACCAGACTCATTGACCGCAGCTTCCTGATTATGCTTCAGGCTCCTGAACTTGTAAAAGAGAAACTCCCTTTCATGCAGACCAACCCGCTGCTGCCGGAACAGCAGCGGAAAGCCGGAGGTAAGGCAGAGCAGCAGACAGACGGTGAGGGTTATCGGCAGCAGCAGCAACCCGACAAAAACAGCCAGCATGATGTCAAAGGCCCGATTTGAGGGCAGGTGCTCGGTATCGGAAAATACGGTTTCGTAATAATCGGGAAATTCATCGATCAGTTTCAGGGGAATCCGGTTCAGCCACTGTTCGGCCAGTTCCATGAGAAAGTATTTTTGATACCCGCTGCTTATCAGCTTCTGAATATCTTCCTTCAGCTGCTGATACAGCTTCCAGTCGGCTGCAACCATGATATGCGTCTCGGGATTCTTTCCCGCAATCTCACGCAGCTGCTGAGGGGTCTCCACCCATCGTGCGGAGATCAGCTTCCGATGGGAAACCTGCTCGATCTCTTCAATTATGCTTGAAAATTTATCTCTGCTCCCGATAATATAGCAGGCTATTGAAGGGGTTCTTTTATGCATCAGGCTGTAAAAGCCGTAGGAAACAGCAGGAAATACGGCAAGAGAAAAGATCGCTGTCAGAAACAGGTCGAGACCGGCACGTCCGGCATAGTGGCCGGAAAAGAACAAAAAATACAGAAGCAGTGCGGCAAGCGAGCCGGTAATTCCGCCCATTACCGAAGAAAACAGGAGCGCATTGGGGCTGCGGAGCGTATGCAAATCAAGCCCCCGAAAACTGTAGAAACCGGTAAGCAGGCACATATCGATAATAATCAGAAACAGCAGTCCGCCCCGGAGAGCCCCTTCTAAAACAGCAAACTGAATTCCTGCAAGAACTGCCAGCAGCAGTATAAGGAGAAAAAATCTGCTTGTTTTTTTCCCATACATGCTTTTCATCTGTTCGGGCATGCTGGAACCCCCTTCTGCAGGATCAAAAATCTTACAGTTTTATTTTTATCATCATTGAGAAAGTACAGGCTGCTCTGCTTTTTGCCGTCTTGAGCAAAAGGGGGGAGGATTGGAGGTTGAAAAGGATCGAAAAGAATTCCTCACTTCCCTGAATGTGCACCTGAATGTGCACCTGAATGTGCACCTGAATGCATACCTTCTCCATTACCCGCAAGGCGGTCGAAAAAAAACGACTCACGCAGCAGGATCCTTGTTGAGAGATCTAGATCAACCCCGTACGCCGCCGTAACAGGCTGAACGGGCACAGCAATAGTAACCTGTTACACACTTACGCAGTAACTAGTTAATGAGCCGAATACGTTTTCTAGTCAAATCTTCCGTTTTCTGAAACCAGACTCTCTTTCCTCTGCTTTCAAAGAAGCTCTGCTTTCAAAGAAGCTCTGTTATCAGATAAAACGGGCTATTACTCATCTCTCATCTAATAGACCAAGCCGGGCATCACGTAAAAACAAAAAAGCGCAAAGGATACTTTTGCTGTAACTTTTTTACAAAAATATCTTGCGCTTCGGAACCCGGATAGCATTTCGATTTGCTCTCCTTTACGATACCAGAAATCAAGCATCCGTGCATAGCTACAAGCCGTTCATCACCTCGACTCCGGACAATTACTAACTATACACAGAAAAACCAACTTAGCAACCATTAATCAACAATAAACAGCGGCAATAGTTCTCCTGCCAGTATCCCGCTGCTTGAGCAGCAGGCAGGATCTCCAGGAAGCTTCTGCAATACCCAGGGAGGCCTCGGTAAAGCCCCGACTCATGGTCAGGCCCAGATCTCCATCCCCGATGAGGGCATCGAGACGGCAAGCTCTTCTTTCTGACTGCTCATCACTTCGGCAAGAAGCGTGAACAGCTGCTGTATTTCTTTCGACCCAAAATAATCCATACCTGTCGCTCCTTTCCCCCTTCACATCAGAACCCTTCACCAGATCTCCCTTTAATCAGCGCTCAGCGCTGGACAAAGAGTTATTGTCTGCCGGATAATCGATCAGCTTTTTCAACTCATCATCCAACTTGAGAATCGAGATCGAAGCCCCGGCCATTTCTCGCGGCCAAGGCGTCGAAATCAGCGGATATCACCGGTATAGTTTCCGTAAATATTGAAAACGCCAGCGCCCTGATTAATCTCCTGCGTAACTTCCAGCATCTGCAGCGAGCTGGGACTCCGGGAGTCTTCGACTCCTAGTCAGAAACGTAAAACCATTTGCTTACTTCCGGGTCATCCATGTTGGCTTTGGTAGCTATAACATTTTCAACCATGACATTGGTAATTTTGTCTTCTTCACCGTTGAAGTAGTAGGAGGCCATCTTCACTGCTGTAGCTCCAATTTCCATGGGTTTCTGGACAACGGTAGCGTCAATAATGCCTTCTGCCAGGGCTTCGATAACTGCTGGAGATGCGTCATAGCTGAAAATCGGAATATTGACGCCCTTACTGTCGAGACCATTGGCAACACCGACTGATGCGTACAGGTTGACCCCGAATACTCCCGCCAGATCTGGGTGCTTCAGGTGCACTGCCTGGATAATGGAAGCTGCTTTTTCCGCTTCATCTTCGCAGTACTCATCTGAAACGATCTGCATATTCGGGTATTTAGCGGCAAGCTCATCCTTGAAACCCTTTGCCCGGGCTTCAGTAGTTGTTACTCCGACATTGGTGTTCATAATGGCAACTTTTCCGGTTTCTCCAAGCATTTCAGCCAGATAATCGGCAGCCGCCTGCCCGCCCTGCAGGTTGTCAGAGGTGATGTTGCAGAGATAGATTTCCTCATTGATGTTTGTGTCGACGGTGATGACCGGAATCCCTGCATTTACTACTTTCTGCAAAGGTGCTATCATCGAGTCGGAATGTACTGGTGCGATGATCATGAGATCGGGCTTTCTGGCGATCATAGTTTCAACAATCGGGGTCTGCATGGTATAGTCCCATTTTGTTGGTCCGTCGACAATCAGCTTGTATCCCAGTTCATCGCACATTTCTTGTACGCCGCGCTTCATTGAGATGTAGAACTCATCCGTTGACAATCCCTGGACAAACGCTATGGTCTTTGTCCCGTCATCAGCGGCTTCTCCTGCACCGGCAGCTGCTAAACTGAAAGTTCCTGCAAGAATCAAAACCAGCAATCCTGCAATGATTTTCTTCTTCATAAAAAATCCTCCTGTTTGTATTTATAAATCTGGTTCTTCTTTCTGAAGTTCACAGATTTTTACCCTTGTTTTGACTGCCTGCTATTTCAAGGCTTTTTTCTGACGAATCTGGTCTGCATACACGGCAAAGATGATGATCAGCCCAGTACTGACCTGCTGCCAGTAAGTCTGAACCCCCAGCATTACGAGACCGGTAACGAGAATTGCAATAATCAGGGCTCCGATAAAGGTTCCGATCATTCTGCCTCTGCCGCCCATGACTGAGGTTCCTCCAATGACGCAGGCTGCTATGGCATAGAGGGTAACATTGGCACCTGCCAGCGGAGATCCGGTATTAAAGCGGAAAACAAGCAGCACGCCTGACAGCGCTGCCATGCCGGAGCTGATCATATAGACCCGGATTATATGCTTATCCACATCTATCCCCGCCCGTTTCGCACTTTCGGCATTGCTTCCATAGGCATAGGTATGAATGCCAAAACGCGTCTGCTTAAGCAGAACCCCGAAGACAACCGTTGCAAACAGCGCAATAATGGTGGTAAACCCCATAAAGCCCATAATAGTGAAGTTTCCGATTTTCCCCATAACCCGGGGGAGCCCGACAACCTCGAGTCCGTTATTGAGAATATATCCGGTACCGGTAAGAATAACCGACATTCCCAGGGTGGCAATAAATGGGGCGAGTTTGAGTTTTGTGATAACAATTCCGTTCAGGAACCCGATCAGCAGTCCCAGCAGCAGTCCTACGGCTGAACCGGCAATTATGGCCCAGCCGTTTCCCACTACCGGCAGCAGCGATCGAATGGTCAGGCCGGCAGCGACCCCGACGGCGCCCTCAACCGGACCTATCGATAAATCGATTCCTGCTGTTATTACGACAAACATTACGCCGACCCCCAGGATGAGGATTTCAGCCATGTAGTTGAATGTGGAACCCCAGAACGGCAGGGAGAGACAGAGCGGTTCAAGAATGACAAAGACGAGATATATGCCGAGAAATACGAGTACAATCCAATAGTCGGTTACAATATTTGCAAAAGTCTGCTTTATGTTGGTATCAGTTTTTCCTGTCATGGTTAGCCCTCTTGATTATTTTCTGTTGATTTGCGTTTTTGATCCGGTGATAAACTGCACCACTTCCTCATAGGATGTCTCTGAAGTCTTCAGGTCTGCCACGGTTTCCCCCAGCCTGAGCACGCATATTCTGTCCGAAACCTCCATGACATGCGGGATAGTATGACTGATGAAGATTACCGTTATGCCGTGCTTCTTTATTTCATTGACGATATCGAGAACTTTTGCCGACTCCTCAACGCCAAGCGCTGCTGTAGGCTCATCCATGATAATTACTTTCTTCCCCCAGATTACTGCTCGGGTTATGGCAACTGACTGCCGCTGTCCGCCCGACAGGGTACCGACTTCCTGCTCCACATGGTTCAGGGTAGCCTTCAGTTTTGTTATATTGGTCAGTACCGAATCCCTCATGGCCTGTTTGTCTACAAATCCCAGTTTGCCGAGCAGCCCCGGCCTGACCATTTCCCGTCCCAGAAACATGTTTGAATAGATGGGCAAATCCGGGGCAAGGGCAAGATCCTGATAGACCGTCTCTATTCCGGCGGCTATCGCGTCTTTGGGGGATGCGAAATCGACTTCTTTCCCCTCATAGTTAATAGACCCGCCGTCTTTTTTGTGAACTCCAGAGAGCACCTTGATAAAGGTCGATTTACCGGCGCCGTTATCCCCGACTAATCCGAGCACTTCTCCCTTGTTCAATGTGAAACTTACGTTTTTTAATGCCTGTACATGGCCGAAGCTCTTATATACCCCGGATACTGACAGAATAGGTTCTCCCATAGACCTTGTTCTCCTTCATTCAAGTTAGTTCTGGTGAAGCAGCTTGCTGCCCCCCTCTGCATCATTCGTTATTTCTTCTCTGGTTTACATTCCCCGTTTTGCATTCCTTATTTATACCCGCTGCTCAAAAATCCATCAGTTCACCCGAGAAGAATTTTTCCGAGACGATGGTCGCACTTGAGGTGAAACTGAGGGTGTAGTCGGTGTTTGATATCAGCACATCGATGCTCTTAATAGATCTGGTTATGGAGCGGCTGTTTATGTACTGGCGCAGCTCATCTATGAGCATATAGGGCTCAAAAACCACTTCCCCGCTCAGAATCACCGCTTCAAGTTCGAGCAGGTTCATGACACTCAGAATACCTGCTCCAAGATAGTGTGCTTCGTTTTTGATTACTTTTGCCAGAGTTTCGTCATCCTTTGATCTGAGTACCAGATCCTTCCAGCTCTGTATTTCCGGATAGGTCTCCCGCAATGTTTTGAGAATGGCTGATACCGATGCATAACACTCTATGCACCCGATATTTCCGCACCGGCACTGTATGCCCTCAACATTGATCGAAATGTGGCCGAATTCTCCCCCGAACCCGCCTACGCCCCGGTAGAGCTGATCGTTTATAATGATTCCGCAGCCGACACCTTCGTTGATTACATCTATCTGGATAAAGCTCTTATACTTTTTACCCTTACCGTAGTTTTTTTCCACAAGGGCTGATGCAGCTGTGTCCCGATCGAGAAAAACGGGGATATCGAAGCGTTCCTTGAGCTTGGTGACAATGGGGACGTTCCACCAGACTTCCAGAGGCGGCGGGTTCAGAATTATTCCGCTGTTTATGTCTACCGGACCGGGAGATGAGACCCCGATTCCCAGCACCACTATTTCTTCGGTAACACAGGTGTCAAGCATCGATTGTAAAACTGCACTGATTTGATCAATCCCCTGCGCTGCTGTTTTCAGGTTTGTAAAGTCAAGTCGTTTTTCTGTGATGATTTTACCATTGATCGATGAGATTCCGATGTGGCAGCAGTCATAACGAATGCTGATGCCGATGCAGTAGAGCTGTCCGTTATTCAATTCGAGCACCACCGGTTTTCTTCCGCTGGTCGATTCCCCGAGACCTGCTTCCTTAACGATTCCCTGTCGAATGAGATCGTCTACTATTACCGAGATTGCAGCCCGGGTAAGACCGGTTTTGCGTGCCAGATCCGCCCGTGAAACCTGCTTTTTGTGTATCATCTGGATAATAAATGTGCGATTGTTCTGTCGCATGTACGTCGCATTCTTCGGCTTTTTCAACGCTGAATCCTCATCTTTTACTTATCGACAGTGCTTATCGGCAGTGCGTTTGTTAACTGATTTGATTATCTAACGGGTTTTGGCATTTGTCAAGTTGTTTTACAAAGTATTTTTTGCCAGGTATTTTTTGCCGCCGCCAAGAATTTGCCGGACTTCTGGCCTATTGCTCACAGAGCCCAAACTGATGCTATGTCACAGTTTTTCTCTGAGGTCTCTTGCCGAAGGGCAGCTGCAGTTACTATATTTCTCCCATGAAAGAACAACTTCCTAAATCATTTTCGGAACTGCTTGCCGCCTCAAAAAAGCCGGTGCTTGTCGATTTCTACGCTGATTGGTGCGGTCCGTGCAAGATGGTTTCCCCGGCTGTTGCCCGAATTGCCAAAG
>JAGYPA010000009.1 GCA_018399255.1 Spirochaetales bacterium | reverse complement strand
TGCTGAGCCTGAAACTGCTGATACTGTAGTAGCTGAACCTGCTGATACTGCAGCTGTTGAGCGTGCTGCTGCTGTACCTGAGACTGATGAGCCTGCTGCTGTAGAGCGAGCAGCCGCTGAGCCTGAAGCAGTCGAGCGAGCTGCTGTTGTACCCGAGACTGCTGATACTGCAGCTGTTGAGCGTGCTGCTGCTGATACTGCAGCTGTTAAGCGTGCTGCTGCTGATACTGCAGCTGTTGAGCGTGCTGCAGTTGTACCTGAAGCTGTTGAGCCTGATACTGGTAAACCTGCAGCTGTCGAGCGAGCAGTCGTTGAACCTGAAGCTGCAGAAAAACTGCCGGCAGAATCAGTTGAAGTTACCCCATTACAGGAATTATCGGCAGAATTAATTCCAGCGGAAACCGTCAGGATTGAACCTCAAGAAAAAAGTCTTTTGCCGCTTATCATTGCAATCACAGGACTCGTAGTTTTACTTCTTTTTTCCGTAATGTTTCTTATTCTCAGCCGGAAACCACACTTAAGAAATAAACTTGTGGATATCAGGTTAAATCTTACAGAATCCCTGATGAGACTGATAGAAAGAATTCATCTGCCTAAAATCCATTTAATAAAATCAATCCGAACTTTTTTTACGACTCGGAAAAGGAATGCAGACATCTCTGAGAATCTTGATGAGGAAAACTAGTCTGAAGAGACACCTTCCCGGCAGGATTAATTAAATAAAACCTTAGTGAGGAGCTGCAAGCAAAACGAGTGAAACCATATCTGCAACAAAGTAATATTTACTATTACTGTCTTGTAATGGTTCATTTCTTTTATAAAAAAAGGTAACATTCAAAGGTGAGTGTTGTTTTCAGCTTGTTGCTTCAAAAAAAGTTATTGTGCAATATAACAAAACATTCATGAAAATGGAGAATATTGGTGAAGTTTTTTTCGGTTATACTTCTTTTCTTGGGCATGTTATTTTTAACTGCCTGTTTGACTACAGTGCCTGAATTATATCTCGATCCTGTTGAACAAAAAACCGAAGAAGACAGCACTTCTGACAGTTCAGCCACTGAGGAAGTTCCCTCAACTGAAGAAAATGCGACAGAGCCCCCCCTGTCTGGTGATTCTGATCCAGAAGCAAGTGATGCCCCGGTAGAAGCAGAATCAGTTGAAGACAGCAATATATCTCTTCCATCAACTCCTGACAGTCTTGAACCTCGCGATTATTCACTAGAAGAATATGAAAAGCATATATCATCATCTGAATCAACCGCCACCAACGAACCTGTCCCTACGCAAACAGAACCTGAAATAGATTCTACAAAAACAATTAATGACGATACTAATCAAGGTGCTCCTTCTCATGAGCAAACACCTGAATCTGTAGTTAATTCATCATCTGATTCTGTTACTGATACGGAAAAGGAACCTGCTCTGACTATGTCACCAGAAAAAGAACCTGATTCTGAGCCGATCACAGAGTCCCCATTAGAAACCTCTGACCCTCCCGCTGATAAGATCGCTGAAGAACCCGTTTCAGCTACTGAAGAACCCGTTTCAGCTACTGGAGATACAGCTTCTGACTTTGAACCTGAAAAAGTTGAATCACTTGAAGCGCTTGAAACGCCAGAGAAAACAGCCTCGAATGAACTTTCCTCAGTTGAAGAGACGGAAAAATCAGCTGATATTGATACCGTTCCTCCTGCAATTACTGTCAACGAGATAACAGAACCTGCTGCAACCGAGAATCTGCAGGAAAAACCACAGACAATCTCAAATATGTTAATTGAGGAAAAAAAGAAGCAGGTAAACACTGCCCTTTTTGTTTTAACCGCTTCAGTTTTGGCAGCTGCCATGCTGTTAACCATCGCTTATTCACGCCGTAAAAATCACGATGATAATCCGGAACCACATGCCGATAAAAAAAGAAAAAAGCAGGTCAAAAAAGTTGATCAAAAAACAAGAGAACCCGTCAGGCAGCCGATTGCAGTCTTTTCTCCGTCACCAGGAATCCTTTCTCAAATTTTTCTGCATATGTATGCAAAAATACTCGGTTTGAGAACCGTTAAATCGCTTGGAAGTACCGAAGAATTTCTAGCTAAGTCATTTCATCTTGATTTAGAAATTCTAAATCAGCTGCAAATGGAACGAAAGACACTCAAAAGAAAAGTATCTGTTCTTGAGCAGTATCTTGCTCCGCACCTCAGGAAACTAACACAGGAAACTATTGAAAAAACCGGCAAACTGACTATCCTTCTGCTTGCTGTTGAAGGATTAATCTATAAAAAAGAAGTTGATACGCTCAAGTTGATAATGGGGTTAGCGCAAATCGAACCGGCGAAAATTGACCGTTTGCTTTCAGAATATTCCATTGAAGTAACGAAACCCGGATTTCCCTTCATCCCCCGTGACAGCGTTCCAGTCCCCTTAGCATTTTCGAACAAAAAGCATGTTTCTCTTGAAGGTGCTTATAAACAACTACCTGAAATGGAGTTCATAGATCATGCTATTTTGACAGAAATTCTGAATTTACTTTCTGAGCTGACAGAAGCCTGAGATCTTCAGAAATAGTATCCAATAATCCGGATCATTTTACGCAGGATCTATCTAGACAGCGGTATATAGTCTGTCTATGTTATCTACCGTTAACGTATGTATTCTTATTCGATCGGTGAATGAGGAGCCTAATGCTTACAAAAAGACAAAGAGACTTTCTTGAGGCTGCAATTCAGATTGTTACAGATGAAGGTCTCAGCCGTTTAACCATTCGCAATGTTGCAGCTGCTGTGGGAGTTACAGAACCAGCAGTTTATCGTCATTTTTCAAATAAATTGGCGTTACTTACAGCCTTGATTGAAGATCTGCAAGAAGCCATCCTGCCTCATTTTAAAAAACTCAGTTCTCCCGCACCCTCATCCAATATGGAACAGTTGCTCAGGGCCTTTATCACTGGGCTTTTTGGGGAGTTGAAAAATCGTCCGACTTATGCTGTGTTTTTTTTCTCAGAAGAGGCCTTTCACGCCGATCCTCAACTCAAGCCGCTTTTACAGACCATGATGCAGGAAACTCTACAGGTATTGACAGAGTCATTTTCCAATCTTCAGCAGCAGGGTTTGTGCAGAAAAGATATAACAGACTCCAGTCTCGCAAAAATAACAATGGGAAGCATCAGACTCTCAATAGCCTGGTGGCATCTTGGCAGCAGCACTCCAGAAAGATCTCCCGAATTGACCGAACTGGCAGAAGAACTAATCAACACACTTTCAACCCTCTACGCGCATTCGTTGTCAGACACTTTTTTGTAAATTTGCATTGCAAACGGTGTTAAAAAAAGTTATCAGACATCTTTTCGTATTCAGGTAAACTTGACAAAGTTCCTTGAGAGTCTTACTTTAGTAAGTATGAAAGGGATGCGGGTTCTTTTATTTACCTTATTCATCCTCTCTTCACTTCTTTTATTTGCTGAAACGCAGCCTGTCCAGGATACGCAAATCTATATCATACCCATTGAAGGAGAAATAGACCGTAGTCTGACAGTCTTTGTTCGAAGAAGCATAGAAAAAGCTCTTTCTGAAAATATTCAGCACATAATCTTTGAAATTGACACCTTTGGCGGAAGGGTTGATTCTGCTCTGCAGCTGGCAGCCTTAATTGGATCACTTTCTGAAGTATCAACCACTGCGTATGTTGGACTCAATCCTGAAGGAACCGCTGTCAGCTGGTCTGCAGGTGCCCTGATTGCATTCTCTGCCGACCGTATATACATGGCTCCGGGAACATCCATAGGTTCCGCGGCACCAATAATTCAGTCTCCGGAGGGAACAGAAGCAGCCGATGAAAAAACAGTCAGTGCGCTCAGAACTCAAATGGCTGCCATTGCTGAAAAGAACAACTATCCCAAAGCCATTGCAATAGCCATGGTAGACAGTGACAGTGAAGTCATAGAAGCATATTTTGATGATCAGCTGCAGATACTGACACGGTCTGATTTTGAAAGCATGAAGCGTACCTATTCCGAAGATCGAATCAGGGAAGAAAGTATAATCTCAGCTGAAGGGAAGTTACTGGCTTTGACTGCAGGAGAAATGGAGAAATATGGTGTTTCTTCAGGAACTTTTTCCACACTGGCAGAAGTTGCTCAAGATCTTGGAGCTGATGGAAGCAGTCTGATTAGATTCTCTCCGACAGCTGCTGATCAGGTTGTTACTTTTCTGACTAGTGCAGCGGTAACCAGCATCCTGGTCCTGATAGGAATCATTGGTCTTTTTATGGAGATATCAAGTCCCGGCTTTGGAATCCCCGGGGGAGTTGCCTTGATAGCCTTTGCAATTCTGTTTACCGGAAATACCCTGCTGGGAACTGTCGGATCTTTGGAATTAATCATCTTTGTACTCGGTATAGCCCTCCTGGTCGTAGAAATATTTATCATTCCCGGGTTCGGGGCTGCTGGCATAACAGGTATTTTCCTGATGATTTCCGGGCTGGTACTTTCCATGCAGGACTTTGTAATTCCCTCTTTTACCTGGCAATGGGATCTGCTCGGACGCAATATCCTGATCATCTCTGGAAATGTTATCGCTGCGTTTATTGCTTTCGGCATATTGGCTTTTCTCATTCCTAAATATACTCCATTCAAGCGGCTTACCCTTTCACTGAATCAGGAAACCAGTAAAGGATATACCGCTCAAGACATGGAAGAGGTAGACAATTTCCTGCACAAAACAGGTACCGCGGTAACCACTCTCCGCCCATCCGGCAAAGCATCGATCGAAGGAGAAGTGATCCAAGTTGAGACTGCCGGTGAGTATGTGGAGAAAGATGCGGAAATCATCGTAACAGCTGTAAATGGAAACCGAATTCTTGTAAGGAGGAAAACGTAATGTATATTGCGCTTTATGTAGCCATTGGAATAATCGCCGTAGCGATACTTGCGGTATTTATCAAGTTTTTCGGACTGTGGTTTCGAGCTTTACTTTCCGGGGCTCCCGTTGGTATCGCAAAAATCATTGGAATGTGGCTGAGAAAGGTTAACCCGGGAGTTATTGTTGATGCGCGAATCATGCTGGTCAAGGCAGGCTTGCCTATAGAAACCGATTTTCTTGAGACCCACTATCTTGCCAAAGGAGACGTTATTAAAGTCAGCATGGCCCTTGTAGCTGCAAACAAGGCTAACATTCCCCTCCCTTTCCAGCGTGCTGCCGCCATAGACCTGGCAGGTCGTGATGTTCTTGAAGCGGTTAAAACCAGTGTCAATCCCAAAGTCATAGACTGTCCTGATGTATCTTCAACAGGTCGCCAGTCCATCGATGCGGTGGCCAAGGACGGTATTCAGCTGAAAGTAAAGGTTCGTATTACTGTCCGCGCAAATATCGAGCGCCTGGTCGGTGGTGCTACAGAGGAAACGATCATTGCAAGGGTTGGTGAAGGTATCGTTACTACTATTGGTTCAGCCAAAGACTACAAAGCTGTTCTGGAAAATCCCGACAAAATTTCCAAACTGGTTCTGGATAAAGGGCTCGATGCCGGCACCGCCTTCGAAATTCTTTCTATAGATATTGCCGATATAGATGTAGGCGAAAATGTCGGAGCTAAACTCCAGGCTGATCAGGCAGAGGCAGACAAACGCCGCTTTCAGGCAGAAGCGGAAAAACGCCGGGCCCTGGCCAAAGCGAGAGAGCAGGAAATGCTGGCGTTAGTACAGGAAAATCGCGCAAAGGTAGTTCTTGCCGAGGCAGAAATACCCAAAGCCATCTCTGAAGCATTCAGAAAAGGCAATCTGGGAATTATGGATTATTACAATCTGAGAAACATACAAGCTGACACAAGGATGCGGGAAAGCATCAGCACTGAAGGCAAATCCCAGGAGCCTCAACCTCAATAACAACTTTAGATTGTGTTGGATTAAGACACAGGTGGTTTTTTATGGATGCCGTAAGAGAGCTTATAGCGAATATTGTGTACATTGTTATCCCGCTTGTTCCTCTGGTTCTCATCCTGATTGCAAGAAAGAGATTATCGGGCAGAAAAGCCGGGTCTGAGGGGTCAATAAAGAAAACAGTAGAAATAGCCAACCGGGATGGAACAGTAAATCTGCCGTCTCACGCTCCATCCTCTGCTTCCGCCCCTGCCCCTGCTGCTTTACTTCAAAAAATAAGCAATGATCGAACGACCCGAAATCAAATGATTTCCAATTATTATACCAGAAAACCATCTCAGACTCCGGCAATAAACCGGACTACTTCCACAACCACCAGCCAGCAGCATCCCCTCACAGCAATCAGCCGCTACCCTGTGGGTATGCAGGCTGTCCTGCTAGGAGAAATAATCGGCAGACCCAAAGGGGCTCCCGGAAAATGAAGTGCCTTTACGATTGAAGTGCCTTTACGATAGTTGAGTGAGCAGCTATGATGTCTTCTTCCCTTTTTTATCCCGGCTGCTGGATGTGACTCCGTAATATTTAAGCACATAAAAGAGCAGAAGCAGTTCCGTCTCACCCACAGCATCAGGCTGCAAATCCAGCTGATCCTTGAACCGCTGGAGAACCAGATATCCAGCGGTGAGCCGGGGAAAACGGCGGCTGAGCAGCTCAATATCTATCCAGGATTCAGCAGTATCTGCCCCGACACTCCTTCCGCTTTCAATGGCCATATGCCGATAAATGAGCTGAAGAAGCAAAGCCTCTATTTCATTAAAAGCCAGGGCATACTCTCCCAGATCGAAGTGATTTATAGCCATAGGAA
The DNA here is from genome assembly GCA_018399255.1 of Spirochaetales bacterium. GTDB lineage: Bacteria > Spirochaetota > Spirochaetia > JABMQR01 > JABMQR01 > M55B182. Next base: position 83,225 of record JAGYPA010000009.1, on the reverse strand, counting down.
GGGTTTGCTCAAGAATATGCTGTATAATCCCCTTCTCGGTACGCTGACGGGATCTCAGCTGGCGCTTTACATCCCGGAACAAACGCTGTACGGCTGCTTCACGAGCATCTTCCGTACCAGTAAGAAATTGATAAAATTCTCCAGGCTCTCCAAGGATATTCCCCAGGGCAATGGAAAGCTGCTTTCGGATAACTCTGTTCGTTGTCTGACCCCTCATATCGAGAATATCCTGAAGTACCTGTATTCGCTCCTCCCGTTCGGAAATCCCCTCCAAGCTGGTGCTTTTTATCTTAACTGATACAGACCCGTGCAGCATTTGCAGCAAGGCAGCCGATGATTCGGGTGAATCTATCCTACCCAGAGCACGGGCTGCTGTCTCTACCAGCTTCTCATCTTCATGCGGAAGCATATTTATCAAAGAGGGAACCGCTTCTTTCGCGCGAAGCTTCCCCAACGCCCGGGCACTCTCAATACGCACCAAAGAATCTTCGTTCTGGAGATTCTCAATGAGAATATTGACAGCAGTCTCCCCTCCGATCCTGCCAAGAGCTCTGACAGCCTCTTCCCGAACGTCTTCATCGGCATCCTCGAGTCGAACAACAATCTCATCCAATGCGATGGACCCCCGGGTATCTTTCATGTCCTGTAAAGCCCTTCCCACCTTCTCACGATTACTGGATTTACCCAGGATGGGAATATTGAAATAGGCTTTAATAATTCCGGGCGATGTGATGGTTGAAACCAGTCTGGTAAACTTTATTTCTTTGCGCACAGCTATGGTATCGAAGAGGAGAAATGAAATAAACATGATACCTATGCTGCTGAAGACGAGCAGTCCAATAGTATTTACTGATTGTAGAATAAATCCGCCTATCATCGGTCCGAAAGCCTGAATACTTCCCAGCATGGCCCAAAACCAGGCTATATAGACGGTTCGGTCTTTCCTTGGGACCAAAGCAAGCATGGTCTGATTCAGTCCTTCATAGAGGGCCGGGGAGAACAAACCTCCGAAGAAGGCAATAATTGGCAGCATAAAAACATAATTTTCCGGAGTCAGGAAGATATAGCCTACATAGCTCACTGGAAAAAGCATGCCCACCATGGTTACCGGTTTTTTTCCGAACCGATCCATCATAGTTCCCCAGAAAGGAATAATAACCACCCAGGTAACCTGGGATATGGCAAACATAATTCCCAGCCAGAGAACCGGGGCCCCTATCTGTTCCGGATTGGTAATCATGGGCCCGAAGAAAGGTGCGGCAACATTAACTCCCATTAACGACACACCGCCTACAATGCAGAGAATCCGGAAATTCTTATCTTTGAATGGTTTGAAAAAAATGGAGGTTTTTATGGGAGATTTTTCCGCCTGAATTGCTGCAGGTTCTGGCACCGGCAGGTGCAGAAAAACCTCCATAACCCCGAGAACACCTGCTGCCGCATAAATGTACCCAAAGACGGTAAATACATCAGAAGAAAAATAGTCAAGGGCAAAGGTGGCTGCAAAGAAGGAGATGATGTTCAGAGTCTGCGCAAGGGCTGACCGCTTGCCGAAATAGCTCGATCGGCGATTTGCCGGGATGATGTCATTCATCCAGGCCCACCAGCCTGAGCCTGCAGTATTGCCCAGGAAGAACGTAAGCATCGAACTTGCCATTATAAGATAGGTAAATACACGAGGATCTCCCCCGGCAGCAACAGAGAAGGATGAAGCAGCTATAGTAAAAGACAGGGATCGGTGTATAAACCCCATGGTAATCCAGAACGGTTTTATCGTCTTTCTCAAAGAATAAATAAAGATCGAAGCGAGGTGCATGATGCTTATCAGGTTCAGAAAACCCAGAAACAGGCCAAGTTCGGTTGATGAGACCTTTAGGTAATTTTTAAAGTAGATAGTAAGAATCTGCTGCGGAGCATTCAGCATAAACCAGACACTGCTCATCCCCCCGCCTATCAAACTGAGGGTCATGGACTGCATTATCTTTTTCTTAGTTATTACTCTGCCCCGAGTATCCTTTAATTGCTTCATTACAGCCAAAGTAGAACAGACCCCTCCTGATGTCAATATCCTGATGACTATCATCCGCAAAGATAATGACTTCTTACTCCAGTCTCTCTTTTCAACAATCGCAATTTACTGGTATAGTTAGCAAATAGAATATTTCCGATGGAGGCAAGCAAATGATAGTTTCGACAGGTGAAGCTTTAATAGATTTTATCTACCAGGAGACGGAAACAGCAGCCGTTTATCAGCCAGTTCCAGGCGGCTCCCCTTTTAATACCGCTATAGCCATGGCCCGTCTGGATGTACCGACAGCCTTTCTCAGCAGTATTTCGACCGATATGTTCGGTAAGATGCTTACCAGGCACCTGGAAAACAACCGGGTAGACCTCACTGCCGTAATTGAATCAGAGAACCCTACAACGCTCGCATTTGCTAAAATAGTCAATGGTGCGGCTGAATATGCTTTTTTTTCCAACGGCTCAGCCGACCGCAGCATTACTGCCGAAGCTATGAAAGAAGTTGTTTCGCTGCTCCCCTCCTCTCCAATCTGTTATCAGATCGGTTCCATCTCCCTTCTTCTGGAACCAGGAGCATCAGAAATATTTTCTTTTATCAAAAACAGACCGGAGGAAATTCTGGTATCATTTGATCCCAATATCCGCCCTTCCCTCGTGAAGGACAGGGAAGCGTATCTGGCAAGAATCACAGAACTTTTCAAGGAATCGGATTTGGTAAAAATCAGTGATGAGGACCTTGCCTGGATTTTTCCCGGCAAGTCGATTGATGAAGCAGCTGCCGCAATAATTTCTTACGGAGCTGCTGTCTGTGTCGTAACAGCCGGAAAAAAGGGTGTGTACTGGTTTTCTGAGAATACCCGACATTACTTAGCGGCCAGAGATATTACTATTACTGACACCATCGGGGCAGGAGACACCTTCCATGCCGGGCTGCTGGCTTTTCTGTACTGGTCTCGCAGCTTGTCCAAAGATCGACTGAAGGCATTGTCTCTGTCTGATGCCGATACCGCCCTCAAGTATGCCAGTATGGCGGCCGAAATCAACTGTACGCACAAAGGTGCCGATCCACCGAAAACTGAAGAACTGGCCAAAGAGATGAGAGAGATTTATCAGATCGACATTTCATCCCTATGACAATGAAAGCATCCCTCAGCGGGAGTGCTGAAACTTTTTACAGCAGGGAACAGGCGCTTCTATGCTCGTGAGAGCTTACCGCCGCACCATGCATCGTACGCTTCTTTCACGGTCATTCCACCTGCTCCGATATACACTTCCACCCCGGTTCGAGATAGAACAGATTCAGCATTCTGGCCGGGGCCATTGCCGGTAATAAGCACTTGGGGTTCATATTCTGCAACAGTTGCGGCGGCTTTGGTCCCGGCTCCGTGGGCCTCCCCGGCAGCCGACTGGTTATCAATTATCTGGATTGTACCGTCCTCATCATTATAACAAAAAAAACAGGCAGCTCTGCCAAATCGTTGATCAACCTGTGAATCCCATTCCCGACCAGCAGCAGTTATTACTACTCTCATTGCATTATCTCCTTATCTATGTGTAACAAAAAATTATTATTTCCTCGAGCTGACTTCACGCAAAAGATGCTCCCAGATATCCTCTACCCTTCCGGTTATTTCCCCTCGGGTATACTCAACTATAGTCATTCCGGCTGTCATAGCTTCGGAAAAAACCGAATCGTAGGGAAGCGTTCCCAACAGGGGTATGTTCTCCTCCTGCAGGAAACCCAGAATCTCATTCTCTACCCCAGGATTCAGGTCCGCTTTATTAATGACGCAGCCGGCAGAAATCGAAAATTTCCTGACTATCTCATATACCCTGCGAAGGTCATGCAGGGCGGATTTTGTCGGCTCAGTAACCAGTACTACAAATGCAGCCCCAGAAAGTGAGGATATGACCGGACAGCCTATTCCCGGCGAGCCGTCTACAAGAACATAATCAGCTCCGGCCTCATTGGCTGATTTTCTTGCCTCGTTTTTGACTCTGGCAACCAGCTTGCCTGAATTATCAGCCCCTGCTGCAAGTTCCGCATGCACCATAAAGCCCCCGGTTCTGGTCTTCGATCTGAACCACTCCCCGGAGTATGCACTTGATAGAGTAATTGCAGAAGCAGGGCAGACATGACTGCAGTATCCACAGCCTTCACATCGATTCTTATCAATTATCCATTGTCCGGTATCCGTCGGCTGTAATATAGCCCCATAATGACATACTTCGGCACAGATTCCACAATCGGTGCAAATCCGGGGATTGATCTCGGCCTCTTTGCCGCTGTAGAAGTCCTCCCGATACTGAACTTCGGGAGTTAGAAGCAGGTGCAGATTAGCCGCATCAACATCACAATCGGCAACTACCAGACTCTCTCCCCCCAGAATCGCCAGAGATGCTGTCACTGATGTTTTTCCTGTTCCGCCCTTGCCTGATATAACTACAATCTCTTTCATGGGTTTATCTCTTGTCTGACTTTTGCCTGATTGGCTTTTGCCTGATTGGCGAAAAACCGCTGTTCCGCCTCATCAAGATATCCTTTGACTGATTCCATCGCCGATCTGACGGATGGGAATTCTTCAAACAGCAATTTACCGTCCGAATAGGAACGAGCAATTTCCCGGTCATTGGGGATTCGAGCTATAACACGCAGTGATTGTTCTCGACAGAAGCTCTCCGTATCCTCATTCCCGATTCCGACCCGGTTTATAATCACCGCCGGCTCTTTTCCGAGTGATCGGGCTGCTTTTACCGCAAGCTGTAAATCGTGCAGACCAAAGGGTGTCGGTTCGGCAACAAAAAGGACAACATCTGCATCACGGACAACCTCAACTACCGGGCAGGAAGTTCCAGGGGGGGCATCCATTATGCAGAGCATGGAATCATTAAAATTCCTGGCAAGGTAGGACTTTGTCTCGCGTATTTGCGGAACCGCCTGCTCTTCGCCGGGATTCAGGCGACTTTCAACAAAATCCAGCTTCTCTTTCCGGCTGTGCGTGATAACTCCCATCTCCTTAGATTCCATAACCAGCGCGTTTGCGGGACAAAGTCCCACGCAGGCTCCGCAGCTGTGGCAAAGTTCGGGGAAAATCAGGATATCATCCTTTATCTGGATAACTGCATTGAATTCACATACCCGGGCACATAATCCGCAACTCGTGCAGCTTGCCTGGTTCCACACGGGTATTTGTTTGTACGTAATAGTTTTACTAACGACCTCAGTTTCAAGGAACAACCCGGCATTGGGTTCTTCAACATCAAGGTCGACGAGCACAGCCGGCCGCGTCCGGCAGAGATATGAAGTCAAGTTGACTGATACCGTAGTTTTTCCGGTACCGCCTTTTCCGCTGGCAATTGCTATGTTCATGAGTTATTTACCTATACCAGGCAGTTTGTATGGTGAAATTTTATGGTGAAATTGTATAGTGAAACCAGATCTTATAGGGTAACAGGATTAATGGTCACAAAGATTTCCACCGCTCTCCAATTCATCCTTCAGATACTTTTCCACAAGAGCCTTGGGGGTTTCACCTGAAGCACCAATAATAACCTCAATGCCATTCTGTCTGAGCAGTTCCTGAGCCTTGTAGCCCATACCGCCTGCTATGACCGTTGTGACACCCAATGATACCAGAAATTTCGGATAAGTTCCGGGCTGATGTTCGGGAGGATCTGCAAAATAAGAACTGCTGACTTTTCCGTCTTCAGTTTCAACTACGGTAAATGCTTCGCAATGCCCGAAATGAGCACAAATATGTCCATTTGCAGTGGGTATGGCAATTCTCTGTATCATGTTTCATCCTTACTGAGTTTTTTTTAAATTTCCGGCGGTATGCCGGTTACAGATTTTACTACCGCCGGAACAGAGCAGATCAACTAAATCAACTGTCAGAAATAATTAACAACCTGACTAGACTGAATATCCGAAAGAAAATCTGTAGATATTACTAATTGTCATCTTTATTCAGTGCGGAAAGTCTCTTCTCCAGAGCTTCCAGTTGTTTTTTTGTTCCTTCCAGCTCTTGTTCGAGATACGATTTTTCATCAAGTGGTTCCCCGGCAAATTCCGCATCATATGCAGGATTGAAATATCCGGTATTCCATCGATATCCGCGTCCGTTAAAATTATGAAATCCACGTCCGTACTCCATACGACCGTATCCCATACCTCGATAGCCCAAACCGCCGCGACCTGCTGGATTCATGTAGCCCGGCCTTCCAAATCCTGAACAAAACCCAGCCGCTCTTCCTGTCCTCGGGCCCATTCCATCTGGACCGCTTCTATCTCCTCTCGGCATATACTACCTCCTGCCTTGACGGCCATGTCCCCTGCAGCAGGCTCCATGCCCGAATCCGCCAGCCAGATCAATAAGATTTACCGATCCGCAGGCTGGACACGCTGCAATTTTTTTGCCAAACCCTATAGCAATCATATGTCCGCAATCCATGCATTTAATAATATTTCCCCGAAAATGAATCTGACCGCCTTCAATCTGAAGATGCCTTCCTTCAATAATAAACGAGGCAACTTTCTTCCGGGCAGACTCTATCAATCGCGTAAATGTCGGCCTGGATATCTCCATCTCTTCGGCTGCTTCAATATGATCCATTCCCAGGTAATCTGTTAAGCGCAGCGCTTCAAACTCATCAAGCTCCAGCAGTTCTTCTTCGAGAAGACTGTTTGGAACTCCAGCCGGTTTGAAATCCGCATACAGCGGCGGCTGATGGACAATACGATCTTTCTTTGGTCGGGACATAACACATCCTTTTCAATTGTCAACTATAATATAATGAACATATGTTCAAAAGTCAAGAGGCAATGTTGATGAAACTTCTATTTGACGCTGTTTTTTTGATATTTTGATCAGAATTCTGCATTCCGCCAGGAGGACTAGCGACTCGTGAGATTTTCGGCTGCCTGAATCATCAGTTTTCTGAAGGTTTTTTTCTCCTCTTCTGTAAAGCTTTCCATCAGCTTTTCCTCAACCGTACTCCATGCTTCCCGGATACGAGGCAGTAATTCCAATCCAGCTGCCGTAAGTGAGAGAAGTACCACTCGATCATCGTTCTCACTCCTCACACGGTTTATCAGTCCATCTCTCTCCATTCCTTTCACCATTCTTGAAACTGCAGGAAGTCTCACATTAAGAACGGCGGCGGCTTCGGCCTGCTTAATTGGCCCAAAGCGAGCAACTACGTCGAGCAGCCATGCCTGACCGGGATGAATTCCGGCATGTTCCAAAGCCTTGAACCCTGCATCTTTTGCGCTTTTACCTATATGCAGCAGCATATGATAGAATTGGTATCCCATATTTTCACCCTTATCCAGCGTTACCTTTAATCCCTTTGAGTAAATCAATTGTAATATTATACCATAGGAATTATTAACTTGTTAATAGCGCTGATAGGTTAATAGGTTAACAGCGGCGAAATTCATCGTAACGGCAGGTCAGGAAAAGAGTATTTTATAAAATATTTCGATGCTGCTTTTATGCTATCTCGACAAAAGCCTGAAGAGCTTTTCCAAGGCGGCTTGATCTACACGATCCCAGGGATTAGGTTCCAGGGGTTTCGGAGTAATGTATATCCAGTCAAAATAGGGTTTAAGAACCCACTTCACCGGATACGACTTGACCTTCTGGCCAATGATCAGGCATCCCCGCTCCGGAGATCTAAGAGTGGAGTAATCATTAGTCAGCCTCTTATCAAAATCAAATTCTGTAATCATATCCGCTATTAACGGATATGATTCACGTTCCCAGGTTATAAACAGATCGGCAACGGCATGTTTGTACCATCGGTGGTTTATGTAACTCCCGGGATTCATAATTATTTTCCGAGCTCCTCGCGAGCGGGCCAGGTCACGTATTCTTGCATAATAGTTCAGTACTTCCTGATCAAACCCTTTTGCCATCTCATCAAAAAAAAGACCATCAATCATGGGATAATATCGATACCAAAGATCGATATCTTCCTTGACCGCAGAGATAGGATACTGAGGAAGACCTATCGATGAACTCATTCCGGCATATTTTGTTGAAACATACCCGACAACCGTAATACCTGCTTCCTTCATGGCGACTGCCCCGACTTTATACAGCTGCTCGAACAATTCTCCCGGTCCGCTATCGGGATTGATTATTACTATAACCGGTACCTGCGGATACTTTTTATGAAGATTCAGGACAGCGTGCCAGTCAAATACACCATGATGCTTCTTATCTCCCTCTTTAAGGGCTTTATTTCGCGTATAAGCCATAGAAGGTTCAGGATAGGTATAAAGGGGGATGATAATCCCTTTCTTCTCTTTCTTGATCATAATCCACTCCCGGCATAATTTCTGGTTATGCGAGTAAACATGTACTAATAAAGTGAACAGGCATCTGAGGTGCCTGCACCTGAGGTGCCAGCCGCCTGCTGCCTTTAGCTGCCTTAGTTACCATGAACAGACCGCTCCGTCAGTTCTCGGGTCGGTACCACCGAAAAGAGTACCATGCTGATCCTTGAGAATAATCTGGCCTCTCCCGAAAAGGCTTCCTTTCGGCTGTATAGATATGATATGTCCAGCATCAGTAAGTGAGTTTCTGAACGCCGCAGGATATTCATCTTCAATAAGCAGATTTTTTCCCTGGGTCCACTGCCAGCGGGGTGCATCAAGAGCGGCTTGAGGATTCAAAGATCCATCTACCATGTTTAAAACCACCTGTACATGTCCCTGCGGCTGCATGTAGCCGCCCATAACCCCGAAAGGTCCCACTGCACGGCCTTCATAAGAGATGAATCCTGGCATGATGGTATGATAGGTTTTCTTTCCCGGTTCCAGATAGTTACTGTGACCTGGATCAAGTGAGAATGAAAAGCCGCGGTTCTGCAGGGCTATCCCGGTTCCGGGTATGACAACTCCGCTGCCAAACCCCATGTAGTTGCTTTGGATAAAAGAAATCATCATGCCAGAAGAATCGGCGGCTGCAAGGTATACAGTCCCCCCGCCGGGCAAGGCAACAGGTTCGGGCAGGGCAGCCTTCCGGACAAGAGAGTATCTGCGCTTCTTGAAGTAATCAGGACTGAGAAGATAGGATAGCGGCATTTCCATGTAGCGGGGATCAGTTATATGGGTGAGTCCGTCGATAAAGGCGGCTTTCAGCGCCTCAATCTGATAATGGAGGGCTGTTTCTGCTGATGCTGTGGATAAGTCGAATGAATCCAGGATACCGAGAGCCATCAGGGATATCACACCCTGCACATTGGGCGGAAGCTCCCATATAGTATATCCATGATAATTGATTGATACTGGCTCAACCCAATCGGGAGTGTATGTCTCAAGATCGGACAGATGCAGATATCCGCCTGCCCTCGCCGCTTCCGCCGTAATTTTCCGGGCAATATCACCCTGGTAAAAAGTCCTGCTGCCTTCACTGCCTATTGCAGCCAGAGTTCGGGCGTGATCCGGCAGGCGCCACAGTTCGCCGGCCTGTGGAGCGGTTCCATCATGGGTGAACACACGGAACCATTCATCAATTATTCCGTCATAATTCGCCTTTTTATAGTTTTTTGCCGCAAGAGCCCAATATGAGGCAGTTACTGGACTGACTGGAAATCCTTCTTCGGCGTATCTGCACGCAGGCTTCATCAGTTCTGAAAACGGCAGCAGCCCATATCGCTGACTTATGGCTTCCCAGCCTGCCGGGGTGCCTGGTACGGTGACGGGAAGCCATCCATACTTCGGTATTTGCTTTAGACCGCGGCGTTTGAGTGTATCGGCTGATATTCCCCGGGGAGACGGCCCGGATGCGTTCAGCCCTGTAGTGTGTCCATTATGTGATATTATTGCGAAGCAGTCACTGCCAATACCATTTGCTGTCGGTTCAACGACGGTAAGAACTGCTGCGGCTGCTACGGCTGCATCAGCTGCACTGCCTCCGCGTTTGAGCATGTCCAGTCCGGCCTGGGCTGCCAGATGTTGGGAGGTTGCCACCATACCGTTCGCTGCAGCGGTGACCACCCGTCTTGACGGGTGAGGATACTGCTGCAGTCTTTCGGGGTCAGTTAAGCTTTTCATGGTTCCTGCTTTCTCTCATACTTCCTGCTTCCTCCGTCCCCGCCCTGTTTCCAGATGTATGGCTCGTTCATGGGCATCCTGACATCCGCGCCAGTCTTTGTCTCGATTTTCAGATTTAAACATCTGGGTCATCCAATGGACCTCTTCGAGTGCCGCGCTGAGGTGTTTTTCCATTTGTTCCGTTATGTTCTGGTAAAAGTCCAGCAAGGTTTGTTTCTGGAGGGCTTTCTCGGCTATATCCATCAGTAAAGGGAAATGATGAAGGCAGATGCCCCGGGTTTTTGCGTAAGCTGCTCTAAACTCTTGATCACTTCCCCAGAGGTATGCCAGGGTATAGGCATAACGGTTAAAAGCGGTGTCCATGCTGGAGCAGATAAGGCAACCGGTTTCCCGTGCTTTGAGCAGCTGTGCTATTTTACTGATGCTTGTGCGGGCTTTTTTTGCTGAGCCGGCTTTTTTCAGGCGCTGGATTTCCGGTTCGAGCTGTCTGCTTGTCTCCTGAAGATGGGTATTGGCTATCAGGCCGAGAGCTTGCGGTTTGACGGCTTTGGTTAAAACCTGGTAGTGTGTATGGCAGAATCCGGTGGTATTCACTTGCACCCGGGTTTCCGGATTCATGACAGAACTGCCGAGATAATAGTCGATATAGCGGTTCTCAGCTTTTTCCATGAGTGTGCAGAGCAGGCATTCATTGTTTTCCTGAAGGGCATCCCAGACAGGTATGGTTTCAAGTTTGTATTTAATTACCCGTCCTCCTATGGCTGCCCGGTATTTGGGATCCATGATCTTTGATCTTTGATCTATGATCTTTGATCCATGATCTTTGGGAAATCCAGCTGATCAGGCTTTTTGTCGGGTTTAATTCATTAATCCTGCTATTGCTGCTCCCAGTATTGGAGCATTATCCACTGATATGATGTCATAATACCGTCCATGCTTTCGGGCAAGAAATTGATGTAAATAGCATTCAGTATACTGTTTCAAGTTATGTGTTTTGTAAAACGTTGTACCATCTGCATTTATGCATGCAGGTCGCGCGGGGTGCCGTCCGATGTCCTCTTTCAGCACTGCTGCAGATAGGTTTACCGCTGTAAGTTTTCCTGCCCGTTCTATTATCGCATCGAGGAGGCGATAGAGCACGGCCGCATCTTCGGGACCAGCACAGCAGCGGGCAAGTTCACCTGCTTCGTCTTCCGGATTATGGAGAAATCTGTCCATGATTATGGTATCAATTTTCCCTGTGGTGCTGAAATTCAGCCTGAAATCCTCACTCAGAAGGTTTTCATCCAGGGCCACTTGTATGACCATTTCGGCGTAGGGGCCGAGGTATGCGCCTGATATCAGTTTTTCAAATTGATAGGTACCGGGGTCCCGGGTTGTTGCATAGAATTTTTTATCCAGGTCACTTCCGGGAAATGCGTAGCTTCCTGACTCTACGTTGATTATCTGCGAGCCTTCGGGGTTGAGTCCTGATACTTTTGTGATGTTCCGGTTGCTCTCGAGGTAGCAGGTGTTTGTCCCTGTTCCGAGAATAAAGCCGATATATCCGCTGTAGGTTTTTTCAGCTGCAGCGGCTTTTGCCGCCAGAAGGGTTGCTACGGTATCGTTCAGCAGGGTAAGGCCTTCGATATGAGCAGTTTTCTCTTTTCCGAGGGTCTCCAGCAGACTTTGGCCGATCACTTTGCCTTTTACTTCGGGAGCTTTGATTTCTTTGGAGAAGTGGAGCAGCCGGCCGTCTCTGTCGGGGGTAATTTCAGCTGCATATGAGAAGCAGAAGCCGATTTTTTTTCCTGTAGGTATTACCGGTGCTACAAAGTCCGCCATTATCTGGAAAAATTCATTTGCAGATACTTCATGATCAAAACCGGGCATTTTTGTTTTTCTGAAATTTGTTATTACCGGTTGATAATCATGATCAAATTCCACGGTGCAGGTACGGAAGTTTGTTCCACCGGCATCAAGGACTACGACAGGTTCACCTACCGGCAAGGTGTCATGTATTGTAATATAGGTGGGCAGCATATGCAAAGAGGCTTCAGACCCGGCCAGGCCGAGTTTCATTTCCTGCATGAATTGATCACAGGACTGCTGCATGTCAATGGTATCCGGGTCGATGGTGTGTCGCTGAAGAAATGCTTCAGTTTTCTTGATTATTGATTCCAATCTCTTCTCCCAAGTGGGTATTTGCTTGTTTGATCATACATGATTCAAGAGCCTTTTGCAATTATAAATGTTTACAAGAGCGTTGATGTTTGCTAGTATTTTGTTTATTTGTATATACTTACTCGTTCTTCATTAATTAAGTCGATTTTTTCCTCATTTTTACTTCATCAGGTGTCCTCAGGGGGGGATTTCCATAACCCTCCATCCACCGTCTTTTACACATTCCATTTGCTTTTCAGGCTAAACGCCATTATATTCTTTGTAGCTGGGAATGCCCATTTGTTCAGGAGTATTGAATAATCAGTCTTGTTATTTCTTATACTCCTTCCCTTGCTGAATAAATGAGTAGGCTGGTAATAATTTGATGATTATGAGGAGCATACATTATGAAACCGAATAGAACTGCAAAAATTGGTGGAAATACGGTGACTTTGATTGGACCGGAGCTGAAAGTGGGGGATCCAGCCCCTGAATTCACGGCATTGAATACTTCAATGCAGAAACAGACTCTGGCTGACTACAAAGGGAAAATAAAGCTTATAAGTGTGGTACCGTCACTTGATACCGGGATATGTGATCAGCAGACTCGACGCTTTAACGAAGAAGCAAAAAAGCTTGATGAGAAAACCATCATTCTCACCATCAGCATGGACCTGCCTTTTGCTCAGTCACGCTGGTGCGGAGCTGCCGATGTCGATCGTGTAACTACCCTCTCTGATCATCTGGATGCAGATTTCGGTATTCAATACGGCGTGCTTATTCAGGAACTCCGGCTGCTCAACCGTTCAATATTTATCATCGATGCCGAAAACATTATCCGATATATCCAGATCGTTGAAGATAACGGACACCCTGATTACGATGCCGCTCTCAAAGCCCTTGCTGAAGTACAGGGGTAAACAATTCGAGGCATGAGGACAAGCTTCAAATTCTGTGATATGCTGGGGTATGCAAAAAGAGACTATTTTCTGGTACGATCTGGAAACATATGGAACCAATCCCCAGCATGACAGAATTGCCCAATTTGCCGGCATCAGAACATCAACAGATCTGGAAATCATCGATGAACCGATAATCCTTTATAATAAAATCACCGAGGATTATCTTCCAGACCCGCAGGCTTGTCTTGTTACCGGTCTTACCCCTCAGGAAACCAACCCCAAGGGTATTCCTGAGTATCAATTCATACAGCAAATCCTCAAAGAATTTCTGCGTCCGGGAACCTGTGTTGCTGGATATAACAACATACGATTTGATGATGAATTTATCAGGAATGCCTTATACCGGAACTTTTATGACCCCTATGTTCGGGAATATGCCAACGGAAACAGCCGCTGGGATATTATTGATGTTGCCAGGGCTGCTCACGATCTTCGACCTTCAGGAATAAGCTGGCCGAAGAATGAAGAAGGCCGCCCCTCTTTCAGGCTTGAAGTTCTCACCCATGCCAATAGTATCAGCCATGAAGGAGCTCATGATGCCCTTTCAGATGTGCACGCAACTATCAATATTGCCCGTTTGATTAAAAGCCATCAGCCTGAGCTGTTTTCCTATGCCTTCAGCCTTCGCCGGAAAAATGTGCTGAAAGATAAAATCGAACTCTACAAGCACAAACCATTCCTGCATACATCTGCCGTTCATACAACTACCTATGGCTGCACTGCTTTGGTAGTTCCTCTTGCCGTAGATCCACGCAACAGCAACTCGATTCTCTGCTATGATCTCAGTCTTGATCCAGATAAACTGATTGAGGCGGCTCCAGGAGACCTGCTGACTTCCGAGGTTCATTTGTCCAGAATAGCGCTTAACAAAGCCCCCTTTATCGCACCGGCCGGTACATTGACAGATGATGCGGCTGCCCGGCTCCATATAGACCGCAACCGTTGTCTTGCTAATCTCAAGCGTATTCTGGAACGTCACGACCTTCCTATGAAGCTTCGCTCAGCTTTGGAGAAATATTCGGGTGAATCCTGCTCGGATCCTGACTTTCAAATTTACAGCGGGGGGTTTTTCAGTGATGAAGACCGTGAGCGGTTCCAGATTATTCACCGGACTGCACCGAATGAGCTGCTTTCTCTGCATCTGAACTTTCAGGATCCGAGGGTACCGGAGATGCTCTGGCGATACATATGCCGTAATTTTCCTGAAGTCCTGGACGATGAGAACCGTAAACGCTGGATAAGCTTTGCTGCTGGGCGAATTTTATTCCCCCCGGGAGATGTTCTTGTCAATCTGCAGTTTTTCAGGAGAAAAATCGATGAAAAAATCATGCGGACTGATATTAAGGCCGGTGACAAACGGATTCTCAGAAAGCTTGCTGACTATGCTGATGAGCTTGAGGCTGCCCTTTTTCATTAGTCGGCCTTCATTGTTTTTTATGAGTTTAGCTGTATCGTTCTGAAGGCTTTATATCTGTCCTGATGCTTTGCCGACTTTCACAAAGGCTTTTACTGCTTCGTCGAGATCCTCCCGGGTATGGGCTGCCGATATTTGGGTCCTGATGCGCGCTTTGCCCCTCGGTACTACAGGATATGAAAATGGTATCACGTATATTCCTTCATTCAGCAGCTGCTCAGCCATTTTTACAGCGGTTTTTTCATCATATAGCATTACTGGTACTATTGCCGTGCTTCCCGGTACAATGGTAAATCCAGCGTCAACCATCTTCTTCCTGAAATATTCTGCAGAAACAGTCAGCCTGTCGCGGAGTTCCGTTGTCTCTGACAGGATTTCCAACACTTTCAAGGTTCCGCCTGCTACGGCGGGGGCCAGGGTGTTCGAGAAGAGATAGGGTCGCGAGCGCTGTCGAAGCAGTTCAATGATTTCTTTTTTTCCGGAGATGCATCCGCCGCTGGCGCCTCCAAGGGCTTTGCCGAATGTAGTGCTCAGGATGTCGATACGATCTGTCGTTCCTGTCAGTTCGGGGGTTCCCCGGCCTCTTTCTCCTATGTAGCCGGTAGCATGTGAATCGTCAACCATTACTATTGCGTCGTAGCGTTCGGCCAGGTCGCAGATTTCCTCCAGTTTTGCTATGTCCCCGTCCATCGAGAATACGCCGTCGGTGGCTATCAGCCTGAATCTGGCTGCTGCTGATTGGGAAAGGCGGGTCTCCAGTTCTTTCATGTTTCCATGCGGATATCGGAGGCGTGAGGCTTTGCATAATCGGATGCCGTCTATGATTGAGGCATGGTTCAGTTCATCAGATATTACGGTATCTTCTTCTCCGAGAAGGGGTTCAAATACGCCTCCGTTGGCATCAAAGCAGGCTGCATAGAGGAGGGTGTCTTCGGTTTCCAGGTAGTCTGATAGTTTCTGTTCCAGGTTTTTATGGAGTTCCTGGGTTCCGCAGATGAATCGGACTGACGAGAGTCCATAGCCCCATTGCTGCATGGCTTGAGCGGCTGCTTCGATGACTTGGGCGTTATTCGCCAATCCCAGATAGTTATTGGAGCAGAAGTTGAGCAGGTTCTGTCTGCCTTTTGCCTGCGTGCGGATTCTTGCCCCCTGAGGTGTTGTAAGGATCCGTTCATTTTTGTTTAGTCCGTTTTCAGTGATTTCCTGTAGTGTTTTTGTTATGTGTTCTTGCATTTTTCCCAGCATTCCGACCTCCCATTTATTTGGTTATGGTTCATTTCTTTTGCTTTTTTTATGCTAGACCGTTTTCTGGTTCTTTGCAGTTTTTTTTGTTAAGGTGCTGAGCATGTCTATGGTCATTGTTTCCAGGGTGTATTCGGGGTTCCATCCCCATTCAACGCGAGCTGCATAGTCTTCGAGTATGTTCGGCCAGGAATCTGCTATGGCCTGGCGCAATGGATCTATTCGGTATCTGATTGTAAATCCGGGTATGTATTTCCGTATGTGGGCTGCTTCTTCTTCCGGGCAGAAGCTCATTGCTCCAACGTTGAAGGCGTTGCGGTGGCGCAGTCGGCCTGGGTCTGCTTCCATTATTTCTCTTGCTGCTTTGACTGCATCGGGCATGTACATCATGTCGAGGTAGGTGCTGTCTGATAATGGGCATTCGTAGGTGCCGGTTTCTACGGCTGCGTAGTACATTTCGACGGCATAATCGGTTGTTCCTCCGCCTGGGGGGGTGAGGTTTGATATTATTCCTGGATATCTGACTCCACGGGGTGTCGACGTCGTATTTGCGGAGTGGTAGTAGTCGCACAGGAGTTCTCTCCGGCTGCTGGTTACGCCGTACATGGATGTTGGTCGTTGGATGGTGTCCTGTGGGGTCGTTGTATTCGCGGGGGTTGTCGGTCGAGATGCTCCTGTGAGGAGAAGAAGTAAACAGGGCACAATTTGTTTCACGGGCTGGCATACCACCAGTGCTGTGAGCAAGCCATGATCATGTTGAGTATTATGCTTTTGGGGAGCAAATTCTCTGTGATGCTGATAGTATTGCAGCCAGATGGTAGATGGTGTCGATGTGGTGGCTTGATAATCTCGAGTCAGTTCTTTTCCATTTCTGCAGTCCAGCTGATAGTATATGGACGGTTCAATAGACGATGCTTTCCACAGGTTTATGAGATATCTGTGAGAATGTGTGGGCTTTCCGGGCCTAGATGCTGCGCAGGTCTTCAGCTATTCAGAGGCCAGCTGGCCCTAGAGGGCTCCTGTGATGAGAATTCTCTTCATGTATAACATGCCTCTAAAACTGTTCCGATAGATTGTATTTAATTCTTATCAATATAAACATTTGCTAAGTCTCAATCCAGATGCTTCATTTCTTTGCAAAAATCCTTCTATTCCTATATTTAACAAGTGTTGTTGCCAGTCCATCAACACTCTTAAAACATACCAATAACGTACTACTATATCAAACTAATTTTCATTATAATAAACTTATTGTAATTTGTCAAATTTTATACTAAAACTTGAAGAAATATTTCTGGAGTTTTCCAGCAGGGTCTGGTATGATAGGATTAAGCAGCACATCCAATCACAACATTCTGAGCTAGAGTATGTGCTTCAGGAGGAACACAACATGGAACATCCCCGATGATAGGGGAAAAATATCAAAAGATTCGTAATTCGCAAAATCTAACCTCAGTACTTTCTGAGCGTAGCGGGTGCACAAAAGCGATGCTGGGTCAAGATTGAATCAAATAAGGTTAACCCTACAATCGCAACAGTCTGGAAAAATTGCTCAAGGGCTGGGCATTATTATTCAAGCTCTGCTGGAGGGAACCGATAGACAAAGCGAAAATTTCACATAAACAGATGTGAAAACTTCATAACACCCTTGTGATACCGATGAAGAAGGAGTATAAATTCACGTTCTATCACCTCTAGCATGGTTGAGGATCTTGAACTCCTATGCTCTTTTTGATTTGGGTGCTTCTCTTCCTCAGAACCGCACTTTCCTAATTCTGGAAGAGTTTATAACTTAATCATTAGGGACATATTAAAGTTACCGCTGGATCAAATACCACTGAATTGAAAAAAGGAGATTTCATTGCCTACCATTGCGATGTCGAGCACACCATAGAAAACATCGGTACGGGAAGTGCTCAAATACATATGGCAGTGCGATATAACAACTCCCCGGCTTCGGGGCTTTAGTGCTTCCAGGCTATAAACCTGCTATTGCTGTTATGTGACTGCCTTGTCGTTTGCCTGCCTTGTCACTTAAAAACACATCAGCATGGGTATCCGTTATATTTCCTTTCCGGCAAACTGACTGTTGTATAGATCGGCGTAAAAGCCTTCTGCATCAAGCAGCTGATTATGCGTACCTTGCTCAACAATGGTTCCCCGATCCATAACGAGGATACTATCAGCATCCTTAATCGTTGAAAGCCGGTGGGCAATAATAAAATTTGTTCGTCCCTTCATCAATGCGGCCATTGCCTTCTGGATTATCAGCTCAGTTCGTGTGTCTACGCTGCTCGTAGCCTCATCAAGAATTAGAATTGGCGGGTTTGCCAGAAATGCCCGTGCAATAGTAAGCAGCTGCTTTTGCCCCTGGGATATATTTGAGGCTTCCTCATTGAGAACCGTGCTGTACCCATCAGGGAGCGTTCGAATGAAATGGTCCGCATGGGCTGCCTTGGCCATTGCTGCGACATCTTCCGCTGAGGCGCCGTCACGACCATAGGCTATATTTTCCATGATGGTGCCCTTAAAAAGCCAGGTATCCTGCAGCACCATGCCGAAGCTGTTTCGCAGATCACCTCGCCGCATCTGCCGGATATCAATGCCGTCAATGGAGATCGTTCCCTGCTGTATCTCATAAAATCGCATCAATAGATTAACCAGGGTGGTTTTCCCTGCCCCGGTGGGTCCGACAATGGCTATGGAAGCGCCTGGCTTAACGTCAATATTCAAATCAGTTATAAGGGGTTGGTCAGGGGTATAGCTGAAATCGACATGTTTAAGGGTCACTCTTCCCTGCAGTTTGGAAAGATCGGCCGGATTATCAGGATCCTGGATTTCTTCGGGATCGTTAAGTATTTCAAAAACCCGTTCAGCTGCGGCAATGGTAGACTGAATCAGGTTTGCGATACTGGCAACTTGCTGGATTGGTTGGGAAAACTGCCGTGAGTACTGGATAAATGCCTGAATATCACCTATTTCTATCATTTTTCTGGTTACAAAGACCGCACCAAACACACTGATGATTATATATCCCAAATTGTTTACGGCATGCATAAGCGGCATGATGATTCCCGAGATGAACTGGGCTTTCCATCCGACATCATACAAAGCCTGGTTCTTGATGTCGAATATCTTGAGAGACTCTTCCTCCCTGGTAAATGCTTTTACCTCTCTGTGTCCGGTAAACATCTCTTCTATGTGCCCGTTCATATCC
This sequence comes from Spirochaetales bacterium, assembly GCA_018399255.1. GTDB lineage: Bacteria > Spirochaetota > Spirochaetia > JABMQR01 > JABMQR01 > M55B182. The sequence goes on along the minus strand of JAGYPA010000009.1, from coordinate 64,164 downwards.
CCTATCACCTGCTGCTGTTCGGAAAAATACTTCTGGGACCGTTTTGTTATGGCTTTTATTGCCACTATGCTGAGCGGAAGGGTCAGGACTGTGACCAGTGTCAATATCGGGCTTATTGTCAGCATCATGACTACTATACCAATAAGTGATACAAAGGATGTGATAACTTGGGTTAGGCTTTGCTGGAGGGTTGTGCTGATAAGATCTATATCATTGGTAACCCGGCTGAGGATATCCCCATGGCTGTGGGTATCAAAATAATTTAGAGGCAATCGGGAAAGCTTGCTCTTAACATCCTTTCTGAGTTTATAAACGGTTTCCTGAGCGACACCTGCCATTATATACTGCATTAAGAAGGTGAAAAACGAACTGGCCAGATAAAGGGCTCCCAATAGCACTAGAATACGGATTATAAGTGGGTAGTCCATGGAAACTTCTGCAGCGCCCTGCAATTTCATCATGATCCCCTTGAAAAGGCTGGTTATGGCCAGGCCCATGACTTTCGGGCTGAATATAGTAAAGAGGGTGCTTAATGATGCCAGTAGCAGCACTGATATGAGTTTCAGACGATAGGGCTGCAAGTAGGCTATCAGTTTTTTGAAGGTGGCTTTAAAATCTTTTGGTTTTTCCGGGGGAACTCCCATATTCATCATGCCTCCTCGTCGCTGCTGCCTGAAGGAGGATTGCATGGAGGGTGATTTCACGGGGGGTTTGGGTATATTGGCGGAGCTCTTACTGCTTTCTGCTGCCGGGTTTTCGGTTGTTCGTTTCTGAAGCTTTCGGTTGTTCTGCGGTTGTTTTTTGGATTTCCTGTTGCTCTGCGAGTTATTCGTTTTCATGCAAGTTCCTCCTCGCTCAGCTGCGAGGCTGCAATTTCCCGGTATACTGGACAGGTTTTTAAAAGCTCGCGGTGCCTGCCCTGCCCGACTATTTTCCCATCATCCATGACAATAATGTTGTCAGCCTGCATTACGGAACTTATTCGTTGAGAAACAATTAGTACTGCGGCATGTTCTGTGTTTCTGCGGATGGTTTTGCGTATTGCAGCTTCTGTTTTGAAGTCCAGCGCTGAAAAGCTGTCATCAAACAGGTAAATTTCCCGTTTGCAGGCGAGTGCTCGAGCTATGGCTATTCGCTGTTTCTGGCCTCCTGATACATTTGCACCACCTTGAGATATTTCAGCATCATAGGCATTGGTCATTTCTTCGATAAATCCGTCGGCCTGGGCTGAGGCTGCTGCCTGCTTTACGGATTCAATTGGGAGTGAGGGGTCTCCAAACCGGATATTATCGGCTGCTGTTCCAGAAAACAGGACCGACTTCTGAGCTGTCAGGCCGATTTTTCTGCGAAGGTCTTTTTGAAGCATGCTGCGAATATTTCTGCCGTCTATAGTAATGGAGCCTGAATACACATCATAGAATCTGGGGATCAGGTTGATAATGGTTGATTTTCCGGATCCTGTTCCTCCAATAATCGCGGTAAGTTTTCCTGGCTCTGCGGTAAAGCTGATGTCACAAACTGCGGGTTCCTCCGCTCCATGGTAGCGAAATGATACATTCTTGAATTCAATTTTGCCGTGTCCTTCTGGTTTTCCAGTGGTTTGCGCTGTTCCTTGGGCTTCATGTCCGGCCGTTTCCGGTTCTGATATTTCAGCGGGATCAGGGTCTGTAATGTCGGGTTCTTTATCCAGTATTTGATTGATACGGACTGCTGATACGGCTGCCCGAGGGATCATTATGAACATCATGGTTACCATGACAAGAGAGAACATTATGTGCATGATATATTGAATGAAGGCCATCAGATCGCCTATAAGCATTTCTCCGCTTTCTATGCGCAGGCTTCCGAACCAGATTACGGCTATGGTGGTGAAGTTGAATATCAGCATCATCAGGGGCATCATGCCCGCCATGAGTTTGTTTACTTTTACTGCAGTTTCGGTCAAGCTTCGGTTGGCGTTGTCAAATCGCTGTGCATCATGGTTTTTCTTGTTGAAGGCTCGTATTACGCGGACTCCCGTCAAGCTTTCACGAAGCACCAGGGTGAGGTTGTCAATTTTTTTCTGAATCTGAGTAAACAGCGGAAGTCCTTTTGATGCTATGAGTGCTATGACTCCTGCAATCAGGGGTATTACAACGACGAGCAGGATTGATAGTGGGGGATCTTTTGATATGGCCATGACGATGCCGCCGATTGCCATCATCGGGGCATACAGCATCATGCGCAGCATCATTACAACGGTGTTCTGTACTTGAGTAATGTCATTCGTGGTCCGGGTTATCATTGATGCGGTACCGATTTCGTCAAATGCATTGAGGGAGAAGGATTCTACTCGATGAAAGACTTTGCGTCTGACGTCACGGCTGAATCCGCTGGCTGTGCGGGCTGATATGTAGCTTGACGCCACAGCGCTGAGTGATCCTGCCAGTGTTACGAGCAGCATTATTCCTCCTGTTTTCCAGATGAAGGGGATATTGCCGGTTACTATGCCTATATCGACTATTTCTGCCATCAGGGTGGGCAGGAACAGTTCTGCGATGGCTCTGGCAAATACTAATATGCTTATCAGTATTACTGAGAGGGTGTAGGGTCTGAGGTTTTTAAGGAGCTTTAGCATGGGGGTTCTTTTCTCCTGTGTTTCGCTGTTTCTGCTTCCATATGGGTATAGTATTTTTTGTGTTATACGGGGTGAATGGTCTTGATTGCATGCTGTATTACTGTTTAGCACGCATATCATTTTTTGACTATAGTTTTTCGGGTGCTGATGGTTGTATCTGTTTTGTGAATCGCGTTGTCGCTGTTGCTTAAAACTCTGCTGCTGTTGTATTTACTGTGTGTTTATCACTCTCTGTTGGATGAGTTTCCTTTTATCTATTTTTTTATTATGTTATAGGGCATATGATCTTTGTTTCTGCTTTTTCAGGTTCTATGTAGTAGTATCTGGCTTTGTTTTTCCTTTCGGCTTTTGTCCTGCGGGCTTTGTCCTTTGGTGGCATCCAGCTTTCGGATTCTGGTGCAGGCTGCGGGTGTGCATTTTTTTCCAGGGATTGTGATTCATTGATCAAATCTATTTTTTTGAGGTGTTTTTATATGAAGGTTGCAAAAGATTTGGTAGTCAGTATGCACTATTCGCTGAAGGATGATGATGGGTTGCTTCTTGATTCTTCCGAGGGAAAGGATCCTCTTCAGTTTATTTTTGGTAATGGGATGATTATTCCGGGTCTTGAAAGGGCTTTAGAGGGTAAGCAAGCGGGGGATTCTTTGGAGGTTGCTGTAGCACCTGCGGATGGTTATGGTGAATATGATGATAAACGTGTTATTTCGGTGGAGAAGAGTCAGTTCCAGGATGGTACGGATATTCGTCTGGGAATGCAGGTTCAGGCAAGTGATCCTGAGGGGGGTACGCTAGTTTTTTCGGTTACTTCGGTTGAGGGTGAGTCTGTGACATTAGATGGCAATCATCCTTTAGCAGGCAGGGCACTGAATTTTTCTGTTTCGGTTGAGGGGGTGAGGGAGGCCTCTACTGAAGAACTGGATCACGGACACGTACATTGATTAATGTTCCTGAAACAGTTGACGGCTGAATTCCCTACATCTATCACTGAGCAAGAATTATAATGATTTTTTTATTGTTTTATGGTTCATGAACTTTTTTCCTCAGTATTTACTTACTGTGCAATTAGTTCATGAACTTTCATCAACCGTGTTTTTAACATATTTGATCCCCGTGGGGATGTCATCCACTATTAATATTTTGTTGCATTGATTATCTTTTTTCGCAACTCATTCTTTTTTTATATTTTTTTATGCATCTTTTTACATATTTATGTAAATATTAATTAATCCACAAATTTAGGTAATCTACAGATATTCACCCATTCACTGAGTTTTAACGAAATTTTTATTAATATATATAATAAATACTTACATTATATAATTCCAAACCCATTCAAACATAAACTCTTAATTACTATAAAAATAGAAAACATTTTTTTTGTATTTATATGCATATTTTTTGCTATTTACTGGAGTATTAAATTGACTATTTACGACATTTCTGTCTATAGTAACATCCCAATCTTTAATAAAAAGAGGTATGTATGCAAAGCATAGCTAATGAGATTTACTCGCAAGTAACCCAGAAAAACCCAGGCGAAGCAGAATTTCACCAAGCAGTTCATGAAGTTCTACACTCCTTAGAACATGTTGTTGACGCTTATCCGGAATTTCGTTATCACAAAATTCTCGATCGAATGGTTGAACCTGAAAGAATTATAACTTTCAGAGTTCCCTGGGTAGATGATGCTGAAGAATTACAAATTAATCGTGGATTCAGAGTTGAGATGAGCAGTGCACTTGGTCCTTATAAGGGGGGACTCAGGTTTCATGCCTCAGTTAATCAAAGTATTATGAAATTCCTTGCTTTTGAGCAGGTTTTTAAAAACAGCCTTACCGGATTAAGCTTAGGCGGAGGTAAAGGTGGGTCAGATTTCAATCCAAAAGGAAAAAGCGACTTGGAAGTTATGCGATTTTGTCAAAGCTTTATGACAGAATTATATCGCCATATTGGAGAGAATACTGACATACCCGCTGGTGATATCGGGGTTGGCGGACGAGAAATAGGATTCATGTTTGGTCAGTACAAGCGTATAAAAAATCAGTTTACTGGAGTACTGACTGGCAAAGGTCTTGAATGGGGAGGGTCAAACATTCGCCCTGAAGCTACTGGTTATGGTCTTATTTATTTTTCTCAAAATATGCTTGAAACACGAAGCGACACTCTTGAGGGAAAAAACTGTTTGATTTCAGGTTCTGGTAACGTAGCCCTTTACACTGCTGAAAAACTTCTTGAATTAGGAGCTAAAGTATTAACTTTCTCAGATTCAAATGGATTTATTCATGATCCTTATGGAATAGATCGGGAGAAACTTGATTTCATTATGCAGTTAAAAAATATCAGACGAGGTCGTATTGCCGAATATATTGAAAAATATAAACATGCTCACTATTACCCAGTGGAATTTAGTCGTGACTATAATCCACTTTGGGCTATCCCCGCTGACTGCGCTTTTCCTTGTGCAACTCAGAATGAAATTAATGAGAAGGATGCTCAAAATCTGCTAGCAAATGGAGTTCTTCTTGTTGCAGAAGGTGCAAATATGCCGACCACTGAAGAAGGAGTAAATCTGTTCATAGACAAAGGAATATTATATGGACCGGCCAAAGCAACCAATGCAGGCGGTGTAGCTGTATCAGGTCTTGAAATGTCTCAAAATAGTGCAAGATTATTGTGGACAAGAAGTAAGGTTGACAGCGAACTCAAAAACATAATGAAGAGAATCCATGGACTTTGTCTTGAAAGCTCAGAAAGATACAGTACTAAAGGCAACTATGTTGACGGAGCAAACATTGCCGGATTCGTTCGCGTGGCTGAGGCCATGATAGACCAAGGATATGTATAGATTACAACCATCACCCCAATAAATTGCCTTTTTGTTGAGAAAAGGGAAGCCTTCTGAGTTTTGCAAGCCATTCTCTCTCAGTAACAGGTGAGGAACCTTGGCAGGTACATTGCTGTCGGCACCTCCGGATTCTTCAACAGACGCATCCAGACCAGCTGCTCGAACCAGGTCAGCTTCGTCCGCACATGGCTGAAGAACTTCCTGCGGGTGTATATCTTGGTTGTCGCCTTCTTCACCGCCTGCTCATCGATACCGGCCCGGTGGTACGACGGTAGTGCTTCATCGTCACCGGATTGTTGATGCGGAACCGTTTCCAGATAGTTATGGTAAAACAGATAGCTGTGCATGCGCCTGAGCTGGGCATTGACGTTTCTAAAGCAGACGGTCTTCCTGCCGTGCTCCTTTGAGGTCCTTTGCGGAACTCGCGGTCCATGTAGCTGACCGAAAACAGGGATTCATACGGGTGATGGGGATCCTTGGAGCTGATGGTCTTATGGGTAACCTGGGCATGGATGCCGGCAATAGGCTCCGGTAGGCAAGATGCTCATCGGAGAAGACGGTGAGCTTTGTTTCGGGGTCAGGATTACCCGGTCAACCTGGAGGGCGAGGATCTGGATAGCCTCCTGCTGCTTGTAGAAGGGCTGGGGTTCCTGATTTTTAAGCTCGCTAGCCCTGACCTTCTGCTCCTTGGTCATGCGGCCCTTGCGGTTGAGCTGGGTAAAGGAGGCTCCATAGACGAACTGGGAATCGGAGCCGGCGACGATATTGATGTTATTGGGATGGTAGTTGCTGAGGGTTTTGGATTCGAAGCCGTCGAGAGCGAGGTCTTCCTTAAGGACATGGTTTTCCAGGATCTCGGCATTGGCGGCTATATGCTGGCGGCTCAAGCGCATAAGGCGGTTGGAGACGGTATTGGTAGAACATTTGAGGTGGCGGGCGGAGGCACGGAGACCGGTGGAAGCATTTGCGAGCAGCTCGAGTTCCTGGTAATCGACGACGCGTTTGGCGTAGTAGTCGAGGCTGAAGGTCTGTTCACTGAAGGTGCAGCCGCAGTCGGTGCAGCGGAAGCGCTGGACTTTACCGAATGCTTCAGTGTTTCGAGTCCCGAATTTTTGAAATATTTGTTTTTTGTGTTTGCTGAGTTTTTTCACTATATCTTCATCGTGAAGAGAACAGTGAGGATTGGGACAGAATGGGGGGTTTTTCATTTTAATCTCCTGGACATAAAAATATGAAAGCTTAGTATTTTTTCTAAGCTTTATATATTAATACTCAGGAAAAAGGGGAAAAAATTCAATTTTTCAGAATTTTTTTATTTTTTTTTATAAAAACAGAGGCTTTATTTTTTCTGTGTCCAGGAGAACCTCCATTTCATTGTCCTCAGGTCCAATTTGATATTCACTAGCAGATTTCAGCACCAGTGGAAGCAAATTGATATCTGAAACTGTATTCAGAAATACCTGATCATTTTTCAAAACCCAATGTACTGCTTTTTGAATTGCTGATTCAGAATCCAGCGGATCATACCATGGGGCATACCTTTTTCTTTCTGGTTCAACAGGCCCTCTGGCAATTGATTTTATTGTCTGAACAGCTATACCTCTATCAGCACAAATATGCATTAATCTTCGAACTGATTCGGCATAACTGCTGTTTTTCATCAATACATAGTTATAGGGGAAAAGCACGGAATCAAAAGGATATTTTTCCAAACTCCTGATATGCATGGTTGGAGCAGCTAATTCATGACCGGTTACACCAATAAAACGAATCAAGTCTTGTCTTTTTGCTTCCAGTGCGGCTTCCAATACACCATTTGCGCTCATTGCAGTTTCCCATTCTTGCTCATCGACCAGAAAGTGGAACTGCCAAAGATCGATATAATCTGTTTGAAGCCTGTCCAGAGACTGTTTCAGTTCATCCAATGCTTCTTGCTTAGTTCTCATTCCCGTTTTGGTTGCCAGAAAAAAATTCATACGCTCTTTCTTCATCCAGGGTCCTATCCTCAATTCAGCATCACCATAACTGCGAGCGGTATCAATATGATTGACTCCATAAGTTTGCAGCAATTCCAAGGTAACATCTGCTTCATACTGGGTTACTTGAGAAAAGGCTGCAGCACCGAAAATAGTCCTGGTGCTTTCATGTCCGGTATTTCCAAAGAGTTTGGTTGGTATTGTTTTTTCTGACATATATCCCCCTATTTGTAATTATCAAAATGTCTAAAAGACCGTTGAAAAATTACATATCAACCCTGTTAATTTTAATTATAATATGGATTTAATAAACTTTCTATATGAAAAAATACTACTAAGAAAAATCAATAATAGTATTTTCTTATCTAACAAGTATTTCGGTCCCTTTTTTCAATCGTTTTCTTAACATGTCAAATGCTCTACCAGAATTTTCAGACCTATCCCTATGAGGACAATCCCTCCTGCTCTCTCAATCCATATAGTAAAAGAATCGCTTCCTCTGTCGCAAATAAACATACCAATATACATTCCGCTGAAAGAGAAAGCAAATGTGACAACCCCGATAATCAAAATTGGAAGAATTATCGAAATCTGTAGAAAAGAGAGGGTTACACCAACAACGGCAGCATCAATACTGGTCGCAAATGAAAGAACTATTAGAATATAAAGATTCAGCGGATCACGGACCTCTTCATCCTCACACTCAGTAAGCGGATCTCGGGCTTCAATAATCATTTTCAGGCCTATAAAACTTAAAAGGCCGAAAGCTATCCAGTGATCATAACGTTCGATATATTCCGCGGCAAGCTGGCCGAGACTCCAACCAAATACCGGCATTATCGCCTGGAACGTCCCGAAAAAAAACCCAACCCGCAGTGCATGCCGCAGCCTCATTTTATGAATAGCAGCCCCGGTGCCGATGGAGACGGCAAAAGCATCCATAGCAAGAGCAACTGCAATAGTAATCATGGTGAACAGGTTCATAGTACACCATGATTACACCATTCAAACCCGTTTTTCAAGACCGATCTTCAACACAACGTATTTTGTGCAGTATTTATCGAAATATGCAGGCCGCGTTTTAAAAAAACCAATTCAGTGAGACGTAGCCTATTGAGTTTTCTGAGAACTGTCCGAACCTTCCGGCATCATCTCCCAGGAATATTTCAGCTCCAGCGGTGATAGCCGTCCCATCCTCGATGCTCCAGGTCAGGGATGGTCGAATGAGGGCATCAAATGGATCAAGGCCGATGTAACCGAAGAATCTGGCTGTCAGGGTATCCGAGAAAAATGTATCCTGCACTAAAAATGTGGCTGTCTGGGTAAATTCCTCGCTGTTCAGCATATAGGTGTTGTATCCATCAATATACTGCACAATGTATTGGGCAGACATCCGCGCTCCGAACAGGATCCAGTCTGCTCCGACAAGGGCCTGTAACTGGTTGTGCTGTTCTATCCCCCTGGAGACCGTGGGATTGCTGGTGTTGAATGATCGGTCTATATAGGCGGCTGCTTCACTTCGCACGATTACTGATCCGATTGCTGCGCTGAGGCTGCCGCCAAGGATGGTATAGCGTTCATAGGTGGGGGCGGCTGTTATGTTCGGGGCGGTTGATCGGTCGATTACGAAAACGGGAAAATCGTCCCAGGCTGAGCCGGCCATCAGTTCTGCGTTGAATAGTGAACCGAAGTAGCTGACTTTTGCAAATATCTCACTGTTTTTGAGTGTGGTGTCAATTTCTGCCGGTTGGGCCAGGGGGGTTACGGTCATTCCCGGCGGAATCCAGCTCATATCGGGCTGCACAGCCCATAGAGAATCAGGGGCAGGCTTTACGGCCGGTACAAAGGCCGGTATCCAGACGCCTTCTATGGTTAGGGGGCCGGTGTAGTAATCTGCCCTGAGAGCCGGGATGCCCATACGTATTTCTTTAAAATCAGCAAGAATATAGGAGCTCATGTTCTGGGGGCTAACGATATCGGTTATGAATGCTCCTTCCGCTTCTCCCCATATAATAGCCTGTTTGCCGATGCGAATATCCAGGTCAGGGAGGAACAGGTCGATGTAGGCTTCTCTTATTCCGATGTCGGGGGTCAGGTCGGTATCAATATAGGTATAGGGATTGACGACTATCCGGGTCATGTCTCCCCATCCGGAGAGTGAGATGTCCAGGGTCTGTTCGTTTTTCAGAATTTCGGGGCTGGCAAGATTCAGAGTCAAGCCGGTATAGCTGCGCAGCATGCCGTTCAGTTCCAAATCCTTGGCGGTCAGGGTGACAGGGAGGGCTGATAGGATTATCAGGATACCGATGGCAGCTCTCAGAATGCGGTTGTTTTTCATTGGTCTGTTGTTTTGTGTTAGTTGCAGTTTTCTTGTCAGGTTTGTCGGATTTTCAGGTTTTTCAGGGTTCATTGGGGACGGCTCCTCTGTAGGTTGTATCGGCATTCTTTTGCTGGTTGAAAATGATCTGCTTTAACGGGGCGGCCCGATTTTCATCTGGCGTTCGGTAAAAAGGCTGTCATCGAGGCTGCGGGAAAAATTGACGTTTTCCATTCGGATCCGGGTTGTTGATTTCTTCTGCAGATCGCTCATCGTCATGTCGCCTATCACCCAGTACCCGTCAACCCTCTTTGCATCATCGATGTTCAGGGTTTTCACCAGCTTGCCGCTGTCGTCATAGTACTCTTTTTTCAGTCCGATCCATTCGTCCTTTACCACCCAGCTCAGTGTACGGCTGTATGGGCAGCTGCTGTCTTTCGGTCTGCTTTCCACTACGATGCAGTTAGATCCCTCGTATAATTCTTCTCTAAGTATTATGTGGGTATCTTCTGATGGATGTCGTTCGCCCATATCGTCGTAGGTGAAGTCCGAGCCCATGAAGGAGTCGGAGGTATTGCCGGCTGCTATCCGCTTAACTCTGCGCAAGGCTGGCAGATACATCCATTGTTCATTGCTGCGGCCGTCGGTATACGACCAGCTGAGAAAACTGGTATTGCGGACGTCTGCCGGGGCGGTAAAGAACATGATTTTTTTCTCGATTCCTGCGGCATCATCTGATATCCGGTACTGCGTGATGCTCCGGTCTCTCGTTGATCCGCGGGAATTGGTGATGGTCATGATCAATTCGGCATACATGGTGTCTCCGGTGGGGCGGGTGTATACGTGCTCCATTACTTCCATTCCGGTGAGTGTCCGAGCTGCGAGTGTTCCTGCGGCGGCTGCGCTTGCTAAAATCAATGCAAATAGTAAAATTCCAGGTTTTTTCATGGTTTTGTCTCCTGTTTAGCGTGTAGGGTTTGCTGATAGCTGATGGCTGACAGCAACATGATGAACGGTTAGCATGACTATGTCTTACTAATCTCCAGATTTTCCGGGTCCAGATAATCCTTGGTTATTTTCAGAAATCGCCCGCGTTTATCGAGGGCTGTGATCACCAGCATCAGTACGGTGAGGGTTCCGGCGGCACTGACGGCCATATTGAGGGCTATAAGTCCTCCTACTTGCCGGTTCGGCGGGAAGACGCTGAAGAGCAGGACTGCAAAGCCGCCCATTACTGCTGCTGCGTTGTAGAGGATTGCTCTGCCGGTGTGGATGAGGGTTTCATGGGCAGCATCTTGTATGGCATAGCCCTCCAGGCGTCTGATCCGGTAGTGTTCGATAAGGTGTATGGCGTAGTCGACACCAATGCCTATGGCGATGCTCGAGATGAGGGCGGTTGCCGAGCTGAGCGGTATTCCCAGCAGTCCCATGGTGCCGAAGTTTACGACCGCGGTGACGGCAATGGGTATGGTGCCGACTATGCCGATGAGGATGCTGCGGAACAGCAGGGTGAGCAGCAGGGCGACAATAACGAAGGAGAGGGCCAGGCTGGCTATCTGGCCTTCCATCAGGAGATCGGCAAAGACCAGGGCCTTATAGCCTCCCCCGGCAAACTGGATGGTTATGCCCAGGTTCGCGAATTCTTCGGTATAGGTTTTTATATCATTGATTATTGTCTGCATAACTGCAGAACTGTCACTTTTCAGCTGGAATGTAAGGTTTGCGGTCCGGTAGTCATAATCGATGACCCGGTTGAGGGTTTCCGGGTCGCCTGACATTTCGTAGAGCAGCAGATACTGGGCGGCGAGTTCGCGGCTTTCGGGAACGGTATTCCATTCCTCTTGTTCTTCATGCATGACGCTGTTCATACGTCGCATGAAGTCGGCCAAAGAGAAGCTGCCGCCGACAACGGGGGCTTCGGTGATGGTTTTCTGCATGGTATCGAGCAGGGTAAGTACTTCGGGATCTTTGAAGCGGTCGTTTTTATCAGCTGTCAGTATTACGTTGAGAGCTGATGTTCCTCCGAAGTAGGTGTTGACAAATGTATCGGTACGGACTATATCGCTGTCTTTCTGGAAGTTTGCCAGGAAGCTGGTGTCGATCCATACTTTTGAGGAGCCGACAAGGGCGGCTGCGGTTATCAGGGCGGCGAGGGTTCCAACGATAATGGGGTGATCGAGGATTCTCCTTCCGGGTCTGCGCTGCATGAGCTGTTGGTCTTTTTTTGTTACTTCATCGAGGTATTCATCCTCTTTTTCATGTGTTTTTTTCGGCGGTCCCAGAACCTGAATGGCAAGCGGAAAGAGGATCAGCGCGAGGATCATTTCGACGATAACTCCAAGAGCTGCAAATAGTCCGAAATAGCGGACCGGGAGGATCTGGCTGGTTATGAGGGCGGTGAAGCCGATGGCGGTTGTTACTGCGGCCATGGATACGGGGCGGATCATGGCCTGGAGGGTTTTTTCTATCAGCTGTTGTTTAGTAATGCGGGGTTCTTCCCGGACAAGGTGGTGGATTGCGTTGTGCATGTGGATGCCGTAGGCGACGCCTATGGCTATGAGCATGACGGGGATCATGGTGTCAACGGCATAGATGGGGACCTTGAGTATTCCCATGAGACCGAAGGCGGCTGCAGTTCCGATGAGTACGATGATCAGGTTGATGATGGTGTCTCTGATGCTCCGCAGCAGCAGGAGCAGGATAATTGTCATAAGTACGAGGACTATCGGGGCCATCAGCATCATGTCCCTGGGTCCGAGTCTGGCTAGTTCGCCTTCTACAACGGGTTGTCCGGCTATGTAGATGGTCTCGGGTCCTTCGAGCTCGGCGGCATAGGCTTTCAGGTCGTTGTAAAAGGTCTCGGAGAAGCTCCCCTCGCCTAGTTCGGCAAGAATCAGGGCTGCGGTTCCATCGGTGCTTACGGTGCGGCCGTAGACCATTTCGTTGCTTTCAACTTTTTTCCGCAGTTCCTGAAGTTCTGTTTCTTTGCTGGGAGCGTTGGTGTAGAAGGGTTCCACTTCCAGGCCCCAGTCACTGGAGGTTATGTTGTCTGCGGTATGGAGTGAGGTTATGCTGCCGGCCTCTATTTCTTCGAAGCGTTCGGGTAATTCTGTGCTTATCCGGGCTATTTTTGCCAGGGTTTCTTCGTTATAGATGGTTTCCGGGTGAGAGATTGCGATCAGGATGGAATCTTCGATGCCGAAGAGTTCCTCGGCATCATCGCTGAATATAAAGGCTGGATGGGTGGACGGCATGTAGGCTTCCAGATCGGTTTCCAACGATGCGTTTTCGGCGATGACAAGCACGAAGGCTGTTGTCAGCAGGAGGATAGCTGTCAGTACCAGAACTGGTTTCTTTGTTATCCAGGTTATCCAGATGATTATTCGCTGCATGGTCTCTCCCTAAAATAGTTATCGTTCACTAACTTACTGTTTTGTGAGGTTGATGTCAACCTGCTTTTACTGGTTTTTTTATTTTGTTTATTGGAAGTGCAAAAATACGGAGTATTTCTGGAAGCTGCCTTATGCATCAGCCTTATGCATCAGCCTTATGCATCAGCTTTCTCTTCAGCCTCGGGGGCTTCAGCCTCGGGGGCAGTTAATTTATTGACAGGGCGGGCCCAAAAGGTCTAGCATGTATGGGTGTGGTTTTGCCTATATGTGGGTGATTGTTTTCATTCGGTTTTTATCAGGAGCTGGACATGGTGTTTTTTCAGGTGCTGTACAATGTGTTATATACGGGTTACTGCAGGTTCTATCAGCTGGTTCTCAAGGTGGTTTCCCCACTGCTGCCGTGGAGGGAGCCGGATCTTCTCGAGGGTCCTGACAGTCTTCACAGGCTGCCGGCTTTGATGCGAGAGAGGGGTCTGCTCAAGGTCCTGATTGTTACTGACCGGAGTATTATCGGGCTGGGTTTGCTTGAACCGCTTCTGGAGGGGCTTAAAGCCCAGGAGATAGCCTACGTTATTTTTGATGAGACGGTACCGAATCCGACGATCGGGAATATCGAGAGCGGTCTCAGGATGTTTCATGCCGCGGGCTCTCAGTGTCTGCTGGCGTTCGGCGGCGGTTCGCCTATTGACTGTGCCAAGGGGATCGGGGCTCGTGCTGCTCGTCCTCATAAGTCGCTGGCAAGAATGAAGGGGATTCTGAAGGTCGGCCGGAGGATTCCTCCGCTTATTGCGGTTCCGACGACTGCTGGAACTGGCAGTGAGGCAACGCTGGCAGCGGTAGTTTCGAACCCGGATACGCATGAGAAGTATCCGATTAATGATCATGCGCTTATTCCCCACTATGCGGTTCTGGATCCGCTTTTGACGGTTTCCCTGCCGCCTTCTATTACGGCTTCGACGGGGATGGATGCCTTGACGCATGCTGTGGAGGCGTATATCGGGCGCAGCGGCACACGGGAGACTGATCGCGATAGTATCGAGGCTGTCAAGCTGATTTTGGGTAATCTCACGGAGGTTTTCCGAAATGGTAATGCTGTTAAGGGGCGCGGGAATCTGCTGAAGGCTGCATATCTGGCCGGTAAGGCTTTTACCCGGGCATACATCGGGTATGTTCATGCTATGGCGCATACGCTGGGCGGGTTTTACGGAATGCCGCATGGTCTTGCCAATTCGATTATTCTTCCGCATGTGCTGGAGTTTTATGGGAATTCGGCGGTGAGGAGGCTTGCTGATCTTGCACGGAAATCCGGTGCGGCAGCGGTAGATTTGCCTGACAGCGAGGCTGCTTCCGTGTTTATTAAACGGATCAAGGAGATGAACCGGAAGATGGATATTCCGGAATTTGTTTCGGGTATCGAGGAAAAGGATGTTCCCTTGCTGGTTCGTCGCGCCTTGGCAGAAGCTAATCCGCTCTACCCTGTTCCGCGCATTCTTGATCGGAGGGAGATGACGGAATTGTTTGCGGTTGTCCGGGGCAAGGGATTGTCCGGGGCTAGGGATAATCGGGGCAAGGGATAATCGGGTCAAGGATTAGTCTGCCGCTACGAGTAGTAAGTCTACACGACCTCGTACTGGGTATTGTCGGTAGGCGGCACTCCTATATATGCCCGGATTGTCGGGACGCCTCTCTCTTCAAATGCAGAGGCGACCTTTTCCTGCAGATCCTTTCCCGGAGTCAGCGCCACCATGTAGCCGCCCCTGCCGCCGCCTGTCACCTTGGCTCCGAGGGCTCCGAGGGAATTTGCCAGCTGGCACAGTTCGATCAGCTTCTCGTGAGATAATCCCATTTCGATCAGTATTTCATGGTTTTCGTTTAACAGCCGGCCGGTTGTTTCGAGATCCCCTGCAGTCAGGGCCTCTCCGAGTTCTGCCACCTGTCCCCTGATAGTATCGAGGCGGGCATTGAACAGGGCTGGATTTTCCTTTTCCTGCGCCTCGAGAAATCCTTTCAAAGAGGCTGTGTTGGAGGTAACTCCGCTGTTGCCCAGAACGATCTCTATGGGGTTGGCAAGGTTGATCCGCTCGAACTGCTTGACACCGTCCTTTATCCAGTATTTTATGACACCGCCGTAGGTTGAGACGGTGTTATCGAGCCCGCTCGGCAGCCCGTGATACCCGAATTCGCCTTCCCAGGCCACCCGATTGATCTCTTTTATGTTCATGTTCAGATCAAATACTTTGCTGCATGCTCGGGCAAAAGAGACGCAGATTGCCGCACTTGCCCCCACCCCGCTGCCTGCCAGGAGATCACCCGCTGCCTCAATTTTTATGGGGGTCTTTTTCAGGTCGAGTCCCATCACCTCGACCATCCGGTTGAAGGAGACTTCGCAGTCATGCTCCTTGGCTTTTTTGTAGCCAGGAACCTCCACTCGACGGTCATCGAGGATCCAGCCGGATCCCGAATCGAGCCGCTCCACGCGGCATTCTGTTTCGAAGGGTATGGCCGCGAGAATTGCCGGGATCTCCCACAGCACGAACTGATCACCTATGAGGATCGTTTTTCCAAAGCCCTTTCCGGCAGCAGTTTTTTCGGCAGTCGTTTTGTCGGTAGTCATGCATGTACCATCCTTTTTGTAAGTATTCTATCCATCTCGCGGATAAGCAGCGCTTCCTGCCCCGGTTTGATAATCGTTGCGGCAGAAAGCCTGTGACAGGCATCGGAAAATCCTCCCAGACGACCGGTCGCCTCAGGTAGGAAGCTGTTCAATCCTGGAATTTTGTCGGCCCTGATCTGTTCGGTCAAAAATTCTGATACCCGCATCGATATTTTTGTCGAATTAAAAGAGATATCGCCAAATCCCGGTACCTCATCGGGAACAGGCTGAAATCCGGCAAGATATTTTGATGTATCAAGAAAGTCCATCTCTTTTATGAGCGTGCAGAAAACGCCGATCATTTTTATGCCCATAGGCTGAAATCGCTTGTCTACTGTGAACCATTGGATATGTTCGGTAGTTTGAATGTTCTTTTTCAGGAGCTTAATCTCGTGGGAAAAGATTGCCTCTTTCTTTCTGTTCAGCTTTTCGATATATTCTTTCAGCTCCGGGCTGATGCCTGATCGGCAGACTTCAATTCCCCGGGCTGTTCCGTCCTGGTAGTAGCCGACTCCCCCCAGGGTATCGAGTATATTGCAGATTTCTGATGCAGGGTACTCGGTTCCACCGAGCTTGATGTAGTACGTTTCTCCTGAGGCTTCAGCTGCGTCGGTTGCTGATGCTGTCGGGGAAGCCGTCTGGTCTTCGGATCGGGTATTGCCCTCTGATGCATCAACCCTGATAAGTCCCAGCTCGACTGCTGTTTTCAGAATTTCCCGGTTGACGCCTGCTAAGGCTCCATCAACAAAGAATCCGTCCCCTATGGCCCCCAGGGCTCCCAGATGTGCGTATGCTGTACCACGTTTCCCATAGCTGCGGAGTAGAGCGTCGGCAAACAGGAAGCATACGGCTGAGGCGGAGATATCCCGGTCCCCTTTCAGCCCAAAGAGTTCGGCATCCAGGTTAACCACCTCGGTATCATCGACGGCTTCTGCCGGATGGTGGTCGAGGATAATGACAAAGTTTTTCTTCTGGTTCAGTCTGGATATCAGGGGGGCGATTCTTCCTGCAAAGTCGGCAAAGATGATGATCTGATGAGTATCGGCAAGGACTTTTTCCAGGATCTGCGGGTAGGGTTTTTCCAATGAGTACCTGGATACGTCATAGCCGACTTCTTCAAATGCGCTCAGCAGAATGGTTCCTGAGCTCAATCCGTCTGTATCGTTATGATGGAAAAGGGTGATACTGCGGGATGGTTTTTCTTTGAGAGCGAGGACTGTATCCTCCATTGCACGGACGAATGTATGAATCATGAGGTCTCCAATATTGTCGGCAGCGTATGGAACGGCTGTAGAGCACGAAGCAGTTCATAAACTGTCAGCTTGAGTATCCGAACTCATTATAATATGTGAAGGCAATCGTCTGCAACCTTGTATTGGGTGTTCCATCCAGATAGTTTCTGCTTGATGGCGTAGAAAATATTTTTCATTTCCCGTAGGATATCGGTGATGTAAAGATTTCCGGGTCAAGATTTTTTAGTCAGGATTGCCGGGGATATACTGAGTCTTACGGGGCTATGGATTTGCGGGAGGAGATTGCCCGTACGTATGAATCGGCCTCCCCTTCCGATGTTCTCTGCTTTGCCGGAGCGGAAGAGGGGATTTATGCTGCTATGCGGGTGCTTCTCGACAAGGATGATCATGCGGTGGTGGTGGTTCCGAATTATCAGGCTTCCGAGACGATTCCTCTGGATATTTGCGCTGAGGCCTAATACGAAGCTTGTTTCGATCAATTTTCCCAACAATCCGACGGGGTCTGTTCTGGAGAGAGGTCGTTTTGATGAGCTTGTCGGGCTCTGCCGGAAACGCGGGCTCTATCTGTTCAGCGACGAGGTGTACCGGCTTATTGAGCGGGATGAGTCGATCCGTCTGCCGCAGGTGGGCGATGTCTATGAGCGGGGTTTGTCGCTCAATGTGATGTCCAAGGCCTACGGGCTGCCGGGTTTGCGTATCGGCTGGATCATGTCCAGGGATCGGGATGTGCTGCAGAGGATGGAACGATATAAGCATTATCTTTCAATATGCAATTCTGCGCCGAGTGAGTATCTTGCTGCGGCTGCGCTGCGGGGGCGGATCGGGTTCGGCAGAAAAATTGTGGAAGCTGGAAATGCTGCTATGCGGGAGTATATGGAAAATCTTCGCCAGCGGGGGATCAGCTCATAAACAGGTCCAGAATATTTTCCACTCCGCTGGTAATGCTGCGCTTACTTCCCTGCTCCGCTTTCTGACCTGCCGGCACCCTGTCGCGCTGCGTTAAAAGTGATTTCTTCACTGCCCATACGTGCTGTCTGTATGACAATCTGCCCTAGACAGGTATAGGTGCTTTCAGCACAGTTCTCGTCAAGTTCAAATAGTATCCCGGATACTGCGGCTTCGACTCCGTTAAACCGTTCATAGTCCTGTATCTGGCTTCTGGATGGGGGGGCGAAAAGCGTGTACGCTCCGTCTGGAGTGACGAGCAGCACGGTCTGTTCCTGTATCTCCAGGATGCCGGTTATCTGTACCGTTTCTCTGCTGCCGGTAGTATTGCGGCTGCCGGCTGCCCCGCTGACCATATCCTGGGTTCCCTGTGCAGATGCTGCGACGGCAGCAGTCAACATCAGTATGATACATAGGAATTGCTGTTTTTTCATTTACTCGCTCCTGATATTTGTGTTTATATTAGTGTCTTGCTGTACCTGCTTCACTGTTCATTATTCTCGAGCAGGTTTGTTCTGTCAGAGGGTGTCTGCCGTGCTGCTGCCCGAAATAATCAATGGTTTAAAGATTGGTTCCTTTGGTTAAGATTCCGGAGTAATTCAGGTTAAGATATGTTAATCTTTGGCAGGCTTTATCTATGGAAAACTTTTACAAATGCAGTATTCATGTGTTTTCAATGCATTGACTTTCCCACAGGGAAAAAGTTACGTTTTAGTGCGTGAGGGGGGGGAGGGGGGCAGAGATTATTATGGGTAAACCGAAACGAAAGTTGACTGCTGAGGAAAAGGCCAGAAAGGAACGTAACCGAAGAGAATATATGACCGTGTTTATCCACGGCAAGCAGAAGCGGGTAAAACGCCCGACTGAAATCGACGGTATGGATATTGATGATTTCATCTTAAAAAATGCTGATCCCATCTGGCTTCATCAGAATGAAATGTGGGAGTATCTTGTTGATGATGAGCTTTATCCACTCGATGAGGAAGCTTCTCCTCCTTGCAAGGAAGCATATCATGTCAGTGATGAAAAAGAGATAATAGCGGAGAAAGGCCCTTCTGCATAACCGGCGGCAAGAAGGAGATCTGGGCCAGCGCTCGAGGGTATGAACAGATCCCGCATTGGCCATTCGTAACGGAATACCAACTTTTTCCAAGCTGGTGTCGCTGAGCTGGAGAAAAACCCTGAGGAAAAATTATGACTTTCTTTTGTTGACAGAGTGAAAGTTAATGGTATACTGAGAGAAGGTGTTGCGCAACACCTATAGGTGCAAAGCGTGTATCGCTTGGCACGAAACACTTTTCAAAAGGAGAAAAAATGATGAAAAAGACACGTTTCTATACCGCTGTACTTGCGCTTGTGTTTGTCTTTGTGACCGGTTTTGCCTTCGCTGCAGGATCCGCGGAAGAAACAGGCGACGTAACTGTCAACATGTTTCAATTAAAAGTTGAGATTAAAGACGCTCTCGACACGTATGCTGCCGAATATTCGGAGAATGCAGAAGGTGTAACGGTAAAAGTCGAAACACTTGGAGGCGGCGGCGACTACGGCGGTGCAATGAAGGCAAAGGCTCAGGCCGGTCAGATGCCCGATATCTTCATGATTGAAGGTCAGGGCGGCTATGACATCTGGAAAGACTATGTTGCAGACCTCAGTGATCAGCCATGGGTTGACGACACGGACCTCTCCTTTATAGTTGACGGTAAAGTGGTCGGCTTCCCGGTTGCTATTGAAGGGTACGGCCTGGCCTACAATGCCGAAATCCTCCGCAAGGCTGGAATCGATCCTGCGTCTCTGACAACCCGTGCGGCGTATGAAAAAGCTTTAAAGACGCTGGATGCTAAAAAAGCAGAGCTCGGTATTGACGCTCCTGTTGCCATGGCTGCATCGGTAGCCGGTGGTATGTGGTGGGTCGCCGGACAGCACAACCTTGCCGCATACTGGGGCGGCGGACTGGACTTCAACGACACAAGCGTCATTGAAATGGCCCTTAACGGCAAACTGGATCAGGACCGCTTCCGTCAGTATGCGCAGTACCTGCAGCTCCTGTTTAAATATGCAGATCAGAATATTCTGCTCAACGGAAGCTACGACGACCAGGTCGGTTCCTTTGCCCAGGGGCGAACAGCTTTCCTTCATCAGGGCAACTGGGTTGATCCTAACCTGAAGCAGCTTGGCGTTACCTTTGAAATCGGGTATGCCCCGCACGCCTTCCTCGATACCGAGCAGAAGGGTCTCTACCTCTTTGCTCCAAGCTGGTATATTGTCAACGCTCAGAGCAAGAATGCTCAAGCCGCCAAGGATTTCCTCACCTCGATAGCCACGACCCCCGAGGGACATGCATACATGGTAAACGAGGCTGGTATGATCCCGGCTTTCAAATCTGTTACCCTCAAGCCATCCGGACAGCTCAGCCAGGCTCTCATGGATGCAAATGCACGCGGCGGAAACTACGGCGTATTCTTCGGTATGCTTCCTGACGGTGCCGGCCAGAACATCTTCGGGCCGATCTTTGATCTCTTTGCACAGAATCAGGACAATCTTGATCAGTTTATCGCTGATATGAACCGGGCCGTAGCCAACTTGAAATAATGCGTTAAAGTCAGTTACTATGCTTCTGTGGGAGAATTTCTCCTGCAGAAGCTTTTTTTACCCGATAGAGGGGAGCAATCCAGGTATGAAACAAAGTCGAGTAATTAACGTCCTATTTTTACTGCCCTGCGTATTTTCGTTTGTCATGATCATCATTGTCCCGTTTTTCTTTGGCCTGTACTATTCCATGACCGACTGGAACGGGATAAGTAATGTTGTCACATTTGCAGGGTTCAAGAACTTCCGGAATCTCTTCTCATCTGCAGACTTCCTCTACTCATTTCTTATTACGATCGCCTACACGGGTATCAATATCGTGTTTGTAAACATCGTGAGTTTCGGCCTCTCTTTGATAGTGACAAGCAAGGTCAAAAGAAGGAATTTCTATAGGGCCGGGTTCTTCGTACCCTACCTGATAGGAGGCATTGTCCTCGGGTACATCTGGCAGTTCATCCTTAACAATATTCTGGTTTCCATCGGCATGAATATGTCGATTTCTTTCCTCCAGACTTCTTTCCTCAGCCTTCCCCATACGGTTATCTGGACGATGGCTGCGGTGAATACGTGGCAGTATGCCGGCTACATCATGCTCATCTATGTTGCGTCCATTCAGAGCATCCCGTCATCCTTGATGGAGGCTGCCAACGTTGACGGGGCGAGCTACAGCACCCGTGTCTTCAAGATCCTTATTCCCATGATGGCCAATGCCTTTACTATATCGCTCTTTTTAACCCTGACAACCTCGTTCAAGCAGTTTGACATGAACCTCACCCTCACCAACGGGGGACCGGCAACAAGGTTCCTCGATATGCCGGTAAAGGCAAGCCAGCTCCTTGCGATGAATATTTTCAATACGGCAACGGCAAACCGGATGGCGGAAGCCCAGGCGAAGGCAGTTGTACTGTTCGTTGTTCTCCTGATTGTTTCTCTCATTCAGGTCTCTGTAAATAAAAGGAAAGAGGTGGAAATGTGAAGGATACACAGCAACTGAATTCGAAGTGGCAGGTTTCCGGACGTACCACACTTGTCTTGCTTGAGGTCTTCACGATTTTTCTCTTCATTCTATTCATGGTTCCCTTCGGCATGGTTGTCCTCAACTCGGCAAAAACATCAAAGGAGATCATTTACAATGCGATAGCGCTCCCTTCAGATTGGGGGCAGCTGGGTGTAAATATTTCGTTAATTTTCAACAACTCGAGCGTTGATTATCTGGGTGCGTTTCTTGACAGTACACTGATCACGCTGTTCTCACTTATTGTCATTGTCATTTTTTCCTCCATGGCTGCGTGGGTTCTGGTCCGCAACAAGACAGTCTGGTCTACCGTGATGTTCATGGCCTTCGTTGCGGCAATGGTGATCCCCTTTCAAGTGCTGATGTACCCCCTTGTACGGTGGCTGCGTGTTTCCGGGTCTTTTTTCGGCATCAGACTTTTAGGAACTATTCCCGGTATCGTTTTTGCCTACCTTGGTTTCGGCAGCCCGCTTTCTATTTTCATCTTTCACGGTTTTATTAAAAATATACCCTACGAGCTCGAAGAATCAGCAACCATTGACGGGTGCTCACGAGGAAGAACCTTCTTCGCGATTATCTTTCCCCTCCTGCAGCCGATAATTGTCACAGTACTGATTCTGAATGGAATCTGGATATGGAATGACTATCTTCTCCCGCTGCTTCTCCTTGGATCCAACGGGGTTGTGCAGACCATTCCGATTGCGGTGACAGCCTTTGCAGGTGCCTATCTTAAGCAGTGGGATCTGATTCTTACATCAACACTCATTGCGATGCTTCCTGTCATTGTTCTCTATCTTTTCGCACAGCGTTATATTATCAAAGGGATGGTAGAAGGTTCAATAAAATAATTTCTTGGAGGAACGGATGAAGATCGTTCTCATAGGTGCTGGAAGTCTCCAGTTCGGATACGGCATGCTTGGTGACATTTTCAGCAGCAAGCTGCTGGAAGGCAGTGAGATTACACTGCTCGATATAAATGAAGCGGCCCTGCAGAAAGTGCTGCTCACTGCACAGGACACTATTGCACGCCATAAACTCGATTTCTCTGTAACAGCAGCTGCTAACAGGAGAGAGGCCTTGCGTAATGCTGATTTCATCGTCTCATCAATCGAGGTGGGAAACCGTTTTCAGCTGTGGGACGAGGATTGGAAGATACCTCTGCAGTATGGAGTACACCAGGTATACGGTGAGAACGGCGGGCCGGGAGGAGTTTTCCACTCTTTACGCATTATCCCGGTAATCCTTGATATTATGAAGGATGTGATGGAGGTGTGTCCTGATGCATGGGTTTTCAATTACTCAAACCCTATGACTGCCATTGGAACAGCCGTATATCGTGTCTATCCCGAGGCGAAGTTTGTCGGTATGTGTCATGAGATCGGATGGCTCGGCAGGTGGCTGCCCGGCATGCTCAATCGAACTAGTGAAGAACTTTACTTTCAAGCTGCCGGACTTAACCACTTCAGCTGCGTGATACATATCAAGGATAGAAAAACTGGTAAAGACCTCTATCCGGAAGTGCTGCATAAAGCCCCAGAATTTTTCCGGCATGAGCCTGGCTACAGCGATTTGCTCGATGAATACAGGAAAACAGGAAATCTCGATGCCGCCGAGAAGTTTGATAAGGAAAAGATAGCCAGAAAAAGCAGATTTGAGTGGGCTGATAGAAGAATTATGAAGCTTATGCTTGAAAAATACCGCCTTCTGCCTATTACTGTTGACAGTCACTTTGGTGAGTACCTTGGGTGGGCGTGGGATGTGGCGGACCATCGCGGCATTCTCGATTTCTACGATGCGTATAAAATTATGCTCTCGCAGAAGACAGTCTCGGATATCCGTATTGAGCGGTCTGAGCGGGTGATAACTATTATCGAGGGAATGATTACAGACAGCGGGTATGAAGAGGAGGCGGTCAACGTTCCCAATACCGGTCTCATTGAGGACCTTCCCTCGTGGGTTGTTGTTGAAGTACCTGGCATCATTGATAAGAACGGGGTGCACGGTATCACAATGCAGGGTATAAGCAAGGGATTTCTTGCTCTCTTACGGTCGTACACCGGGGTATATGATTTGACGGCTGAGGCAATCATTCAGAAGAAGAAATCGCTCGTCGTTCAGGCTCTCCTGGCCAATCCTGTGGTTCACCAGGCATCACAGGTTGAGGCGATGGTTGACAGGA
Organism: Spirochaetales bacterium; assembly: GCA_018399255.1. Classification (GTDB taxonomy): domain Bacteria; phylum Spirochaetota; class Spirochaetia; order JABMQR01; family JABMQR01; genus M55B182. Next base: position 40,386 of record JAGYPA010000009.1, on the reverse strand, counting down.
TGATTGACCAGCAAAGCCGCTGGCTTGGTTATTTAACGTAAGGTGCGGCACCTTTATCTGGTGAGCTCAGGGGTGTTCATTTGCATCACTTGTTTTATACGGTACTGATATGTCCACGATCAAAGAAATTGCGAAAAGTGCGGGGGTCAGTCCTACTACTGTAGCGAATGTGATACACGGCAACTTCGGTCGAGTTTCCCAGGCGACTCGTGAGCGGGTTGAACGCGTTATTACGGAGGAAAAGTACGCGCCCAATATGGGTGCGAAAATCCTCGCCCAGAGCAGTTCCCGAATTATCGGTGTTATTATGTTCATGGAACCTCGTTGGGAAGAGTCGGTACTGGAGGATCCTTTCTCATCGGCGATTCTGGGTGCCATGGAGCGGGATATCCGGGACAATGGCTATTTTGTAATGCTTCATACGACTAGTGATGAAGACGAGGTACTGCGCCTGAGTAAGGCGTGGAAACTTGCAGGGCTTGTCCTCGTCTGGGTACCTGGTGATGTCTGCCGGGTGATTTGCGACACAATCGAGACTCCTGTTGTCTTTATTGACTCCTATTTCAGCGACAGGGACCATGTATATTACAATGTTGGTCTGCAGGATGAACGCGGGGGGTACCTGATAACCCGGTATCTGCTCTCTATGGGGCACCGTGATATGTTGTTTCTTGCTAACACCAGTCTCTTTACCGGCGGAGATGATGCCCGCTTCAAGGGATGTCAAAGGGCATTTCTTGAACACAATCTGGTGCTGCCCGGTACATGCTACCATGCGCTTGACAGAGAAAAAAGTGTGAGAGAAAAATTCTACCTTTCCTGTACAGATTCTGCTAATCCCACCACGGCCCTGGTTTTTTCCTCTGACTACTATGCTGCAGAGGCTGTATCAACTTTTCAGGACCATGGAATCGATGTCCCCTCCCAGATGTCAGTTACCGGATTTGACGATAACCTTTTCAGCCGTCTAGTGCGGCCGCGCCTCACAACGGTTCATCAGAATGCCTCAGAAAAGGGACGCCTTGCGGTCTCTATGCTTATGAAGCTCATCAATAAAAAACCAGTGTCCCCCCCAGATGTACGCCTTGATGTGCATGTAGTAGTGAGGGATTCGGTGAAGAAACTTGAACATAACGGGAGCTAGCTTCAAGTCACTACTTAAAGGCGCTTCTTCAACAATTTGCTTCAACGGATTACTTCAACGGCCAGACCTTGAAAAAGAACTGATACAGCTTTCTGTCCTTCGAAATAGACTGTATAGGATTTTACATCAAACTCATCATATGCATATATGGAAATGGTTGTGTTCACTGGATCCACTACCCAATATTCCTTAATCCCGCTCTCCATATACAGGTCTCCCTTTTTTAAAAGGTCTCTGCTCCGTGTGGAGGGGGAAAGAATCTCCAGCACCAATGCAGGGGTTCCTATATACCGATCCTTCTCGTTTATATCTTTCTCCGGGTCGCACAAAACCATAATATCGGGCTGCACCACATTTATATCGTCCTCGGTAAGTTCCCGCAGCTCTTTTAGCGGCTGCCGGTAGAGTTCAATATCAAAAGGAGCTACAAACGGTTCGCATTCTTTTTGAACATCAAAAAAAGCGGTAAATTTTCTTACCAATTCCATAAGAACTTTCTGATGCGAATATCCGGGAGAAGCAAGTTGATAGACCTCTCCGTCAATGAATTCGTAGCGATTATCGCTCTTCTCGGTCATCTCAAGAAATTCCTGATAGGTAACCGACCCGCGTCTCTTCGAGCTTGTCCCGTATTCAACAATCGGTTCACCAGCCTCATAGCCGGAATAGTTGCGCGGATAATTCAGCAGAAGAGCCAGCTTCTTCCCATGTCTGGTGATGATCACATTTTCCCGCTTACAAATAGTGAGATACTTCCCGAAATTGTTTTTGAAATCAGTCGATGATACGTACATTACACCGCTCCCTTTTGCAGTTTCAGCTCATTATAGCTGTAATATAGCTGAAAGTAAATATATTCTGGCTGTTTTTCCGGCTCAACTTTGCGGTACGAAAACTGCTCGTGTTTTCTCACTCACCTGGTTCAATAGGCTCAATGCAAAAAACTTTGTAGTTTTGTTATGCACATGATTACCATATAGCACTCAAGATCTTCAATGTTCGTATTTATATGCATATAGAGGCAATTTCATAATGGCGAATCAGCGACAATTGTTGCATAAATATGCAGTGTTTTCAGCTGTGACTACTTGATGCAAAGAAAACTGCTTTTCCAGCTTGGAAACCTAGCAATAAATTGAAATAATTACTTGTTATATATAGAAAAAAGAACTCGTGTTTTCTCACTCACCTTCAATAACAACAGGGACCAGGCTATACCTGGTCCCTATTGACCCTTGAGCGAACGGGATTCGAACCCACGACTTCCACCTCCGGAGGTGGCGCTCTATCCCGGCTGAGCTACCCGCCCAATGTGAGCAAATACTACTTTCATTCAGTCTTATTAAGCTGCCAAAGAAAGATCACTATAGTCAAGCCTATGAAAAAAAAAAAACTATCTGCTTGCTGTACTGCCGGTGCTTCTCTGGTCTACTGCTTTATAGGTGTGAAGACCGGGCTTCAATATGCTGCCCCCTTTGCGTATGCCGGGATCCGCTTTATGCTCTCGGGTATTCTTCTGTTTATTACTGTTCGGGATCCTGCAGGGTTATCAGGCATACCAGGACTCGCAGGACTGGTGCTGAAGACCTCAGTTTTGCAGACTTCTCTTTTATGCTCTTTACTATTCCGGTATAAACCGGGTGCCGGCATCCATCGCCGCCATCATTGTCGGTTCAATCCCTCTGTTTTCGGCGCTTACTGCACACCTGTTTATGCGTGATGACCACTTGAATGCTCGCAAAATCATCAACATAACAGCGGCGGTTTCAGGTATTGCTCTCATCAGCCTGAGCCGGAACCCGGCAACTGAGACCGGAATGGCACAGATTTCGGGATTCTCCTCCTCCTCACTGCCTGTGTTTCGAAGCGGTGCTGCGGGTTGTCCTGAAAAAACGTCGAACCGTATGACCCGATGAAACAACGCCGCTCAGGTTTTTATTGGAGGTTAGTACTCTTTCTTATGTCCCTGCCGACTGAAGGGCTTATAAGCTTCAACCAGCCGCCGGTCTTTTTCATCAGTCTCGGATGAAACCAGCTTCGTGTCGGCCGCCGCTTTCTCTATCTGGTACAGCCTTATTCAGCGTCCAGAAGTGAAAATATCGGAACTTAACATGATGAAGTTTCTCAACCCGGGCTTGGCGCCGCCCTCAGCTGGATTGTGATGAAAGGAGATTCGCAGATCCCTGGCGTTACCGGTATGATAATCATATCTCTCTCAGTCCTTTTCTTTTACTGGAGAGGCGGCCGGACGGCAGGCAGTCGGGAAGTAATCAGCTGACCAATTTCAAAATAATTTCTTTTTGAAGGCTCCTCCCATAATTCAGACCGTCCAAACTGACAGTAAAAATTCTTGCAATCTCCTGCAATTCCGCATATTATCAATTAGAATCGTTGAAATTTCACAATGCAGTCATTCTGAAATTTCCTCCAGGGTATAGTTCTTGACGGCACTCCGGGTTCTCGGTTACCTTCATGGTTCATCGGTGAATGCAGGTGCGGTAAGTATTTTTTTAAGAAGCAGGGTGCCCCATGAAACACAGTACACCAGTTGAATCAAGCGAACAATCTTTTATCGTAAAGAGCTCATACGGCGGCGGCCGGTTCCTTGCAGAGTTCCTGACCGGGGCCTTTGCCGCTATAGTTTTCAAGTTTTATGAAACCGAAGTCGGCCTGTCTGCCGGACTCGCGGCCCTGGCAACTATTATCTATTCCATATGGAATGCTGTAAATGATCCCCTTATCGGCCATATCACCTCCAAGCCCACCTTTCTGGCTAAAAAACTCGGCCGGAGGTTTCCCTGGATCCTGCTGGGCACTGTCCTCAGCGCGGCCAGTTTCATTCTGATCTTTGCCATCCCCAGATCCATCGATGCCAAGGAGCAGCCGGCCTTGGTATTCATCTGGATGGTGGTGAGCATATGCCTCTACGACGGCTTGTATTCGATATGGGAGGTAAACTTCCAGTCGATTTTTCCCGACAAGTTCCGGGGAGACCGGGAACGCGTAAAGACGGCCGGTATCGGAACCGTTATCGGCGTATTCGGCATTGCCGGGGGTTTTGTCATTCCTCCGCTCTTTTTCAGCTACGGGGTTCGCGGTTCCTATCTGACCAGCGGGTGGGTTATTGCAGGGATTGCCGTTTTTATTGCCCTGCTCATGATTCCCGGTGTGCGTGAAGATAAGCCGATGATTGACCGTTATCTGAAAAAAGTGGCGAAGGAAAAGCGTGAGGGTTCTCAGGCGACCTTCTTCGGCGATATGAAGCAGGCTTTCAGGCAGCGCAATTTTCTCGCATTCATTCTGCTCTTCTTTCTCTATCAGTCTGGAACCATCCTGATGACCGGCTCTATACACTATGTCGGTGACTATATTTTGCCCGGAGGCAGCAGCGACACCACCATCATTTTCGGCGGTATGCTTATCGGGGCAATCTTATCGGTTCCGCTCTGGACTCAAGTTTCGAAAAAGCTCGCCGGCAATCAGCAGATGCTGATTATCAGTTCGATTGCTATGGCCGTTTTCGCCCTTCCCATGACCTTCATTAACAGCTATGCCGGGTTTACCATCTGCATGACGCTATGGGGGATGGGTTTCGGGGGGTTCTGGCTTTTTATGCCTGCGGCTATGGCTGATGTTATCGATGAGATTGTGGCAAAAGAGGGAAAACGCAACGACGGGATTTATATGGGGTTCCGCGCATTTTTCGGTCGCCTTTCCTATGCCAGCCAGGCGCTGGTTTTCTGGGCTGTCCACTCTCTGACAAGTTTCGCAGAGAATCCCCGCTCACCGCAGGCGCTCTTCGGCATTCATCTGCATATGGCGCTGATACCGGCAATCTTTTTCATAGCCGGAGCAGTGGTGTTTTCCCGTCTGAACACCTTGAACAGTGTAAAGGCGGCAGAGAGCAAGCTGCGGCTGCAGGAACTGGGACTGTAGGAAAACCGGGAAAAGCGGGATCCGGCTGGCGTGAATATCAGCCTGTGAAATATCAGCCTGTGAAAATCGGGCTTGCAGGTACGGCGGACTGCAGAAAAAATCAATGCAGCCGCTGCAGATAGCTGCTGCCTTCCACCTCCCCTATCCGCTCCAGCAGATCGGCCATTTCCATCGCGCTGCGTGCGGCTTCCCAGCCTTTGTTCTGGTCACCGGCTCCCACCATCGCTTGAGCTTCCTGCTCAGTATCGCTCATCATGACCCCGAACGATACCGGTTTTCCGGATTCCCGCGAACTGTGCGCAATTGCTTTGCTCACTTCTCCCGCCAGGTAGTAATAATGGGGAGTCTCTTCCCGCACCACCGCCCCGAGGCAGATGACCGCATCGATGGCATTTGACTTGGCGAAACGGTCTACTGCAATGGGGATCTCCCAGGCTCCGGGAACCTTGATTACCAGAATGGAATCCTTTTCCACCCCCTGCTGAAGGAGAAACTCGACAGCACCATTCAGCAGGGCATCGGTAACCTCCGGATGGACCTTGCTTACAACTATGGCAAATCTCTTATGGGTTCCTATCAGGTCGCCCTCGATAATTTTCAAATCACTATCTTTACCATCAACTCTAGCTTTCATGTTCATTCCTCCGTGGTATTCGGGGTATTTGGGACCTCCGGGCACAAAAAAACCGGACCAGGTTTCTGATCCGGGGCTTGTATTAAGGAGATGTCATCTGCTGTACTGAATCCGGCCTGTCACGCATCATGCATCACGCATTCTGCAGCATGTATCACGCATTCTGCAGAACAGCCTCGATTCGATCAATCTGCATTGCCTGTCATATCAGTACCCGTACAGCAAGTGGGTTTTCTCCTCTCCGGACTCTACCGTCGGTACCGGAATCTCACCGGATCAACCTTCTGCAAGGCTCGCGGACTATAACCGCCGGTCGAATTGCTTTGCCTGCAAAGCGCACCTCTGCCCCAAAACATGCTCCATACTACTCCAACGCTATTTTTGTAAAGTAGCCTTTCAGCAGGTTTTTCAGCATGAATCGTGATTACCAGACAAGATTACCGATACGGCAACCTCCGGGTTGGTGTGCGTACGCGAGCCGTTACTGGGCAAGGTCGGTACGGTATCCGTCAGGTATTTGTACCGGGATAATGAGCGCCGTCAGCGAACGCTGTTCTTTTCCAGAACCGGAATTCAGCGAGCCCCCTGTACGATATCAGGGGATAGACGAACCATCAGGCTGATTTTTCCGCCGGCGCTTGACCTTTACCCGATCTCCTTCCGCTATCCCGCTCTCCGGCATCAGCGGATGCATAAGCAGACCCGATCATCGCAGAGGCGTGACAGTTTTTCCACGTTGGTATGCTGGGAACGAAATACCGGTACTTTCGTGGGGGTTATGAGGCCGCAGCGGATACCGTGGTGACACAATCGGTTCTGACAGTGGGGAACCGCTGCCGCGCCGCATAGTTGGGAAACCAGCTCAATGCGTCCGAAGGTGTTGCAAGGGGATACTTGAGGATCGGCGACAAACTCCTGAAGACCGTTGAACGGCCGGCTCTCCCCCTCCCAGATGCCGGTGCGCATGAATTCTTCGGGATCATCAACCTCACTCTCAAAGAAGAAAATCCTGCAGATGCTGAGGCTCATCCTGCCCTACGGTAAAGGCATCCCCAAACCAAAGCTTTTCGGCGAGCAGGCTGAATATTTCATAGTCGGTCTTAACCGATCCGGCTGGCGGCACGGCCTGCCGGGGTAGAGCAGCAGGTGAGTTGGTAAAGCAGATATCGGTCCCGTTCGGGAAACATTGCTTTGCGGGAAAAAGATAATATCGGAGAGTTCTGCGGTAGGGGGTAAGGAAAAATTCGTGATATTACCGTATTAACGCTCATGAGGGCTTTTACGGACCTTTTCGCTGTCATCGACTGCACCGCGTAGTTGCCACTACCGAGTAAATCCAGTGGAGACGGGCGCTGGAAGTCGCTGCTGTCGCCGGGACCAGCAAGGACCGCATCGGCCCAGCTGTTGACGGGGACGCTGCTTTCTGCCGGGGTTGGGGGTACGGAAAGTCGCCCGCAGCGGGGGTTTTCGGACTCTTGTTCCACTGCCCTCGGCACTGCCGCCGATTTTTCCAGTATTTCCGGCCGCCAGCTGGAGCATTGCCAGCAGACGGTTGGTATCCTCCCCTCCGAGAATCCGTGAATCGGAGTCCGGGTGAATGGTGCCGGTCTGGCAGCGGCGAGCGGGTAGAGCTGAACGATTTCATCACTGGCTATTCCGCATTGTTTTTCGGCCCATTCGGGGGTCTTGGGGATGCCGTCTGTAATTCCGGTCAGGTAATCAGCTATCTCGGAAAATCCGGTACTCAGTCGATTTACCTGCTCCATATCTACCTGGCCGTTGTCAAGAAACAGCCAGATAGAGGCTTCGCCAGGGCTGCGTCTGAACCGGGAAGAATCGGCAGACCACTGCGCTCCGCAGAGGTCGATGGTCCGGGTGCGGCGAGGATCGATGACCAGGATCGGCGTCCCGCGTCGCTTCAGTTCCCTGGAATACCGCTTCTGTTTCACAGCCGAAACGGGTATCGGCCGGGTTGAAGCCCCAGAGGATGATATACTGTGAGGACAGGAGGTTCCGGGACGTCTATGCCGATTTCCCGGGTTCCGAAGGTAGGCATGGTTGAGAAAATCGACCGCCTGACTGCTGTAGGATCCGTAGTTTCGGTATATCCGCCGAAGGGCCAGGAATCACTTGGCAGCAGCAGGGCGGTATTGTGCGCGCCGGCAGGGAGCCTGAGCCTCCCTATCTGGAGTATCGAGGCGGGTCCGGATTTTTCACGCACCTCCGAGGAGTTTTTCTGCGGCCAGTGAGAGGGGCCTCGTCCCAGCAAGCTTCCCGGAATCCGGAGCTGATCCGATTCTTCATTGCCGATTCGCTCTTTCGGCGTAATTCGCACCAACGGCTTCGTGATCCGTTCCGGGTGATAAGAGCAGATCGGGGTGCGGAAACCCTTGGCAGACCGCGCATATATCGGCCCCGGGCAGGATTATTGGTTACCCGGATCAGTTTCCCGTTTTCTGCATGGGCGGTGAGCGGGGGCAGCCTGCACCGCAGTCGAGGTTGCATGACAGGGGGTTGCTGTCATGGAATGCAGTATAGCGTAAATACTGTACTAATGCATCTATTTTTGTTAGTATAACGTTTTTTCTGATTGCAGGTATAAACTGGTGTTTTATCAACACTTTCCAGGAACAGTGAGGTAGCTGATGTCTCTGTACAGGGTTCATTTCAACTGGAAAAGCAAGGAAGTCATGCTGAGTGCGGGAAAGTCGATATGACCCATCCCTATTTTGTATCGATCAAGGATATTATCCTTCCGCCGGCCAGCTCTCTGATCATCGATCCCAACCGGGAGACTTTTCGAGAAGACCTTCGGCCAGGCTAATCATATCATGATCCCGTTTCAGGCTGTTTCGCTGATTGAGGAGCTGGATAAGGCTGTTGCACAGGGCAAAGACTCTGCCGCAATTTTCTCCATTGTAGACAGCAGCAAAAGAAAGCCGGAAAAGAGTAAGGACCGGGTAAGCCATGCTGGGAATTTTCGGAGACAGCCTGACAGCCGGCACCCTTGGCGTCAGCTATGTAAAAGGCTCAAAAACTTGCAGATCCAGGGAGGCGGCGGACCTTCTATGCGAGGGGCGTAAACGGGGACACACCATGACCGGTGTGCTTCGCCGAGCCCCGCGCATTCCCTGCTCGGCCGACATGCCCGGTTCTATACAGGGCTTATCCTTGAAGCAGGCAGCGGCAACGATCTGCTTGCTCCCCTACATGGCCAGCATCAGCCCTGCCTGGAAGCAGGCTGGGCAATGATCAAACCTGGCCAGGAACCAATTTCGAAGCCGGAAGCCTTCATTGACCGACTTGCAGATGAGCTGACTGAAATTCTGAATATCGCCGGCGCGCTGAATCTCTCTCGGCTAAAATTGCCGTTATGACCAATTCCCCTGCTCCCGGGGAAGATCTTGATTCGTATCTCAATACGAAAAAAAGCGCAGGGGTAAACGAAGGAAATCCAGGAACCTCTGCATTTCGCTGGAACTTATCTGCATCGATCCCGAGCCGGAACTGGAGGAAGCCGTTCGTCTGGCCCTGAGCAGGCTTTTTCCTCTGTTAGGCTCCCGGTCTTTTTGCCCGGGATGCCGCCTATGAACAGGAGACGACGAAAAGGCGGACAGGCTCAGCCGAAGTCGGGAACTCGCGGTGACCATTGACGGACTGCACCCCAATACAAAGGGAGCTGATATCATCGCCCGGGCAGTCGCCCGGGCAGTTCTGGAAATGCTGGGCAGCCTCGGTGATTCGGGATATGATGGATTTTTACGGTAAATTCCTATCTATCAGTTAAAATTCCTATCTATCAGTTAAAATCACTTCACGCCTGAATAAAGTTTGATTACATTATTACTATTCACAGGAAACCGGAAAAAGTAACGCTTCATGCCAGGCGGGTTTTTTTTGCCCTTATGCCTGCATCCCGGTAACCCTGCTGCTAACATATGATGGAGGATCTAATGTCTGAGAGTGGAATATTACCTATTGATCAGCTGCTGCCCAACCGGCTGCTTGTGCTGCCGCTGACCGGCAATCCTATTTTTCCCGGGATCTTTACCCCCCTGCTGATAGAATCGGAGGAAGATATTGCCGTTATCGAAAAAAGCATGCAGCAGGACAATATGATCGGCCTGCTTCTCTCACGTGAGGAGGCTGAAAATGAATATGAGCCGGCCAACCTCAACAAAGTGGGAACCGCCGCCAAAATAGTGAAGAAAATCAACCTGCCGGACGGCGGCATCAATATATTTATATCAACCCAGAAGCGCTTTCGGGTGAAGAAATTCACTTCCGACCCCAAGCCGCTCACTGCTGCCGTAGAATATCTGGAAAGCGAGAACGAGAACAGTATCGAGGTCCGCGCCCTCACCCGCTCGCTCTTAATGGAAATGAAGCAGCTATCGAAGGGCAACCCGCTGTTTACCGAAGAAATGCGGCTGAACATGGTCAATATCGACCAGCCCGGCAAGATTGCCGATTTTATCACCTCAATCATGAATCTCGATCGCGGCGAACAGCAGGATATTCTCGAAACCCTCGATGTCCGCGACCGTATGGAAAAGGTATTGGTTTTCATCAAGAAAGAGCAGGAGCTGATGAAAATCCAGAAGAAGATTCAGGACCGGATTAACCAGAAGATCGAAAAAAACCAGCGCGACTACTTTCTGCGGGAGGAGCTGCGGGCGATTCAGCAGGAACTCGGCATGACGAACGATCCGAAGACCAGCGAGTTCAATCGCTTCAAGGAGCTTTTCAACAAGCTGCCGCTCAACGACGAGGCCCGCGAGCAGACTGAACGGGAGTTGGAAAAACTGCAGTTTCTCGATCCGAACTCGGCCGAATACTCGGTAACCCGCACCTATCTCGATACCATTGCATCCCTTCCCTGGAAGGAACCTAAGCAGAAAAACCTGGACATCAAAAAAGCCCGCAAAGTTCTGGATCGTGATCACTACGGCCTGCAGGATGTCAAGGACAGAATTTTGGAATATTTATCGGTTCGGAAGCTGAAAAAGGATACCAAGGGCTCGATTATCTGTCTCGTCGGTCCCCCCGGTGTCGGCAAGACATCTATCGGCATATCCATTGCAAAGTCGATGGGCAAGGAGTTCTTCAGGTTTTCGGTCGGAGGAATGCGGGATGAGGCCGAGATAAAGGGTCATCGGAGAACCTACGTGGGGGCTATGCCCGGAAAAATTATCCAGGGTATGAAAATTGTCAAATCGAAAAATCCGGTGTTCATGATCGACGAGATCGACAAGATGGGAGCATCGTTTCAGGGAGATCCCTCCTCAGCCCTGCTCGAGGCGCTCGATCCCGAGCAGAACATCAGCTTCAGGGACCACTACCTCGATATTCCCTTCGATATATCGCAGGTGCTCTTTATCGTGACGGCCAACACGCTCGATACTATCCCCCGACCGCTGCTCGACCGGATGGAGGTTATCAGGCTGTCAGGGTATATCGCTCAGGAAAAGGTGGCTATAGCCAAGAAATATCTGATACCAAAAAGTCTCGATCGCAACGGCATCGAGAAAAGTCAGGTCAAGTATCCGGCGAAATCCCTTATCTCCATAGCTGATGAGTATGCGCGGGAGGCCGGCATGCGCAACTATGAGAAGGCTTTGAACAAAATTCACCGCAAGCTGGCGATGGAAATTGTATCGGAGACCATTACCCTTCCGGTTACTATCACCTATGAGCGCCTGCAGAAGTATCTCGGAAAGCCGATATTCAGGGAGGATGAGGTTAAGAAGGCGGTCAAGCCCGGCATGTCGATCGGTCTCGCCTGGACCAATTTCGGCGGGGATACGCTTATTATCGAGGCGCTGAATGTTCCGGGTAAGGGAGAGATCAAGCTGACGGGGCAGATGGGGGATGTGATGAAGGAATCGGCTACTATAGCCTTTACCTATGTGCGTCATATTGCCAAAAAGTATGGTATCGATAAGACGTATTTCGAGACCAACGCGATTCATCTTCATATTCCAGAAGGAGCTACACCGAAGGATGGTCCTTCGGCGGGCATTACGATGGCCTGTTCGCTCTTTTCCCTTGCCTCAAACCGCGTGATTAAGCCGGCTCTGGCTATGACCGGGGAGCTTTCTCTAGCGGGTAAGGTGATGCCGATCGGCGGGCTGAAGGAGAAGGTTATTGCTGCGCGGCGCAACCGGATCAAGACTATCATTATTCCAAAGCATAATGAGCGTGACCTGGAGGAGATTCCCGAGCATATTCGATCGGGTCTCGAATTCCCATCCGGTAGACACTATGGAACAGGTGCTGGATCTGGCGTTTGGCTTTCCGGCAGCCTTTCCGGCGGTCTTTCCGACGGCCTTTCCGAAGGTCTTTCCGACGGTCTTTCCGGGAAAAAGGACGGCTGATATGGAGCTGCTGGCCCCTCGCGGGCAATCTGAAAGCTGCGCTATGCGTATGCCTACGGGGCTGATGCAGCCTACATTGGAATTCGGGATTTTTCGTTGCGGGCACGGGCGGATAATTTCCGCCGCGATGAGTGGCAGGAGGTTGCCGAGATCGCGGAGCGCAAGCTTTCGGTGCGCTCAATATTTTCTTCGGGAATGCTGAGCTGGAGAAAGCTCGAGGAGCAGATCGACTATCTTTCCCGCTACCCTTTTGATGCGTTTATCATCAGTGATCTGGGGCTGCTTCCCTGCTGCGCACCTACTTTCCCCGGGTTGAGCTGCATTGAGCACTCAGGCCAACTGCACCAATGTCGAGGCGGCCGGGATCTATCGGGACCTGGGTTTTTCCCGGATTATTCCGGGCGGAGACGAGTCTGGAGGAGATGGGCGAGATCAAGGTCCGGTATCCCGATCTGGAGATTGAGGCTTTTGTTCATGGGGCTATGTGCATGGCCTATTCGGGACGCTGTTTTCTCAGCAGTTTTCTGGCCATTGACCGCAGTGCTAACAAGGGGGATTGTTCGCACACCTGCCGCTGGAAGTATCGGGTTACCGAGCTGCCGGGGACGTTGGCTCTCGAGGAAGAGAAGCGCCCGGGAGAGCTGTTTCCTATAATCGAGGGGGATAATTTTACGACGATTCTCTCATCGAAGGATCTCTGCATGATTGACCATCTGGCAGCTCTGCAGGATGCCGGGGTGGATTCGCTCAAGATTGAGGGGCGAATGAAGTCCATCTACTATGCGGCGGTGGTTACCCGGGCTTACAGGAAAGCGCTCGATGCCCTTGCTGCCGGCGAACCGGTTGGGCACTGGGCTTCGTATCGGGAAGAGCTGTTCTCAGTCAGTCACCGTGAGTTCTCGACCGGTTTCTTTTTCGGCAGGGAGGATATTCAGGTGCCCACTGAAAAGAGCTACATGAGAACCCATCTCTTTCTCGGCTCAGTGGGGGAACCGGTTGAAGGGGCGCCGGTTGAAGATCACGCCGGGATGTTCCGGCTGGACTGCAAAAACCAGATTTCTGCCGGGACGGCGATCGAGTTTATCGGTCCCGATATTCTTTTTCTTGAAGACAGAGAGTTCCGGCTGTTTGATGAGCACCTGAATGAGGTGCAGAAAGCGGATCACGGGAAAGTGTGCTATATACTGCCGTCGGTTCCGGCTAAGCCCGGGTATATTATTAGAAAAAGTATCTGACACCGTTTTCCGGACACGGTTTTCCGCAATTTGACACCGTTTTTTTGAGGAAAACGGTGTCAGACACTTTTTTGGCTGTCCCTTTTTGGTTGCCGAACTGCGGTCGGCAGGGTATGATGGGTTGATGGAACATACGATGTACACCTTTCTGATGGTCGATGATGAGGAAATTATCCGGCGCGGTTTTTCCGAGCGGGTTGCCTGGGCGGATTATGGTTTTACCTTTCTGGATCCCTGCCGCAATGGTACCGATGCTATCGAGGCGGTTAAAGTCCTTCAGCCGGATGTCGTGCTCACTGATATTAACATGCCCGGGGTAAACGGGCTTGAGGTGTGCGCCTTTGTCGCCGAGAATTATCCGGCGACAACGCTGGTTATTCTGAGCGGGTATGACGAATTTGAATATGCCCAGAAGGCTCTCTCTTTCAAGGTGTTTGATTATATTCTCAAGCCTGTCAATGTAAAGAAAATAAGCGATCTGCTCATCAGGCTGAAGGATCATCTCGATACCGAATCGTCTTTCCGGAAATCTGTCGAACTGCTGACCCGTCAGGCTGAGCAGAGCCGCGAGCTGATCCGTGAACGTCTGCTAAACCGGCTCGTTACCGAGAAGCCGGGTCCCGATGATTTTCAGGCGTACGAGAAAGATATCGGTGTGCCGCTTCCATCCGGCTGTGCCCGGGCAATTCTGATTGATCCGGACGATCCCGATGCTATTCGCAGCAACCCGTACATTTCCTTTTCCATCTTCCTGCTGGCTGTGCAGAATGCCTGCCTCGAGGCTGCCCCGCAGGGTGGTGAAGGCTCCCTCATTTTCCAGCGGCCTGGACGCCAGGTTGCCGTTATTATCACCGGTAAAACCGAGCATCTGGTATACGATCATACCAAGGAGTTTGTCCGCCGTTTTTATCAGAGTGCTAAAGATATTCCTTATTCGACGGTGACCCTGGGGATCGGGGGCATCAAGCTCTCTCTCGAGGATGTCTACCGGTCGTTCAGGGAGGCCGAGCTGGCTGTCGACTACCGGTTTATGCAGGGCAAAAACAGCGCCATTTATTACGATAATCGCCAAAAGGCGGAGGGGCAGCCGCTTCCGGTGCTTTCCGACGATGCCCGCCTTATTGTGCATGCGGTAAAGACCGGTTCGGCGACCGAGATCGAGGCCCAGGCGGTCCAGTTTTTTTCTCACCTCAAAGCCAGCAGCATATCGGTCTACCGTTCGGAGCTTGAGATTCAGAAATACTTCATAATCATCCTCAACGCTCTCGAGGAGCTCGATATTACCTGTTCGGATCTGGATATCAGTTCCACGAGTGATCCGATCCTTGTCCTGAAGAATATGAAAACCCTGGAGGAAGCAGAGGCCTGGATCTTCAATTTCTGCAGACTCGCCTCGGATAAGCTCCGCCTGAAGCGGCAGGCTTTTTCGGAAAAGAAGGTCTATGAGGCGATGGACTACATTGCTGCCAACTATAGTCTGAGCAGTCTGTCCACTGAGCAGCTGAGTGATCAGCTGGCTATCAGCGCCGGCTACCTGAGCAGGATTTTCAAGAAGCATACCAATATGACGGTTCTTGAATTTCTTGCCGTCACCCGTATCGATAAGGCCAAGGAGCTGGCCAATTCCACCGACTTGAAGAACTATGAGATTGCAGAGCAGGTGGGCTATACTGATCCCGGGTACTTTGCCACCATCTTCCGCAAGGTTACCGGGATGACGCTGACCGAGTATCGGCAGTCTATAGAAGCTGGAAGGTGATGAGGCGGCTGAAAACGATTCAGAACAGTATGATTCTCACGTTCACGCTGCTGCTGCTGGCTACCGTTCTGCTTCTCGGGACGATGTCGTTCTATCTCTTCAGCAATGTTATCCGGGAAAATACCGAAAAGTCGACCAGTCAGCTGATAACTCAGCTTAATAATGTCATTGACACCTATATTGCCTATATGATCGATATTGCCAATGTGGCGGCTGAGAGCGGTCCGGTGCAGGAGCTGCTCGATATCCCGGCTGCCTATGTTCAGAGTCCGGAGGCGAACAGGCTGAGGGGGGACGTGGGGGTTTTTTTCAACTCGCTGCGAACTATCCGCAATGATATCAGCGCGATTACCTTGATTCTGGAGAATGGGGATGCGATTACCAGTTCTCCCGAGAAGCAGATTAATCCTGCTGTCGATATTTCGGGTATCGAGGGTTTCATGCAGCTGAAGGCGCAGCCGCAGAGTATTTATCTGTCTCCCGGGCATGTGCAGAATTTGATCAAGGATGAGTACCCATGGGTGATATCGCTGGGCCGAAGTGTTCTCAGCCGCCGCGAGGAGGCGTTTGCCGGGATGCTGATGGTTGATCTCAACTACGAGCTGATCGAGGAGATCTGCATGGAGGTTGAGCTGGGAAAGCGGGGGTATGTGTTTCTTGTCAACGAGAACGGCGATCTTGTCTATCATCCCCGTCAGCAGCTTATCTACAGCAATCTGAAAAGTGAGTATATCGATGAGGTTCTTGAGCTGAAGAACGGCAACCTGGCGGTGGTGATCGATGAGGAGGATATTCTCTATACGGTCAATACCTCGGAGAGTACGGGTTGGACGCTGGTGGGGGTTTCGTTTCTGGATGAGATCAACTCCTACAAGACGCAGCTGAGCACTATCTATATTCTGCTGGCTCTGCTGGGTTTCTCTCTGCTCATTCTTCTCTCGATTATTCTCTCCAGCCGTATTTCCCGTCCTATAGAGCAGCTGCGTGAGTCGATGCGCGAGGTGGAACGGGGCAATTTCGACATCGATATCAAGGTGAGCAGCAATAATGAAGTGCGGGAGCTGGCTCAGGACTGCAAGATTGCCATTATGAAGATCAGGGATCTGCTCGAGCAGAACGAGCGGGAGCAGGATATCAAGCGCAAGAATGAGCTTAAGGCTCTGCAGGCTCAGATTAATCCCCATTTTCTCTACAATACGCTCGATTCCATCATCTGGATGGCTGAATGTGAGATGAATCAGGAGGTGGTGGAGATGACCACTGCCCTGGCGGAGTTTTTCCGTCTCGGTATAAGCAAGGGTTCGGAGATTGTCAGCGTGCGCAGTATGATCGAGCATATCCGCAGCTATCTGGTTATTCAGAAAATGCGGTACAAGGATAAGCTGGATTATTCTCTCGATATCAGTCCCGATATTTATTCATTCCGGACGCTGAAGCTGCTTATTCAGCCGCTGGTGGAAAATTCCATCTATCATGGCTTGAAGGAGAAGGAGGCTGGAGGTATTATCAAGATCAGGGGAAGGCTGTCGGCAGACCGGCGTCTGGTTTTCGAGGTTGAGGACAACGGGATCGGGATCAGCGAGGAGTCTTTTGAGCAGCTGATGCGCAATCGATCCGACTTGAAGACAGGAAGCGGGATCGGGCTGCGCAATGTGCAGGAACGGATTAAGCTTTTTTTCGGCGACCAGTACGGGCTTGTCTATAAGAGTGTTGTCGGCAAGGGCACCATTTTTACGATTACGCTGCCGGCTATCGAACAGGAGCAGCAATGAACAAAAAGATAATGGGTTTTCTGTTGGCGTTCAGCGCCTTGGCTGCCCTTTTCCTGGTTATCTATACGAACCGAAATCCCCTGGAGACTGCGGATGCCAAGCCCCTCACTGTCGAAGTGGTGATAAAGTCTTCCGACTACGAGAATTTCCCCTTCTGGGATGTGGTGAGGCAGGGGGTGGAGACGGCGGCTGTGGATTTTCAGGCTGCCGTTTCCATTCAGGGTCCGCCTTCGGAGACTCAGATAGATCTTCAGATCGAGATGATCCGCAAGGCTCTTGCGCGACGGCCGCAGGCGATTGTGGTCGCGGCGGCCGACTTCAAGCGGCTTGCCCCGATTGCAGACGAGATCCAGAAGGCCGGGATCCCGCTGATCACGATCGATTCTTTTATCGACAGTGATATTCCGCTCAGCAGGATCGGCACCGACAATCATGCAGCCGGGTATAAGGCCGGGGAATCGCTGCAGGATTTCCTGCAGCCTGAAGAAATGTCTGCGGCGGGGGCGACCGGGGTTGCCATAATCAGCTATCTCCGCGATACTTCTTCGCAGATTGATCGGGAGGAAGGGGTCCGGGATTATCTTATCGGAAAGCATACGGTTGCCGGAACCTGGTACTGCAATGCCGATATTACGGTTGCCGAGGAGCAGGTACGGCAGATTCTCCTTGAGATGCCCGAGGTTACGGGATTTGTTGCCTTGAATGAGCAGGCTACGGTGGGGGCTGCCCGGGCAATCGAGGCGGCCGGCCGCAGCGGTTCGGTTACCCTGGTAGGCTTCGATAATTCTCCGCCGATTATTCAGTTTCTCGAGAACGGCGTAATTCAGGCAGTAATTGTGCAGAAGCCGTTCAATATGGGGTATCTGGGTGTTAAGAGTGCCGTTGACTCCATTCGGGGAACTCCTGTTGATGCGGTAATCGATACGGGATCGGTTTGCATAACCCGCGATACGATGTACACTTCGGAAAACCAGAAGCTGCTGTTCCCGGTTAACAGAGAATAATTGCAATTACGGAGCTGTTCTATGAAATTCAAAGGCCAGGCCTTTTCCATACTTGCGGCTATTGCCGTTCTTACCTCAGTCCTGCTTTTCTCGTTCCTTAATTACGGTCCTTTCCGCAATGACGAACGGGACGCCTATCGGATCGAGGTTATTCTCAAGTCAACGGACTACGTGGGTATTCCGTTCTGGGGTGTTGTCCGGCAGGGGCTTGAGACTGCGGCAGAGGATATGCAGGTGGATCTGACGATAAGCGGTCCGCAGTCGGAGACGGAGATTACCCGCCAGATCAAGCTGATCCGTGAGGCAATTGAACGGAAGCCGGACGCTATTGTGCTTGCGGCTGCTGATTTTACCCGGCTGGTTCCCATCGCAGAAGAGATTACCGATAACGGGATTCTTCTTGTTACCATCGATTCCTTCGTGAACAGCGACGCTCCGGCCAGCAGGATCGGTACGGACAACTATTCGGCTGGCTTCAAGGCAGGGCTGCTGGCCCAGGACTATATTGAGCGGGGTTCTTCGGTGGCGATTCTCAGTTACGTTATCGAAAGCTCTACGGCTATAGACCGGGAAAAGGGAACCCGGGAGAGTCTTGCCGGCTATGCCGATATTGTCGGGTCCTGGTATTCGGGCGGAAATGCGGATGCAGCCAGGAAGTTGGCTGAAGAAATTCTTACCGCCTACCCCGATATCGAGGCGATAATTGCCTTGAATGAGCCGTCCCTTGCCGGCAGTGCAGGGTATCTGGCAGAACTGCCGGCAGATAAACGTCCGGTGCTCATCGGCATAGACAACTCACCGCCTATTATCAAGAGTCTCGAGCAGGAGATCATCCAGGCAATTATTGTGCAGAAGCCCTTCAATATGGGCTATCTGGGGGTAGCCTATGCCGTTGATCTGATCGAGGGGAAGCCGATTCCGAAAATGGTTGATACGGGGGCCGAAATCATCACCAAGGAGACCATGTATACTTCCGAAAACCAGAAGCTGCTGTTCCCGGTTAATCGGGAATAGCAGCGAGCTCGAAAAAAGTCGGCAGAAGCAGTTCTATGCCCGGATGGGGGTTTCGACGGTGTCGCGCAGAATTCCCTCCTCCATCTCCTCCACATACTGATGCGTATAGAGGCTGCAGTAGCGCCCGTCTTCAGCCATCAGCTCGTCATGGTTTCCCGATTCGATCACCCTGCCCCCTTCAAGCACCAGAATCCGGTCGGCATTTCTGATGGTCGACAGACGATGGGCTATAATAAAGCTGGTCCGGTTCTTCAGCACGGTTTCGATGGCATGCTGGATGAGCACTTCTGTTTCGGTATCTACCGATGAGGTTGCCTCATCGAGGACAAAGATGGCCGGCTGGGCAAGCAGGGCCCGGGCAAATGAGATCAGCTGCTTCTCGCCGGTCGAAAGGATGGCCCCGCCCTCTCCGGTTTCCGTATCATACCCTTTTTCAAACTT
This sequence comes from Spirochaetales bacterium, assembly GCA_018399255.1. Classification (GTDB taxonomy): domain Bacteria; phylum Spirochaetota; class Spirochaetia; order JABMQR01; family JABMQR01; genus M55B182. The sequence continues at coordinate 21,070 of JAGYPA010000009.1, read as the reverse complement.
TCTGATAAACTGATCGGCACTGACGAGCTTTGCCGCTTCTTCCACCTCCTCATCTGTTGCATCCAGCCGGCCGTAGCGGATATTTTCCCGGATGGTTCCGCTGAACAGATGGGGTGCCTGCAGAACATAGCCGAGCTGGGACTGCAGCGTATGGATGGTGTAGTCGCGGTAGTCGATGCCGTCGATCAGGATGCGTCCGGAAACCGGCTGGTAGAAACGACAGATGAGATTTACGATGGTACTTTTCCCCGAGCCGGTCTCCCCTACCAGGGCAATGGTTTCTCCGGCAGCTATGTCCAGCGAGAAGTTCTTCAGCACCCGCTCATGTTCCACATAATGAAACGAGACATTCTCAAAGGTGATGTCACCTGTGATGCGCTTTTCTATCGTTCCGGTATCCTGGATGTCGGGTTCGGTATAGATGAGAGAGACAACCCGCTCCGCCGATGCCTGGGCGTACTGAAACTGGGCAACAACCCGGGAAACCTCGATAACCGGATCAAAGAAGCGGGTTGTGCAGAGGATAAAGAAGACCAGTTCCCCATAGCTTATTCCGCCCATCTGCAGTTCGAATCCGCCTCGCCAGAAAGCGATTGCGGTACCGATGCTTCCCAGGACCAGCACGAAGGGGATATAGATTGATGATATCCGGGCGGCCCTGATGGACTCATGCTTCATGGTGCCGGTGAGCCGGTTGAATTCCAGGATATTTTCTTCCTCCCGGACCAGGGTTTTGGTTGTCCGTGCTCCCCGGATGCCTTCATTGAATCCCGCGGTTACGCGCGAGTTGGTGCTGCGCACCCGTCTGAAGCGTTTGAGCATCATCCGCTGAAAAAAGTAGCTGACGATAACCAGCGGCGGGATTATGGCAAAGGCGGCCAGGGCGAGCTGCCAGTTGACGGCCAGCATGAGGCCGGCGAGCAGCACCATCAGGGTCGTTCCCCAGGAGATATCAACCAGTCCCCAGGTTAGGATCTCACCCAGCTTTCTGATATCGGAGGTCATTCTGGCCATCAGCCAGCCAGTAGGGGTTTTGTCGAAATAGCTGAAGGTGAGCTTCTGGATCTTTCCGAAGGCCTGTCGGCCAATTTCGTAGCGTACGTGCGACTCTATGACTCCCGCAATTTCAATAAACTTCCAGATAAGAATCGCCTGAAAGGTGAATACGCCCACCAGCAGCACGGTGTAGCCGGGCAGGAGCTTAAGATTTTCCGCGAGTATTATGCTGTCGATAATCCATCCGGTCAGATAGGGGGCCAGGGCATCTACGGATGCCAGCAGAATCATGAGGATAACGAGCAGCACCATGCGCCGCCGGATAGATTTTGTGTAGGAAAAGATGGTTTTCCACATTTTCCATTCTATTTTTTTCTCAGTAAAGTCCTGATCTTCGTATAGTGCGTCACTGCTCATGCAGGTACTCCTTTTTTCTTGCTCTCCCGGACAGTCGGTTCACCGGGTACAGTCGGTTCACCGGGTACTGCTGACTGGATGTTCCAAATTCTCTGGTAAAGCCCTTCCCGGTTAATCAGCTCCTCATGGGTGCCGATTTCGCTGATGCGCCCATGCTCCAGCACTATAATGATGTCCGCCTCTGAAAGCGTGGTAATTCTGTGTGAAATAATAAAGGTTGTCGACCGATGCTCACGCTTTTTAAGCGCCTTGCGGATAGACTCGTCAGTGATGGTATCGACAGCGCTGAGCGAATCGTCAAACACCAGTACCGGCGGGTTCTTTATGAGTATCCGCGCTATGGCAATGCGCTGCTTCTGGCCGCCAGAGAGCGTTACGCCCCCCTCTCCCACTTCCGTTTCATACTGCTTGTCGAACTTCATGATAACTGAATGCACGGCAGCCATGGAGGCGGTCTCGGTTATTTCACTTTCGCTGCTCTCCTTGCAGGCAAGGGAAATGTTCTCCTTTATCGACTTATTGAACAGGAACGGCTCCTGGAGAACTATGCCGACATTGTCTCGCAGGTGCTTTTTCCTGATCTTCTTCACGGGAATACCGTCAATAAGAATTTCCCCGCCTGTTGCATCGTAGAGCCGTCCGAGCAGGTGCATCAAAGTTGATTTGCCCGAACCGGTAGATCCCAGAATGGCGGCTGTCTGTCCCGACTCGACGGTGAAGCTGATATCCTTCAGCAGCGGCTGATTTTCCTCATAGGCGAAGGAGACATTGCGGAATTCGACCCGCCCCTTTATGACCGGGGTCAGTACGCCGTCATCGACATACTCATCTTCAGTTTTCAGGATTTCTCCTATTCGGTCCCGCGCTACAAACATCTTGCCCATGTCGGTAAGTATCCGGCCCATCTGCCGTATCGGCCAGAGTATCCGTTCGATATAGGCTATAAAGGCAATGTAGACGCCAAGGGAGAGTGTTCCTGTCGCTGTCCAGTAGCCTCCCACGACTACCACCAGGGATATCTGCATCAGGCTCATCCAGTCGGATGCGGACCAGTAGAGGGCCAGTATCCGCAGCAGTTCATAGATGCGGTCTCTGAAGGCGGCGTTTCGGTGTTCATACTTTTCCTTTTCAAACTCCTGCCGGGCAAATGCCCGCACCACCCGGATGCCGGTAAGGTTTTCCTGTATCACGTTGGAGAGAGCTCCTTCAGCTTCGTCAACCTCCTTGAATTTCCGTTTTACCCGTTTGAAAAAGTAAAACGAGAAGAGGAAAATTGCCGGCATCAGGACAATGGAGACCAGCATCATGCGCAGGTCGAGGGTTACCATGATAAATGAGGTTATGGAGAGGATAAACAAGGCTCTGCCGATTTCGGTCAGCTGGCTGGCAAAGAAAACCCTGACGGTCTCCACATCCGAAGTGCAGCGCTGCATGATATCGCCGGTTTCCGCTTTTACATGGTATTCAAAGCTGGTATGCTGCAGTTTCCGGTAAAGGCGATTTCGTACCTGCAGGGCGGTTTTTTCTGCCGCCCGGGCGGTCAGGATGGCCTGCTGGTACATAAAATACCCGCCGAGGGCGGTGAGGATCAGAAATACTGCGGCACTCCAGATGAGTCTTCCCTGAATTCCATCCCAGACGGGGACCTCGAGAATGCGGGCATACCAGTCCGGGAGCGCTGTTTCCTTGCCGCCCAGTATGGTGTCGAGAATATAGGTAATTATCAGAGGTCGTCCCATCATGATCAGGGTCGATATGCCGATGGAGCCTATTCCGGTGATGTACAGCAGTCGTGAACCTTTCATCCAGTTCCAGACGCTCATTTCTTTTGCTGTTGTTTTTTTAAGCTTTTTCAATTGATGTATCCCAATCTTTCTTTCGGCAGGCTGCATAACCTGTCATTCAATCGGCGGAAAACGACGGCTGCAAGGTAAAAACCTCACGGCAGGCGCCTCCCGGATGCGTAATCCTGCTTCTGGCAGAATTCAACCGTTAACGGCTTGTCCCGGTCCGGGCTGATCTCAGGCTGGCTGGGGTAGTGGGTAGGTTTACTGTGTAGTGTATATTACTTCACGCTAGGAAGGAAAAGTGCCCAGCAAACCCCGAATACCAGCTGTTGAGAAGTCTCTATTTCTTTTAATCATCTAGCTGCCTCCGTGGTCTCTATTCGCGATTTGCCTTTTCTATATAATCATGGTTTGCTGAGGGTGTCAATCATTTCGTGATCATTTTCCGGCTCTTTTTTGTCTCTTTTCTTGATACTTTTTTTGTAAACTAATATGGTAAAAGTGTCAATTCAGGGTTAGAATGCAGTATGCGTTCAGGGTATAAGCAGTTAACCGCGTTACTGCTCACTGTTACTACTATTCTGAGTCCCCTCTCTTCATCAGGCGTTTATCAGCCTACCTATGCGATGCTTACGGACTTCACTACGGTCAAGCTGGACATAACCGGCCAGCCGTTTATCACCTCCGGCAGCGTTATCAGTTCGATTGAAGCGGAAAAAGCCGGCCGGCTCCTGCTGACCGAATCGTTCTACAATATGTGGGTGATTCCCGGACTGAATGCACCTGACGGCAATCTGAAACCGCCCATGGCCGTATACGACCGAATAGAAACATCGAAAGACTGCAGCGAACTCTATCTTTACTTTACCCTTCTCTCTCCGATCAGGATTGAAGATATCAGCATTCCTTTTGTTTTTTCCCGTCGGGAGCAGTCGGGGTCTTCGACGGTTATCGAGCTGGAAATGAAAAACCGGAATATCGCTGTGAAGCATGCAGCCCTGAAGCTGACGGTTGCCGAAGGTTGTGAAGGAACCCTGCTCTCTGCAGATCTCCTGATTGACTTCAGCCTGCTTGTGGATTTAATTCTTAATCAGGAATTGTACGCCAACAATACCGGGGAACGGCTGAGACTCTGTCTCGAAAACTTTCTGAGCATCAGCACAAAAGCCGGCGATCCGCTCGGGGCCAACTGAGTGCAATCGGGTCTATGAAGAAATTGCCTATATAAGCTTCAGCAGCTCTTCGGCATATCCGGCGGCCTTGTCGTAGGTGTAGCTCTCTATCTCGCGGTTAAGTTTTTCTATGATCAGGGAAGCCGCCGGGGAGACTTCAGTCTGATTGAGCTGACTCCGCAGCTGTTCAATGGCATTGAAGTCACTAATCTGCAGGTTGCCGATCAGCTCCTGCAGGAGGGCGGAAAGCTCTTCCCTGGACACGTTTTGCTTGGGCTGGTCATCTTCCTGGACGGCAGAAAGCACTCCCGACTCCTCTATTCCGGAACAGATCTGCCTCTGGAGGGAAAAGAAATCGGCAAGGGCCTGATTGATTTTCCTCTCACTCTCCGTTCCCCGCTCCATAAGGAGCAATTCGAGGTCTTTTGCTTTGTCGCTCAGCTCAAGTGCGCCTATGCTGCCGGCAATTGATTTCTGGGAGTGCACGATCCTGATCATCGCCCCCTGCTGATGATATTTCCAGTTGAGACTGAGCTGACTGGCAACCGAACGGCTTCCCTGATAAAATTCCCGAATCACTTTTCGATAGAGTTCCAGATCCCAGTTCAGACGGGCAAATCCTATTTTGGTATCAATGCTGTCTATAACAAAGGGGAACGGCTGGAGCTGCTTCTGCAACCGCTTCTGCGGCTGTTCCCGGGTATGCTTTTCCGTTGCCGGCAAGTCAATGAATTCGGCGATCGTGCGATAAAACTGTTCGATATCAATCGGTTTTCTGATAAAGGCGTTCATGCCGGCTTCGTTGAACTGTTCACGAAAACCCTCGATAGCATGGGCGGTCATGGCGATGATGGGAATATTTCGCACCGGCGGTTCATCCATTTCCCGGATGCTGCGGGTTGTTTCAATCCCGTCAATGCCCGGCAGGCTTACGTCCATCAGGATAAGATCATAGGTATTCTGCGTAACCATTTCCAGGGCTTTTTCCCCAGATGCTGCGGTATCGGCGGCTAAGCCGATGTCTGTAAGGTATTGGATAACAATATGCTGATTTATGATAATATCTTCGACCACCAGTACTTTCCGGGCACCATCGTCAAAATCTGCCAGCTTCTGCCCGTCTGGTCGGGGTGCCGGTTTTATTTCTTCCTGTCGGGAGACCGGCAGTCTATTAGCAGGTTGATATTCCAGCGGCAGATCGATGGATATGTCTTCGTGGTGATTTCTGGGAAAGGGAAGGTTCATGGTAAAGATGCTGCCCCTTCCCAGCTCACTCTCAACCACGATGCTCCCCCCCATTTTAAGGCTGAGCTGCCGGCAGATGGCCAATCCCAGTCCAGTCCCTCCTGTGAAGCTGCTGCTCGCATCGCCGCCCTGATAAAAGGGCTCGAAAATTTTACCGATGTTCTCTTCTGCTACACCGCGCCCGGTATCTTCTACAGAAAAGGCGACCCACAGCTGCTGGGCGGTGCTTTTTACCATTCTTGTCCTTACTGTTATGATTCCGCTGTCGGAATACTTTACCGCATTGTTGATAAAATTGGCTAGAATCTGGATTATGCGGGCTGAGTCTCCCATCAGTTCTGCCGGAACATTGGGGCTCATATCCCTGACAATAGAAAGTCCTTTCTCTTCGGCCTGCATGATAAACGGGGTTACGGCGCTGCCGACCATTTCTTCTACCACAAAAAGGCTGGTCCGTATCTCCAGCTGGTCTTCCTTAAGTCGTGAGAAATCCAGGATGTCCTGGGAAAGTTGAAGGAGCAGTTTGCTGCCGGATTCAATATTCCTGGCAAACCGGTGCTGCCTGAGGTCAAGTTCCGAATTCTGGAGCAGCTTGGAAAGGCCGATAATGGAGTTGAGGGCGGTACGGATCTCATGACTGATTTTTGCCAGAAAGCTGCTGAGTCCCTGGTTGGCTTTCTTGAGTTCTGCGGTCAGGTGTTCTGCCTGGTCCACCGCCTGCTTCCGTACATCATCGGTCTCCTGTCGTGCAAGGAACTGTCCGATAATGTTGGCAAAAAAGAGCAGGATTTCCGTTCGGCCCATCTCCTCCTGCGCTGCAGCCCGGCGCCGGGTAAAGACCAGATAGCCGAACAGTTTCTTTTGTTCTAGTATCGGAAGGGCATGGAGTGATTGAGCATTAAAATCCAGGAGCAGCTTTTTTTCCGGGGCCCAGGATTCCGGCAGTTTGTTTGCATCGGGTATGGTAAAGATTTCTCTGCGGGCAATGGCTTCGTTCATGGCTGGATACTGTTCCAGTATCACCTCATGGGGTTTTTCACCATTTTTTTCCAGGATCTGACGGACTGGCCATGCACGACTCAGAAAAAACGTGCATCCTTTCTCTCCATAAAGGTAAATGGTGGTGAGATCTGCACCGCAATATTCGCCCAGAGCTTCCAGACAGCGGTCAAGCGCGATGTTTTCGGGCAAATTTTCTATGGTAGAGAGCTCGTCTGCAAAGGTAAGCAGAAGCTGTTCCAGATTTCCCGTGTTGTCGGTTGGTCGCCGTTTCCGTTGTTCCAGCAGCTTGAGAGGAAATGTTATTGATCCTGGGCCTTCGGGTTCTTTTCCCTCGCGCCTGTTATGCGGAAAATCTTGCACTACCTGCTGCCTTGTTACTTGAATTCATTAAAATATGCTCCATAAATGAGAAAAATCTCATACGTACTGATGGTAAATCCTTCCCGTTTGAGTATTTCCGCGGCTTCTTCCTGGGTCATATAGGGTTTTTCTTCTTTCAAATCGAGAATGCGCAGTATGCCTTCCCGATTTATTGTACGTATTGTACCAAACAATCCCATGTTATGGAATGTCAAAACGGCTCTTCGGAGTTTTTCCAGATCCTGACTCACGGTGAGGTTCTGTGCCTTCATTTTTTCTATTTCTGCCTGAAGGGCGGCGTTCTGTCTGGCGACGGCGGCAATGTCTCCCTTGAGGGTTTCATTCTGATCGTAGAGGTCGTTGATCAGGGTGTCATACTTGCGGGCACTGGCTTCGAGACGGTCTTGAAGAGCCTTCAGTCCTCCGTGCAAGGTATCCAACTCATTCTGCCGGATTTCCAGCTGCTCCTGCTGTGCCGTAAGCTGCTCCTTAAGAGAAGCAACTGCTTTCAGCCCCTCGGCTTCCAAAGCTTCCTGAGCAGAAGCAAGCTGCAGAATCTGACCTTCCAGATAATCGAGCCGAGCTGAATCAACGGTACCAATGAGCACTTCCTGTTCTCCGGAACCTGCTGCAGAGGAAGCATCAGACCCGGGATCATCTGTAGAATCGGTCATGAAATCTGCTTTGTAAGCGTCTGCTTTGTAAGCGTCTGCTGAAGCATTCGCGGCAAGCGTATCGAGGAGCTTCTTATCAAGAACCGCAAGTCCGTCCGTAACGTTCTGAAGCCGGACTGAGGCCGCAATAAGCATGGTCCCGGAAATGAGCAGCAGGAACAGCAGAGCTGCGATGCCGAGCGAAAGCCCTTTGGCCGCAGCTCGAACCGATTTGCGGCCGCCTATGGTGTCATATGCTTCCGATACAATGACCGGCTTATGCTTCAAATGGACTGGTATTTTCATGCTCGTATCCTGCTTGATTCATGCTCAGATTTCTTCACTCACGACGGTTACCGTAATTGCCGGCAGCAGATGAAAGGTTCCCTTCTCATCTATTCCGACCCTAAGATCGCCGGAAATAGCTGCCCCCCGGTTGGACGTATTCGGCCGCCAGGAAATACCGGCCATCAGACCGATGGAAAACTGCCGTACCGTGGTGCTCGATGGATAGCTTGCTGTCTGGGCACCCGATTCCAGTTCGGTAATGACCGTATCCGACACGTGGCCAATCCACATTCCCAGACGACCGTAAAAGCGGGGCCGGAGAAACCAGAACCGGAAAAGATCCATGCCGAGCCCCAGGCCCGTCCCGCTCATCAGCAGATCCTCTCCCCCATCTCCGGGTTCATTTCCCAACGCGATCGAAGCCCGCAGCGCACCGGTAAACAGGAGCGATATCGGCATCAGGCGGTCCTGCTTCAAGATGGTGAAACCGAACCGGATCGACCCCTGATATTCCGGAAAGGTGATATCGGGCAGGCGCGGGGAGACGATTCCCAGGTCAATGCCGATATCGAGAATGCCGTTGCTTGAATAGGCGGCAGCGAGGGAGGCCCCGCTGAAAGATCCGCCTCCAAGGTCGATGACGATGCCGGCACCGATGCCGTTCTGGTTGATATCAACGTATTCGCTCTGGGCGCACAAGCCGGCGGGAAGCAGAAAGCCTGCCAGCAGAAAAAATCCCGTGAGGCAGAGTCTGATTTTACGGCAGAGCCTGAATCTGGGGCTGAATCTGGGGCTGAATCTGGGGCTGGATCTGGGGCTGGATCTGGGGCTGGATCTGGGGCAGAGCCTGAGTTTGCCGAGGCCGCTCACCCTGGCAGGGTCCGTATCTTTTGTCTCCACTTCTGCAGCTACAGTTCAATGTCTCCTCCTGCAAAACCTGACCGCCCGCTGAATCGGCAGCACCTCTATCGCTTGACAGTTCCGTCTCTCCGGGTGCCAGCTCCAACGTGTAAATAGTCTCTTCCAGATTATGGGTTGTCGGCAGTCCCGCTCATACACGGTTATCGTCCAGATTCCCGGTACCAGCCCCTTGAAGCTGAAGGTTCCGTCGGAGCGGGTAACTTCACGGCGTTCTCCGTAATCTCGGATATTTCCACCAGAATTCCACCGAAACCGCCGGCTTCCTGATACACTGCGGCGAGAAAACATACTTGCCGATGGGTCTATTTCCATACGGATCAGGCGGCCTTCAATGTGTGCCGGCCGGGTAAGCGGTATTTCGAGGACAATTTCACTCTTCCGGCTACCTCCCTCCTTACGGCAGCGTACCCTCAAGGATAAGTTCTCTCCAAGCTCGGCGGCATTTACCTGAAGATAGTAGAGATCGGCGATAACGGCGGGAAAATGGAAATTTCCGTCACTGTCGGTAATCGTGGTCTGTTCGTCTATGCTGATGATAACTCCCGGCAGCCGTTCTCCGGCGGTTTCAACGTGGCAGACAAAGCCGCTTACCGTGCCGACATCGGATTTGAGAACGGTCGGGATGCGGAAGGGACGTGCGTAGGAAGCGGTTATCCCGAAAACTCCCCTCGTTGGTATTCTGATACGTTGTCCAGCTGCCGTTCAGGGAGAAGTTCCCGAGCGTATCCGAGTTGTGGCGCAGTCCAGCGGTTACTGTGCTGCTGCCGCTATTTTCCCGGAACGGCTGGACCGAGGTGCGCAGGCTGGCGCTCAAGTCGGTATCGCGGCCCCATTGGTACGACAGGCCAAGACTGCCGCCGATCAGGGCATCAGTTATGCCGGGACTGCTGCCGGCATCAAAGCTGATTTTTGCGGTTACGTTCAATTTGTCATCGGGTCGATATACTGCGTCGACGGCAAATACCTGATTGCCGCAATGCGATTATTGGTAGTCAGGACCGGGAAGATTGGCTGAACCGTCGGACGGAGGTCGTCGAATAGCCCGTGCTTATGGCAGTCTCCTCCTTCTGCTCGGTCAGCAGTCGTACGGCAAGCAGGTTATGCTGACGGAGTTCTGCTGGCTGATTTTGAAGGAGATGCCGTCGCCGAGGCTGAAGCTGGTCCGCAGGCTGGTGGTGCGGTTAAGGAGCGCGGTGTTCTGGCCGGCATCAAGCGCAAGTTGGTTTTCCTCTTTTATGCTGCCGGAGAGCAATATGCCGGGAAAGGATGAGAGAGTGCCGCTGGCTGCGTAGCAGTAGGTGCCGGGGACGGCGAGGTCCGCTGAAGTCGGGGCCAGCCAGCCGGATGCTGAAGGTATAGGAGTATTCTTCTTCGCTACGTTCCTCAGCGTTAAGGCTGTAGGCATAATCTTCCGGTCCGCTGAAGCCGAGGGCGGCTTCCAGGCTGATATTTAGCGGCATCATAGGGTCTCAGAAAGCTTTTCACCCCCGCCAGGCCTTAGAAAAGCTCGTTTCCGGCATCACAAAGCGTAATTCGATGGTATTCACTTCGCCGAACTCGCGTTTTATTCGGCCGCCTATGCCGTAGTCGGGAACTTCTTCGGCGGTGCTGAATACGGCATAGCTGCCTATTTCCGTTTTCGAGGTCTATGGTGCCGCGCGCTCCCCATCCGGAAGTGCTTTGCTGCACAAGGCCGGGATAGGCATACGACCCGGTGCCGCCGCTAAGTTCCAAGGGAATTGTCTTTATAAGTGTAGTTGAGTGAATATACGGTATCGGCAATAGTCCATTCGGGGTCGGGGAAGGCCGGCGGGGGCAATGCTGAAGCTGAGGCGATGGCGTCCGGTATCATCAATATACCCGCTGCACTAAGTTTCAGGCTGTTCTGCAGCGGCTGTTCTTCTTCTTTTGATGAGTAATAGAGAAGTTCCACGAGGAGTTACGGATACCGGTGCCGGGGTCGCCGCCGGGTTTTACTGGGATGACGCTTACCGAGCTCGATGCCCCGGGCTTTCACGGGCTCTCCGTAAGTCTTTCTGCCCGCCCCCAACCCCTCTTCCTCCATAAGGGCACTTATGGTTATTTCATGGCTGATAATCTTGGGCAAGGTATCGAGGGGTTTTTGCCTGTATGGTGATTTCGCGGGTCTCTCCGGGGCCGAGGGTTATGCAGGTGCTTTCAAATTCGAGGGGATATCCGGGTGCCGGTTATTTCAGGCTGACGCTGGCAGGCATTGCTGCCGTTGGTCAGGACGAATCCGGCGCTGTAGGTTTCGCTGGCAGAATTACCAGAGATGGAAGGGTTAGCAGCTGCGGGAGAGGCTGTAGGTGCCCGTACGGTTACCGGCAGGGATGCTTCGACAATGGTGTAAGGAATCTGCCGATGCGGCCGATGCTCCAGTATGGGCTTCCGCAGCTGCGGTGAATCCTACGGTGCACTCTCCAGCCAGGGCTTCGCGGGGTACGATAAAACCGAGATAGACCATGTCAGTATCTTCAGGACTCAGTTCCAGGGGTAACGGAGAGGTGGTTCGCCAGCCCTCCGGCAGGACGAGGACCGGCTCCAGGTTCTGAACACTGATGAGTTGTTGGTCACGCTGAAGACCGCCATCACAAGATGGATCGGGGATCAGCATCGAGTCCGCCTCCTCCAACCGGTTCAATAGTAACAGGGCCCTCGGCTGCAGAGAGAGCGCCGCGTTGGTGGAGATGGTGGAGATGGTGGAGATGGTAATGTTGGTGGAGAAGGGCACCAGCGAAAGAAGCGCACGATCCGTATACTGATACCGCATTGCCCCTCCAGCTCTATTTGAACTCAAGGGCATAGATGACTCCAAAGAGGTCGTTCTCACCGCCGTCGGCTAACCTGGAAAGCCCGATATTTGCCGGGAAGGACATCGGGAAAGGGGCTCTGGATCCGTACCGAAGATTGCCGGGATAGAGCCCGCGCCGGCGCGATTCAAACATGATATAGAGTCCTCGATCTGAATGAGGTCTACGTAAGGAATGAAGCTGATATAGCGCTCACCGATGTTTTCTGTGTCTACCTCTAATTTATATAAACTAGAGGTAGTATTTATTACAGGGGATTGGTAAATTCTAAACTTTTTATTCCAGTTTCCCCAATGTGCGTTACAATTTGAATAGCAAACCGGAAGCTGGCCTGTAATCCCAGCTTTGCCTTCTTCTGCCTTATAATCAGGGTTAAGCAGCGAATCGGTTATTGCTTCAACCATGATCATACTCAATAGGTTCCAATAAGTGTTTCCTGTGGGGGATTTTAACAATATATCTGATTTCAGCAGTTTTTGTCAGACAACAACAACTTCCTGTGAATCAATTGCAGCCAAGGTGCATTAGAGCGTGATGAGGGTACCGGGCTCACCATCAAATATTGGATCCATCTGCATAGAAAAGAAAATCGCTACGATACAAACGGATGATTCATTTCCCTATTTTCCGTGATTCTGGATTTTTACGATTCCGTAGTAAATATTTCAGGTTCCGTCGTGGTATGTTCAACATATTGCTTGTAATAGAAATCTGAGCATGGAGCAAAATATTCCAATGACAAGCAGTAATGTTATTAATACAATTATTTTTTTTGTTTTTGGTCCTGTATAGCCATATGGTATTTTCACTTCTCAATTAAATTCTGTTTAATACTTAATCATGGTAAATCATTGGTAATGAAATAGTTATTATTTTTCTATATTAATAATTCTTAACCTTTTGAAGTATTGCACTCTTACTGAGTTTTCAGAAATAAGCGTGTACAAAACTGGCAGTTACTTCCTGAAATACTTCGGGATCATGACTTATAGAGCAATCTGGTACGCTCTCCCTGCTTGCGCCTGTCCATGTATTTGATCACCGTGCCAACATGCATGGTTCCATAAATTCCCATCGATGCAGTGTTTTTGTTAAAAATATCTAGGAGTCTGATCTGATTCTATTCTTGATAACGGAACTACATCAGTTACGGTTGCAGCGATTCTGCTCCACTAGCGAAAAACGAGAAAAGAGATAGTCAATGATAAGAACCAGTAGCTTTCGTTTACTTTTTCCAAAATCATTGTAATCCCATATCCCCGTATCATCAGTGTTTAATTATAACTTGTGCACTTGAGAATTGTTCAGCCAGGCAGATGTGCTGACTGCTGTCTGACTGAATGGCTATTGATTCATTTATAAATTAAAGAATCAGGTTGCAGCCTGTAAGGTATACGTAACTGTAACAGATTCAGTTGATTCCGGATCAGCAACGAGATAATAAACTACTTGCGCACCGTCTGAATTTCCTGTACCAGTCCAGGTATTCGCTGATCAATCCCAGTAATAAAATCAGCTGCAGTGGTTCCTATTGGAACAGTACTTCCACTACCAGGATATTCAGTAGCTAATCCGGTATGTACTGCATCTCCTGCGTCCCTCCTCCACCAGTTATGACAACAGAATCATCATTACCGGCATCTGTTACTGAACCTTCACTGCAACAACTGCCTCAAGGAATCCACCTGTATCTGCAGCTATAGCTATAGTAATTTCATAAGATGTATCAGTATATCCATATAGTAATATGCGCGAAGAAATCCGCTGGCAGCTTCTCCTGCCGCAGCTCCGCCACTTTGAGCCTGTGCTCCTGCAGTAGCTGCTGTCAGGTTCCTAAATTGTAACTAATAATATCGGCTATTTGACCACTATTTAGCATACGCAGTAGGCAACCTGTCCGGATGATGTATAAGAAACCCCAACTGCATCTGTGCAGTTGCCGAATCCTCCCATCACCAAACCCACTGACCCGACGAGAAAGGCCAGAACCATCATAAGAACCATGAAATTTTTCTTCTTCATGTGTGTCTCCCCTTAAATGATTAATTAGCACCTGCCAAACGATCAACGACCGTTAATACACTAGTATCAGTTATGTACACACATAACCGTTATGTACTCATAACCGTTATGTACACATAACTAAATTATGCCACTCGTATCAGATAAAAACCTAAAGCAACTCCTCCACCAGGGCATAGCGGATTACGATATCGCCGCTGCTGAATCCCAGATTCCGGGATTGTACAGCAGCGGACCATCTGCCGTTCCGCTGCCTGTGTCGCAGTTCCCGATGTGGCAAATCAGCGTACCCGGTGAATCAGGATCTGACCCGACAGAAACTGCCCCGGATACCGCCGTTCCATACTCGCCGCCTGCCGAACTTCCCGGAAAATCCAGCACCTCAACACTCAGCGCCCATCTGGAATCGCTGTTTCTGCATGAACGACAATCTTCAGGCTCTGCGGCCAGACAATCCCGTCAACCATGTAGTGAAGCCGGCCGCCAGCCGCCTGGCCGATACTGACGGTAAAAAAGGAATACTGCTCCCCGGATTAATGTTTCGAGGGAACCTCCCAGGCCTGCAGCACCAGCCCTGCCGAGGCAACCGCCAGCTCCACGGACCTCTGCACCCGCCAAATCGGGAATCGCTATGAGGCAAATCAGCAGAACAGCCATCAGGCCGATTAGAACACCTTGCCGCACCCTACCCGTATCCCCTGCCGTTTGCCATACACTTCCCTATTCCGGCTTGCTTTGCCTGCTGCCAGTTCAGTGTTACTTAAAAACTGGCATATCCAGCCGTACCAGCGGAACTGTAATAACCGTTATAACGCGTTTGAGAATCGTATCGGGTAATTCATTTGATGGTGTAGGATTATCGTAAATTTCTGTAGGAAGAGAGGAATAAAAGCCCGATTTTTCGGTATTTAAACAGGTATAAGCAACTTTTTAATGAGCGAAAGTGTTTTTAAAAAACGGGAAAGAGATAAGCATCTGTCACCAGGCAGGGTAGAGCTCACTGCAATAACCGGCTACTAGGTACTAGCCCCCAGGCTATACCGATCTTGATCAGCTCGGAGAGCGTCGTAACCTGCAACTTCTCCATCAGACGCGTCTTGTAGGTGCTTATCGTCTTGGGAGAAAGCTCCATCTTGAATGAAATCTCCTTAATTGTAAGACCCCGGCAGATATGAATGAACACCGACAGTTCACGGGAAGAGAGCTGATCCCACGAAATTGCCTCCGCCTCCGCTTCGGCTTCAGCCCGGCAAAATTATCGGAGAACATCAACTTGCCGGATCTTTTCGGAGAGAAACGTCCCCCCATAGGCAACCGCCGTAACCGCTTCCACCAGCATCTCCCGCGAACTGTCCTTCGTCAAATATCCCTTTGCCCCGGCTCTGATAGCCTGCAGAGCATAGGACTCCTCCGGATAGACGGTAAGAAAAATAACCCCGGGAGCCTTGGGCATCGTAACCAGCTCATGCAGGACTTCCAGTCCCCCCATTTTAGGCATCGAAATATCGAGCAGGACCACATCAACCCCGCTGAGCTCCGGAAGTGCCGTCAAAAAATCACTGCCGTCTGCAAATTCAGCTGCCACCTCAATTCCCGGAGCATTCTCCAGAAGCGCCATAAGTCCGGTACGAACCACCTGATGATCATCTACAATTACTACGTTAATCATATTACCACTTTTACTCCCGCACTCAGCCAGTCTCACATAATTGACTATAAGATGGTTCCGCTCCTCTCGCTTCGTTTGGGAATCAAACCCCGGCAAACCGCAGAAACTGCATTGTTAAAACCGTCCCGGAGCTCGCAGAAGGCTCAAGCTCCAGCCTGATCCCCTGCTTCTCGAGCAGCTGACTGCCGGCAAACAGAAACAGCCCCGCAGAACTGATAGCTGTCCTGATTCCCTGAACCGTACCCCAAGTTTTGCTGTTTATCATTTCACAGACGTCGGGGGCAAAATGCTGCCTCGTCTGCCCATTCTCGACCTGGCAGGCAACTGCCAGACGTACATATGCCGCAGTCACATTAGAGCTGATCTCCAGCCGGGTAATCCCCTTGGCGGAACTTGCCCCCCCCAATTCTGATGCTATAGCACTGAGTATATACTGCAGCGCAGAATAAAGCAAATCTTTGTCTCCCCGGACCAGCAGATCACGCTCGGATTTCTTAACCAGCACAATCTGTCTCAGCTCCAGGTAGGACTGCACCTGTGCAACTGCCTTATCAAGCACCTCATCGAGCACCACCAGCTCCTCGCGGCAGATAAGCGGCCCGTATATATCGTCCGTGAGCGAACTGATCGTATCCACCAGCAGAGAACTGCGGGAAAACAGCTCAGCCATTTCCCTGATCATCTCCGGCCACGAATGAGGCAGAACACCACTGAGACGACTCTCCATCAGACTGAAAAAATGCCGGGCGGTACTGAACGGCGAACGCAGTTCATGGGAAATAACTCTGATAACCGAATTTTTGCGGTTCAGGTTCCGCTGCAGCTCATTACAGTCTTCCTGAAGTCCTGAAATATCAGAAAGCAGCAGAGTCACAGCCGGACAGTGAGCAGCCTCGGCTTTTTCATTTACGGGATACGGCTGCAGACCATCTTCGGAAAAAACGTAGAGAGGAACCACCTCCGCCTTCAGTCTCCTGATCCGGAGAAGAAAAGACCTCGCATCAGTCTCAGCTGATTCCGGGGCTATTGCCGGATCTATAGTCGGGGCCGATACAGATGCTGATGACAGGGCCAGGGATGATGCCGCGGCTGATGCCGGATCAAGCTTCAGCTCCCCCTCCCAGGCCCTTCTCTCCTCAAGAGCAGATACAAGCTCAGGATAGGCCTGAAACAACCTGCCAGCAGAGAGCCGGGATAGATCATCTGAAAACATACCCAGAATATCCCGGGCATAGCTGCTGCCGGAAATCAAAAAACCTAGACTGTTGAACTGCAGAACCGCGGTGGGCATCCTGACTTTTAACTCCCTACATGTAATTACAAAAATGAGAAAGGCGTTTTGCTACCGTTTTTTTTACATACACTTTGATATACGTTTAACAATAAGTCATTGTACCCTCACTGTAATATATGTCAAGCAAAGCAGGCTAAATAGTGCATTAATATTACTTCAGCCTTCACAGGACGACAGCCCGAGCTGCACTTACGCAACCGGGCTGTCCAGGTTGTCCGGGTAATGGGGGATGGGGGATGGGGGATGGTGAGCGGTCAGGTTTGAGGGGTGAAGGAGAGGCTGCTTCTCAGTTAATCGTTATCCTGCGGGGAAGCACTGACTCTTTCTTCTGCAGCTCCAGTGTTACCAGCCCCTGTTTTACCACAGCCTGAATCTTCTCCCGGTCTATCGTATCGTCGAGGGTGAACTCCTGATGATAGTCCTCGTCCCGTATCTCCCGGATAAGGAAATCTCCCTTGAGCGAGGGCAGCTTCTTGCTCCCGGTTATAATGAGCAGATTTCCGTCGATGCGGACATCCAGCGATTCACGACTTACCCCCGGCATCTCCAGATTCAGCGTTACCTGCTTTTCATCATGAAAAATATCGCAGCAGGCAGTCCGCGTTCTTTTTTTCTCATTTTTTTCAAGCGCTTTGCCTGATTCCTCTTTCCTGTTCATACCTGGCCTCCTTACTTCCTTAATTTACCTTTACGGTAATCTGCTTGGGAATGGCTTCCTTTTTCTTCGGCAGCTTCACACTCAGAATACCGTCCTTCAGTTCTGCCTGGATTCCCTCAGGGTCCGCCGATGCCGGCAGCGAGAGGGTTCGCTGAAAACTTCCGCTGAAAGTCTCCCTGCGGTAGTACTTTTTCTCACGATCTTCAGCATCGATCTTCTTTTGCCCCTTGATCGTCAGCACCTGCGACGCGACGGAAAGCTCAATATCCTCTTTCTCCATACCCGGTATTTCACAGTTGATCAGAAACTCATTTCCGCTCTCCAGCACATCAATCGGCGGAGAGTTAGTGCGGTCAAACAGACCGGAACCGGCCGGCAGGCGATCCATGTCGAAATAGTGATTGATTTCGTCCTGCAGGTTGCGCATGGTCTCCCATGGATCATACAGATCATTGTTTTTCCAACGTACTATAGCCATAACAGCACCTCCTATAGAAAATCGGGTCTTTTTATCTATTATTGAGCATAAACCATGCCAATTTTCACGCCTGCCGGCAGCCGGCAGACATGCCCATAGATTGCTGAAAATTCGCAATTTAAAGCATTTCAAGGGGGTTTTCGTTATGCAGTTGGATAATTTTTACCCATGTAACTGGAGCATCTCCGTCAAGGTGCGGCAAAATAACCCACCTGTGAAGGTGTGTGATACTGAGAGTGCGTCAAACTTACCTGAATTCTTTTCTTTCTGGCGGCACTTGCCTTCATGTCTGCATGTCTGCATGTCTGCATGCCTGCATGCCTTCATGCCTTCATGCCTTCATGTTTGCAACATGCAGCTACATACCAAAGAGCCCCGTCATTGCCTCGTCGCGTGGATGGAACCGGGAAACCTCTTCCAGCTGGTTCTCCACACGCTTGAACGCCTCGAGCACCTTCGGATCAAAATGTTCCGGCTCAGTGCGCCCATCGCCATTGGTTATGATGTCAATAGTTTCCTTGTGCGTGACAGCACGCTTGTACGGCCGATCACTGCGCAGGGCATCATAGACATCCACAATGGCCATAATCCGGGCACTTATGGGAATCTCCTCTCCCTTGAGCCCATGAGGATACCCGCTTCCGTCCCAGTGCTCATGATGGAATTCGGCAATCTCACTGGCATAGATGAGGAATTTTCCTGCTTCCGGCCCGAGGTAGTCACGGGTACGGCGCAGCACATCCCCGCCGATAACGGGATGATTCTGAATCTCACGGTACTCTTCATCGCTGAGCCCGCACCGCTTCATCAGGATCATATCCGATATGCCGATCTTCCCGATATCGTGAAGAGCACTTGACAACGCCATCAGATCGATCTCTTCCGGATCAAACAGCCCTGGGTTGAGGTCGATCAGCTCACGGGAAAGCAGCTGAAAATAGCGCTGTGTCCGGAAAATATGGGTTCCCGTGTCAGGGTCCCGGGTTTCGGTAATAAAAGCGAGAGAGGCTATCAGGGCATCCTTGATCTGTTCAATCGTCTTAGTCCGCTGCCGTACCTCGTCCTCGAGCTCCTTACGCTTCATATAGAGCTGAAGATGATTCTTGACCCGCACCTTTACCAGATCGGAGCTGAAGGGCTTGTAGATATAGTCAACCGCCCCGAGCTGCAGTCCCCGTTCCTCATTGCTCTTGTCTGAAAGTGCGGTAACAAAGACTATTGGAATATCACGGGTGAGCGGATCGTCTTTCAGTTGTTTGCAGACATCAAAGCCGCTGAGGCCCGGCATCATGATATCGAGAAGGATAAGGTCGGGTATCTCCCGATTTACCTGTGCCAGGGCATCCTTGCCGCTCGTTGCGATCCTGATGCGGTACAGCGTACCCAGAATGCCGATGAGCACATCGATATTCTCGGTAACATCATCCACAATAAGGATGGTTTTTTCTTTCTTTTGCAATTCACTCGTTTTCTTTGTCATAACTTTTTTTTATCCTGCTTTTTCAGTTGTATTCTGCCCTGGATGCCGCCGTAGAGACCCGGCGTCGGATCGGACTGATACCAGAGGCCGCTTTCCACCTCCATCATGGTCAGCCTACCCGACCACCCCGCACCGGTATCGAGATCCCAGACATTACAGAAATGAACCGGCTGGTCGCTGCTGAAAACCTCCGTGGGGGTATGCCCGAGAAAGATATCCCGATAGCCTCCGAAGGCCTTTTTTCTCCCTGCACGGTGACGTTTCCAGGCCGTCTGAATCAACGACCGGTCCCAGACCAGACTCTCGGCAGTCTGCCGCGCCAGATCGACAGTTGGGTTAAAACCGCCGTGAATAAAAAGACGACCGTCAAGCTCGAGATAGGCAACGGCGTGAAGCAGAAAATCCCGATGCTCAGCCGGCATAGGACCGCCGTTATAGGAGACAATCGTCTGAATCCCCCCCTGACTGGTCCAGATATCGGGCTTCGCTCCGGTAAGCGCCCAATCCAGCGCCCAGATATCGTGGTTTCCGATAATCATGGTGCAGTGATTCAGGGAAAGCAGCTCATCTAATACCTGCCGGACTTCCGGATACCCGTCACACACATCACCGAGCACAATAAGATAATCATCTTCGGCATTGAAATGTGAACGTTCCAGACACTGGCGCAGCGCCCTCCAGGTCCCGTGAATATCACCGATAACAAACGTTTTCATACTATGCATAACCCACTACAGAACCATCCCAAGTTACCGGATATTTCGGGATTTGGAAAGAGGTAAAACTTGAAAAGGGTTAATAAAACCAGCTGGCCGGTGCAAGTTCAGCATAATGCTTCAGCGGTACTTGCGCATCAGGCTCTGGATCCGGTTGGCGTGACCCTGCTCCTGATCCATCAGTTCGGAAAAGGTACGCACAATATCATCGGGCAGATTGGTCAGCGTTATCATGGTCCGGTAGAGTCCTCCGGTATGCACTTCCCGTTCGTAGGCAGCTTCAAGCACCATGCGGGGGGTGGGATAATCGGGCAGCACGCGTGCCTCCACCAGTCTGTCATGATCCTCCCGGGGAATGGCAATACGGGCATCGAGCTCGGCGCGGGAAAGTTTATAATCTTCCAGTATCTTATTGAACTTATTATAGTGCTCCAGTTCCTGGCCGGCCAGATCCGTGGCCAGCTCCTTGAGCGCAGAATCCTCAAAACGCTGGGAAGCAGTGGTATAGTAGGTATACGACTCCATCTCGATATTCCGTGAAAACTCCAGAATCTCCTCTACGGTAAACTCTTTCATCAATCTTTCTCCCCCTGCAGATAGCTGTCGATACCCCGGGCAGCCTTGTGCCCGTTGGCAATACCGTGGATAACATCTGGCCCCTCGGCAATATCTCCGCCGACAAAGAGCCAGGGAACCGTCGTCTGGAAGAAGGCATCAACCTTCATCTTGCCGCGAGGACCCATTTCCAGCTGTTCCTTTATGCCTTCCGTATACTGTAAATCCATCCCCTGCCCGATCGATTCTATAATCATATCGGCCGGGAAGAACTTTTTCTGATTATGATCGAGCTTGGGATTGAACCGGCCCTGCTCATCAAAGACCGAAAGGCACTTACTGACATGCAGCCCGGTGATTTTTCCCTTTATAATCTCGATCTCCTGCGGACCCCAGCCGGGATCGATAACCGCATGCTCTTCACGGGCCTCGACAACTTCTTCTTCATCGGCCGGCATAATATCGGCACTCTCCAGACAGGTAGCCAGCACGTTCACCTTGCCGTACTTCCGGTTCTGCAGACGCG
>JAGYPA010000089.1 GCA_018399255.1 Spirochaetales bacterium | reverse complement strand
AAATGCTGATCCTTTCAAGGCAGCAAGATCCGGCGGGGTCCATCTCCCCGTAAAATTCTCCCTGTATCCCGTGGGAGGAGGAAAATAATCGGTAGTATTCTGGTAGTGCGGCTCAAGAAGAGACAGAAAAAGAAAAAACGGCGACTCTTTATCCCGATTCTTTACGTAATCAATGGCGGCATCGGTTACTGCATCTACACGGTAGCCGGGGAGAAAGACCCGTTTATTATCATTATCAAAAAGATAGGTTTCATAGGCTTCGCTCACAGACTCCATAAGCTCTGCTCCCAGCCAGTATTCATAGCCCCCACGCAGATGTTCCGGAACCGGCTCATCTCCCATGTTAAAATGTCCTTTCACCCCGGACAAATGCCATTTTCCAACATAAGCCGTTTTATAACCGGCCTCATTGAAGAGCTTGGCTAAAGTTACATCCGAAGGATCCAGAGGCAAGCCGTTTTTATACACCCCGGTCTCTGTGGCAAAACGCCCTGTTTGGAGGCATGAACGTGCAGGCCCGCATACCGGCTGACAGGTAAAGGTATTGTAGAAATGCGTCCCTTCCATTGCCATGCGGTCGAAATTCGGCATCAGCTGCAAGGGATTCCCATGCAGCCCCGAGGTATCCCACCGCTGCTGATCGGTAAAAAAAACTATTACATTCGGCCTTTTTTGTGTCTCTTTCATCTCTGTGTCTCCTCAAAGGTGTATAATTCTTCAATATTCATGACTGATTGCTTATGAACCCTGCCCAAGTTATGTGCCCATACCATCTGGATAATTCTATTTCCCAGAATATGTACCAAATTTTCTAACCGTCGATTCCACTGCCTTCAGGTGCTCTTCCGGGAAGGGCAGTTTCTGGTCCGCATCAGCAATATATTCACCATCCTCAGCAAGGATATCGAGAATATGCTTCGTTTCCTGCTCAATCTCTTCAATGCTCCCCCGCATTATTAAATCGCAGTTTATTCCGCCATGAAGAGTGATTTTCCCCTCTGTTTTGTTCCTGATATGGGATAGATTATTGGCACTAGCCTGCAGGGGATTAAGGATATCAATACCGAGCTCAATAAAATCATCAAGCAGCTCCATAACTCTTCCACAGGAGTGAAAATAGATAAAACAACCGCCGGCCTTGTAGATATCGATAATTTTTTTCAGTCGGGGTTTTATGAGCTCCCTCCAAGATTCAGGACTCATGAGCATGGATTGCGTCGTGCCGATGTCATCCCCCATGTGGGCAATATCGATGCCAAGCTCCACATAACGTTCGGCAATCCGCATTTGGTATTCCGTTACTTTATCTAAAAGATGTTCGACCTCTTTTCGCTGAATTATGGTTCCAGAAAGGAAATTATCCATGCCGCAGATCAGCCAGGACCGTACAAAAAGAACGGCGGGATTCAGCCCCATCAGGAAATGCTGTGAACGGTCTATCTTTTTAACCTCTTGTGCAATGCTTTTGAACAGCGCAGGGTCATCAGGATCGGGCCAGGAAAAATCATCAAGATCATCCAGATTTTTCAGTGGATGAGACGTGGGAAAGCCCGAATCATCATTCATATGTTCCGGAATCATGAAATCAACGCCCCAGGCATCAGTCCATTGTGAAAGTGCAGGATCTCCGTTCCTAGCATAGAAAAGCGCATCCCGATGAGAGAGGGGAACAATACTTTCCAATTGGAATGGGACATAATCCGGTCTGTCATGGCTGAGCACTTTCAACATATTCTCTTTTCGGCTTGTCATGCTGCTTCTCCTCAATTTCTTCTCTTCAATTTCTTCACTTTAAGATCTTCTCATACTTCTCGGCGTCAATTATCCGTAAATCATTCTTATCTTTTTCATTACTGCCTTATTCACTGATCCAACAAAGACATCTTTTCCCATACATCAATCATGGTATGATAATTCTCTATCATATTCTCCGGAAAGCTAATCCGATTAGAACCTGCGGAAGTTGCAAGAACCATAGCGGACTTGTTTCCTTCAAAGGCAGAACAGACAAGTTTTTCCACTTCATCCCTGCTGCTGTTTTCAATACTGTGCAGTTCAATATTTCCGCCAAGCACTATCCTTCCCTCAGCCTTTTTCTTGGCTTCCGCAAAGGAGATATCACCATCAGGCGGCGGTTCAGCTGGTTCTGTGTAATCTGCTCCCGCAGCAATCATTTTCGGCAGGACAGAGCGTATATTCCCATGACAATGCAGATGCACCAGTGCTCCATGCTGATGGGCAAAATCGGTGATCTTTTTTTCACTTTGCCAAATCAGTTCATCATACATCTGGGGTGATGCCATAGGCGGCGTCAGCCATTCACTCCCTCCGATCCAGACAATATCTACACTTCGATTGGAGAGTACACGTTCAAGAATGCGAAGTATCCGCTCCAAAGCTTCGTCCACCAGTTCACGAATGAGTTCCGGCTCTAGAGCACAATGAAGAAGAAAATTCTCCATCCCCATCATTCCCGCGGCACAAATGGCCGGTGTTGTTGCATAAGCATAGATAAGGCGCTGCCCCCAGGGATCTTCCGGCAGTGTTTTTAAATCGACTGGAGAAAGCTTTTCAGGGAGTTCAAAGGGAATTGAGCGAATCTTTTTCACATCATCCAATGTCTCCACAGGATATTTCAGGGTCCATACCATACCGTATGAATCTCTGCTCCTCTTGAGCTGCGCAGTCAGCGGCCCCTCGGGTGTATCGATAATCCGCTTGAAATAGCGTGCATCTCTGTCCTCACCAGTCACAACTTCTTCAATGCGCTGAGGTGGAGTTACTAAATAGCGATTTATCCAGGTGGGAACGCAATGCTGTATGGTGTTCTTATCCTTTAGACGATCAAGAATCTCCAAAATTTTCGGCGAATCCTGTCGAGACAGTTCTTCAGTACTGGGAAAGCCGCTCCACCCTTCAACGGTGGGAGACCAATGATTGTTAAAGCCTTGAATATCCAGGGGAACCCGGTCTGCAGGCTGATGCTTCAGCACCCGCAAAAAGCGTTCCCGAGGTGTCATAATCTTCTTTCCAGTATTTTCAGCAATACCAGCATGTGCAGTATGTTTTTCAGACGTGAATGTATCGGCGGCCATGGCATCACCCTTTCACTGAACCGGACACAAATCCGCGGACAAACTGCTTCTGGATCATCATGAAAAGGACAATCAGCGGCAGGGACATTGTGATAGCCGCAGCACCTATCTGGTTAAACTGGGCAGACTGAATATTAAAAATAAATTCCGCTAGCCCGACGGGGGCCGTCCTCAGCTTCTGGGACTCTATGAGAATTGATGCAAAGGCAAACTCAGACCAGGATCCGAGGAAGTGAAAGATTCCAACCGTGGCAAGCCCTATCCAGCCAAGGGGAAGAATAATCCTGAAGAAGGCTCCGACCCTTGAACAGCCGTCAATGATAGCCGCCTCCTCAAGTTCTATGGGAATATTGTCAATAAAACTCGTACTCAGCCAGATTCCCATGGGAAGACCGAATACGGTATGCACAAGAATCAGACTCCATAAATTGTCGATCAAACCCAATTTACTGATCATTACATATACTGGAAGCATAATAGCCGGCCCCGGCAGCATTCTGGTAACAATAAGTGACAGCAGCAGTCCGTTTCTCCCCCTGAAGTGATACCTTGAAAAAGCATATCCAGCTACAGCGGAGAGAAATACCACGATAATTACTGATATACCTGCCACAAAAAAACTGTTTTTCAGATAAATCAGAAAAGGCAGGCGGTTTACAATATTCTGTCCCCCTGGACCACCGAGGCCGAAGAGGCGCCCGTAATAATCCAGGGTCGGGTTCTGGGCAAAATAGCGTATCGGCAGATCAAACAACTCGCTTTTGGGTTTCAGAGAACTGATAAACAGCCAGAGTATCGGAAACAGACAGTAGATGATGACGGCTATCCCAAAAAGGTTTATCAGAACGGGACGTGTTTTTTTCTTTAAATTGGTAAGTGTTTTCCATCCTGCAGTAGTCATAATTCTCTCCTAATGCTGTTTTCTGAACAAACGCAGATACACAATTGCGGTAATAACCAATATGAGAAGGTTAAAAATTGAAAGTACCCCGAGCTTTCCGAATTGGTAATTCTGGGAAAACATCTGATAGATATAGGTCGGCAGAATGTGGGTAGCATTTGCAGGCCCTCCCTGCGTTGCAATCCATATGATGGTAAACTGCTGAATACACCAGATGGAGACAATGACTGCAACGGATGAAAAGATTCCCTTAATGTACGGAAAAACAATTCTCCAAAATCTCTGCCAGCCGTTGGCGCCGTCAATTTTCGCCGCTTCCAGCATATCTTCAGGCACCCCCTGAAAGGCGGCTGAGAGCAGAAGAGATACCAGCGGTACGTTTTTCCAGACCAGCACCATATTAACCGCAATGAAAGCTGTGCTCAGTTGTGCAAGCCAGGGGACTCCTTCAGGTATTAAATGCATACGAACAAGAATGTCGTTGATAACTCCGTATTTTCCATTCAGCATCCACTGCCAGATAGTTGCAGTTACCACTGGAGGAAGTATCCACGGCAGAATAATTACAGCCCGCAGCACCCTGTTAATCGGATAATCAAAACTGAGAAAATAACCGATGGCCAAGCCGAGGAGAAGGGAAAAAGCTGTCCCCATAAGCATCCAAAGAATTGTTCTCCATATAATTTTTATCAGCAGCGGATCATTTAGAACGGCTTTGTAGGTTTCAAAACCGACAAAAACATCCGAATTAGGAATGAGAAAATGCCAGCTGGTAAAACTTATACGAATGATTTCAATTACGGGATACGCAATAAAAAGCATAATTAGAAGATAGACCGGACCAATAAGTACAAAGGGAATATACGTTTTTTTTCCCATTATGCTTCTCCTGTTTCTTTTTATATTTCTTTTTATATTTCTTTTTATATCATTACTGATTGAATCAATTAATCATCTTAGAAAGTAAAACCGGGGGCTGAACCTGCCTTCAGTTCACAGAACAGCAGGCAAGCCCGCCGGCTACAAGGATCATAGACAAAACACTTATTAAATTTTAGAAAACTTACTTCATCAGGTCATAGTTTTCCTGAGCTACAGAAGCAGCATCATCCAGCGCTTCCTGTATCCCTTTTACGCCCAGAACAGCGTTCTGTACAGCATTGCCGAACTCAGGCTGCACGCTGGTCACGCCGTTGAATCTCGGAACTGTTACAGCTCCATCAAATAGCGTACCTTCATTATAGCTTTCTACCCATTCCGGCCAGAACTCTTTCAATTTATCAAGTTCATAACTTTTCTTCGCTGCAGGAACTCTTGCGATTTCTTCACGACCCCACAAAGTCAGCTGCTCAGGCTGTGCCCAGAAATCCAGATACCGAAGTGCGGCTTCAGGATTCTCACTCTGGGTGGTAATCATAAGTGCAGCTGTCGGATCCATTACCGCTGCTGCAACAGGATAATCCCCAGTAACTTTGTCAGGTTTTGGAAATGGGATCGCTCCCCAATTGAGTTCAGAATCAGCATACCAGGGGGTGATCAACCAGGACATACCAACCCACATGGCCGCCTTACCTTCTGCAAAGTATGTAGCGCCATTCTTAAAGTTGTCTTCTATGGGGTTACCTGCAGTTACACCGGCATCAACTAAATCGACATACAGCTGTAAGGCGTCAGCAAAACCCGGGCCATTGAAAACGATATCTCCTGATTCTTCGTCTACGTAACGTCCACCGTTATTGTAGGCAATTCCTTCAAGAATGTTCAAATCTACGGGCGTTTTAGTAGCCTGTATTGCAATCCCGGCATGTTCATCGGTTGTCAGATTCTTCGCATACTCTTTCAGTTCACTCCATGTTCTTGGAGGTCGGTCATATCCTGCTTCCGCAAGCATATCCTTGTTGTAAGCCAAGAATGGCGCCATGTCGACATAGGTAGGAAGAGCATACTGTTTTCCGCGATACTTTGTTACATTATAGATCTCCTCCACCATATTATCTTTCCAACCTTCAACAAGCTCTTTATCAATATCATCCAGGGGCTGGATTATTCTCAAACCTGCAAAATCAGGGATATCCTGCCCGAATGCAACAACAACATCTGCTATATTTCCAGCCTTAAAGCCTGAAATAATCTTAGAAACACGAATCTGACCGTAGAAATAGTTATATTCGATGTTTATGTCTTCATTCTCTTCGTCGAATTTCTTTGTGTATTCCTCAAAAAATTCTGTTTCCATAGGAGTTCCGCCCATTTTCCACACACGGACAGTCTTTACACCCCCTTCATCAGCTTCCTGCTGTCCATTCGCCATAAGCAGCGCAGTACTGAAAGTCAGCAGCATCGTGATCATGAGAAACAAACCCACACCTTTTTTCATAGTAATTACCTCCAAATTGAATATACCACAAGTTTATACTTACTTTTATTTGCTGTCAACTTATTTTTTTTCGAAAGTACTTGAAAGTCTTGTTTATATTTCATATACTGAACATATGAAAAAAAATGTACTCATTGTCTTAGCTGATCAATGGCGTTATCAAGCCTGTGGCTTCAATGGCAACAGTCAGGTACAAACTCCCCATCTTGATGCGTTTGCTCGAAATTCAGTTCATTTTGAGCATGCTGTTTCTGGATGTCCTGTCTGTTCACCCTTCAGGGCAAGTCTTATGACAGGACAATACCCCCTTACCCACGGAGTTTTTCTTAATGACGCTCCCCTTTCTGCAGAAACTGCGGGTCTTGGAGATATCTTCAAACAGCATGGCTATCATACCGGATACATCGGCAAGTGGCATATGGACGGTCATGGAAGGACAGCATACATCCCTAAAGAGCGTCGTCACGGATTTGATTTTTGGCGCGTTCTGGAGTGCACCCACGACTATTTCAACTCACAGTATTATCAGGATGATGACTCCGTCCCGCAATTCTGGCAGGGTTATGATGCTTTTTCACAAACCCGTGAAGCTTGCGAATTTATAAAAAAGCACGCAAATCAGTATCAGAATCAGGAAACGAGTCATATTCACTATAATCATACCTCAGAAACCGAAGATTCCAATCCTGAGGAAACCCCGTTTTTTCTGATGCTCTCCTGGGGACCGCCTCATGATCCGTACAGGGAAGCCCCGAATGAGTTCCTGGATATGTACAAGCAGGAATCAATCGAACTCCGCCCGAATATCCCCAAGTCCATGTCTGCCCAGGCCAAAGAGATGCTTTCAGGCTATTATGCCCACTGCTCAGCTCTGGATTCCTGTTTCGGAAATCTTCTGAAAACAATCCAGGAAACCGGCTTAGATCAGAACACCATTGTACTCTTTCTTTCAGACCATGGTGACATGCTCTGCTCCCAGGGAAATTATCTTAAGCAGCAGCCATGGGATGAGTCGATTAGAATCCCATTTCTTATACATATTCCTGGCGTTGGCGCAAAGTCCGTCAGCGGAGCCTTTATCGATGCCCCTGATATCATGCCTACTCTTTTGGGATTGAACGGTTTTGAAATTCCTGAGAGCGTAGATGGGCGTGATTTTTCATCCTGTATCATGGAAACATCAAAGTGCAGGAACAGAGATGAGTTCCAAGAACTCCCTGAAAACGGTGAGTTGGAATCGGATTTCGAATTTGGATTTATTGCCAGTTACCACCCCTTCGGCAACTGGTCCCGCTCAAAAGGCGGCAGGGAATACCGGGGACTCAGGACTAGGAGATATACCTATGCCCGATCACTTCAGGGTCCCTGGCTTCTGTATGACAACGTTAAAGATCCATACCAATTGGTAAACCTGATTCAGGAAACTGCATATACCGCAGTTCTTGAGTATCTTGACCTGCAGCTTGAAAATATACTGGAGGAAAGGAACGATTCCTTTCTAAACGGATGGACATATGTTGAAAAATGGACTTATACGGTGGATGCAGAGGGGAATATACCTGTCTGATACTTCAGGGCCGCTTCACGGCTAATTCTGGTCTACTTCACGGCTACTTCACGACTAATTCTAGTCTACTTCACGGCTACTTCACAGCGGCAGCAGAAAATCAATCCAAGGGATAATAAAGATCAATATTTTCCCGGGTGATAACCTTATTTTCTACAAAAATATAGGCAGGTGCGGAATCCCCCTGCATAATTGAACATGCTGCGGGTACTACATACTCACCGTAATGTTCCGGGAAATGGGCAATACTGATATCAATCGTTCCATCCCTGATATAATCCACAGTCAGCCGGTCACATCCGTTGGTTACAATGATTTTATTCAAATCATCCCAATGGTTTCGATGCTTCAATTCAGCTACTACCTCCCTCATGCCTCGCTCAGTCATGGAAGTCATAAGCAGATTTTTTGCATCTCCATACTCTTCTATTAAGGTATCAACCGCCTTGGAAACAGTTTCAGCATTCCCATTACTGATGTTCAACCGGAGAATTTTCTCTTCCACAGCATCCCCATATTCATTTTCAAGGGCTTCAACAAAGCCTTCTGACCGTAACATTGTAGCTTCACCAGCTTCAGTCATTTGCAGGATAACCACAAGATCAACAAAATTCCACTTTTTCCACTTTTTCTTGACAAGTTTTACCGCTTCATTACCCGTAAGAATTGCAGAATTCCAGTTATCCACACCTACATACACCGATCCAGGTATGGGAACCTCAAGGGCAAGGATAGGAATATTTCTTCCCCTGAATTTTGAGGCAATGATATTGTTCGTTTTTGAATCCGTCTGAAATTCAATAAAAACATCCGGCTGCGACTTAAAGATCTTATCAGCATTCACCAGAGCTCTTTCAGGATCGTAGGCATTGTCATAAATAATAATGTCATCTTTGGCAAAACCGGCCAGAAGCGCCTGTTCAACAATGCTTTCTTCAACTCCTGCACAAAAGGCTCCTTCCCGGAAACCGTTGGCAAATCCAATTTTTCTGTTCTTTCCCGGCTGTTCAGGGTATGTTTTTTTTGCAGCAGCAAACTTGCGGTAAAAAAGGTAGGAGGAATAACAGGAATCATGCATCTTATTGTTTCCGAAGGTTAGTTTTTTCCGGGAAAGCATATTTCCGGAAGCATTGCCATCAGCAATTTCGCCACTGTTATTCAGGAAAGCTTGAGCTTCTGTTCCCTTGTAGATATTTTCTGCGGAAGAAGAAAAACTTCCGGTTTCTATTTTTTCTCCATTATTATGAATAGACTGACCTTCTCTACTATCCGGTGCAAGATCCGTATTAAACAAAATTCCGGAGCTGGTATTCAGGTCTTCCGGATTTTCTGCTCCCCTGTTCAGCACTTCTTGGTTTAAAGAGCTCTCATCTGGAACTTCAGTACAAATCAGCGGAATCCCCTGCTGCTGTATATATTCAAAATAATTTTGGGGTATATGCTGTGCAATTACGAGTGAAATATGTTCAGGCTGCGCATACGTCCCAAGGGAAACAGCATCAAAACCAGAGTCATTCACCACACAAATAATTGAATGAGCATTTTCTGCTACTTGTTTTTTTAGGGTGATTTCTGACGGCTCATTATCCGTTAGTCCAGCCTTAAAAGAAAAGCCGTAAGGATAAAAAAGCGCCTTACTTATGTTATAACCTTCAAGCATGGATGCAAAGGAATCCGCCTGACTGGTAAGTTTCTCATTGTGCACCCAGCCGCCCAGCATGATCACATAAAGATTTGTGGCGTTTACCAGTTTCAGAGCAAGATCAAGCTTATTGGTTATAACCGTTATGTCCTCTTTTTGTGATAAAACCTGAAAGATCGGGAGCAGCGGAAAGTTGGAATCAACAAAGACCACATCACCCTTCTGTATGGTTTTGGACAGGGCTTCAATGAATTCAAACCCACCAGCTTCCTTTTTTTTCTGCTGCGGGTATGCAACTTCCTGCTTTTTGAAATTTTCTACGTAAATAGCTCCGCCGTGAGTTCTAACGATGGCTTCATTTTTTGCCAAAACATTCAAATCGTTACGAATTGAAACCCCTGAAACTTTAAACTCATTAACAAGTTCCTTAACAGATACTCTTCTGCGGCTTTTCAGGAGTTCAAAAATTTTCTGCTGACGCTCTTTGTTATATATATTTTCATTTTCTTTCATTTAGTTACTAACTATAGATTATCTACCCTGAATAATCAATAGAAATTTTTAATTTCCTCATTTGAATTCTAATACAGTTATGATTGACAAAAGCCAATGAACGGCATCAGTGCACAGAAAAACCAGAATAGTGATTCTTGATGTCACCCGTTCTGTTCATCTCCACACTGCTGACTTGGGCAGAAGATGGCCCCTGTTTTATTCGCGAAATAAACTTAGAGAGCTCCTTTTCTTCTCCCTGGCCGAGAACTTCCACGGAACCATCCATGCGATTCCGTACATATCCGGAAATTCCGTACT
>JAGYPA010000088.1 GCA_018399255.1 Spirochaetales bacterium | reverse complement strand
TTTTGAAGTTTAACCTTCAAGGGCCTAGACGGGAATCATAGAAGAAAATGAAAGGTATCAAAACCCGGGTCAAGAACTTGACCTTGGGCAAGCGAAAGCTTACCGCCTCGATCCCGACAAGCCAATTCTGCGAATTTGTTTGTCGGGAATAGAACCATCTCAATGGTTCCATTCCTCTCGCTCTGTTTGGGAATAAAAAGCTCCCCCGGACGGACTTGAACCGCCGACCTAGTGATTAACAGTCACCCGCTCTACCAACTGAGCTACAGGGGAAAGAATGAAACCAGGACAAATCCTGTACAACGAAACCCAATCTACACAAATAGATCAGTTATGTCAATAAATATTCATTAAAAAGCTAAAAAGCTGCTGAAATACTCTTATATTTTGTCAGCAGACAACTAGATGATGATCAGCTTATTTGTCTTCTGTAGACTGCCCAGGTAGAAGAAATGATTGATTCCAGTGAACTGTTGACAGGAATCCAGCCCAGCAGTTCTCTGGCCATTGATGAGGAAGCAACAAGACTGGCTGGATCTCCCGGTCTTCTTCCCGAATACACTGCCGGTATCTCCTTCCCTGAAACTCGTCGGGCTTCATGCAGTATTTCCAGAACACTCAAACCTTCTTCACTTCCAAGATTTACCGTCAAGCTTTTCTTTTGTGACGATATATAGTCAAGCGCTTTCACATGGCCGGAAGCCAAGTCGGTAACATGCACATAGTCACGAACGCCAGTCCCGTCACGGGTTTCATAATCCTGTCCGAAAATTTCAAGATGTTTTCTTTTACCGACTGCAGTTTCCATAACAACCGGTATTAAATTTGCCGGTTCTCGTTCCAGACCAGTCATTTTACCTTTTTTGTCGTATCCCGCAGCATTGAAATACCGTAATGAAGCGTAATTCAGTCCTTTGAGTCTTCTATACCATTCGAGATGTCGTTCAATTGCAAGCTTGGTATAGCCGTAATAATTTTCAGGATTCACCGGGTGCTCTTCATCAACCGGTAAATAAGCAGGTTCTCCATAAACTGCAGCCGAAGAGGAAAGGACAAAATTGGGAACAGAGTTTGCTATGCACTCTATTATGATATTCAAGGAACCGGTTATGTTATTAATTGAATACTTTGCCGGGTTGAGCATTGACTCGCCGGCGGCCTTGAAGGCCGCCAGATGTATTACAGCATCCCAGCCTAAAGAAAAAACCTCATTGAGCCTATGGGTTTCAAGAATGTCCCCGAGGTAAAAATCGACGCCAGGAAGGATATTCTCCTTATGACCTGAGGAAAGGTTGTCGTAAATCCCTACAGTATCCCCCCTTTCTAGAAATTCTATAGATACATGAGTTCCAATGTATCCAGCACCGCCAATGAGTAATACTTTCATAGTTTCGCTCCTGCCAAATATCTATTGAGAATATTGAGAAAAAACAGTCTCAATCAGTCTTGGAATTCACTGAGAACGGCTTTCAGCTCACCAAGCCTCTCATCAAGGAGCCTGTTGTCCTTCGCTTCAACAACCAGCCTGAGATAGGGTTCGGTGTTGGAAGGGCGGACGTTGAACCACCAGTCTTCAAATTCGATACGATAGCCGTCAAAGTCCATAATCTTGACTGCATCATATTTATCAGTGAAAACAGATTTCAACTTTTCCATAGCTTCCTGCTTTTCAGCAATACGGAAATTCAACTCACCTGAAGCTGAATAGGCAATGATAGAATCAATGTATTCAGAAAAAGCGATTCCCCGCTCTTTCAATTCTTCGGCTACCTGAAGAACAATCAGGGAGGAGAGAATTCCTGAATCACAGAAATAAAAATCACGGAAGTAATAGTGTCCGGCAAGTTCCCCACCAAAAACCGCATTGAGCTCACGCATTTTCATCTTTGCGAAGGAGTGCCCCACTTTCCAGGTAAATACTTTTGCTCCCAGCTTTTCCAGATGTTCGGTTGTGGAACGGGAGGTCCTGATATCCTGAAGCACCCAGCCTTGTTCTTTTTTCAGTAAATATTCACCAAGAACGGCAGTAATAATATCAGGCTGGACAAATCGTCCGTTTTCATCAACAAACATCACCCTGTCGGCATCACCGTCAAAGATTATTCCAAGATCGCTGTTGTTCTGTCTGACAGCCTGGATGAGAGGGACAACGTTTTCTTCTTCCAAAGGGTTGGGTTCATGATTCGGGAAAGTGCCGTCAAGCGTATCAAAAAGGTATTTCGGGGTATCTCCGAGAAGATCTTTGATAAGCAGGATTGCCATCCCGTTGGAACAGTCTATAGTCAGATTCAGGGTGAGATTTTTCGGAACATACTTCCTGAGAAAGTCCAGATAATCCGGGGTTATGTCAATATGTTCAACTTTCCCCCTGCGGCTGACCTCTACCGGAACCACTTCAAGGGTAGTGACCATTTCCTCAAGTTCCTTCAAGCCTGAATCCGCTCCAACGGGAAGGGAGTCATTCCTTGATATTTTAAGACCATTATACTCTTTGGGATTATGACTGGCCGTTATCTGAACTGATGCGTCATACCCGAAACGTGAAGTTGCGAAGTAGACCATGGGAGTTGTTGCAAGTCCGATCGAGACAGCATCCGCACCGGCATCAGTAATTCCTGAGCAGAGTGCAGAAAAAATCT
Source organism: Spirochaetales bacterium (assembly GCA_018399255.1). Lineage (GTDB taxonomy): Bacteria > Spirochaetota > Spirochaetia > JABMQR01 > JABMQR01 > M55B182. The sequence goes on along the minus strand of JAGYPA010000088.1, from coordinate 7,793 downwards.
CATCGGAGGTGGTTCTCACATCCCTTCCAATCAGCACTTTTTCAGCGTTGAGCAGTTTCGGCAGAAAAAACCCGATTTTGTACACATCTTCCCGGTTGAAATCTCTATTGAAAACTCCGCGGATATCGTAGGCTTTGAAAGCTTTCATCCAATTATCTCCTTAATTTCTCGAATGAATTCATTATCATTTAAGACTTCCAGCAGCCATGGCCGGCCATGAGAAGTCGTTATGCAGACGGCAGTTTGAAAAAGTTTCTTTTTGAATCCCGTTACCGGCTTCAGCTCTGTTGACCCTTTACGATCAGATGCAGCGGCACGGGCATCGGAAGCGCGTACAGTGAAGATGTCCTGAATTGAGCTGATTGGTAATTGTATTTTAAATTTTTCATAGGTTTGCTTTTTTTTCGGCATGATAAGACCGAATACCGAAGGCTGTTTTTCAAAATCCTCAAAATAAAGCGTATCGTTAATAAGATAAAGCAGACCTCCGGACTGACGGGCAGTTCCTCTGACTTCTTCTGTCTGCAGAAGTATTGCATAAGTTTTAAAGATTATGGGGCCGCCATTCTCTTTCTCAAGTCCCTGCAGGAATTCCTGTGTATCCTGATCCATGCAATCCCCTCCTGTAATTTAAAAAAGTTCGAAATAGAAATCCGCAATCGAAAAAGTACGAAAAAAACAGCTTGAGATCCCGGTTTAAAAAAAACGCATCATTTATAGACATTTAACGCAAGAGATACTAATCTGGTATATCATACAGACAATAGTGGAAAAAGGCAAACAAATGGATTACCTGTTTAAGGATTTTAAAAAACTTCTCAAGAAAAATTATCAGGAAATCCGAACCCTGCATGCTGATGCTTCAACAAACTGCATGCGTGTTTATGATAAAAATATTGGATCCCTACCCGTAACCGTCGATATCTATGATAGCTATGTGCTGATAACCGACTATCGTACGTTATCCGATGATGAGATTCCGGAACCGGATCCTGACGAACTGCGTTCAGCTGCCTCATCCATGCTGTATCGGAATTTGGAATCAGTTATATATGCCCGACGGGAAAAGCTTTCCGGACATGAGCAGCATGAAAAACAGCCTGTTGAACCTGTTCGCTGCACAGCTATGGAAAACGGCCTTCAATTTAAGGTGGAGCTCGGCTCCAGTATCGATACCGGTCTGTTTCTTGATCACGCGGTAACCCGGGAAATGGTAAGACTTGAAGCTTCGAGACGGTCTGTTCTTAATCTTTTCAGCTATACCGGAGCTTTCAGCGTCTATGCAGCGGCAGGCTGGGCAGAGCGGGTTGTTTCGGTAGACCTTTCCGGCCGCTATTTGCAATGGGCAAAGGAAAATATGGAACTGAATGGATTGACCGGGTCCCGATATCAGTTTATCCAGGAAGACTGCGGTAATTATCTGGATGCAGCTGCAGCAGGAAAAGAGCGGTTTGATCTGGTTGTATTTGATCCGCCCACCTTTTCCAACAGCAGGAAAATGAACAGTACCTTCAACGTTCAGCGTGACTACGTCAGCTACCTGCACAGGATAGCTGGAATCCTGAAACCTTCCGGAGCAGTTGTGTTTTCGACCAGCCTCTCAACCTTTTCGATGCACAAGAATATGCTGAAAGAGTATCAGATATCCGAAATCACCCGCGAAACGATCCCTCCCGGCTTTTCCCGAAAACGGGTTCCCCATAAATGCTGGATTCTCAAAACCTGATAATTCATCAAATACCCAGCTTCTTTTTGAGTTTTTCCCAAGAATCACGCAGCGGAAGTGTGCGATTGAATACTGGAAGCTCAGGGGTTGAATCAACAGCATCGAGACAGAAATATCCGGTTCTCATGAACTGCAGATACTCTCCCGGCTGAATTGAGACAATGGAATTCTCGGCTTTGCACCCTGCTATGACCTTTATGGAATCGGGATTGATGTCATCGAGGAAGCTCCCCGTTCTTTCTCCGGGAACCTCTGCCGAAAACAACCGGTCATAGAGCCGAATCTCACAATCAACGGCATGCTTTGCACTTACCCAGTGGCTGGTTCCCCGCACTTTCCTTTCGTCAGGAGTTGAGCCGCCCCGGGATTCGGGATCATAGGTGCAGTGAATTTCTGTAATCTGGTCATTGTGTTTGACAATATGTGTACAGGTTATGTAGTAGGCATGTTTGAGTCGGATCTCCCTGCCAGGCGCCAGACGGAAATATTTCCTGGGAGGGTTCTCCATAAAATCCTCACGTTCTATCAGGAGCTCTCTGGAAAAAGGTATTTTTCTTGTTCCCGCGGAACTGTCTTCGGGATTGTTTTCCGCATCAAACCATTCCACCGTATCTTCCGGATAATTATCGATAATTACGGTAACCGGATCGAGTACCGCCATCAGGCGTTTAGCCCGAAGATTGAGATCTTCACGGAGACAGTGATCAAGAAGGGCATGATCAACAGTTCCGACGGTCTTGGCGACACCGGTCAGTTCGACAAAATTCCTGATAGCTTCCGGCGTATATCCGCGGCGTCTCATACCGGAAAGAGTCGGCATGCGCGGATCGTCCCAGCCGGCAACATGCCCCTCTTTAACCAATTGAAGCAGCAGACGCTTGCTCATTACGGTATAATTGAGATTGAGACGGGAGAATTCGTACTGATGCGGCACTGACTCCAGACCGGAGTTTTCAACAACCCAATCATAGAGCGGTCGGTGGTCTTCAAACTCGAGCGTGCAGATGGAATGGGTAACATGCTCAACAGCATCCGAGAGGGGATGTGTGAAATCATACATGGGATAGATGCTCCATGTAGCGCCCGTCCTGTGGTGATCAATTTTTTTTATTCTGAACAGCGTGGGGTCGCGCATATTGAGATTTGGTGATTTCATGTCGATTTTTGCCCTGAGAACATAGGTTCCGTCATGATGTTTGCCGTCCCGCATTTCCCGAAACAGTCTGAGATTTTCATCAGCAGACCGATTTCGATCCGGGCTTTCTCTGCCGGGTTCCTTTAATGTTCCCCGATACTGACGGATTTCCTCAGCTGAAAGGCTGTCTACATAAGCCTTACCTTCGAGGATGAGCTTTTCGGCAATATCATAAATAAGAGCAAAATAATCTGAGGCAAAGTATTCATGCGGCTGCCAGGAAAACCCGAGCCAGGAAATATCCCGCTTGATTGATTCTATGTATTCCAATTCTTCCTTTGCTGGATTGGTGTCATCAAACCGTAAATGGCAGGTGCCGTTATATTTTTCCGCCAGAGTGAAGTTCAGGGTAATGGATTTGGCATGACCTATATGAAGATACCCGTTGGGCTCAGGAGGGAAACGGGTAATTACCCCTGAAGGAGTGTTTCCCGAAGCAATATCGTTTTCAATTATTCGCTCAATAAAATTTTTCGGTTTTTCACCAGAATTTGCCGGGTTTACCATATATAACTCCGCCTGCTTTTACACCGCAGATATGCATGTGTATTGAGAAGCTATAGTAGCATATCTTAGTTCCTTGTACTACTGAATTGAAATCATGAGTGAACAAAAATTGCTCACTTCTTGTTCTGTTCGTCTATTTGGTGTAGGATTATCAGATTGCCTGTACTCTTTTACTGCGTGCTGAGCAAGCAGTTCAGTATTGAGATGCAGAACTGATTTTTATCATAAAATTATAATTGAGGGATAAACCATCTGATATCTCTAAACAATAAACACTTATACAAACGACTCCTTGTGCTTGCCCTGCCGATAATGGGATCAAATCTTCTGCAGATGCTCTATAACCTGGCAGATGCATACTTTCTTGGAAAGTTGGGTCCTGAGGCTCTGTCAGCTCCATCAGTCAGCTTCAGTATTGTTTTTTTTATGATTATTTTCGGCAGCGGTTTTTCAATGGCCGGGACAACCCTCATATCTCAGGCAAAAGGGAAAGGCGATAATGATCGGGTCGATTTTTATGTAAGTCAGACCTTTGTTATCCTTTCTCTGACCTCTTTCCTGATCACGGCGGCAGGTCTCTATGGTACTCCTTATATATTAAGAGCTATGCAGGTTCCCGAAGAAATCTTTGAAACAGTATCTATTTATCTCAAAATTATATTTCTCGGCATGCCGTTCATGTTCATGTCTTTCGTCCTCAGAGCAACCCTGCAGGGTATAGGCGATTCCATGACGCCTCTTGTTTTACAGATCATCACCGTAGTGCTGAATATCGTTCTTGACCCGCTGCTTATCTTTGGAATTGGTCCGTTTCCCGCGCTGGGGGTAGCCGGAGCAGCTTATGCGACTGTTATAGCACGGGCTGTAAACATGGTTCTCGCTATCTATATTCTTTTTTCAGGTAAAAAGGGTATTAAAATCAGGGTAAATTATCTGTTCCCTGATAAGCACGCCTGGGGTCTGATCATGAAAATCGGGCTTCCTTCCGCGATAGGAGGAGGCATATCGGCCTTGGGTTTTTCCGTTCTTCAAGGAGTGGTCAATACCTTCGGGGCTTCGGTAATAGCAGCCTTTGGCATCGGCAACAGAATAATTGGTCTGTTCAATATGCCGGCTCAGGGCATCAGTCAGGCAACTTCAGTCATTGTCGGACAGAGTCTCGGGAGGAAAGACGAAAAAACAGCCGAGCAGGCAGTAAAATACGGAGCAGCTTCAATTTTCATTTTCGTCACAGCTGGTATGCTGCTGACCTTCTTTTACGGTAATTCGGTAACAAAATTTTTCATTGATGATCCCGAAGTTATTGCCTACGGGACCCAGCTTTTCCGGGTTGTCTCGATGTCGGTTGTATTTTTCTGCCTTTTTACCGTGGTCAATGGAGCTTTTCAGGGGGGAGGGGATACCAAGCCCATAATGATCCTCAATATTATCAGACTCTGGGGAGTCAGGGTACCGATGGCCTTATACCTTACACAGTTCGCCGGAGTTGGTCCCGAAGGAATATGGTGGGCAATGTTTGTATCGAATGTTGTTGTTGCAGCAGCCAATTACGCACTTTACAGAACCGGCAGATGGAAGCGAAAGCTTAATCCAGACACTATTTAGATACATGTTCCAGATTTCTGTCGAAAAGTCAATCGTTTTCAAATACCCGTTAATCGTGTATACTGCAATTCCATATACTGAAAGTTGAGAACTGTGTGATAAAAGCTGTTTTGGGTGAGGAAAATCATGAGCGATTCTGAGAGCAAACTGCATAGCCAGCGTACAAAAACCATAGCCAGAATTATCGCCCTTTTAATCGTGCTTTCTGTAGTTTCCGCAATAGCTTACGGCATAACATCATGGACGAGGCAGATCAAGCTCAAGAGAGCAGAAAAAGTGGTTCGGGAAGCTATGGAACTGGTAATAAAGGAGAAGGGGGAAGAAGGTCTGATAGAAATTGTCAGTGCTCTGGAGAACTTCAGTGAAGAAGGTGTTTCCGGACTGCTCCCGGTCCTGGGGTATGATTCAGGAGCCCTGTATGATTCCACGGAGCTTCAGAACATTGAAATCTATGAAAAATACAACCGAGCGGTTGTCAATATATCTACGCGATTGTATCAGTACAATGCGGTGCTTGGAGCTGTTCCGGAATCCGGAACCGGATCTGGAATAATAATCGACCGAAACGGACATATTCTGACAAATTTTCATGTTATAGAAGGGGTGGATGAAGTACTGGTCAGTCTTTATGACGGAACCAGCTATACCGGGAAAGTGATCGGCAAAGATCGGGAGAACGATCTTGCCATTATAAAAGTTGAGTTGGAAACAGAAATCGAATTTACTCCTTTTGTTTTTGGATCATCAGCAGAACTGAAAGTAGGGCAAAAGGTCCTTGCTATAGGAAACCCGTTCGGCTACGACCGTACCCTGACTACCGGAATTGTATCAGGCTTGGGAAGACCGCTGCGGACAGAGAAGGATGTAATCATTCTTGATATGATTCAGACTGATGCCTCCATTAATCCGGGAAACTCCGGAGGCCCGCTCCTGGATTCCAGGGGACTGCTGATCGGGATAAACTCATCAATCTACTCAACCACCGGTGCTTCAGTCGGCATCGGTTTTGCTGTTCCCATTGATACCGTTAAGCGAGTCATTCCAGAGCTGATTGAGAATGGCCGCGTTGTCAGGGGATGGATCGATATTTTCCCGGTTCAGCTGGATGACCGGATTGCGGAATATGCCGGTTTGTCAGTTGATTCCGGTATTCTGGTATCACGTCTCGAACCCGGCGGCAAGGCCGAAAAGGCGGGAATCAAAGGCGGAGACGAAAAAGTGAGGTACGGTACGGCAATTATAAACTTAGGCGGTGATATTATTGTGGGAGCGGACGGGGTAAAGGTGGATGACTTTGCCGACCTTTTCAGTGCTCTTGAAGACAACAAACCGGGTGATGTCGTTGAAGTTGTCCTTAATCGTAATGGTTCACGAATTACTTTGCCTGTTGAACTGACGCCGAGACCCGTACAGTATCAGTGGGATTAGGCAAATGAAAAGATTTTCTGTCATTTCAGATTATGCGCCCGCCGGCGATCAGGGAAATGCTATCAGGGTGCTCTCTGATGGTATTCTGAAGGATGATTTTGACATTCAAACTCTCAAGGGTGTTACCGGTTCGGGAAAGACTTTCACTATGGCAAAAATCATAGAAGAGGTTCAGCTTCCCACATTGGTTCTTTCCCACAACAAAACGCTTGCCGCTCAGCTTTACCGGGAATTCCAATCCTATTTCCCCGATAATGCCGTAGAGTATTTTGTCTCTTATTACGATTACTACCAGCCTGAAGCGTATGTCCCGTCTAAAGATCTCTATATTGAAAAAGATTCGTCAATAAATGAGGAGATTGAGCGGTTACGGCTTTCTGCAACATCTGCTCTCATGGAGCGGCAGGATGTTATCGTTGTGGCTACGGTTTCCTGCATATACGGTCTAGGCAATCCGGCAGCTTTTAACGAAATGCGTCTTAAATTTGAATGCGGCGCGCTTTTTGATCATAGCGTAGTTTTTAAAGACCTGGTCAGAATCCAGTATGAGCGCAACGATGCCGTTCTTCAGCGTGGAAAGTTCAGGGTTCGCGGCGACAGTATCGAGATTTTTCCCGCCTACATGAAAGAAGCTTTTCGTATTTCTATCGCCTGGGATGAGATAGAGAAAATAGCCCGTTTTGATCCGCTCACCGGCAGCGTTGTGGAAGAGCTCGATGAGGTGATTATTTATCCGGCTAAACATTTTGTTATCCCGGAAGAGCAGGTAAGAAGGGCAATAGGTGTAATTCGCAGTGAAATGGAGGAACAGTACGAACGTTTTACGATTGAAGGCAAACTGCTGGAGGCGGAAAGGATTAAAACAAGGACTGAGTACGATTTAGAGATGCTGCAGGAAATGGGATACTGTTCGGGAATCGAAAATTATTCCCGTCCGTTAAGCAGCCGCAGGGAAGGTGAGCGGCCGGCGGTTCTGCTGGATTATTTCCCGGAGAATTTTCTCACTTTTATTGATGAATCTCATGTAACACTTCCCCAGATAGGAGGTATGTATGAAGGTGATCGTTCTCGAAAGAAAAACCTGGTGAATTTCGGTTTCCGGCTGCCGTCAGCCTTGGATAACCGTCCGCTTTTTTTTGCTGAATTTCAGGAAATAATCGATAAAGTTATCTATGTTTCGGCTACTCCCGGTAAAAAGGAGGCGCTTGATTCCAAGCGGACCGTCGAGCAGGTAATCAGACCGACGGGGCTGCTTGACCCGAAAATCACGGTTAAACCGACGACCGGCCAGATAGAGGATCTCTACAGTGAAATCATGGCACGGGTCGGCAT
>JAGYPA010000087.1 GCA_018399255.1 Spirochaetales bacterium | reverse complement strand
CATTTATAGAAAGGGTTAGCTTGTATGGACAGAACTGATATGATTGGAAGATTTTTCGGATACCTGCAGGATACTTTCGAGAAGATCGCAGAGACGCAGAAAGAGCAGCTCGAAGCGGCCTCGTCTATGATGGCAGACTGCATAAGAGATGAGGCTGAGGGGAGGAGACTCCATATCTGGGGTACCGGGGGGCATGCTGCAATGATTGCTGAAGATGCCCTATACCGCAAAGGCGGTTTTGCTTCGGTAAACCCGATCGTTGATCCGGGGCTTTCGCTGAGTCACGGAGCACTGAAGACTATAAACGGGCTGTTTCGCGTGTACGGGTATTCAAAGGCCATATTGGACTACCGCAGGGTCAAAAGCGGTGATGTGCTGATTATCGGCATGGGAATCGGTGTGAATGTAACCACGATAGAAGCTGCGTTGGAGGCAAAAGCTCGTAATGTCAAAGTTATCGCAGTAACTTCCCGCGACTTGTCGAACTCTGTTGATATAAACCATCCTGCAAGGCATAAAAGCAAGAGTAATCTCTATGAGATTGCCGACATTGTCATTGACTGCTTTACACCTCCCGGAGATGCGGCTATGGAAATTGAAGGGTTTGCGCAGAAGGTGGCTCCAGCAGGAAATATTTTTTCCTTGGCCATTTACGAATGTCTTGTGGCACTGACGGCTGAAAAACTCGTCAAGATGGGGATAAAGCCAAAGATATGGACTAATGCACTGGCTGTGGGCGGAGTGGAAGCCAATAAGGCATATATGGACCAGTACTACGGTATTTGCAAGAATCTCTAGGAGTCTGGTTCAAGCTGGCAGATACGTAGAAAACTGCGATTTTTGAAACTATATCAAGGAATAGGGATGTATGAAAATTATTGACGCTCATAATCATGTTGATTTTCATGGATTTTCCGCTGAAAAAGCTGTTGAAAACATGGACAGGCACGGGATCAGCCAGGCATGGCTGCTGTCTTGGGAGGCTCCGGAGGATGAAATCGACCAGGCTATGTACCGAAAGGCATTTCATCCCGATCTCACCTGTCTGCCGTTCTTCAGAGTCAGTGAAGCTCTGAAAGAATATCCGGATAGATTTATTGGAGGGTACTGTCCGGACCCGCGATCACCCGGAGCTTTGGAAAAACTGGAAGTTGCCTACCATTCCTATCATGTGAAAGTGTGCGGAGAGCTGAAGGTGCGAATGGTCTACGATAGTCCGGACGGTATAGAACTTTTCAGGCTATGTGGAAGGTATCAACTGCCGGTGGTGCTGCATCTTGATTATCCCCTTAAGACCGGCAACGGTAACTTTCCGAGAGGGAATTACTGGTACGGCGGGGGAATAGCGGCCTTAGAACGTCTTTTGGGTAAAGTTCCGGAAACGGTTTTTATCGGGCATGCGCCTGGCTTCTGGGCTCATATCAGCGATGATGATCTCTTTGCACGTTCCGTCTACCCGAAAGGGCCAGTTCTTCAGAAGGGGAAAATTGTTCAGCTCTTTGAAGAGTACGAAAATCTCTACGCGGATTTATCGGCAGAGTCGGCTCTTAATGCGTTGCGGCGGGACCTCGGGTTTACAAAGGAGTTTCTCGAGCGGTTTCAGGATAGGCTGCTGTTTGCGAGAGACTGCTACTCTTCAGACCTGTATGACTTTCTTGAAGCGTTGCCGCTGTCTGAATCGATACGAGAAAATATCTACTGGAAAAACGCCGAAAAGCTTCTCGGCGGAAGTCGGTGAAGGGAAAGAGGGGTTGAATTGAACTGTGCGGGAGAGCTGTCGGGATGATAAACCAGGGGCGATGAAGCAGTCGTGCAGGATGGAGCCTGCATACCACTACTATGCTATGCTTGTATTATAAATATTTATTTTTTTCTATTTGAAGCAATTATTATGCTAAATATTTGTAGCTTTCTGAACGTTGACAATTCAGATTATCCATCGTACCATATATTTATCATACAAGTTGGTCTGTTTTACTGCAGCAGGATACATTTTTCAGGATGTTGGAAAGCGAGTTTCGCTTATGACATAGTACTGATAAAAAGGAGTAATGTATGTTAAAAAAGAGCTTACTAGTTGTGTTGACAGTGCTGATAGCTGTCAACTTCGCTGCATGGGGAGCTGCACAGGAAGAGCAGGAGACCATCCGTTGGATGTGGCTGCCTGAAGCGATGGGTGATGTTGAGGGCGGGCCGTTTATGCAGGCTATTCAGGAAAAATTTCCTGAAGTAAAGTTTGAACTGGAGCCGATTCTGTACTCGGCATATCCCAACAGGTTCCCGGTAATGATGGCTGCCGGAGATCTGCCTGATTTGTTTATGGGTAATACCACCTATATGCCGCAGCTTGTCGAGTCAGATCTTGTCTACCCGCTGGATGATGTCCTGGAAACCAAAGGCTCGGATATAGTGGGGAACGCCCGTGACGGACAGTTGTTATACGGCCAATACGGAGGGCAGCAGTATGCAATCCCAGGAAGTTATCTTCTTAAGTATTTTGCACAGAATATCAGAATGGACTGGCTGGAGAATCTCGGGCTGGATGTCCCGGTCACTCTTGATGAGTATCGCGAGGTCGCCAGAGCCTTCGTAAATGATGATCCTAATCAATCGGGAAAGGATGATACCTATGCAGCGGCATTCAGGAAGAATATCAATTTCATCGACAGCTTCTTCTGGGCTTTCGGAGTAGCTCCTAACCATCACCAGACTGGTATGTGGCAGATTCGTGACGGAAAACATACCTTCGACTGGGTCCAGCCGGAAATGAAGCAGGCTCTGTTGGAACTGGCCTCCTGGTATGAGGAGGGGCTCATTCATCCTGAATCTCTTACCTTTGAGTGGAATGACTGGTGGAATGCGTATCTGAGAGATTCTGTAGGGATGTGGTATCATCAGCCGCGGCGGCTTCCTGAGATGAATGCTGCTCTGAGGCAGGCTGGAGTAGAGGATGCAGATATGTGGCCGATTGCCCCCCCGGTTGGACCTGACGGCCATTCGGGCACTTCCAATGAGGGTCAGCCTTGGGCAATGTTTTTCAGGAAGGCGGAAATCTCCGAAAAGAGTGTAGAAATTCTTAACTACACTATACGCGAGGAATTCTTTCTGGCCAGTGAGGGCAGAAACCGATATCTACTATCCCTCGAAAGAGGAACTTAACGAAAAGGCTGGCCGCAGTTCTATTCCTATGAGAATATGATCAGGATGAAATTATGAGGCAAGAAGAACGGAAGTTCTCTACACGATGATCTGGACTGGATGGTGCATGGAAAATCCCAACATGACAAACACCTGGCCTGACCGGGAATTGGCTGATCATGTAAAGCAGCAGTTCCAGAACACGTTGGCACCTGCTGCCGGTCGAAGGCAACAAGTTGCCGACCTGTACGCCGCTCTTCAAAAAACCTGTTCCTGTTCCTGCGAGAAGCTGAATATTTTGTCAGGAATTCGGATAAATTCGAGAGATGGCTTCTCAGATTGTTTCAGGACGAGGTGATCCGGACAATCTGGATGAATGGCTTGCTTACTATAAAAGCAAACGGCGGACTTTGGAATTGAGGCTCAGGTCAATGAATTGTTCCCCATTAAATGACTGATGATTTCTGAAAGTATCTGATCAGGCGGCGGCAGGGTACGCACAGCCCTGCCGCTTGTCTTGTCTTTTGGAGGCAGATAGAGCCTGGAGCGTAAAGCGTCAAGCGTAAAGCGTAAAGCGTCAAGCGTAAAGCGTAAAGCGTAAAGCATCTGTGCAGCTGATAAGAATACAGGTTTCTGCCATGTGGCGAGTTTTCCATGCCGATTGGACTCGCTATTGCGGAGAGACGGGAAGAGAGATAGAAAGCTAGATGTATGATGCAAAGAATGTGTGCAGAAAAACGTACAGCTAGCTTTTTTTTTAACCAGACTTCTGCTTAAAAATAATTGAGAAAACAGTTTATGTGAAACTGGCTCGAAAAGGAGAAAAATACTTTGCACAGAGTAAAAAGGAAAAAGCGAAGCATATCAGAGTTTTCCGCATCTTTGGTAACCTTAAAAAGACAAATTGTTAAAAACAAAGTACTTTTTCTCATGGCACTCTCAATTATGGTCTGGTACGCCATCTTTAGATATGTGCCCTACTATTGGAACCTGATAGCCTTCAAAGACTACAGTTGGAAGTTAGGGTTTTCCGGCAGTCCCTGGGTAGGATTCGAGAATTTCAGAATAGTTCTCAATGATCCTGAGTTTCTGCGGGTATTCAGGAATACCCTGATTATCAGCGGCGGAAAGGTGCTGATAGGATTTCCTTTCCCTATAATCCTGGCAATATTTCTGAATGAAGTCTTTCAGAAAAATATGAGAAAATCTATACAGACAATAATCTTCCTGCCGTACTTCATATCCTGGGTAATCTATGCCAGTATCATGATTGCCATGCTCTCGCCGACTGCGGGACTAATCAACATGTTTATTAAATCGCTTGGAGGAAAGCCGATCTATTTCCTTGCCAGTGAAGAGTGGTTCAGATCAATCCTCGTTATTTCAGAGATCACAAAGAACAGCGGGTATTTTACCGTACTGTTTATGGCGGCTTTGTCGGGAGTTGATCCGCAAATTTATGAAGCATCAATTGTTGACGGAGCCAACATGTTTCAAAGGATACGCCATATCAATCTGCCTGGCATTTACTCGGTAATCGCTATCGTTTTCATTGTCAGACTAGGACAACTGTTTATGGTCGGTTTTGAGCAGGTCTACGCTTTATATAATCCCATGGTATACAGCGTTGGAGATATTATCGAGACGTTTGTGTACCGACAGGGTATTGTCGGGGGAAGGTTCGACTATACGACGGCAGTGAACTTGTTCGGCACCATGATAGGATTTACGCTCGTTCTGATAACGAATACCGTTATGAAAAAACTTACCGGCCATGGATTATGGTAATCACCACGAGGTAACCAATGCGTTTTAAATTTAAAAGCTATACCTTACTAGAAAAACTGTTTGTCATTTTCATCTACATCTTTCTCATTCTTTTCGGATTTGTCTGCTTTTTTCCCTTTATCCACGTGCTTGCCCGCTCTTTCAGTCCTGAATTCTATATTCAGCAGGGTCAGGTAGTACTGTTTCCCATCAAGTGGACGATTAACGCCTACCAGAAAGTATTTCAGGCTCATCAGATAATTGTTGGTTTTCGAAACAGCTTGTTTGTAGCAAGCGTCGGTACCGTCATCAACCTGGTTATGAGCTTTGCAATTGCCTATCCGCTGTCAAGGAAAAGACTGCCGCTGCGGAAAACCTTTACCGTTATCGTCGTCTTTACTATGCTGCTGCCGGTAGCGATTATTCCCCTTTATCTGCTCGTGAGAAAGCTGGGACTGCTCAATTCATTGTGGGCCTTGATCTGGCCCTACGCAATCACCACCTTCAATATGATCATTATCAAGACCTATTTTCAGGAAATTCCTGACAGTCTTGAAGAATCTGCAATTCTTGATGGAGCCGGTGAGCTGACCATTCTTATTCGTATCTTCATACCGTTGTCGCGACCGGTTATAGCGGCTGTCGGTCTCTTTTATCTGATATTCAACTGGAATATTTTCATGCCGGCGGTTTTCTTCCTGACACATCCCAACAAATATACTATACAGGTCGTTTTGAACGATATAATCACGCAGCAAATGCTTGCGGATATGCTGCCGTACAGCGTGTCCATGATGCAAAAATCAGCAGGTCCGGAAGGCATACAAGCCGCCGTAACCATCATTATAATGCTTCCGATCCTTATCATCTATCCCTTTATCCAGAAATATTTTACTAAGGGAATAATGATTGGTTCGGTTAAAGGCTGATCATCAGAAACCTGCAGAGGGAGAAAGAACATGAAAACCATGAACATTGAGGAGCTGAAAACATTTTATGTCGATCATTTGTGCCATTCTCTGATCCCGTTCTGGATGGAACGAGGTATCGACTGGGAAAATGGCGGCTATTTCACTTGTTTCAATAATGCATCAGACAAGCTCATGTCTACCAATAAGTATACGTGGTCGCAGGCCAGATTTCTGTGGATGGTTTCACGAATGGCCTACTCATTCAACAGGTATTGCAGTGCCTATACGGCAGATCATTTTCTCGAAGCGGCCCATTGCGGAGCTGAATTCTTACAAACCCATGCGCTGCTTCCCAACGGTCACGCCTGCTGGGCAATGGACAAAACAGGAAGCCCTGTTCTTGTAGACAGGGAAGGAAATCAGCGTGAACCGAAAGAGGACGATACCTTTGAAGTGGGAATAACTGCGGATCTGTTTCTTATCTACGGGATGGGAGAGTATGCCAGAGCTTCTAATATGAGCAACTACTATGAATTTGCCCTCAAGCTGTTTGATTCTGTCCATAACCGCTTCCGTACCGGTGATTTTTCCTGGGCTCCTCAGTATGTACCAGATGGCTACAAGAGTCATGCCAGATCGATGATCATGCTCGAAACTGCCCAGGAACTGGCATCAATTGCCCGGTTCTTTGGTCATGAAAGTGAGCAGAGGCTGCTTGCCATTGCAGCGGAATCGGTTGAAACGACCATTAAGACATTTCTGTCGCAGCAGGAACAGCTCCTATTCGAGTTTGTCAAGGAAGACGGATCGTTCGCATTCGATGAGCTTATCGGAAGTACCATAAATCCAGGTCATTCCTTGGAGGATTCCTGGTTTATCCTTCACTATGCGATGCGAAACAGTGACGAGAGGATAATGGAGGCCGGCATCAATATTGTACGGTGGATGACCACGGTAGGTTGGGACAAGGAGTACGGTGGAATACCGCAGTTTATGCACAAAAATGGCGGTCCTCCAACAGGGGCAGTGCTGGAACAGAATATTGACAATCGTATGGTCAAAGATATTAAAGACAACTGGTACAATAAACTATGGTGGGTTCATTCGGAGGCCCTCTATGCCCTTATTCTTGCATATGAGTTGAGCGGTGACGAGTGGTTTATGAACCGATACTGGCGGCTGCACGAGTATGTATTCGAAACCTTTCCCAATTCGAATCATGAAATCGGGGAATGGGTGCAGATACGGAACAGAAAGGGGGAGCCCGAAGAGAAAGTTGTCGCCCTTCCTGTAAAGGATCCGTACCACATTACCCGGGCTTTTATGCATCTTACCGCTTCACTTGAAAGAATACAGAACAACCGACAGTAACCGCACGGATATGGTGAGGAGATAAACATGAGTGTCAGAGATGACTTTTTTTCTGTTTTGTCAGGAGAGCAGCCTGAGTGTATACCGCTGATATATATGGGCTTCTGGGATGAGAGTTCGATGCGAAGACTTGCTCCACCCGGAACCGTTGATGAAAACACCTACTGTTACCCCGGTGACTATCCTCCACGTGACCGTTACTCATCTGAACCAAGGACCACCGAAAGCAGACAAGCAGCCGTTCAGCTTGCCCGTTACCTTGGAATGTCCACCATAGGTGTCGGAAAAGGGGGGGTGCTCCCGTTCGGTCATGGGGGCCCGGGGGAGATTATACCCGTTGTTGCTGAACGAACCCCTGAACATAAAATACTTACGTACGAGGGCGGACACCAGCGAATTATTCATTACAATCCCCACTCTGTGCATTACTACAATTTTCCGGTAGCGACTGAAGCCGATCTTGAGACTCTGCAGCTTCCAGATATGAAAGATCCGAAGCGGTTTGGGGATGTTTTGGAGGATTGCAGGTTTTTCAAAGCAGCAGACCTGGTTCCGACCGGATCCATACAGGGTTTTTTCAGCGGACTGCACAACTCCTTTATGGATTTTGTTGACACCTTAGCGAATCTGCTGTTGGAACCCGTTTTTATGGAGAAGTTCATTTCCGTATTAGCCCATATGAATCTGGATGCTGTAGATATGCTGCTGGAAAGAGGCGTGGAAGTTATTGATGTGTGTGATGATTTTGGGAATGAGGCAGGAATGCTTCTTTCACCAGCATTGGTGAGAAAGTTTTTTATCCCCTGGTATGAAGAGCTTGCCGACAGAGTGCATGCTGCCGGGGCGTATGTACACCTTCATTCTCATGGTAATATCAGCATGATTCTGGAAGATCTTGCCCATATTGGAATAGATATCATCAATCCATTCGACCGCTCCGAGAATCCTGATCTGGAGGACCTCGTCAGAAGATATGGGGATAGAATAATCTTCTGTGGAGGAAGTGCCAGAGATCAGGACAAGATTGATACCGAAGAGAGGAAAATAATACTTCACCGGGCCTGCAGCTTGTCCGATATTGCTGGAAGAGGCTATATGTATATGCTGGGACAACCGGCACCAGATATTGAGAAAGATCTATGGGATTCGTGGCTGGATATGACCCGGGCTTCTGTCTGCAGAGATCGGCACTGACACATTACGGCAAAGGGGCTATAAGCAATGAAAACAATCACTTGGAAAACACTTAAAGAGTTCGGCATAACCTATCTAGAGAAAAAAGGTGTTTCTCACGCACATGCCGAAGAGATTACTGAACTTGCGGTTCAGACCGAGGCTATGGGTGTAAGAACCCATGGAATGGCAGTCTATACCTATTTTGAGCAGGCCATTCCTGCTGACTTAGTTCCGGAAGCGGAACCCGAAGTAGTTAAGGAGAAGGGACCGACTGCATTGATCGATGGGAATTCGGGATTCAGCCAGCTCTCACTTCTTCTAGCCTGCAGCATCGGACTGGAAAAGGTACGGAAGTACGGTACTGCTGTCATTGCCGGGAGAAACTGCTCCTGGCTGGCGGCTTTAGGAACATATCTGCTTCCTATATCTGAAAAAGGGTATCTCGCTCAACTATGGGCGCAGACATCTACCTGTAAAGATGCAGCACCGTTTGGAGGTTATGATCCCCGGTTCTCCACTAACCCGATTGCCCTGTCGTTTCCTACCTCACCAGGACTTTCCCTATCTGATATCTCCACTACCTCGATCTCAATGGGAAGGTTACATAACATGATAGAGCGTGGAGAGCAGGCTCCTGAAGCGATTTTTCTCAATTCTCAAGGTGTATTGAGTAAAAATCCCCAGGATGTACTGGACGGTGGATCAATCCTATTTCTCGGAGGGCAGCAATTAGGTCATAAAGGGTATGGGTTGTCGCTGTTCAATGAGGCTCTGGCGGCCAATGCCGGAGGCAGCTGCAATAATCCCGCTTCCGAAATGCGGCAGAGTTTTACCTTGATTATCATTGATCCGGAAGCATTCGGGGGAACTGAGTATTATGAGCATGAGATTCAAAGATTTATAGCGCATGTCAAGTCGAGCAGAAAAAGACCCGGTTTTTCTGAAATACGCCTTCCAGGTGAACGGAGAATGCAGTTGCTTGAAGCATCAAGATCCGAAGGAATCAGTATGGATGATACGCTCGTAGAAAAGCTTAATACATTGGCACAGAGGTATTCTCTACCTGAAATACGATAGAGAACCTCGAAAACTGTCCAATTATAGAAATTTTATGCATGCCAGTCAGGTTGATGAGTGGGAAGGACAGCTGCCGTCAGATTGCATTGGAGGGGTTTTGTTATGAGGTCAGTAGAAGGAATATTGGTTCATTCAGGAAGGGCTGTCGAAATTCATATGGAAGATGGTGTTATACAGCAGGTTAATTCAATCGAAAGAAAAGATGATCTGCCGTATATATCACCCGGTTTCCTGGATATGCAAGTGAACGGCTACAACGGTAGTGATTTCAGCTTGGAAGAATTTACCAGGGATCATATTGATAGTATCCAGAGGAGTCTTGCGAAAGCAGGGACTTCTCGCTTTGTTCCAACATTTGTATCCATGCCGCATGAGCGGATGCTCAGGAATTTGGAGATAACCCGCAAAGCGGTTAGAAAGAGCTCGCTGCTAAGTGCGGCAATCCCGGGTTTTCATATTGAGGGTCCGTTCATCTCCCGGGAAGACGGGCCGAGGGGTGCTCATGACAGTGCTTTTGTCTGTAATCCCAATATTGACTATTTTCACCAGTGGCAGGAAGCTGCGGACGGCATGGTCAGGTATATCACTTTGGCGCCGGAACGTGAAGGTGCCATGGATTTCATCAAACAAGTAACGGCATCGGGGGTTAAGGTGTCGATAGGACATAGCGGGTGCTCCCCAGAGCAGATACGTGAAGCGGTGGAGGCAGGTGCCACGCTGTCAACTCACTTGGGAAACGGCAGCCACAGTACTGTCCCACGTTTGAAAAACTATCTCTGGGAACAGCTGGCGGCAGACGAACTCTACGCAGGTATGATAAGTGACGGGTTTCACCTGCCTGCCTCGGTAGTGAAGGTCTTTGCCCGGGCGAAAGGTCTGAAGCGGGTGATTCTTGTCAGTGATGTAGCGCTTATCGGTGGGTATCCTCCAGGTTTATACAAGTGGGGAAATCTTGAAGTAGAAGTGTTTGAAGACGGTCATCTCGGCCTGCACGGCACAACATTTCTTGCTGGAGCCGCCCATCTTCTCGATTGGGACATACTGCGGTTTATGGAAAGTACCGGAGCATCCCTTTCGGATACCATAAAGCTCTGTACAGAAAACCCTTCCGTCTACCTTGGTCTTTCTGAAAGTGGGTATGGAGATGCAAGGCCGGACATCCCGGTCAATCTGACAGTGTTCAGGTATGTACAGGGTGATGCACGACTGCGGGTGGAAAAAACACTACTCCAAGAAGCTGAGTTGTGGGACAGTGCACGGGCAGCAGGGATAGTGCACGGCTGATATGGGATAGGGCCGCAAGTATAGGATAGCCGACTGCCTTATTTTAGGACGCGGTGAATTGTGTGGACAAATAGGCGCCCATATTTACAGATCTTAAACCATACGGGAGGGAGCAGATTCATGCGAGTACAGACATACACTACTCTGATAGAGATGGGAAAAGCAGCAGCCGATACTGGGGCTGCTGCAATTAAGGAAGCTTTGGAGAAACGAGGTTGGGCCAATATAATTCTCGCTACCGGGACCAGCCAGTATCAAACCCTTAATGCACTGGTAGAACATACCGAGATACCCTGGGAGAAGGTTTATATGTTCCATCTTGATGAATATATCGGACTTTCTGCCGATCATCCTGCAAGTTTCAGAAAGTATCTTACCGAAAGGT
>JAGYPA010000086.1 GCA_018399255.1 Spirochaetales bacterium | reverse complement strand
CTGGATCCGACGGAAATTTCACATGCTGCCTGGATGCCGGCGGATACTTTTTTACAGCATCCGGACACGCATGCTTTCAACAGGAGGGCTGTAAGCGCCGCCCTGGCGGGGGAAGGCCTGAAAATTGAGGAGATCCCCGGTTTCTACAGCAGTGAGACCCATGAACTGTTTTTTTAAAACTTTGGCCTGGAACCTGGGTTTTCGCTTGTGCTCGTAATGTCAAAAAGCCGGTCCGGAGCGCTGAGGCATCAGCAAAAACAATCCCTGCTGAAGCGAGCAGAAAAGGCAGAGACTTTTTGATTTATGTAAAAAATACTTGCTTATAAAGAGTAAACAAATAATTCATCTCACCCAGACAGCAGTATACAGGCTTTCCTGTTTTAAGTTTTCATAGGGAGCTCTATTTTATTTGAGGGGACTCGAATTCCTTCAGAAAATGCTTCTTGTTATCCTACAGAACCCTACATTTATCGCTTGTGTGGTGTAGGGATTTGCGCAGAAAGCTTCAAGTGGCATAAAAAAAACTTGTAGGCTGAAACACAATATGCTATAAAATTCTTTAGTTCAGTGTATTTTTCTGCATAATAAGCATTTCTCTGCTATTTTTCAGGGTAGTGCTGCAGGATGTGTATGTGATGTGCTCCTGCTATTTTTTATCTGCAAGTACACAGTTATACTGAGCTTGGATAGAAAATCTGCCTTAAAGTCTGAAAGTCAATTGGGTTTGGTTTTTTTCTGCAGGATATCCCGTTGTAAGTGCATGGTTAGGAAAAGCTTGGATATGAATGCAAAAGCCGCTAAAATTGTATTGCTGATACTGTTTTCGACTATACTCTTGCTGAACATCTCCTGTGAACTGTTCAGAAGTAACAGTGAAGGTAAACTGACAGGACAGGTTATTCTGCCTGATTCATTTGAAGGCGGAGTATCAAATATCTACCTCTACATTGAAGAAATACCGGGATTCATGCAGGTTACGGCACCGAGAGAGCAATTTGTCATTCGTGGTCTTGAGGAGCTAGATTTCTTTACTCTGTATGCTTTTTCTGAACCCATGGGGGTAATACGGGGAGAAATTGAGGCTTCCGCCGGCACAGCGAACAGTACAGTCATGGCTGCGAGGTTGACAAAGCTCAGCGTTACAAAGGGAGAGGAAAGGGACCTCGGTTCCGTTCTTCTGAAGCCGGCGGGAACTATACAAGGAAAGGCTTTGCTCCACGGCATGGATGAACACAACGGCATACAGGTGTATATCCCGGGAACATCATTTTCCGCAGAAACTGACGCTGATGGAAATTTTTCAATCCCTCGTGTACCCCAGGGCTTGTATACCCTGTATGTAAAAAAGGCCGACTGGAAGGTTGGTAAGACGGAAGATGTCCTTCTAGAAAATGAAGTCAGTGATCTGTCCCCGCCGCTTAGGGAGATCAGTGACCCTATCACCCTCTACAGGGGCAGCAGCAGTATTGAAGGCAGGGTTTCCCTCCAGGGCAAATCAGAAAATTTTTCAGGAATTCGGGTGTCTCTGAAACAGGTTGGTGAAGAAGAGACAGTTTATTCGGTGCATACTGATTCTGATGGAACATATCGTTTTGATCATCTGGCCGATGGAACTTATGAGATCATCCTGGAGTACAGCGGATATTTTACCCGAAAGATCAGCGGCGTTGAAACTTCTGTCGGTGAAACTGTGCTTGTAGATAAACTGCAGCTTGAATCCGACGGCGGGACTATCCGCGGATCGGTTGAGCTGAATGGAACCGATAGCTATGAGGGCATTGACATATTAGCTGAACATGAAACTTCCGGGCAGAAGTACAATACCTCTACAAATACAGAGGGAGAGTACCTTCTGGATAACTGCCAGCCAGGAATATATGTTATAACTGCCAGCAAAACAGCTTATGCCAGCGGGAGGATAACTGACGTCAGGGTCAACTCCTCTGAAATCAGCACTGCTGACTTCCCTGCCCTGCTGCCTTTCGGATCGCTGTCCGGAAGGGTTACCCTGGAGGGAAGTTCTGATTACAGCGGAGTTTCCATTATCGCTGAATCCACCGCTGATCCGACTAAACGGTATACCACGGTGAGCACTAAAGATGGCAGATACTATCTGAGCAGTATCCCCCAAGGAGATTACAGCGTAATTTTACAGAAAGACGGGTATATCAGCAATCCAAACATACCGGTGCAGGTGAAGTATGGCGATACCTCACTGGTTGAGGATGTGAAACTGGATACTATTTTCTGCAGCGTTTCGGGAAGTGTAGTGCTGGATGGGGAAGCGGACAGCAGCGGCATCAGCATACTGCTGAAAAGCTGGGATCCCGGAGGCTCCTCTTACACGACAGACACTGACAAAAATGGAGAGTTCCTGTTCCATCGTATTGAATCCGGGGAGTATCAGTTACTAGCCAGCAGTAATGGCTACGCCTCGGAGACTGTTGATCTGATACGCCTGGAACAGGGCAGCGAAACGCAAGTTGGTTCGGAGCTTATCCTAGAAATTGCCCGGCAGTCCGCCGCAGGAACTGCCCTGCTGGAGGGAGAAACGGATCACCAGGGAATTCTGGTAACCGCAACGAGCCTCTCGGACAGCAGTCAGGTATATTCTGCAATTACCAACAGTTCCGGGCAGTATACCCTGAACGGTATGGAGACAGGCCAATACCGGGTTGCCTTAAGTTCTCAGGGCTACCGGACGGTCACCCTCACCACCATGGAGATCACTTCATCGGACTCAGTCACGCTGGAGACGCGGGAACTGCCCATCGCCCTGGGGACAGTCAGCGGCATCGTTACCTTGGAGGGGCGCAGCGACCATAGCGGCATAGAGATAAACCTCTTAGGCACAGCTTACTCGACACTTACCGCTGCGGACGGTACCTACAGTTTTGATACGGCACCCGGCAACTATTCCGGCGGCTTACGCTTCAGCAAACCTGCTTTCCAGACTGCGGACAGCAGCGGAACCATTACGGTGGTCACGGGAGATACCTACACTGTGCCGTCCAAGGAGCTCACAGCTTTACGTACAGGAGTACGGGGAGCAGTTGACCTGCTGGGTGAGGATGACAACAGCGGAATTTCGGTGAGTATTGACGAACTTGACGATTACAGCACGCATACAGATGCAGACGGCATATACCAGTTTGATCCTGTTCCCTTGGGCTCCTACACACTCCGTTTTGAGTTGGCCCAAACCCCCACGGTGACTACTCGGGTAAGTGTAATTCCATCCCCCATGATAGAAGTGCCCCAAATCACCATGATTCCAAATTCTTCAGGCTTGGAAGGCTATATTAAGCTGACAGGAGAAACTGATCACAGCGGCATAGACATCTCCATCACAAACAGCGGCGGTCAGGCAGCGGGAGAAGAAGCGGGAGAAGAAGAGACCCTGGAGACAGTCACCGATGCTTCCGGATTTTTTGAGCTGGGGAATATCCTCTCCACAGGGACGCATACATTTACCGCCAGTAAAACCGGCTGGGATGAACTGAGTTTCACCATAGATGATTTTGAACCCCTGGAAGTTCGAGAAATCGGCTTAGCTCCTGATCCTGAGATTCGTCTGACTGACAGTATCCCCCCGGAAATTACGGAGGTATCCATAAATGACGGGGCGAATATGAGTGATGACAGAAATCTCAAGATCAGTATAACCGCTGAAGAGTTCGGTAGCGGCATAGACCGCATGCAGGTCTCTTTTGACGGAGATTTTGATGTGGAGCCATGGGAACCCTACCAGCCGGTTTTCACGCGAAAGGTTCCCGTCTCCGGAGATGGAGAACGCAGCGTGTGGATACAGCTGCGGGATAAAGCAGGAAATGTAAGCACAGCTGAGAGCGACTCAATTACCATGACCGGCCAGTACCGCATTTATGAAGGAGCCCTGGAGGATGATGAACTCCATTGGAAAGTCAGTCACGGCATCGCAAAAATTGAAGATACTATCCTGATACCTGAAGGCAAAACGCTGACCATTGATCCGGGAGTGGAAATCCATGTGGATCCGGAAAAATCCATTGAAGTCGACGGGGAGATTCATATCGTCGGGACAGCTGAAAACCCCATTCTCTTCAGAGCCCTCGGTGAGACAGAAAATGATTACTGGAGCGGAATTCACCTGAACAGTAATTCCAGCACTCTTTTCATGCAGAATAGGTACTTCTACAGCAGTGACAGCAGCGGAAATATTGTTCAGCATGCCATCTTGGAAAACGTAAACAAGGCCATCAGCGGGACAGGATCAATTTTTGTTGATCAGTGCCGCATCCAGGGGAATTACGCATACCATCAGGATGAATTCGCATACGGTGGAGGAAAGGTCATCTTCTCCAATTCCGAAATAACCGGGGATATTGATGCTGATCTCTACGGCATCGAACTGATACTGGTCAACAACAGATTTAATATATCTCGTAGCGATAACTCAAACCTTGCGTTCTACAACACCTCCGGCGAAGCGATGACGATTAGCTATAATACCTTTGCATCCACGGGGATAAAATTCAGCGGTACAGATGTGCAGTTCACCCATAACATCTTCAATGACACTTCGGAAGGAATTTCCGTGCAGAACTGGAATTCCGATGCTGAAGTATTTCTGCAGCAGAACAGCATTTCGGATGTCTGGAACTCCCCTTTTCTTGCAGTTGAGACTGCCCGGGATACAATTACATCATACAACTTTGCCGATAATTTTTGGGGTTATGATAAAACCCAGGAACTGGATAGTATCGGTTCGGACAGAGATGCCGGCTTTATCCATGATTATTTTGATGCATTTTCTCTTTCCAAAGTCATCTACTCCCCTTACCTGAATGAAGCTCCGCCCTCCGCAGGATATCAGGCTGACGGATTTGTCGATTTTGATGCTGTTATTGATGATGGAGCTGCGGAGACCCTGGACAGAATTATTTCAGTGGATCTTGATCTCTATACCCGAAATAAAGGGACAGGAGAGGAGATGCGCATTGCTCAAACAGCATCGGGACTGCTGTCTTCTGAATGGCAGGACTATGAGAGCAGTTTCAGCTATGAATTTGATGAGAGCGCAGTACGGAACGGCAGAGTGAATCTCTACCTGCAGGTTCGGGATTCCCGGGGACTTGAAAGCGGAATTGAACAATGCTCAATTGCCTATGATACACCGATGATTGTTGATGTAAATCTCAAATCCGGTACCGTCATCACCGGGAACGACCCGCTTATCCTTGACTTCTCCTTTGAAGAAACAGGCCTCTTCGGCCGCGGAGCATGGTATCTTGACGGAATTAAGCAGTTTTCAAGCTCCTCGCCCGAATATTTCAGGGAGCCGTCCAATACTCCGGAAGAATTCACCCTGGATATTGCCGGCATGTCCGACGGCGAACACACAATCCGCATTGAGATTATAGATTCAGAAGGCAACGTCGGGGAAGAGATTGTCAGCTTCACCGTTGATAAAGGAACAGCTTCACCTCCTGATTACGGAGAGGGTATCAGCTGGACGGAACAGGGAAGTCTTCTGAAGGATAATGACAGTATCTATCTATGGCATTTTGATGACGGCAGTGGTGAGGAAGTCTCTGCAGGACCTTCCGTCAGTGTCTCTCAGTCATCAGTCCACGGATTGGGAAGCGGATCAGTAGAGGCGGAGACTAGTGGAAATATTCCCCTGGATCTCGACAGCGGCAAATTCAGCCTTGAGTACTGGGCTCACATCCCTGAAGGGGAAATTCTTACGATACGAAAAAAGGATGTTTTCTCCATGAAACTGGATTATGAGAGCGGCAATCCGGATTATTCGCATATTTCCAGCGGCATATACTACCGCCGTAACGATGCCTTCAAGGGCTATGATGGAGGAAGGGTTTTTATCCCTGAAATTATCGGCTCATGGCATCATTATGCACTGACTTACGATGAAAAGCGTATCAGGGTCTATTTTGATGGAAAACTGGCAGATTCCATCTCAGTGGAGGGAATCCACCCGCTTTGGCAGAATAATGAGTATCTCTCTATAATCAGCGGAAGTGATGTTTTTATTGATGAGCTCCGCTTTTCAGATCGGGCTAGATCGGGGGATGAACTGAAGGAGTACTATCAAGCGGCTCAACCGTTTCTGGATAGATGATTTTTTACTTGAATGATGGTTACTTGAATGATGTTTATATATTAACGCAATAATTGATGCGTAATAAGGGTTTCAGCAGTATGAAAAGGCACAGTCTGGAAAAGGCTTCTACATCAGTATTCCTCATGATTTTTGCTTTTATTGCCGCTTTAACTGCTGCAGCTTGTGATTTCTATAATCTCCCGCCCGCCGCCTCAGCAGGTTCAAGCAGAACAGTCTCCCTGGGAAGTACGGTGACCTTAGACGGAACCGGAAGCTCGGATCCCGATAATGATAGCCTTACTTATGAATGGAGTATCATGCGGCTTCCCGATACCTCATCTTTGACCAATGCCGATATTAGAGAAAGGGACAGCAGTACGGCCACGGTACTACCTGATGTGTCGGGAATATATCTTTTCAAGTTGACAGTGCGTGACCGGAGAGGTGAAGATTCGGATCTGTTGAAAATCACCGTCTCCGAGACCGCGAAACTGAACGGAGTTTCCCCTTCCCCTCTGCTTTCCCTAGTTCTTTCCGCAAAAGGCAAAATAACTTCCGGGATATTATCCGAGGGGAAAGTTATATGAGAGAGCTTAAGCACAAGCTGCTGCGCCTGACAGCATCCACCCAGAGCCTGCTTTCGCTGCTTTTGATGCTTTCGCTGCTTTTGCTGCTGACTGCTATCATTCTGCTTCAGGGCTGCAGCTTCATTGACCTGCCCCCCATTGCCGAAGCGGGGGATCCCGTATCAGGCACTATTGATGAAGAGGTAATTGTCAGCATCAGGGAAGCCAAGGATCCAGAGGGAAAAAAGCTTATCTATACATGGAAAATAGATGAAAAACCGGAGACTTCCAGCATAGAAAATTCAGATTTAGTCTATTCCGGCGCCCAGGTATCCTTTATTCCTGATGCTAGAGGGATATACGTACTGCAGATGGAAGTCTGCGATGGAAGTTATACTGCTA
This sequence comes from Spirochaetales bacterium, assembly GCA_018399255.1. GTDB lineage: Bacteria > Spirochaetota > Spirochaetia > JABMQR01 > JABMQR01 > M55B182. The sequence goes on along the minus strand of JAGYPA010000086.1, from coordinate 4,198 downwards.
AAGACTTTGTGATTGTCGAAATAACTCCGCTTCCAGCCGAAGAAACCGAAGTTCCGGCAAAAGCCGGCCAAGCTTCTGTTTCAGCATTCACAAGCAATTCTCTCATAGTAAATTGGGATCCCGTTCCTCGCGCGGACAGGTATCAGCTGTTTCGTTCCCAGAATTCCGATTTCTCCGCAAGTACCCTCATCTACAACGGCACATCCCGTGAATTTGAAGACAAAAACCTTTCTGGAGGAAACACATATTATTATCAGGTAAAAGGGGAAAACGCTGCAGGGCCGGGCAGTCCTTCCGAGATACTGGAGGCGGTAACCTGCCCTTATACCCCAGGGAGACCAGTGAAGACCGATACAAGTATCGCTTCTCTCAAGCTGACATGGAATGATGTAAGAGGGGCAGATCGCTACGAATTGTACCGCGACACCCTCAATACGGGAACTTTTTCACGTCGAGTCTATTCTGACACCTTTACCTCCTTTACTGATGAGGGCCTAACTCCGGGCACAACATATTATTACAAAATACGGGCTTTCAACGAAAGCGGCAGCAGTGATTTTGCCGGTCCTTACACCTATACCACCTATTCCCGACCCCCGTCATCCATTCACCTGGTCAGGGCGGATTCAGGCAGCATAGAACTGTCATGGGATGATCAAATCGGGGCTGGATCATATATCATATATCGCTCGCATCATCCAGATGGTCCTTACAGTGAAGCAGGAAGCAGCGAAACATCAGCTTTTACTGATACCGGTCTCAGCAGCGGTATCTATTACTATACGGTTTCTTCGGTCAACAGCGCCGGTGAAGGCACGCAGTCTTCATACCTTGAGGTAGAACTATGAACACATGGGAGATTCTTTAATGCCAAATAAAAACCTTTCTTTATTACTGTTCCTACTTTTTTTTCTAGGATTCATAGGATTGTTCCTTTTACCCTTGGCCGGTGCTGATTCTGAAACAACTGCAGCAGGTGCAGCTATGGAGCAGAAAAATGTCTCCAGTCTGCAGGATTTTATGGAAGCGGAAGTTTTCAAGCGCGCAGGGAATACTCTGGCCGTCATGCCCTTATCCGCTTCAAGCGACTTGCAGGAAGAGGCAAAGCTCATCACGGAACAGTTATCGATATATTTTTCTCAGTCAGATGCATTTCTCGTCATCCAGGATGAAACTCGGGATGCTTTAATCCGGGAAATGAAGTTTTCGCTGAATGATATTTCTGCAAAAGAGACCGAACTGCAAATTGGAGAGCTCCTTTCGGCTCGTTATCTTCTTACTGGCAGTCTTTATACCCGGGGAAGTGTATTCATACTAAACCTCAATATGGTATCAGTAGAAAACGGCAGTGTCGTACATTCCATGACTGAAACATTTAACTCCCTGAATGAACTCTACTTCAACCTTTCCAGAGTAACCGACAGCTTAAGCAGCGATAAGCTGAGAGATAAAAACAGGATCGATATGCTGAGCCTTGATTTCGGTTTGGGCCTGTATTCCACAGATCAGGACATAGAGGCAACGGGACTTGAAGCTGGTCTGCTGTACCGTTTTGCACCGGAACTGTATCTTGGTGCCTGGATCGGCGGCATCATAAAGAAAGATACCTCTTTATATGCCGACGGTGGAATAAAGGCAGTTTTTGGGGACAAAACAAACGGCCTTGCCTTAAGTCTCGATATCGGATTTTTCCCTTCTGCGGGTATGTATTATAAGAATTTTTATCTCAAATATGCTCCCATGTATCTCTTCGGAAAGAATGGACAGTATGTGAAAGCAGGATATTCCATAGGAATTCGCTAAATAACCCGAAGAATAGCCGGGAGGCCGAAACTTCGGGATGTATTATATATGAAAATTTTTTACACAAGGAAGCTTTTATGAAAAAAACATTACCCATCCGTCTGCTTGTTTTGCTGGCTCTAATTCTGCTCATTGGATCCTGTGCGTCATTCAACAAGGCTGGAGAACTGCCGTATAAATGGTGGAAACTCTCCCGAGGAGAAGTACAGAACCATTTTAACCGGACGAGTTCAGAAGACTACCGCTTAAAAATTATTTTTCTTGGTCAGAGTGACTCCAACTTAAATATTAATAAGGATATTGCTCTTTCCCAGGCACGTCTTGATGCCGCAGCGCAGCTCTCACGCTATCTCTCCCAGAAAGTAAACGGCGTCATGAAAACCTCATCGTATATAAAGAAGCTGGAAGATGCCGTGGATAATGGGCTGATCCTCGATGAAGAGGCAAAAGAGATAATGACGAGTATTGAAGATGCCTTTTCCAATTTTAAATCGATGATTACCACAACACAGTTTTCTTCCTTCATGCAGGAGGGGCAGTATATCGATGAAAAGGACGATCACTATGTGGCTTATGTCTGTTATTCCATGCCCGATGTTATTCTTGAACAAACTCGCATGCTGCAGGAAAAAGCCTTTGATAATCTGTTTGAAGAGACAGCTGAATACGAGAATATCATGCTGGAAATACAAAAAATCATCACTCAGGATATTAATGAATCCTTTCTTTCCGGATTTGAAAGTCAATCATGAATTCTCTTGAATCATGAATTCCCCTGAACAAGGATATCGTATGCAAAAAGTTTCTGCTTCCGTTTTACCTATTCTCCAAATTCCAAAAACCCTGCTTACGGGGCTGCTGATGATTCTTCTCATAATGCAGCTTATACTTCTCACAGGCTGTGCATCCAGCGTCCTGAATCGCGGGCCTGATTGGCTTTCCCAAACCCCTGACGATACGGATGCCTTGCTGGGGTTGAATAAAAGAACCTTCGTCATTGGCGGACCTGCAGATTCGCTTGAAGAAGCAAAAGTTCTCACGTATAGAGAGATATCCCGTTTTGTCGCTGCTTCAGTACAATCAGTAAGCGCTAGTTACACCTCCATCTCTTCTGATAACCTGCTGACCGCCGTAAAAGAGCAGTTTACCCGTTCAGTTGCTGTTGACAGCAGCTCCGTACTCGTGGGGCTTGAATTTGCTGAGCGCTGGCAGGACCCGAAAAGCGGAGAGTGGTGGGTTCTCGCCTCAGTAACAGAGGAAGCTCTTACTGAGGGAATCGAGAAAACCGCCGTAAAGCTGGCAGAAAAAGAAGCAGTCATGAAAGCCTATGCAGCGGATATTGAGGTAATTCTTTCTGATCTTGCCGAATCCAAAAATCTCAAGCTTCGTGATAAGCTCGAGATCCTCTCCCGTGCCCAGCAGGCGCTTATGAGTTCCGGATTCCCAAATCAACTGAAAGCGAACATTGAAGGATCGCGCATTCTTGTTCAGCCCTTCCTTTTACAGGCTTTTCGCGAAGTTCTTGATAATATTTCAATCCAGATTGTCATGAGAGATTCCCTGGTCCATAACTCTGCACCGATTCACTGCTCCCTGATTACAGCTTCATTGAAGGGAGAACATACCGGAGAACTCTCCTGGATATTGACAGCTGATGATGAAGAGATTCTGCGGATGAAATCCAACTCCTTCCGCACGGGTGGAATGATTTCATCACAGGCACTTCCTCCCGGGTCACAACTGCTGAAAGCTGCACTGGATACAGCGGCTATGGGAATCACTCTGCCGCCGCAGCTTACTGCTGAAATGATCCCTCAAGATACCTTCCCTCTGCAGGTCTATGCAGGCAATATGAATTTTCAATTTCGGCAAAATACCGATTACGTACTGGATGACGCGGAGAGTGCATTGAAATCACTTTTCAGCAGTCGGCTGCCCTTTACCTTCACTGAAACCAGTGAATCCGATTATACACTCAGCTTAGGGATAGATATAAAAGAGGGGACAGAAAACGCCTACGACGTCATCTTTCGTCATATGTCCGTAAACTGTTCTCTGACAAAGAATGGTGAAGAACTGCTTTTTTATGCTTCTCCCTTTATGAAAGGCGGAGGCTTAGACGAAACACAAGCTCTGGGAAATGCACTTGATGCAGTTATAGAAGATTTTGAGCAGCGCACAGAGCTATTTATGCAGATCATGCAGTATTCAGGAGCTGGCGAACAATAGTCTGCTCCAGGGCTGTCAGTCTGTCATCACCGAGTTCCCGTTCCATTTTTGGAATGTCGATGCTGTGGGTGTAGAGCACCCGTGAGGGGCGCTTAGATACAATACAAATAGTATCCGCGGTCAGCAGGGCTTCCTGGATGTCGTGAGTAGCAAAAACTGTTGTTCG
>JAGYPA010000085.1 GCA_018399255.1 Spirochaetales bacterium | reverse complement strand
AGGAATCTGATATGCAGATTGATGCCGTTAAGCGCTATTTTGCGCGTGAAAAAGAGTCTCTGGTCGATTTTCTCTGCGAGCTGGTGGAAATCGAGAGCCTGACCTGTCATGAGGGTGATGCCGTCGAGCTGGTCCGGCAGAAAATGATGAGCATGGGCTATGATGAGGTCCGCATCGACAGTGTCGGGAATGTAGTCGGGCGTATCGGCAGCGGACCAAGGGTGCTGCTTTTTGACGCACATCTTGATGTTGTCGATGCCGAAGGCCAGGATTGGGCAACCCCGCCGTTCAAGGCGATACGTACCGAAGGCGCCTCCGGCTGGTCGGAAAACGCCGAAGGATCGGAAAACGCCGAAGGATCGGAAAAAACCGGCTCGGGGAGAATCTGCGGCCGCGGCACCGTTGACGACAAAGGCCCCTTTGTCTGCACCCTCTATGCCGGGAAAGCGGTAAAAGAGCTCGGTCTGGCAGAGAACTGCACGATATATGTGGTTGGCAGCATCGCTGAGGAGGACTGCGAAGGGCTAGCCCTGGGATCCCTGCTTGAAGAACTGCACATTGTACCGGATCAGGTGGTAATTGCCGAAAGCAGCGATCTCCAGATCTGTCGGGGACATCGGGGGCGGGCTCAGCTGACTGCCCGTTTTTCCGGGACTCCCGTGCATGCTTCGCGCCATCGGGAAGGGATCAATCCGATAGAGCTGGCCCTGCCGTTTCTCCAGGGGCTTCAGGAACTTGATGCCCGGTTTCCGTCAACCGACCCTCTGGGTAAGGCAGATGCTGCCGCGGTAGACGTTGCCTGTAAATCAAACTCCCTCAGCACCACCCCCACCGAGACGGTGGTAACAATGGATCGCAGGACAACCACTGCCGATACCCGGGAAAGCATACTGATGGAGCTTCAGGCTCTTCCCAATGGGGAGTGCTGTACGTTAGAGTATGTACAGTGGAAAGCTGTGGGGTATAACGGTGCTCAGCTGGAGGGAGAGGAGTTCTTTCCCGCCTGGGCGCTGGAAATCGATCATCCCCTCATTCAGGCTGGTGAGGCTGCTTATCGGGACTATTTTGCTGCCGATCCGGTTGTAACCACCTGGGGCTTCTGTACCAACGGAAACTATACCATGGGACGCAAGGGAATCCCGACAATCGGGTTCGGTCCCGGAAAGATGGAACTGTGCCACGGTCCGGATGAGTATATCGAGATTGATGATCTGCTCGCGGCAGCCGGGTTTTATACCCTGCTGGCAGCTCGGCTGGGCAGCTGAAGCGCTTGAAGGAACGATCGGCCTGAAAATATCAGGCTTGAAAACGATCGGACAGAAAAAATCAGGCCTGAAAACGACAGGCTTGAATGGAGAAAAGGCTCATGGAATTCGTGATTCTGGGAAAATATCTCCTGCCGGGAGGCGGTCAGGTGCTCGAACATACCGGCCTCGCCGTAAAAGGAGGTATAATCGCAGCGGTGGACGACAATCAGTCCCTGCTTCGTGACTATCCCCAATATACCGTCCTTGACCGCACCGATGCAGTTATCTCCCCGGGGTTTGTCAATGCCCACATGCATGCTTACGGCCTGCTCTCCCACGGCATAACCCCGCCCGGAACCATCGATAATTTTGAAGCGTTTCTCAACGATTTCTGGTGGCCGCTGGTAGAAGACCGCATAGATTTCCCCATGATCATTGCCTCCGGACGTGCAGCAGCCCTGGAACTGCTCAACAGCGGGGTAACTGCCTTTTGCGATGTGCTCGAAGCTCCCTATGCCGTTCCCGGAGGACTCAAAACCCTTGCCGGAGTAATCGAAGAGATTGGAATGCGAGCGGTCCTCTCCTTTGAGGCAAGCGAACGGGTCAGTCGTGAGCAGGGAAATGCCGGACTGGAAGAAAACCGACAGTTTTTTCTGGAATATCGCGACCATCCGCTGATATCGGGCATGATGTGCATACATACCACCTTTACCTGTTCCCCGGATTATATCCGACAAGCAGCCGCTATAGCCCGGGAAATCGGCTCCGGCATTCAGATGCATCTCTCGGAAAGCCGCTACGAACCAGAATGGTGCCGGAAAACCTACAACGGCAAGCTGCCGGTAGAACTCTACGAAGAGCTGGCATTTCTTGGTCCCGACGTCCTTGCCTCCCAGGGAGTAAAGCTGACTCGAGGTGAAATTGAGCTGCTCAGACAGCGCGGCGTACGACTGGTGCACGTTCCCCTGAGCAACTGCGAAGTTGGCGGGGGCTTTTCACCAGTCCCTGAACTGATAGAAAAGGGAATCACTGTCGGGCTGGGAACCGACGGCTACATCAATAATTTTTTTGAAGTGATGCGCGGAGCGTTCCTGCTGCATAAGGCGCACCTTGAGAACCCCGAAATAATGCCGGCCGGGACCGTCTATGCCATGGCGACCGAGAAGGGAGCCGCAGCTGCGGGAATTGATGGATGCGGAACGCTCAAAGCGGGCGGGAAGGCTGATGTCATCACGATAAAAGCCGATCTGCCCACCCCGATCACTACGAGCAATATATTCAGCCAGCTGATTCTTTACCGCAATCCCGAGCAGGTGCTGGATGTCTGGGTTGCCGGCAGAAAGCTGAAGGCTGATGGAAAACTGATCGGGTTCGACATCGATGCCGTACGCGACGAGGCGCGGTTTCAGGCTGAGCGCCTCTGGCGCGGAATCTGTGAACGGCCATAACGCAGGACAATAAAAAGACGGCAATGAAAAAGACGGCAATGAAAAAGACGGCAATGAAAAAGATGGATAAGGAACACGAGATGAACAGTACGATTGAACTTTTCGGCATAACCCTGCAGAGCCCCTTGATCATAGGCTCCGGCCCTATCGGCTATGGTGCTGAGGGCATGATCAGGGCTCATGAGCAAGGCGCCGGAGCAGTCGTTACCAAGACCATACGGGATGTTCCCGCAGAAAATCCCTATCCGCATATTGCTGTAACCGGACGAGATTCTATGATCAATGCCGAAAAATGGACTGACTTCAGCGGCAGTCGCTGGGTGGAAACTGAGATACCTGCCGCGAAGGCTGCCGGGGTTGTGGTAATAGCCAGTATCGGCCATACCCTGGCAGAAGTGGAAAACTGGGTCAGCCGGATCGCTGATGCCGGGGCCGATATCATCGAACTGGTATCCTACACCGAGCAGGAAATCCTGCCTATGGTCAGACGGGCCAGAGAGCTCATGACAAAACCGCTGCTGGTTAAAATAAGTCCCAACTGGACCGATCCTGTTGCCGCTGCGCTGCATGCACTGGACGCTGGAGCCGACGGCATTACCGCAATGGATTCGGTGGGGCCGGTGCTTCGGATCGACATCCGTACGCGAAAACCCCTGGTAGGCGGTCCCCACGGAACCGGCTGGCTGACCGGCGGAGCTATCAAACCCATAACTCTCAGGTATGTGGCGGAGATTGCAGCAAAAACCGATAAGCCGGTTATCGGATTGGGCGGGGTGATGACTGCTGAGGATGCCGTGGAGATGATGATGGCCGGGGCTGTTGCTGCAGGGGTCTGCACAGCCCCGATGCTCAAAGGATTATCCTACCTGGGAACCCTGGTGAAGGGGATAGAGAAGCTGGCGGAAACGCTTGGATTTGCCGAAGTTTCCCATATTACCGGGGCGGCGCTTAAAAACCTTGCCGCGGGGGAAAACCGGAAGCGGTTTGTCTTTCGCTTTCAGAGCGATCTCTGCAGTGCTTGTATGAAATGCGTTATAGTCTGTCCCTATCAGGCGAGAAGCCTGCAGAAAACCGTTCTGCAGGAAAAATCGCTGCAGAAACTGCAGAAATATGTGATGAGTCTCGACGAAGAACTCTGCCGGTACTGCGGGCTGTGCGTATCGGTCTGTCCGACTGGTGCGCTGGAGGCTCCAGACATACTGGAGGCTTCAGACATATAGTGCGGTGACGGGCGGTGAAGCGCGACCCTTATGAGAGAATAACTACTGTAATAGGAGTTTCTTGACAGGTGCAGGACAACCTTGTATCATACTTTTGTGTTCGCGAGAACACGCCCGTCTGCCAAGCAGAAGCTTGCCAGGCAGCAGCGAGCCAGGCAGAAGCTTGCCAAGCTGACGGGATACAGCAGATCTGATGGACTGAACCGCATGAAAAAAGTTACCCAGGAAGATATTGCAAAGAGATTGAACATAACCCGCACCACCGTTGCCAGGGCCCTGAATAACAACGGCTATGTCGAAGCGGGACTGAAAGGTCAGATTATCCGGACGGCTGACGAAATGGGCTACCGGACCAACATGATGGCTCGATCGCTTGCCAAGAAGAACGGCTGGCAGATCTACTGCTTCCTTGTCTCCTACAATGAGCAGTTTGCCCGAGATCTGGAGGCGGGACTGAGGGCGGCGGAAACCGAATTCCAGCACTACGGATTCCAGCTGCACGTCTATCAGCACCATCCGGACAGTCCCGACCAGCAGGCGGCTGACCTGCAGCAGGTGCTGGAAAGCAGAAGCATCGACGGCCTGATAATTGCCCCGATGCTCGGGGACCAGGTAGCAGCCGTGCTGGACCGCTTTGCCGGGCGGGAGCTTGCGGTAAGTTCCATCAACCTGAGGTTCGAAAACCGGAGGAACCTTTTTTATGTCGGATCGAATCCGTTTGAATGCGGAGCGCTTGCGGCAGAACTGCTGATGAATGTTATAGGACGACGGGGAAAAATTGCGGTATTCAACGCCTTCAATCAATTTGAAGCGCTCTACCAGCGATTCAGGGGGTTTATTACAGAAATAGAGAAGAATAACGATATTGAGATTGTCGAGCACTGCTACCTGCAGCGGATCGAGGATTCTTATACAGCAGCACGGGATATCCTGGTAAAGCACAAAGATCTCGTCGGCATGTACACCAATACCGAGGTTATCTATCTGGCCCGGGCCCTTAGCGATTCGGGACGGAGCGAGGTGAAACTGGTAGGAAACGATCTCAATGAAGATATAAAGGAACAGATACGCAGCGGGTATATTACCATGGCTCTGCATGACCGGCCCTATTTTCAGGGATACCTGTCCGGCAAGTATATGTGCATTTATCTGCTGAACCAGATCACCCCGAAACGGGAAATTACCTATGTCGGGTTTGATGTAGCCACGAGAAACAACATTAATGTTGATGAATCGTTCAAGATTCTGACAAATTCCTGAGAGGACGGCAGCCATGGTATCAGAATACCCCAAAATTGATTACGACTACGACCGGATTGCATTGAAGAAAATTTATGAGCATGAAATGCTGGCAGCCTGCAGTCCTGCCCCGGTCCAGACAGCAGATTCCCGGAAAGTTTTCGGGGAACTCAGGTTCCCCCCCCTTCCTGACGACCGGACCTACAATCTCGCCTCATTTGTCACTTCCATCGACGGGAAAATTGCCTATCTAGACAATCCTGCCGGTCCGGTCATTGCCCAGTCCAACGCTCTGGACCCCGACGGGGCTTCAGCCGACTTCTGGGTTCTCAACCTGATGCGGGCCAGTGTCGATGCCGTGTTCGCCGGGGCGGGAACTATGCAGAAAGAACCTGACGGTCTTGTCTGCCTGTTCGATCGCGGTCTGGAGGAGGCCAGGGTCCAGGCCGGCAAGCCTAAAGCCCCCTGGGTAGTAATCTGTTCCCTTGACGGCACCGATATCCCCTTTCAGGATACGCTGTTGAAAAATCAGCCGGTAATGTTCAACTCATCGCCGACTGGAATGCAGCGAATACTTGACGGTATCGATCAGCCCTGCTATGTAGTCGGTCCCTACCGTAACGTTGAGGATATCGATCCCGACAGAGTTGCCGACGATTTTCGCCGGCTGGTTCCCGGACATATTCCTGTTATTATCAGCGGGGAGGGGAATCGGACAAATGCTCAGGTGGTGATGCGGATTCTCAAGCTCATGGGACTCGATATAACCATTGTGGAATCACCTTCCTACTGTCACAGCCTGCTCCATGACGGGCTGCTTGATGAGATATCGCTCAATTATTCCTGTGTGTATGTCGGCGGCAAAGCAGTGGGACTGGGAAATGGCATGGAGCCCTTTACCTCAGTTAACCATCCGCATACCGAAATGCTCTCTATTCACACCCACAGTCCGAGCTTCTTCTATTTCCGGCATCGGTTCATTCACAACCGGAAGCCTGAAGGGTATCTGGGGAGCGTCTACTGATGAGCGGTATACTGGTGCTGAACGGATCACCCCGCAGGAGGGGAACGACATCCTGGATGATTTCAGCGCTGCTCGATACCCTGGAAGGCGAAAAAGAGATTATATCAGCCTATAAATCTGGAGTTTCGCCCTGTATAGACTGCCGCAGCTGCTGGAAAACCCGCGGTTGTGCGATTGCGGACGGGATGCAGGAAATTTACCGGAAGATTGATGCTGCCGATGTGGTTATTTTTGCTTCACCTATCTATTTCCACTCGGTAACCGGCCCCCTCAAGATCCTTATTGATCGACTGCAGGTCTATTGGGCGTCCAGGCTGCGGAAGGATCGCGCTCTGGACAGGAGGAAAGTGGGGGCTGCGCTCATGTGCGGCGGGTCACCTGTCTTCCCCCGACAATTTGACGGAGGCGAGATTGTTCTGCGGAATGTGCTGAAGGACCTGAATGCAGAGTGGGCAGGAATGGCCGTTTTGCCTGATACTGATCGGGATCCGCACGGAGACGTGATCGGTTTCTCCGGTGAAATCTTACGTCTTGGGGAAGCGGTTCGCACACTGATGGGAAAGGTGCTCTGATGCATTAGTTCGTGCGATATATTTATCAGTACATTTGGCAGTGAAAAAAAAAGAGTTGACGGGTGCTGAGGCGCCTGATAAACTGGCGTATATCCATATGTTCACGCGAACATCTTTATTGCTGCCAACTTGGATGACGCGCGAACACATACACGTCTGGAACGGGTCTCTGGAATGCCGGGACAAAGGAGATTGACATGCGGTCAAGAAGTTTTTTCAGGGACGCCCTGAATCATCGTGAAGGGCGGATTCCGCTCGATTTCGGGGCGACAGCGGTAACCGGTATTCACTGCAGCATAGTTGCCGGGCTGCGGGATTACTACGGATTGGAAAGGCGACCGGTTCGCATCCATGAGCCTTACCAGATGTTAGGTCTTATCGAGGAAGATCTTCTGGACGCAATGGAGGTAGATGTTGTCGGGGTTAATTCCCGCAATACCCTGTTCGGTTTTCCTCTGGGCGACTGGAAACCCTGGCGGACACCCTGGGGGCAGGAAGTTCTGGTTCCCGGATTGTTCAATACCTCCCGAACTGACGATGGGGATATTCTGATTTATCCGAAAGGGGATTTCAATGCTCCTCCAAGCGGCAGGATGCCTGAGGGCGGATACTTTTTCGATACAATTATCCGGCAGTCCGGGGAGGACCTGGCAGCTCTGGAGGATGAAGGTCTGAACCCGGAGCTGAATCTCGAGGAGTTCGGGCTGCTGGAAGATGAGGAGCTGGCCTGGCTTCGGCATGCATGCCTGGCAGCTGAAGAGACCGGGAGGGGAATAATCGCCAATTTCGGCGGAACCGCTCTCGGCGATATCGCCCTGGTGCCTGCTCCCGGCCTCACGCACCCCCGCGGTATTCGCGATGTCACCGAATGGTACATTGCGACCGCTGCCCGCCAGGATTATCTGCATGAAGTATTTTCGCGGCAGACAGAAATAGCTTTGCAGAACCTTGCCCGTCTGCATGAGGCTGTCGGGGATATCCCGGATGCCGTGTTTATCTGCGGAACCGATTTCGGCACCCAGAGCTCTCAGTTCTGCTCGCCCGATACCTTTAAACACCTCTACGCCCCCTACTACCGCAGGATAAATTCCTGGATCCATACCCGCACACAGTGGAAGACCTTCAAGCACTCCTGCGGAGCGGTCGCTTCCTTTATGCCGCTGTTTATCGAGGCCGGGTTCGATATTATCAATCCTGTTCAGTGTTCGGCAGCCGGCATGGACCCTGAATATCTGAAACGGGAGTACGGCCGCGATCTGGTGTTCTGGGGAGGCAGTGTGGATACCCAGAAAACTCTGCCGTTTGGAACTCCGGATGAGGTCAGTGCTGAAGTGCGGAAGCGTCTGGAGGTATTTTCAGCCGGCGGAGGTTTTGTCTGCAATACGATCCATAACGTGCAGGCGGGAACTCCGCTCGAAAATCTTGCGGCATTTCTCGATACCGTCCGGAAGTTTCGGGATTCCTGACAGCAGGCAGCGTATTTCCCGGCAAGGGGCGATTTCCCGGAAAGGGCAAATTTTTTCTTGACAGCTGATCGAATGGGTGGTAGGATTTTATATGTTCGCGAGAACATGTATTGGGCTTTATCAGGCTGTTCACGAGAACATCCTGTTGCAAAGGCGGGCAGTAATACCCGTAGAAGAGAAAAATCTGCCTGGAAAGGCGGGTACATTGAGGAAAGGAGAAAAGCATGAAAAAGAAGGTTCTGGCTTTAGTGGTTCTGGTGCTGTTTATCTGTGCAGGAACAATGCTCTGGGCTGCCGCTGCGGAGGAGGCCAAGGAAGAGAAAGTGATATTCTGGGGATTCTATGACCTGACCGATACAGCAGATTCCCGGGCGGCCTTCATGGCTGAAGCAATAAACGGGTTTCAGGAAGATACCGGCATCATGGTAGAGTATGAACAGGTTGCCTGGGACCAGATGGACAACAAAGTGAATCTGGTTGCCCGCTCAGGCGGAGACATGCCGGATGTTGTGCAGGGAGCTGCTGAAAACATTCCCGGATGGGTAAACGCAGGGGCGCTGCTCAATATCCAGGAGCCGATAAGCAAGCTCAGCTGGTACGATTCACTGGATCAGTTTGAGAAAAACATGTTTGAGAAGAACGGCGAGCGCTATGCGGTAGGGCTCTTTATCGGCGGCGGCAACTACTACTACGATCTTGCCAGCTTTCCGAACGGCCTTCCTGAGACAGCAGAAGAGTGGCTGGCTGAAGGCGCCCGGCTTAAGAAAGAGGGCAAATACGCCCTTACCGGATTTATGGGCAAAGGTTCCGGCGGTGCTGCAGTTGCTCAGGGATATGCTCCGTTCTTCTGGTCCAACGGCGGCAGCGTATTTGACGAAGAGGGAAAGCCGAACTGGGCAACCCCGCAGAATATTGAAGTGGTTGAATGGGTACGGGAAATGTTTGCCAAAGGGTATATGCCGGAAGCTGCTTTTACCGGAGACTGGACTGCTTCAGAAATCCCTTTCACATCCGGTAAAGCCGGAGCTGTCCGCGGAGGATCCTGGTCATTCATCTATATGGAAGGACTGGAAGATCGCTACAACCGCGGCGAAGTTGTTATAGCGGCGCCTCCCTCCTTCGGCGACCAGGGGTATGTATTTGCCAACAGCGAAACCTTTGCCGTTACCAAGGGAGCTGAGAATGCAGAGAATGCCATAGCTTTTATCGACTACTTTGTCAGCAACGACGAACGTCTGGCCGGCTGGGCAAATGCGCAGTTCGGAACCCCGACAACCGCCACCGCTCAGAAAGCCGAAATATTCGGCAATCAGTTCTACGTCGATACGGCGAAAAACCTCTTTACCCATGGTCATGTATCAGAGACAAGCCCCTACTATAATGAATGTTCCGATGCACTGGCAACAACTTTGCAGGAGCTGATAATCAACCAGAGACTTGACATACAAACAGAACTGGAAGAACTTGAAGACCTGATGCTGAAACTGTACTGGTAGCTTCCAGCTGCCGGAATTATGCAAGAAAGCAAAAATTCGGTACGGTGCAGACTGTACCGAATTTTTTTCCCCGGGATTATTTACCAACCAGGAGCGACCAGGAGCGGCCAGGTGCAAGAGAAAATAATCTCCCGATACTCCCGGATATGAGAGGATAGATAATGAAATCAAAAATTTCGCTGAATTCGTCGTATCCCTATCTGCTTTCCCTGCCCGCTGTCCTGCTGGTAGCTTCGGTAAGTATTTATCCGACACTTTTCAGTTTTTATCTCTCCATGACGCGCTTTCGAAGCGGGGCTGTCCAGTTTGTCGGGCTGAAGAATTTTTCCATCCTTCTCAGCACCTCTCATTTTTATGAAAGCCTTTCAGCTACCATGGTTTTTCTGGTCTTTTACGTTGCCATAACGGTCATCGTATCCCTGCTCGTCGCGTTGATGCTCAATTCAGGTATTGCCGCAAGCGGTCTCTATATGACGGTGATTTTTCTGCCCTGGATCCTGTCGGAAATAACCTCAGGGGTTGTCTGGCGCTGGTTCTTCTATCGTGACTACGGAATTCTGCAGAATCTGCTGGGCCCGCTTTTCGATAATGCCACCATTATAACCACCCCGGGCGGAGCGATGGGGATTGTAACAGCCGCCACGATCTGGCGATCAGTATCATTTGGTATGCTGCTTCTGCTAGCCGGTCTCCAGACGATCCCCAAGGAAGTCTATGAAGCGGCTAATGTGGACGGGGCCGTGGGATTCATCCAATTCCGCCGGATAACCTGGCCGCTGCTGTTTCCCACCGTCATTGTAACAACCGCCTTTCTGACAATCCAGGCAGTGAACAATGTCGGAATGTTTCTCTCCATAACTGACGGCGGCCCGGGAAGAGCCACTGAGGTTCTAAGCCTCTATATGTACCGTGAAGCCATCCAGTATTTCAATCTAGGCTACGGGGCTTCGCTTTCTGTCCTGCTTCTGCTGCTCAATGCGGTTCTGGCAGCAGTGTATCTCCGCTTCCTGAAGCGTGAAAATGCGTTGGCCGCATAACCAGGAGGGAGAAAATGACTAAAAAGCAAGCCTACCGGATATTCCATAGTATTCTTAGCCTTTTATGCCTTATCATGATTTTTCCTGTGTTCTATTCGCTCATGATCTCATTTGCACCGGCAAGTACCGGTATCCTGCGCATCATTCCGGAGCGATTTGTTTTCAGTCATTATATCAGGCTCTTTGATCACGGGCTTTTCGGCCGCTATATAGTCAACAGCATCATTTATGCATCAGGCGGATCAATACTGAGCATGACCGTTTCGGCAATGATGGCCTATGCACTGGCCCGCATGCGGTTTGCCGGCCGTAATGCCCTTTTCGGTTTCATGTTTGTCATCATGATGCTTCCTCAGCTGACCAATATGGTTCCGCTCTATAAAATAGCAAGCGATCTGAGAATAATGAATACGTATGGTCTGATGATTATTATCTTCGGTTCTTTCGGGGTACCTCTGGCGGTATTCATCTTAAAGGGATTTTTTGAGAGCATTCCCCTGGTTCTCGAGGAGGCTGCCTTTATTGACGGGGCTACGCCGCTCCAGGGGTTTGTCTATGTGGTTTTTCCCATCGCATCTCCGGGGCTGTTTGCTACGTTACTGATAAATTTTGTCTACAGCTGGAATAATTTCTTTACCCCGCTCATTATGATAACAAAAACGAACATGAAGATGGCTACTGTCGGGCTCTTCGATTTCCAGCATGCGCTGGAGGGTAACGAGGATGAACTGCTGGCAGCGGCCTGTGTAGTAATCATGATACCGGCAATTGCTATTTTTCTGGCGGCGCGCAAGTACTTTATGCGCGGAATAGTGGAGGGTGCCGTAAAGGGCTGACAGTCGACGGAAACGCCCTGCGTTTGTGGAAAGGAAAGGAGGGAAAAGTGAAACTGGAAGCTATTGTCATATTCCTCATTCCAATGAA
>JAGYPA010000084.1 GCA_018399255.1 Spirochaetales bacterium | reverse complement strand
TCCGGTTTTCCTTTTCATGTGGGAATAACCCGCAGCCACGATTCGTTTTATATTGATGAGGAACAGGAGCGGATGGCTTACTGGAGCAGCAGGAAGGTACTGGCTTCGGATATGGAAACGGCCGCTCTTTATGTCATAGCCACGCTGCGCGGGGTGCAGGCTTTGTCGATTCTCAACAATGTCGTTCTCTACCAGGCGAATGTAAAAGAGGGAATAGGGGAGTATGTTGACCAGGAGAGCGTTGCCGCTGAGGGTGAAAAACGGGAGATCCTCATTGCCCTGAAAACCCTGAAAACCCTGGAAAGCTGCAGCAATTGAATGCATAAGCATTGCTCTTTGTGAAAAAGGCTTTATTGAGCGGCAGAGTGCCAGCTGGCTGGAGAGAGCTGCTTCAGCTCTTTACGATACTTCTGCCAATCGGGAAAATATTTCCCCATAAGGGCATAAAAACGGGCGTTATGGCTGGGTTCAAGGATATGAACCATCTCATGCACCACAATATATTCCAGCAGTTCAACGGGATGCCGGGCCAGATCCAGATTCAGCCAGATTCTTTTACTCTTATAACTGCAGGATCCCCAGCGGGTTTTCATCCTGCGGGTGCGCCACTCGTTTACGTTAATCCCCATTATCGGTTCCCATTTTGCCGCCAGATCAGGGATACGTTCTGCTATTCGATCCCTATACCAGGAAACCAGAGCTTTAGTACGGAGCTCGGAATCAGCTTGCCTGCGGAAGCTGAGAATAACCGCATCATGATCGATCTGTACAGATGATGACCCCGTATCTTCTCTAATTAAAAGGGTATACGGTTTTCCCCAGAGCAGGATTTCAGCTCCCTCCTCAATAACGGGAACTGCCGAGGATCTGCGGAAGCGAACCTTCTCAAAGGATTTTTCAATCCACTCTTTTCTTTTGGCTATGCAGGCTGCAATATAGGACTGCTGCACAGCCAGCGGGGCAGATACCTGAACTTCATCACCATTTCTGCTTATTCTCAAATAGATATGCTTGATCTTTTTTCGGTGAATGGCTACGGGAACTCCATGAATCACGGTATGCTCGATTTTTATACGCTTCTGCTGATGTTCCTGTCTGGACTTTATCTGTCCGCTGCGTTTCATAGCGCTATTGTACCGTGCTGCATTCTGACAGACAAGGGGGTGCTGGACAGATTCTCATCTGAGCTTGGAGCATACAAGTCGCACGAGCTGCGTGCCCCATGGTATGGAATAAGTGGGGATTGACCCGACTCCCGGCGATGGTTAAGATGCTTCTTGCAGTTAATGGAGAACGGTGATGATAGGCAAATCAAGAAACAACATTGAGAAGAGACCGGCGGTTTTTCTCGACCGGGATACAGTACTCATGGGAGATCCAGGATTTGTCCGTTCCGTAGGGGCCCGGCAGTCATTTTCACCGGAAGTCGATGCCGCCGTCAAAAGTCTCTCACAGGACTATGATTTGCATAAGCAGAATGTGGAGAGTATTCGGGCGGCTGTTCAGGATCCTTCCGTGGACCTGAAACGCTCCTTTTATATAGGAGACGATCCATATGACCTGCAGACAGCAGTTAAGGCTGGAGTTTTTGGTCTTTTTCTGTTGACCGGAACAGGTCTGAAGCGTCTATCCGAAGTTCCCCTGGAAGCTCCGGTTTTTCATACGTTACTGGAGGCGGCTCAATGGATTCTTGCCCATCCTTCTCCTTCTGCAGTGTTTGAGGACCTGCTTGACAGGGGTGCCGCGGCAATTCGACGGGGAGAGCTGGTCGCATTTCCAACCGAGACTGTGTATGGCCTGGGGGCAGATGCCCTCAATCCGGAAGCTGCCGCCAAGATATTTGCTGCCAAACAGCGGCCGCTCCACGATCCCCTGATAGTCCATGTTTCGAGTTTCGAAGAAGCGGAGCAGCTGGCTTCCCATGTTCCAGATCTGGCAAGGAGACTGATGGAGCATTTCTGGCCGGGTCCCCTGACGCTGGTCTTGCCCAAAGCCGATTGTGTACCCGATATAGTCACAGCGGGTGGAAATACGGTTGCCGTTCGCATGCCGTCCCATCCCCTGGCTCTTGAGCTGATCCGGCGCTCTGGAACTCCTGTTGCAGCCCCGAGTGCAAATCTTTTCGGTAAAACCAGCCCGACAACAGCCGGGCATGTTGCAGATCAGCTTGCCGGCCGGTATGCAGTTCTGATTGACGGCGGGGCTTGCCGGGTAGGAGTGGAATCAACCGTTCTGTCACTTGCCGGAGATCTACCGACGGTGCTTCGCCCCGGCGGTATTACTGCCGAGGAGATTGCCGAAATAGCGGGACCGATTGCTTCGGGCCCTGTCAAAGAAACAGCTGAGACCGGCGGAAGTCCCGGTCTGCTGCCGTCGCATTATGCACCGGCTACCCCCATGCTGCTTGTTGATGATGCATCGGAGTATGCAGAGAGAAAAGACATCGCCGTAATCCTTCGGGAGCCTACCGAAAAGGTGTATGCGGGCAATGTTTTTATCCTGAGCTCCAGAAATGATGTACGGGGGGCCGCTGCCATGCTCTATCAAACTCTGAGACTGGTTGACAGGATGCAGTTCAACCTGATTGTGGCCGAGCGATTCCCTCAAAAGGGTATCGGAGTTGCCGTAAATGACCGCCTGACAAGAGCTGCGGCAGCAACCCCGGAAAAAGTTTGATGGCTAAGAGGGTGAAAAGCTTGAAGTATCTGTTCTTAGCAGGGTAGATGCGATATATTAGGGATTATGAGTTCAATAAAACCAAAACCCATGAATAACAACAGTCTGCTCCATGCAGCAGGTCTGGTGCTCATGGTAATTATATGGATTGTTCTAGCCGTATTTTTACGTAATATTCAAGGAAAGCCATTTCCCTACCCGTGGGAAGCAGTAATGGCGATAATTCATCCAGGAGAAGCCTCTGCATCAATATACCTCCACATGGGAGCAAGTATTCTACGCTGGGGTGCAGGGTTTGGCATAGCAGCAATCCTTGGGTGCTTTATGGGAATTGCTATGGCATTATCCCCAAAGACGGGTGAAATATTCTCTCCCTTGGTTCACACGCTTCAGTTGATTCCGGGACTGGCCTGGATACCGATATCGCTGATACTCTTTGGACTCGGCAATACCGCCACAATATTTATGATAGCAGTGACTGCTGTATCTCCCGTGATAATCAATACCCGGGCAGGAATCCGGGAAATTGACAAATCGTTAATTCGAGCGGCAAAAATGATGGAATTGAGTTCCTACCGCACGTTTTTCCAAGTGATTATTCCCGGAGCAGCTCCCTCCATTGTCGGTGGATTGAGAATTGCCTCTGCAAATGGATTCCGGGTCCTTATATCGGCAGAAATGGTCGTAGGAACAGGTATCGGGTTGGGATACAGTCTGCTGCAGGCGAGATGGAATCTGGATTATGAGGCTGCTTTCGGAACGGTGATCATGATAGCCCTAATCGGTCTCATCTTTGAAAAACTGGTATTTTACCCCCTTGAATTGATGGTGAGAAATCGAAGAGGCATGGCGTGAAGTTAGAGTATTCTGCAGTCAATCACGGGTTTTCCGGCTATGCCGGTACAATTCCCGCCGTCCGGAATGTAAATTTGTCTGTAGATGAAGGAGAATTCGTTGTTCTTCTTGGGCCTTCGGGCTGCGGCAAGTCCACGCTTTTAAACATGGCGGCGGGGTTTATAAAGCCGGATGAGGGTGAGGTATTGTTCAGCGGAAAAGAAATCGCCGGTCCTGGACGAGAACGGGCTCTGGTTTTTCAGGATTCGGCTTTAATGCCCTGGCTTTCGGTTGAGGAAAATATTTTACTGGCCATTGGGAACCGTCGACTGAAGTTTTCACAGAAACGAAATGCTGAGCGTCTCGCAAATGAAGTTACCAGAGTTCTTGATGTTGTTGGTTTGAAAGGATTTAATAATGCCATGCCCCATGAGTTGAGCGTAGGAATGAGGCAGAAGGTTTCAATTGCCCGTGGGCTTATAATGGAGCCGCAACTGCTCCTTATGGATGAGCCCTTCGCCAGTCTGGATGAGCAGACACGTCTCAGGCTGAACAGGGAAGTTGTTGATATCTGGATTCGTGAACCGATGACAATTCTTTTTGTTACACACTCTATACAGGAGGCTCTGGTTGTAGGTACCCGTATTGTGCTGATGAGCGCCCGGCCTGGATGCCTTATCAGCGAGTGGAAGCTGGGTTCCCATGGGGAGAGTGGAGCGGAGAGACAGCGGGAGCGTCTCGAATCATCCGAATATCGTGATCTGTCTCTGGAACTCCTGAACAAGATGGAACTCTGCTGTCCTCCAGAAAGCGGCTGCAGCACTTGCCTGGAGAAAACGAGATGATGGTACAACATAAGATTTCTTTCAGGGCAGCTGTTGCAGTATTGCTTGCAGTTGGCGGTGTGATTTTCCTGGCAGTCTCCTGCGCCGGAGCGAAGGGGCTTCCCGTCCTCGCCTACCAGGACCGCATTGCAGATGCATCTGCTATTCTTGCGGCAGAAGAACTTGAAGAAAACGATCTGTTTACCGTTATGCGGTTTTCTTCCGGTTCCTTGACTGCTGAAGCACTCATAACAGGAAGTGCGGACTTTGCCACGATGGGTGATGCTGCCGCGGTCAATATTGCCTCACGCTATCCAGACAGGATAGTACTGCTTTGGGTTCATGGGGACGGCTATGACCGCCATCGGCTTGTCAGCAGAAATATACCCCCCGAAAAAATTGGAGTCAAGTTCGGTACCAGTACGCATGCGGCGTTAAT
Organism: Spirochaetales bacterium; assembly: GCA_018399255.1. Taxonomy (GTDB): domain Bacteria; phylum Spirochaetota; class Spirochaetia; order JABMQR01; family JABMQR01; genus M55B182. The sequence goes on along the minus strand of JAGYPA010000084.1, from coordinate 6,952 downwards.
TGCCTGGCTGCAGAATAGTTTTCCAGAAATGTATGGTGACATGCAGCCGCAGCTCGTAGATATGGCGCCCGATTTACAGCTTTCAGCGCTTGATTCGGGTGAGATAGACGCGCTGGCAGCAAGTGAACCTACCCCGACCATTGCCTTGGAAAAAATGTCGGATACTGCCGCGGTATCTTTGATTGTGGAAGGCAGACAGTATCCGGTGGTGCTGGTAAGCACACGAAAAGCTTTGGAGAAGTATCCAGAAGCAGCTCAAATCCTGTATGATGCGTTAATGGTATCATCGATCCGGGTAAACCATGCTGTTTCCAATGCTGATGTAGAAGCTATGGAAACACTTGTCGAGGTTACCGGCCTTGATAATTCAGGACTTACGGACAGTTTGACCCACCATCGATATGGTATTTTTCCGGTCGATGACTATCTTGAGGAAATGGATACGCTAGCCGGGTTTATGCTCGAGAGCGGAAGTATCAGCATTGTTCCCGTATGGTCCGATGTGGTAAGGTGATGGAAAAATTACAAGTCTCTAACAATTCCATTTTCAGCTTGCCATTGAAGCTAATCCTCAGTATAGTAAAACCATGGATATAATAGGATTACTGATATCATATCTCTATGTGGGATTGATACTTGGGGCAGCAGTTTTCATTCAGAAGCGGTTCGGGGCAGATTCTTTCAATACCCGAAAAATTGTGCACATATCAGTAAGCAACTGGTGGCTTATTCTCATCTATTTTTTTACGAGAATAGAATATGCGGTAATCGGACCTATAAGCTTTATCATCATGAACTACCTGTCGTACCGGTACCACCTGCTTCCCGCTATGGAGCTGAAAGACAATCGTAATAATCTCGGTACAATCTACTTTCCTGTATCGTTACTGATTTTGGTAACTCTTGGCTTTACGAATGTAATTCCTCTCGCTGCAGGGGGAATAGGCATACTGGTTCTCGGGTACGGTGACGGACTGGCGGCCCTGCTTGGCAAACGATACGGGAAGAGGCGTTTTTCCGTATCTGGAGGAGAGAAAAGCATCTTTGGAACGGTGACTATGGTGGTGGTCTCTGCGCTGGTAGTGCTGATCACCTCTCTGGTATGGTTTCCAGGGACCCTTACCGCTGGGCAGCTGCTGGTAACGGTTATGGGTACAGCAATTGCAGCAGCAGGCATTGAATTGTTTACCCCCTGGGGCATTGACAATATAACTGTCCCGCTGGGAACTGCAGGAATCTATCTGCTTCTCTCTGGTGTGCAGCTGTAAACGGGCAGGGGAACAAATGGTTTATACAGCAATTGGCATAAATGTGATTATCGCTTTGGCAGCCTACAGAAAAAAAAGCGTTTCCAAGTCTGGGGGATTGGCTGGAGCGGTAGTTGGCACCGGGATATGGATAGCAGGCGGGCTGCTCTTCTGGGGACTGCTTATTTTCTTTTTTGTCTCATCTTCTATCTTGAGCCGGATAGGAAAAGCACGAAAGCTGCATCTCGAACGGATTCATGAAAAAGGCGACAAGCGGGACGGGGTTCAGGTATGGGCCAATGCCGGAATAGCGCTGACTGCAGCACTCTTGTATGGGATAACGTCTCAAGTCCTGTTTATGTGCACCTTCAGTGCCGCTATGGCGGCAGCAACGGCAGATACCTGGGCGAGTGAAATTGGCGTACTCAGCAGGAAAAAACCTGTTTCCATTGTTACCGGGAAAAAAGTTGATACCGGGATATCCGGCGGCATAACAGCCCTTGGTACATTTGTCTCTTTTCTCGGAGCCTTGTGCGTAGCCTTGATATTTTCATCTGCACTGGTTATCAGCAATCCCGAACAACCGTTTTTTACGATTTTAGCGGTCATAACATTCTCAGGTTTCGGAGCCTCTCTGATAGACAGCCTCCTCGGCTCGACCGTTCAGATTCACTACATTCACCATGGCAAAGGAATTATCACCGAAAAGCGAGAACTGTACGGCGAACAGCTTGCCCGCTATCGAGGGGTCTCCTGGATCACCAATGATACCGTCAATGCACTGAGCTCACTTTTTGCCGCAGTAAGTTCCACGGTTCTCTATTTGCTTGTCTGCTGAAGAGCTGCTGAATGTCAGCTGAATGTCAGCTGAATGGCTGTTAAAGCAGAATACGCAGGCCGATAAAAAAAAGCAGCTGGACAATAAGGATAACCCGGACCGGGTAGTGCTCACGGTTGGAAAGTTTCAGGCGTTCATAGAGAATGGCTGCTCCAGCTGAGATGACTGCCCAGGCAATGTAGTTCTGCAGGGGTATGACTCCCCCGTCCCACATCCAGTAATCCAATTTCATGGCAACCGGTTCCATGACAAAGTCGAAGAGGGTGGTAATTACTGCGGTTCCCAGGACCTTGTACCAGAAATAATCGGTATATTTTTCCATCAGGCTTATTGCCCCCAGTACCACCATTACCCAGTTGAGCCCGATGATCAGGGGGACCCCGAGCAGCTTGATTCCAAGCGTGCTGCCGTAGTCGTATCCGCCGAAAACCATGCCCGTTTCTACGCCGACTATTTCAAGCAGGAGAGTGATAATAGCTGTCACAGCGGTCCAGGTGAGCAGACGTTTGCTTCCCAGCACAAAATAGGGGAGAAAGATAAGCACCAGTGTGAAAAAGATGGTATAGGGAGTCATTACCAGCATGGCCGGCAGCAGCCGGTCGATACTGTGGGCGATAAGACCGACCAGATAGAAAATCGGAAGGAGGATGGTTGTCAGTCTCATATAAGACGAAAGCCAGGGAATATGGGTGATTTTTTTCATGGGCGTTACCTCTTCTTGTCTATGGTCGTTCTGTTTGGTGCCAATGTATCGGCCTTATAGAGCTTTTCGCTGCTCTCGGGATAAGCTTGTTCCTGCAGCGGTCAGTAAATTCTGCAGACCGCACAAGATTATCCGGCTTTTTGCCGGCTTGACTTTGCGCTGGAAAACAACGGCAGGGTTGTTCCGGATTACCTTTGCTGTCCAGTTATACATATCGGCCGCTGTCTTTACCGGGACCCTGTAGCGGTAAGGCAGGTACCGGTAGCCTTGTTCCGCCTCATTCTGCCAAGTCTGGTAGCGTTTCAGCTGGTCCCGGATATAGGAATTGAACAGGGCAGGATGCCTGCGGGCTGAATCATGGTTCAGCTGTGTCAGTTCCGGAGGCGGATCGGGCAAGTATCTTCGTCCGAAAGCGGCATCCTCATCAATATCACGGATGAAATTGATATACTGCATTGACCGTCCCAGACGCATAGCCAGAAAATCAGCCTTTTCCGATATTCCCATAACCCGGTTCATATAGAGCCCTATCACTTCGGCGGAACCGTAAATATATTCCAGGGTTTCATCGATAGTCTCACAGGTTTTCCTGGTCAGGTCAAGCTCCATGGAGTGAAGAAATGATTCCGTCCAGGCCGGATCGAACTGCTTGCGTTTCTGAAGGCTGATAAAGTTGTCGATAACCGTATCGGCAGCCGGATTTCCTGAATTCCAGGCTTTTCTGTACCGGCTGCAGAAATTATGAAATCCGGCGGAGTCCTGGGGAACTGCATCGACATAATCATCAGCTGTCCGGACAAAAGCATAGAGATCGGTTACATCCTGCCAGACCTTGCGGGGAAAAAAGAGGGAGCTGTTATAGTAGGTCTTGCTCCCTCTTTTGAAAATCGCTTTCTGGGCATTGGTTCTCATCATAATCCCTGGGAATGAAAATTTTTCCGAATTTCCTCAGCGACTATTTCGGATGATATTAACGCCATCGGTACGCCGACCCCCGGATGCGTATACTGTCCGGTATGGTAAAGGTTCTTCACTTTTTTACTTCTGTGGGCAGGACGGAAAACGGCAGTCTGCAGCAGCGTGTGCGAAAGTCCCAGAGCGGTTCCCTTATACGCATGGTAGTCGCTGATAAAGTCCCGCTGCGAGAAAAGCCTCTTTACGAGAATATCATCGTGAAAATTCTCTCCAGTTACCGTTTCGATATGCTTGATTATGTGATCGTAATAGGCTTCTCTCTGGGCATCATCCGAATCATCAAGCCCGGGGGCTGCCGGTATCAGGATAAAGACATTCTCACAGCCCTCAGGGGCCATTTCCGGGTCAGTTTTCGAAATGACGCTGAGGTAGAAGCACGGATTTTCCGGCCAGGCGGGCTTCTTGAAGATAGTGTCAAAATGGGTGCCCCATTCTTCCTGAAAATAGAGATTGTGGTGCTCGAGATTTTTAAGTTTCCTGCCGATTCCCAGATAGGCAATAAACATTGATGGGGCAACCACCCGTTTGTCCCAATAGGGTTTATGATAGGTTCTGTGGGCAGTGTCGAGCAGCTGCGATTCTACATGCTCGTAATCGGCGCCGGAGACAATAAGATCGGCTGTGTACGTCTTGTCTCTGGTTGTAACTCCCTTTGCTGTCCGGCCGTCAACAGTAATCGCGGTAACCTCCTGTCCGGTAAGAATTTTGACGCCCAGTTCGCGGCAGAGATCTGCTATGCCCGATGCCACTCCCGTCATGCCGTTTTTCGGGAAGAAAACCCCGCCCTTCATGTCGACATGGGACATGATCGAGTATAGCGCGGGAGCAGACTGCGGATCGGTGCCGAGAAATACCATGGCATATTCAAGGATCTGGCGGGCTCTTCGATCCGTGAAAAACCGGCTCACATATTTGTCCAGCTTGCTGAAAATATGGAGCTTTGTGCCTTCAAATACCACCTGCTTGTTGAAAAAATCGGTGATATGCTTGTACTCCCGGTAGAGGAAGGTGTTTATGGCAATGTCGTATTTGTAGGTTGCCTCGTCCATGTAACGTTCCAGGGCTTTTCCGCCGCCCGGTTCAAAAGACTCAAACAGATCGACATTAGCCTGACGGTCGGGCCGCAGCAGCGCGGCGTCGTCCGGGGAGAAAAATACTTTATAATATGGATCGAGACGCCGCAGATCGTAGAACTCTTCCCTCTTGCGGTCAAAGAGCGTGAAGAATCGCTCAAAAACCTCCGGCATCAGGTACCAGGACGGTCCCATGTCAAATGAGAATCCCTCAGACTCCCATAAGCGGGCCCGGCCGCCGATTTCATCATTTTTTTCCAGCACCGTAACTTGCCATCCGTCTTTTGCAAGCAGGGCTGCCATACTCAGTCCACTGTAGCCAGCTCCAATTATTATTGCTTCTCTTTTCATGATTCCATAGTAACAATAGTTCCATTTTATTGCAAAGTAATATTCGGGTTTTTCTTGCTTTTTTACAGTATAAATACCGGGAATTCTCGCTGGAATGAAGGATTTCTAGATTGAGAAATGTATACTATACTGTTTATATGATGAATTTCAGAGAGCTTATTTCAGAACTGAAGCGCAAGGGGGTTCTTCGGAATCCGCGGGTCGAGGGGGCTTTTAGAATGATAGACCGGGCTGGTTTTGTTCCTGACAGATTGCGCGGCAGGGCGTATGAAAACTATCCGCTGCCGATCAGCCATGGACAGACTATCAGTCAGCCGTTTACCGTTGCCTTTATGCTTGATCTTCTCGATGCAGGGGAAGGACAGCAGGTTCTCGATGTCGGTTCAGGATCAGGCTGGACAACGGCTCTGCTTGCCTCCATAGTGGGGAAGAGGGGAACCGTTCTCGGATTGGAAAGGGTAGCTGAGCTGGTGGACTATGGGCGGTCAAATCTGGCAAAATATCAGGCTCCCCAGGCTTCCATCCAACCGGCAGGACCGGAGCTGGGGAGACCCGGTACATGCTGGGATAGGATTCTGGTTTCTGCTGCCGCTGAGAGGCTGCCGCAGACGCTGGTGCTTCAGCTGAAGATAGGGGGCATTCTGGTCATCCCCGTGGGAAATTCAATTATGAAAGTTACTCGCCGGACCTCCGAAGAGGTGGAGACTGAAGAGCATTACGGATTTATCTTTGTTCCACTCATCCAATGAGTGATAGCTGCTGTCTGGCCTGGCCTGCTGCTTTGAATCCCTTGCCGCATCTTCCTTGCCGTAATCGCCAATCAGCTTTGCTGCTGGTTCTGCAGATTCTCTTTCAGGCTTGACTGGTAGTTCCGATAGCTGATGTAATAGAGCAAAGCCACAACGGGAATAATAGCAAAGGCAATCCAGTTGCCCTTAAACATTTCAAGAAACCAGAACCTGACGGGGTTGCCGCCGTCGGTGAAGGCCGTGATCTGCGTATCTGCCGGAAAGCTGGCCCCTACCTCGTGCGACAGGCGGGTAATCATCGGTGCCAGGCGTGTGGCGATCAGCAGATAGCCGATGACCAGCGGAATTCCCGCAATAACCGACCGGATAACATTGCCGCGGCTGATCAGGACAATTACCGATACCTGAGAGATAAGACTTGGCAGATCGCCGATTGGCAATGTCCCGTTTCCCGGCAGAAACAAGGCGATCAGTACCGATATCGGCATCAGGATCAGTCCGGTGGTCAGAATAGATTTATGATGCATGACGGCTCCGGCATCCAGGGCGACACTCAGCCCGCTGCGCCCGGGAAAACGATTCTGGATTCTTTCCCGCAGCTTGGCGGAAACATTGCCCATTCCTTCACCGATCAAGGATCCGCATTTCGGCAGGATGAACATGACTGCGGCAATGTGGACGCTCAGCTCCAGCACCAGCTTGACCGAGTAGCCCGCGGCAATTCCCAGCAGCAGGCCGACAATGATCCCGATAACCATTGGTTCGGAAAGCATGGAGGGCTTGTCATCGCCATGCTTATGCGGATTGTAATCAAGTTTTCGCAGTCCGGGAATGCGATTGATCAGCCAGTTAACCCCGACTGCGTAGGGTAGCAGGCCGGTTGATGAAAGCGGCGATACGGCAAGCCCTTTAATGCCGACCTCCCGTTCAACTTCCGGGGCAGTCCATTCACTCAGCTTTATGGTATAGATTGCTATAAGAGCTGTAGCAGCAAGAGCAATAGGGAAGCTGCTGTT
>JAGYPA010000083.1 GCA_018399255.1 Spirochaetales bacterium | reverse complement strand
AATGGTACCGTTATCGAGCAGGGTGAACGATCGCTTGACAGGGCTGTTTTTATAGAACGGGAGTCTGTATTGTCTGCCTTCGATCATTTGAGCTTCATCACGACCGATGCTCCATCTAGGTATGCGATGTGATGCTTCCATACGATCCTCTCAGCTTAACTCAATCAACCTATCGTCTTCCAATAATCTATTGACTTTTAACTCGAGGATCCCGGGCCTCGGCTCGCAGGATCCACTCACCGTTCTTCATTTGTACACGTTTCCCGTATGCTTTTCACGAAGCAGTCGTTATCAACCAGTGCTGACGTATTCCTGAAAAAGGCGAAAACCCGGGACAGGGAAAATCTTCAGGAAAGCCAACGTTTTTGCAGCAGAATACGTTGTCATATTGGGACACCGTTTTCCATCATATCAGGGTGCCGTTTTCAGAAGGGGATAATCGGCCTCATGTCGAAAGTTCCGGTTATATCGATGCGGTGCTCAAATGCCTGCAAAGTCAGCTCGGGCTCGATATGCTCAAAGTTCAGGGTGCTGAACTTATCCTTATCATACTTGACGGAATAGAGATACTCATTTTCGATATTCCCCGATGCCTTGTTCAGCCTCTGGGAATAGCCGGAAACTGCAATCTCTCTTATCACCGGAGATGCGGAAAAGGCGATCGAGGCGAAATAGACGCTTATTCCTGTGACACTTCTGAGATAATCGAGCTTTTTATCCTTTCCGGTTTTGTCCTTTATCGATACCTTGCCGCTCTTCAGAATCTGGGATTTCTTAGCCGGGTAGTCTTCAATTTCCGGAAGGTCGACGTCGAGATAGAGCAGCTCACCGTGTTTTCTGATTTCATAGGAGATGGAAAAATCAACAGGTAATTGAATTGCAGAAAACAGATCTTCAAGACGATCTTCCAGATAGGCAGCGTCGGGGGCGAACATCCGGTTCATCTCGTGCTTCCAGTCCGTTAATTCCTGCAGGAGTTTTCCGTTTTCAGAGGTTTCCAGCTCGTCCTGTATTCTTTCGAAGCTTGATTTTCTGCCTTCCCACCGGGTCAGAGCGTCCGACCAGCTCTTCTCAACTCTTTGCTCTACATATAATCGACGTTTTTTTCTACGGCCGAACAGTCCCTTTACCAACCGGTCTGCCTCCTGCTGCAGCTCCGACCGGATACCTTCTTTATCAGGCTTCGGTTCGGTAAAGCTCTGTCGTTCCCAGCGCTCCGGTTCAGTGGTTTCGATCTGTTCAGCTATTTTTTCCCAATCGGGAAGTGGTTCCGACCAGGTATGGATCTGCGTCAATACTTCCGTTTTCTCCTTTATGCCGGCATGGGTTTTCTCTCTGGCTCGGCGCAGCTTTTCCTTGAACCCGGGATCTCGCCGTATCCTCCTCAGTATCGATTCATCCCTGACTTCCCTGCCATGTTCCGATATGCGGATATCCTCATTCCCATTTTCATCATCTATGGAAATATCGACGGTTATCGTACGCTCAGCTGCTGCTTCGGTGCTGTCCGGGTTGTTGCTCGTACGGCTTGTCTTTTCCGTTGGACTGTTTGAAGCGATTTTGCTGCGGACCGAAAGGCCGGTGCCCGGGATTCCCAGGTGTGAATAAGCGCCGCGGGGGCCGACCGATAATTTGGCGCCTCTTGGTCCGACCGAGACTCCCAGCCCGCTTTTTGAAATATTCAGTCGGACACCTTTTGCAATCCTGATGGATCTTTGCAGTCTGAATCCCATAATCAATACCCTTTCTTATTCAGAAACTTCCCAATGGCCGCCCTTCTGCGGGCCGATAAATTTAAGCAGTCCCTGATCTTTCAGTTTCTGAGCGGCACGTTCAACGGCACTCACTGATTTCCCAATAGTGTCAGCGACCTCGGCAAGCGTGAAGGACGGGTTTCCACGGAGCACCGTGAGGACGGCCTCCGGCGTTTTCACCGGCGTTTCATGTACATGTTCTTCCGACATACGCTTTTCTGAGGCAGCAAACAGTGTTACCTCAACTCCGCCGTTCATCTCCTTGATTCTATATTTTGAGATTCATTCCCAAACGAAGCGAGAGGAGCGGAACCATCTTGATGGTTCCATTCCCGAGCGAGTGCCGGGATCGCGGGGGCAAGCTTTCGCTTGCCCTTGTTGAGATACCCCGCCCCTTGGGGCGGAACGGAGGCACGAAGTGCCTCGGGTCCCAAGCTTACCGTAGGTAAGCCGCTTGCCCTGGGGTATTGATACCTTTCATTTTCTGTGATGGATTTGGTCAGTTTATTGTTCATAGTCGATCCTTTATTATCCCATTATACATGATTCTCAGAGAATTTGTACCTGGCACCTCGTTTCTCCAGCCTCCAGTACTGTATTATTTAAACAAATTGATTGACCGGAACCAGCGGCGGGTTATGGTTTAACGAGCGAGTATATATAGCAAGCTATCTGAAGGCTGACCGGTTCATCAGAACAGACGGCGGTTTTTCACCAAATTGCCTGCCCGGATAAATGGAGAATACCAACATGACTGAAACCAACATGACTGCGGGGAGGAGCCGGATAACAGCACATTAGTTCCTTTTTTTCCTGATAACCTTCCTGTTTACCTGGTTTTTGGCTTTTCGGCATATTGCATTCAACCGAAATTCTGAAGTACCGTTTCCTGTCCTTGTGGTTGTGGCAGGAGTCGGGGCTCACGGCCCTTTGGCTGCAGCCCTTATGCTGACTTACAGATCGGGCGGCCGTAAAGGGTGTTTACCACTGCTTCGTTCGGCTTTGCCCTCCGGATGAAGGTTGTCTGGTGGATTGTTATTGCGGTACCCTCTGTATTTGCGGGTTTATCAGTCTGGATACGCACTTCTGTCAGCAATTTCACCAGATACAACCTGATCGATCAGCCGCTGATAATTTTACCCAATTTTCTATTTTTGTTTTTCTTGGAGGTTCTTTCCAGGAGGAGTTCGGCTGGAGGATTTGCCCTGCCGGTATTTGTTGAAAAAGTGGTCGCCCTTAACTGCTTCTCTTATTCTTGGCGCTGTCTGGGGGGTATGGCACCTGCCGCTTTTATCTCGGACGAGTCAGTCCTACATGAGTTTGGATCTTTTTCTGCTCACTGTTGCTTTCAGCATAGTCTTTACCGGAGTTTACGTTAAAACCGGGAAAAACTTATTCAGTGCGCTGCTGCTGCGCTATGCCGCTATAAACACATCTCTGTCAAATATTCCCTCCTATCGAACAGGGATTGGCGGAAACCGGACAGCCATGCTGTATATGCTGATCTTTTATATCGCAGCAGCCATTCTGATAGTACTTCGCAAGCCATTCTGCCGGCTGGGCGAAGAAAAAGCGGAGTGAATTTCTCCCGAAAGATAACCTTATGACTGAAAGGATTTACAAGGCCGCAACTTAAGCAGGCAGGCCTGTTACCGCAGAGTATCAAGCAGCTCGATTGAAGCTGATGTGGGCAAAAGGGGACTTTCGGGACTCTTGAAAGAGCAGTTGAAGCCTCGTAACCGGCCTCCTCGGCAGCCTCTTCCGTCACCAGGTATCCATAGGTCTCCCCATTAGCATAGGCAAGGACGTAGGTGTCCGGCCTTTTCTCATTACCTCCAACCCGAATTCAACAAAAATCTCTCCCGGCCCGGGCCAGGAATCGCCGGGGTCCGATGGCAAACAGCTGGATTTCAGCCGGCTGACGACGGGCAATCTCCTCTTCCAGCGGCCCCTCTTCCCGAAGGCGGGCGAGAAGCTCCCGGCGTTTCAGTCCCGGAGCAGTCGCATTCAGCTGTCCTGATTATTTGGGAAGCGCCTTCCGGCTTTCAGGCTGTTCATTTTTTACTGCCGCACACCCGCTCACCGGCTCCTGCCAGAAGGGAATCGGCTGCAGGGAAGCTCAACAGTTGTCTGAACCTGCAGGCTGATATCTTCAGCAAAGTCACAGGCTGCAGAAAGTGCTTTCTCGACACTTTTGCCAAGAGGCAAGCGCCAATTCTTTCCGCTTCCTCAAAGGTGTTGCTTCTCGTGACATGGCGGGGGACTGATTGCCGGCGGGGCTGGATGCACGCCAGAATCGGACAGCGGATTCCCTCTTTTTGCAAGATAGGCTCTGGTCATCGGGGAAATCTGCACTGACAAGCACGAGGGAATCCTCATGCAGAACCGTAAGGATGCATGCTGCACGCCATCATTACCGCAATATATTCTTCAGAATTCTGATGCTTCACCGACAGAACCGGGACTGGGGTTCCTCGGTCCTCTCGGGTCCCGCCGGTTGGTTCCGATGCCCGAAGTTTATTATCAGCCTCCGTAAGGGCGTGCGGGCGGGCGCGGCGGATTCTGCAGCTTTCCGGGCAGCCTGTGTGATCTGTCTGACAAGGTGAGAAGGTAGTCCGGATCCGGATGGGGATGGGCGAGGGATTGTTTTCCTGCGCATTGGCTGCATATGACCCTTTGCCCAGAGGTTTGACGTCAACCGGCGCGGAATGCGTATGCGAAGCCGACAGCATAATGGCAGAGCCCGGAATTCCGGTCTGCCTGCTGATGGCCTGCCTGATTTCCCGGACAAGCAGCTTGTCAAGTAGATGATGTCATTGGTGATAAACAGCAAGCGGGGTGGATCCATCATCAAGATGAGAGCGCACCGCAGAGCAGCGGATCATGAACCCCCTTACTCAGCGATCCAGCATGAGGATACCCGAAAAGGAACTGGCTGGTACGGGGCGAGATTTCGGTAACGTGCCCCTGCATAAAGAGCTGACATTTCAACCTCCGGAAATTATCTGAAGAGTAAGAATCGCAATTGTTTACAAGTGCAGAAAAATATCATATTATTATATCCAATGAAAAAGCGATTGTACATGGAAACATTATTTACTCCTCATAGGGTGATTAATGGGGGGGACCGTTCCATCCGGGATGGGAGGATAGCGGCTGTGGGAAAAGCTGCGGATATTACCGTACCGCAGGATTATGAGATTACCGATGCAGCCGGGGTTATAGTGGGGCCGGGTTTTGTTGACATACACTGCCACGGCGGGGATCTCTACACTTCCCATGAGGAACCGGCAAGGCAGCCGAATATCACCTGCGGCGTTTCGCGTATAACCTGTCTTATAACGATACTCATCGGTATGGATAAAGCGGCGGAAGCAGTTGAATCCGGAAAACCCCAGGGCATCTTTCTGGAAGGACCATTCAACAATCCGCGTACGGATCCCAATTCAGGGACCAATTCGCCGAGAGTATGACCCTGTATCAGAGGTAAAGGGGCTGATCCTGCAGTGGATGTACGCACCGGAGCTGGAAGGAGGATGATTTTGCCCGCTTTTGGCCAATATCCGAGGTATTCCTCTCGCCATTGGTCATACCTGCGCATCTCCTGACATAATCGACAGGGCTGTTATGATGGGGAACTCTATCTGCACCCATCTCTTTGACGCAATGGGTTCTCACCTTGGCAATGAATCCATCAAGGTTACCAGGGCTCCTTCAGGATACCGCGGCGGATGCAGCCCTGAGTGACCGATGAACTTTCCTTGAGATTATTTGCGATTCACGCGCGGTACATGAAGCCGTCCAATCTGAGAGGCTCGCCTATAAATGCGGCGGAGCGGACAGGGTGGTGCTGATAACCGATTCAACTATCCGGAAGCATAATCCTCCGGGTTCCCGCCAGATGATATACGCAGCAGAGGATCTGAATTTCAATGAGCGCGGACAGCTTTCGGCGGCGTCTTGCTTCTGCAGATTAAAACTTTCCGAATAATGCATCGGTGGTACAATGCCACTGGTGCAGGATCCTGTTCAAATAGCATCAGTAAATCCCGAAGTAAAAGCGTTTGAACTTTTTTTGATCTACACAATAAGAAATCAAAGTCAGTAGATCAGATCTGGTTATAATGGATGATTCGCCTTGGTTCTGAAAAGGTACTGCAGAAGGGAACTGATGTCACAATGTAACGGTAATCTTGTACCCGCGCCCGTCCCCGTGCCTGAGACTGAGACTGAATCTGAATCGTAAACCATGTATATACAGCCCGTTGTACAGGCGGGCGTGTGCTTCAGGTTTCAGTGGTCCATGCATGTCCCCTCGGTTTTTTCACCCATCTGAGGTCTCTCTGACGGGAAGCAGGTTGCTTTCTGGGGAATCTGTGACGGAGCTTGGATATCTGGCTTGCTGATGCTGAGTCCGGGCAGAGCGGAAAAACTGACTGAGGGCAAGGTACCAGCTGTCATCCTGCATGGTCCCCGACGGGAAGCAGATAGCTTTCAGTCTGAAGTCCTGTTCCCGCTTCCGGAAATGAAGCCTATATGGGAACCCGTGGCCCGGAGCGGAATTTCGACCCAAACGAGATATCTGGATATTGGATATCGAAACCGGTAATCGTCGCCAGCTGACCTGGTTCGGTCACGATGCCGAACAGCTGCCTGGTCTCCTGACGGAAAGCGGATAGCCTGCGTTATGGTGAAAAGAGTGCACCTCGATGGAACTGTTATGAAGAATATTTATACGGTGGATTACGGCTGCGGGTCTTTCAGAAGCAGTAGCCCGCTCGGAGGGCGAAGTTGCTATCGGCCGGCCTGGCATCCGTCCGGGAAGAAGCGGCTTACAATACCAAAGGCGCCGGCAGTCATCATCTCTGGGTAATTGATGCTGACGGAAGTAATCAACTTCAGGTTACCGGATCCGTTGATCAGTCGGGAGCTGCCCGGTAATTCGCAATCACGGATCCTGGTGGTCAGCAGATGGGAGCAAGGATATTTTTTCCATTCCGATCGCGGTGGAATGGGGGCTTTGGGCAGTGGATACAGAGAGCGATTGCCCTGGCGCATATTCAGTACCGGGCTGTCGTCGTCCTTCGCACGGAACCTGGGACAAGCTGGAGCAGGTGCTCAGCTTGATATGCCCGCGGAGGCCGAATTTGATTGATGCGGGGCAGCGGTCAGGGACCGCTTCAGCAGCTTCAGCAGCTGTCAGTCTCCGTTAAATTCGGCGACTGCATAACGATATTCTCAGGCGGAACTTCGGGAAGGATGTTGTGGATGGTATTGAAGACGAATCCGCCGCCCGGGGCAAGATTTCCATTCGTCGCGGCACATCTGCCCGAACCTCTTCCGGGGTTCCCGGTTGTTAGGCCGCGGATCAATACCCCCGCCCCAAGAAAACGATATCTGCCCCGTAGGCTCGTTTCCAGATGGTCAGGTTCATATTGCGGCAGTTGGTCTGGACCGGATTGATAATATCGATCCCCTCTTCAATGAGGGAGGGGATATACTGGTCTATCGATCCCGCACGAATGGAGAATGTGCGCATCGAGCTGTGAGTGTGGACAAAGGTGCAGAGCTGCGTACGGGCTTCGTGAAAAAGATCGCGGTAGATATCGAGGACATGGGAATGGTCCGGGAGTCCATTCCCAGATCATCGCCGAAGCGAAGGATGTCTGCTGTATCGCCGACGGCTGCGCAGACTTTCTCGAGGTTGCCAGATAAGCGTTCCATAGAGCAGTTCGATGAGCATGCGGACAAGGTTCCTGGTCGGTATAGAGATCATGAGAAAATTGTCCATCCGGCGGAGAAACGTGCCCCACTCAAAGAGGTTGCTGCCGGCGACGATCATGAGGGCCTTATCGGTCTGTTCCCGCAGCTGCAGAGTGCGGCTGCGCGGCTTTCCAGAAGTCAGGTTCACCGGCATGATCCCAGGGACTGTGAACCAGTTTTGCCAAAGCACATGATCCATCGCCTCGTCCAGAGCCTCTTCCATCCCCTTGCGGGAGTCGGGGTAGCCTCGAAGCCAAGGAAAGAAAGTCTGGTCGTAGAAGGCGGCCTTATCGGGCATTTTCGCTATGGGGGGTACCGGAGGAGGAGTGGCGGGCTATCCAGTCGCCCTGTGAATCGCGAGCGGGTGTAAACCAGGCTGGAGTAGTAGGCAGGGGTACCGTTAGCCATCGTTACCGGGTACCACGCATGTTCGCTATTATTCCATGCCCGTCCGACATCAGGACATCAATCCCGAAGCGGTCGATGATCTGGTCACCGGAGTTGGGCAAGCTGCTGAACAACATCGTATATCTGTGTTTTACCATCCATGCCGAGGTGGGAAAGGAGGCTGCTGTAGGCCATGGCCGAGATGCCGGGCTGGGTCGATCCCAGGTCCACCGGGACTTTGTCACCATGGTTCTCGGTGGTTGACGGCAGCCAGAACGCGTTCTCTTGAATTCATGGACAATTCCTCCCTGTTTTATTCCCCCAGATTATTCTGATTTCTCGGGTTTCCCCGGAATATCTGCGGGACTCTTCAGTCTGCACTATGATTAATAATTTATCACAAATCATCCAACTGTCAAGGTGAAACGGTCAAGATGCAGATAATATGTGGTATTAAGTGGTTTTTATCATCATATTTTCGTCATGGAAAAAGGTTAAAAAATTAACCTTTGAGGCTGTACAGGGCACGAATAACCAGTATATACTGTACCCATGGCAAATCTTACGGATATAGCCCGGGAAGTCGGGATTTCCACGGCTGCTGTCTCACAAGTGCTCTCCGGCAAGGGCCGGATCTCTGATGATGTCCGGAAACGGGTTTTTGCGGCTGCCCGGCATCTTGGCTACCGTTCAGGACGGGTGCGGTTTCCGGATGATCACCCTGCAGCGGTCATGCTGCTCCCCGTGCATGAGACCTGGGGACATGTCTGGCACTTTCTCAAAGATACCATTGAGACAATCCAGCAGCTCATGACGGAAAAGGGTTTCACCAGTGTGCTGCTGCCGATTACCCGGGAGCAGTCATCAAAAGAGATCCTTGAGCTTATTTTGAAAATCAAGGCTGCAGCGGTGTTTACCATTCATTACGGGAATGAATTCCTTTTCAATGCCCTCGTTACCTGGGGCATTCCGCTCGTGATTGTGAATAATTCGGATTTTCAGCGTCATTTCAGCTGTGTCTGCGTGGATGACTTTCAGGGCGCTTATGAGGCTGCCAGTTTTCTCATTGAGCAGGGGCATACGAATCTCGGATATATCGACTATCCGCGCCCGGAACTGCCGGTTACCTTCAGCGACCGCTATGTCGGGTTCAGAAAAGCGGTGGATGAGCACGGGCTGCCCTTCAGTGCAGATCGACGCATCACAGTTCCGCTGGACACCCCGGAGCAGCTGATTCTCCGCCTTAAAGTCCTCTGCGCCGATTCCGAACGTCCCACGGCTTTCTTTGTGCACGACGATTTTCAGGCTGTCCGGGTATATCATATCCTTTCACGTCTTGGACTCCGTATTCCAGATGATCTTTCCCTGATTGCTCCGGGTGATACGATGGATTATCGTCAGCCCGAGACCCCGCAGATTACCACCATGCGCATCGATACGCATCTAATGGGGCGCTATGCCGCCGATCTTATGCAGCGGCTGATCAGTGAACGGCAAGGGGGTAACCCGGAAATTGATGATCAGCCGGGGAGCGCAAGGAGGAGAGCGGTTCCCACGGGGGCAGATGCGGGTAAGTTCCCGGCTGCTCATTCAGGGACAGCGTCCGGCCAGGTTCTGAAGATCAAACAGCGGCTGATCGATCGCGGGTCGGCAGCCGGAAGGCCAGTGGTGTAAAACGGCAGTAAAACGGCAGTAAAACGGCAGTAAAACAGCAGCAAGGGGTTTTTCGCCGGCACCTGGCGGATGCGACGTGCACCCGCCAGCTGCGATTTGAAAAGCCTTGAGTATTCGTGTAAACTAACAGCACTGCAAGGAGGATACTATGCATAGTGAAACATCAGCTGTGGCAAATTCCGGATTGCTGCTGGCCCTGTGTGCCGTGCCGGTGGCAATTATCGCCGTTCAGGCAATCATTTTCCTGGTCCGGGCCTGGAAGGAAGCGGGGAGGCTGGGGATATCTGTGGAGACCCGCAGAAAGGTAATTACCAACAGTGCGGTCTTTTCAATAATCCCATCTCTCCCGATTATCATAATCATGGCCGTGCTGCTGCCGGCTTTGGGGAAATATCTGCCTTGGCTGCGGCTATCGGTTATCGGATCAGCAATGTACGAGAATATGGCCGCAGATATGACAGTTAAGGCATTCGGTCTATCCGGTGTCGCCGATTCGGGAATGACCCCATCAATATTTATAAGCGTGGCATGGGTTATGACCCTGGGCGTTATTCTCTATCCACTGGCGAATATCTTCATTCTGAAGCGATTCGACAGCGGTATAAAGCGGGGCGTGAGCAAAGGCGGATTTATGCAGTACGGCATTACCGCAATGTTTGTGGGAGTAATGGCGGTTTTTGTCACTCCCTATCTGGTCCGCTTTTCCAACCCGACAGGGATAACGACAGTCTTCGTCTCGGCCGTTGCCATAGGTATCTTTGATCTTCTCAACAAGCGGTTTTGCATCAGCTGGCTGAAGGAATTCTCCTTCCCGCTGAGTATGGTTATCGGGATGGCATCGGCAATACCGCTGAGCGGTCTGTTCAGCTGAGCAAGGGGGTGATCTGGATGAATACACACGAAACTATAATGGAAAAATCAACATATCAGCGGCAGCTGCATACGTTCGGGAGAGTTACGAACATCATCGCGGTGCTTTCCCTCTTGGCAGTTCCGGTTATCCTTCAGCTTGTTACGGGAATCAGGGTCGACTGGAGGGCAACCGGCAACGCGCTGGTGGGCATTCTGAGTCTGATGGGCATCATGGCGGTGGTGGAGTTTGCTACCTATGCACCGATGCTGGGGGCCGGGGCAACCTATCTGACATTTATCACGGGAAATACGGTGAACATGAAGCTTCCGTCGGCGATGAGCAGCGTCAAGATTGCCGAGGTTGATATGAACTCACCGGAGGGAGAGATAGTATCGACCATGGCGGTGGCAGTCTCGTCTCTTGTCACGATTTTTATCCTGCTTGTCGGGCTGATAGGGCTGAGCTTTATTCTGCCGATTCTCCAGTCCCCGGGGCTCAAGCCTGCTTTTGACAATCTGATGCCGGCACTTATGGGGGCCATGGCGACTCCGGTGCTTTTTAAGGACCTGAAAATCTCTGCCGTGCCGGTTGCCCTGGCGGCAGTGCTCACGATCGTACTCGGCTACACGGTGTTTACGATGTATCAGGGGATGCTTATGCCCTTCTTTCTGCTGATTACGATTTTGTGGCGCTATCTGTTCTACCGGCGTGAGCAGAAACTGCAAGGGACATGAGGAGAATGGAAATAGTTCGGCTTGATGTTGACTGGGTTTTGGACGGCCCGGGGCGGACGTTCGGGCACATCAGCTTTTCCGGTATATCGTCTCCCCATCCTTGATCGTTTCCATCACCTGGATATCCCGGATCGCATCGGATGCTGTCTTGAGCGGGTTTTTATCGAGAATCACCAGATCTGCCCGCTTGCCCGGGGTTATAGAACCCTTGGAATCCTCTTCAAAATACTGCCGGGCTCCGTTGATAGTGAGACCCCTGATCGCTTCCAGGGCGCTGATCCGCTGATCGGCTCCGATGATCCGGCCAGACCGTGTCCTGCGGTTTACGGCGGTCCAGAGGGTGAAGATCATATCGGGCGGAACTACCGGGGTATCCTGGTGCATGGTATAGACCATTTCTCGTCTGATAGCTGACTGAACCGGGCTGATGCGCATGCCGCGTTCTTCCCCGAGTACCGAATTCAGATGCCAGTCTCCCCAGAAGTAGGTATGGCTCTGAAAGAAGGAGGGGATGATTCCCAGCTCCTTCATGCGGTCAAGCTGATCTTCCCGCACGGTCTGGGCATGGATCATG
>JAGYPA010000082.1 GCA_018399255.1 Spirochaetales bacterium | reverse complement strand
AGAACTCGATACGCATGTTGGTTGGCTCGAGGAGGGTGAACTAATTTCGGCCGGCAGTACAATAACAGTAGAAGCCCGATCCTTAGTGGTCCTGCGCAGTGAAGAGTGAACGAGTTGCCACCTACCGGGTCCAGCTGCAGCCGCAATTCGGTTTCGAGCAGGCTGCCGAAATTGCTGATTACCTGAAGGCCTTAGGAGTGAGCCATCTGTACGCCTCGCCGTACTTGCAGGCCGCCGAGGGCAGTACCCACGGGTATGATGTGGTGGATCCGAGTCGTGTAAACGCGGAGCTGGGCGGAGAGACCGGGCATGAACAGATGTGTCGGGCCCTGCGCAAGGCCGGTCTCGGACAAATGGCCGATATTGTTCCGAACCATATGGCTATTTCCGGGGGTGAGAACCCCTGGTGGTGGGATGTGCTCGAAAACGGACCGTCCAGCCGCTATGCAGTCTTTTTCGATGTTGACTGGGATGCCTCGGAGGATCGCTGGCCCAACAAAATACTGTTGCCAGTCTTAGGCGATCATTACGGGCGTGTGCTCGAGGCCGGAGAGCTGCAGCTTCAGTATGATGAAGGTTGGTTTGTGCTGAACTACTATGAGAACAGCTTCCCCATCGACCCGTCCAGCCTGTCCGCTGTGCTCCGATGGGCCGGCGAACGATGTAAATCGGAGCAGCTTGCGTTCATTGCCGAAAGCCACGCACGTCTCCCGCGGCCGACTGTAACCGCGCGAGAGCCTGCCGAACGGCGGCATCGCGATAAAGCGGTGCTGCGCTCAATGTTCCGCCGCTTATGCAGTGAAGCGCCGGAAGTGGATGCTGCGGTGGCCGCCGAGGTGGAGCGATTAAATGGCGACCCTGATGCCCTGGATGAGCTCATTCAGCAGCAGAACTACCGCCTGGCACTGTGGCGGACCGCCAGTCGCGATCTCGGCTACCGCCGTTTTTTTGATATCAACGACCTGGCCGGGCTGCGAGTGGAAGACGAAACAGTGTTTAGAGAGACCCATGAGCTGCCCATCCGCTGGATAAAGGAGGAGAGCGCGCAAGGCTTGCGGATAGACCATCCGGATGGTTTGCGGGATCCGGCCCATTATTTCTCACGACTGCGGGCAGCCTGTCCGGATGCCTGGATTGTGGTAGAGAAGATTCTGGAAGCGGGAGAAAAGCTGCCCCCGGAATGGCCTGTGGAAGGGACAAGCGGCTACGATTTTTTGAATCTGGTTTCAGGTCTCTATACCGATCCTCGCGGCGAGCACCCATTAACTGAGCTCTATGCATCACTCACCGGTGAGTCGGCTGATTATCCCCAACTGGTACAGCAATGTAAGCATCAGGTAATGAATGAGCTGCTGTCGAGTGAAATCGGACGCCTTACCGATCTGTTTGTACAGATATGTGAACGCCATCGTCGTTATCGGGACTATACCCGCTTTGAGCTGCGTGAAGCCTTAATAGAAACCGCCGCATATTTTCCGGTGTACAGAACCTATATCTCGGTTCACGATGAAGGGCGTGGCGCCGATGAAGGCGTCGGACCTCGAGATATTGAATACGTACAGACTGCAATTCGCGCTGCACGAGCGGCGCGGGAGGACCTGGACCCCGAACTGTTTACCTTTCTTGAGCATCTATTGTTGATGCGAATTACCGGCAGTTTGGAATCGGAACTGATTATGCGCTTTCAACAGCTTACCGGACCGGTAATGGCGAAGGGGGTGGAGGATACCCTGTTTTACCGCTTCACTCGCTTGATTGCATTGAATGAAGTTGGGGGGGATCCCGGCCGATTCGGTATCTCACCGGAGGAGTTCCATTCGAGATGCATTGAAGTGCAGGCAGCACATCCATATACCCTTTTGGCTTCCACTACCCATGACACCAAGCGGAGTGAGGACGTACGTGCCCGCCTGCTGTTGCTTTCCGAAATTCCAGACCAGTGGGCGGAGACGGTTCAGCGCTGGGTAGAACATAACCGCCCCCATCGCGGGGAAAACTTCCCCGATCCGGGCGGCGAGTACCTGTTTTACCAAACCCTGGTAGGGGCATGGCCGATAGATGAAAAACGCCTGATTGCCTACATGGAGAAAGCGAACCGCGAGGCAAAGCACTACACCTCATGGACTCAACCGAATGAAGAGTACGAGGGCGCATGGAAAGCATTCATCACATCCGTAATGGGGGATAAGGAATTCCTTGAAGACGTAAGCCGATTTGTGGATACGCTGCTCCAGCCGGGCCGGGTAAACAGCCTGGCCCAGACCCTGCTCAAGCTCACAGCTCCGGGAGTGCCTGATATCTACCAGGGTACCGAACTGTGGGCCCTGAGCCTGGTAGATCCGGACAATCGGCGTCTGGTTGATTATGATCTTCGAAAGAGTTGTGTCACCCGGATCGAGACTTCCACGTTTGAAGAAGTTCTGGAACATATGGACGCCGGGTGGCCGAAGTTGTGGCTTATACAGAAAGTACTGCAGTATCGGAACCGGCGACCGGAGCTTTTCGGTCCGGAGGGAGAGTACAAGCCTCTTACAGCTGCAGGGGAATCCGCCGAGCATGTATTTGCCTTCATGCGCGGGAATGGGGCTATTACAGTAGTACCGCGACTGGTAATGGGCATTCAGGACGGCTGGGGCGATACAAGTATACAGCTGCCCCTGGGAACCTGGAAAAGTGTGCTGAATCGAACCACGTCGGTCTATTCTGGTGAGGTGAAGCTCTCCGAGCTTTTGTCGGGTTTTCCGGTCACCCTTTTAGAGCGGGAGGAGTGAGTATGCCGATTGTGAAGGTGTGGTCTCCATTCGCGAAGGAGATTGAGCTTATAAGCGGCGAAGAGGTCCTGGGTATGCACAGAGATGAGACGGCCTGGTGGGCTGTAGAAGCACCCGGTGTGCAGCACGGCAGCGACTACGGTTTTCGCATAGACCGTGGGGCAGTGCTGCCCGATCCAAGATCGCCCTGGCAGCCTGCGGGGGTTCACGGACTCTCGCGTCGGGTGGACCACTCCCTGTTCGAGTGGAGTGATGCAGGCTGGCGTCCGCCTCCCCTCGGGGCGGCATTAATATATGAGCTGCATGTTGGCAGCTTCACTCCGCAGGGTACTTTTGAGGCGGTCATTCAGAAGCTCGATCATCTCCTGGAATTGGGGGTTACCCATATAGAACTGATGCCGGTAGCGGAGTTTTCCGGGAACCGCGGATGGGGCTATGATGGAGTGGATCCGTATGCACCCCATCATGCCTACGGAGGGCCGGCGGGGCTGAAGAAGCTGGTGGATACATGCCACCGGCGGGGGTTGGCGGTCATCCTGGATGTGGTTTACAACCATCTGGGGCCTTCCGGCAACTACCTGGGCAGTTACGGGCCCTATTTCACCGATCGGTATAAAACCCCCTGGGGTGATGCCGTAAACTTCGACGGTCCCTGGAGCCATGAGGTCCGGCGCTACTGTATCGAGAACGCCTTGATGTGGCTGAGAGATTACCACTTCGACGGCCTGCGTCTGGATGCGGTGCACGCGATTATCGACACCTCGGCCGTACATTTCCTGGAAGAACTGGCGGCTGCGGTTGCGTGCCTCAACGCGGAAGTATCCAGGCAGCATGTACTCATTGCCGAAAGTGACCTCAACGATCCCCGCATTGTACGACCCCCTGAAGCCGGCGGGTATGGTTTGGATGCCCAGTGGAACGAAGATTTTCATCATGCCCTGCATGCCGTGTTAACCAGGGAGCAGGGCGGATATTACCGTGATTTCGGACACATAGCCGACCTGGCCAAAGTTTTCAGCACTGCATTCGTGTACGATGGGCGTTATTCTGCACACAGAGAGCGATACCATGGAAGACCGGCCACGGGCCTCCCGGGCAGCCGTTTTGTGGGCTGCTTACAGAACCATGACCAAATTGGCAATCGGGCTACCGGCGATCGAACCGCAGGCCTGTTAAGTCCAGGACAACTCAAAATAGGGGCCGCGCTGGTATTTTTTGCCCCGTATATTCCTATGCTCTTTCAAGGTGAAGAATGGGCCGCTTCCACCCCTTTTCTCTATTTTTGCGACCATCAGGAAAAAGAACTGGCCGAGGCGGTCAGACAGGGCCGGCGTGAAGAGTTTGCCGCCTTCGGTTGGGATACCGACAGGATACCCGATCCGCAGGCCGCATCCAGCTTTGAAAGCTCTGTGTTGAGGTGGAGGGAAGTCCGGGAAGATAAGCATCAGGATATGCTTAACTGGTACCGCTCCTTAGCCGAACTGCGACGCAGTCTTCCTGATCTGCGGGATCCGCGAATCGAAGGGACACGAGTTCACTACAGTGAAAACGAGGAGTGGATGACCGTACAGCGGGGCTCGGTCCTCTTGACCTGCAACTTCGGCCCCCAGGCGCGAACAGTCGAATGTGCCGGCTGCAGAGAAGCGTCCCTGCTGCTGGCTTCCGATTCGAATATCGATCGCGGGCAGGATGAAGTAGGGCTGCCGGGATACTCGGTTGTGATGTTCGCCCTCAAGTGATTTGCGTCCAGACGGATTTTGAGCTTGGCGGGATCGCTCCTCGCTTCACTCCCGGTACGGCTTTCCGATTAATACTCGAACTCCGGCTATTGCCTGCAGTAAGACTATCGGCCCCAGGCTGCCCCCAAGCACTACCAGCCACATTCCAGGTGAAATCGCAGTTGTATGGAGGATTGTCTGCATAAAGGGTGAATAGACAGCAAAAAACTGTAATCCAAGGGTGAATACAAATGCCCCCCAGAGGTAAACGTTCCGGAAGACGGTCCTATCAAATCCGAGTCCGTTCTTTCGTCTTACATTGAAAACATGAAAAAGCTGTACAAGGGCGAGGGTCATAAACCCGGTCGTTCTGCTTTCAAGAAGGCTAAACCCGTTATTCAGGGTGAGAAGATAGGCGAAAAGCGGGCCCATGGTAAGAATAGCGCCCTGAAAAGCGATTCTAATCTTATGGCGGTTTGTAATGATCGCTTTGCCGGGGTCCCGCGGCGGCCTGGTCATTGTTCCGGCTTCAGGGGTTTCCCAGGCCATAGCCAGCGCGGGAAACACGTCCGTCACAAGGTTCAGCCACAGAATCTGCAGCGCGATAAGCGGGGTCGGTACTCCCAGCAGTATTGAAACAAAGATGAGCATAATCTCGCTCAGGTTGCATGAAAACAGGTAGTGGATGAACTTCTGTATATTATCAAAAATTACCCTTCCCTGGCGAACAGCTTCTACGATTGTCGGAAAGCGGTCGTCCAGGAGCACCATGTCGGAGGCTTCCTGAGCTACTGTTGTTCCCCGCCGGCCCATGGATATCCCGATATCGGCCTTTTTCAGCGCAGGCGCGTCGTTTACTCCGTCCCCTGTCATCGCGGTAATTTCATTATTTTTGTTCAATGCATCTACAATATCCAGCTTGTTCTTGGGAGAGACCCTGGCGAATATCGGATTGTGCCGCAGGCGTTCAGCCAGCTCGTCAATACTAAACTCGTCCAACTCGGTTCCTGTAATCGCCTCCTCTTGAGCGCCCCGAAGGCCGATGCTTTTAGCAATCGCCATTGCCGTGTCCCGCTGGTCGCCGGTTATCATGATGGTGCGGATCCCCGCGGTCTGGGCTTCTTCGATTGCCTGGGCGACATCCGGCCGCGGCGGGTCAAGGATGCCCGCGAAGCCGAGAAATACCATACCCTGGTCTATCTCTTTTTCGATTTCCGCCGCTTTTCTCACACCTTTTTTGTGGGCAATTGCCAGGATTCTGAGGCCTTTTTGTGCAAGGTGGTTGTTCTTCTGAAGATATTTCTCTTTCTGCTCCTGGGTAAGGTCGGTTTCGGACCCGTTTATAGAGACTTTTTCGCACATATCCAGGACAATATCCGGAGCGCCTTTGAGAAAGACTGCCGCTTCTGAATTCGGTAGATTATTCAGGACAGCCATGAACTTCGTGTCGGAGTCAAAGGGCAGCTCGTCAATGCGCTCATAACCCGACTCTTCCAGTTCCTCCTTGTCCATACCGGCTTTTTTCGCTGCGGTAACCAATGCACCCTCGGTGGGGTCACCGATCATACCCCATCCCGTTTTTTCATCATGGGTGAGCACAGCATTTGAGCACAAGCAACCTGCTTTAAGAAACAGGGAAAGCTCATCGTCCTGTGATGGAGAAACCTCAGCCCCTTCCTCCTGGAATTTGCCTTCAGGTGCGTAGCCGGTTCCCGTTATTGATATCTCCCGCCCGGGAATATAGATTTCCTGAACAGTCATCTGATTTTCGGTGAGTGTTCCCGTCTTGTCAGTGCAGATAACCGTGGTTGAACCAAGGGTCTCTACCGCGGGAAGGCTTTTTACTAAGGCGTGCTTTTGGGCCATCCGTTTCATTCCGATGGCAAGGGTAATGGTCGCTACCGCGGGAAGGCCCTCAGGCACCGCGGCAATTGCCAGGGCGATAGCTGTTTTAAGCATTTCGATAATCGGTCTTCCGGAAATAATTCCTGTCACCGCGACAATGGCGGTCACAATGAAGGTCAGGATAATAAGAAAATGTCCCATCTTCTGCAGGCGCTCTTCCAAAGGAGTCGATTCATCCTCAGTTTCATGGAGCATTGTCGAGATATAGCCAATCTGTGTAGTATGTCCCGTACCGGTGACAACCGCCTTGCCGTTTCCTCTGGTTATGGCGGTTCCCATGAATACCATGTTTTTTCTGTCCGCCATTCCGACTTTTTTATCCGATGCTATGGTCCGGGTATGTTTATTTACCGCCTTCGATTCGCCTGTGAGCATTGCTTCGTCCGCCGCAAGGTTGTGTGCTTCAAAAAGGCGGCCGTCGGCAGTTATTCTGTCGCCTTCCTCGAGGATGATTACATCCCCCGGAACGAGATCTACCGCTTCGATCTGGGAGAGTTCGCCCCCCCGAAGCACTTTTGCGGTAGGGGTTATCATCTTCTGCAGGGCTTCAACAGATTTTTCCGCCCTGTATTCAGTAACAAAGCCGAAAAGCGCGTTCAAGAGGATAACAACGACAACCGCAATACCTTCGATTATATCTCCGATTGAGAACGAAATGGCAGAAGCCAGAATAAGTAAAAGGACAATGACATTCTGAAACTGGCGAAAGAATATTTTCCATGGAGAGATGCTGCTTTTGTGTTCGATCTTATTGGGACCATACTCTTTTAAACGGTCGGCAGCAGTTTCCGGTGAGAGCCCCTTTTTAAAATCAGTAGAAAACTCCTTTTCTACCTCTTCCGCTGTATTCGAATAGTACGCAATTTCATCCGTCATGGATCATCTCCTTTGGTCGGTATAATTAACTTCTTGGACCCGGCCATGCCGCAGACCAGTAGCACTTGTGTCCGGGTTTTATCCCTTCCTGAAGCAAAAAATTCACAATGTGTGATAGTTAATTTTACCTTTATTCTTGTTGAGTATGAATTGAACACCAGACATTGGGTTATTTACTACAAAAGAGGTATGGCATATTTCAATATACGCACCGGAATAGATGGTATCGCTTACCGTTACGTAGGCGGATTCATTTTTATCAAGGTGGCCCAATAGTAGTATGGAAGCTTCACTCAATTTACGAACCTTTTCCGAAATCTCATCCTTCAACTGCGTGAGTGTTTCGTGGTCATCGGTATTCGTCGAGAGCATCGTCTCTACTTTGCGTTTTTTCTCAAGCAACTTTATTTGATTTTCTTTGACCCATAAGAGCTTCTGTTGAATTGAAAAGTCTATCCCGCAGTTTATCTCTGTACGTATCTGGTTTTGGGAGCCTATCTGGGCAGTCTCCACCCCGTCTTGCGCAAAAATCTTTCCCCCTATTATGGTCCCGCGTTTACCCATAGTAAGCTTTCCCCTGGTATTTACTCATGTATAAACCTGCCGTAACAGCCGGCTACTACGGTATTTTCTTTCCACTCTGTGTTTTCCCCCGGTGTAAGAGGGGTTAGCTTTTTTATGCGAAAGGGAATCGTCTTTCCTTTTATGGAGTAACCAAAACTCCCCTCTTTTTTCATTTTGAGTTTTGCAGGTACTTCTCCCTTTTCTACAATGGTGAAGGGGTTACGATGACCCCGCTTAAACTGGGCTCTGTATCTTGAAAAAGTTCCTTGATGAGTCTCTCTCTCCTTGCGGGGTTTCCACTATTCCCTTCCCTCTCTTCGAGAGAAGGCTGCTCCTCATTGAACTCTTCCAGAAATGAATCTATTTCGTGGAGGAAGTTATTTAACTCCTCCGGTTCTTTTTTTTCCAGGATTCCTTTGGTTACTTCGGCCCCATCCATTCCCGGCATTCGCAGATCCACTATAATCAGGTCGTACTCTCCCTCTATCGCCTCACGTTCCCCCTCTCTGGGATCAGTCTCTCCTGTTACCCTGTGGCCGAGGTCTTCAAAAAGCTCTTTCATGATGTATATAATCGGTTCTTCATCATCGATGACCAGTATTTTTTTCTCCACTTCCAACTCCTTTGCAAAGTATACCACAAGCGAGGAAGATTGGTAAGATTTAACAAAAACAGGTGTACTGAAGCACATAAATGCTTATATTTGTTATAAGGAGCTGCCATGAGAAAAGCTTTTAGCGGTATCGAGGGCTTAGATGAGATTACCAATGGCGGGCTCCCATATGCACGTCCTACCCTGATATGTGGGGGGCCGGGGTGTGGAAAATCCACTTTGGCCATGGAGTTTCTTATAAAAGGGGCAAAGGAAATTGGTGAACCGGGCGTTCTGTTCTCCTTCGAGGAGAGCGAAGATGATATCATCAAGGACTTCCTTTCCCTCCATCCTGATCTTCCCGGGTTAATAGAAAAGGGGCTTATCTACATAGAGTATGTTGACATGCGTCTTGAAGGACATACACAGGTCGGCCCATTTACTCTGGATGCACTGTTTTTGAGAATCGACTCCGCTTTAAATGCTGTGAAGGGAAGAAGGATAGTCTTCGATACCATTGAAGCCCTTCTTTGGAGCTTTCCCGACAAGGCTTTTCTGCGAAACGAAATCCAACGGCTCTTCACACGACTCAAGGAGCGGGAAGTAACGACAATCATAACCGGAGAGGCGGGAGAGCATGCACTCACCAGATGGGGTATAGAGGAGTATGTAACCGACTGCGTCATATCCATTGACCACAGAATTGTGGAACAGGCGAGTACCCGCCGCCTTCGCATTGTAAAGTATCGCGGATCCGCCCACGGTACGAACGAATATCCCTTTCTCATAAGCGAAAAAGGGGTGTCGGTTATCCCAATCACCTCTTCCGGACTTGATTATTCTATCTCCTCCGATCGAGTCTCAAGCGGCCTCCCCGATTTGGATACAATGCTCAAGGGAAAATCCGGATACTACAAGGGTTCAAGCGTTCTCATATCCGGTATGGCCGGATGCGGGAAGTCGAGTGTCGCCGCCGCCTTCGCAACTTCCGTATGTGCCTCCGGTGACCACTGTCTCTATTTTTCATTCGAGGAGTCACCGTCTCAGATCATCCGCAATATGGGCTCAATTGGTATTGATTTGCAACACTGGGTGGACCGGGATCTCCTTACGATTAAGGCGGAGCGGCCGACAATGAACGGTCTGGAGCATAAACTCTTCATGATGATATCTATGGTAGATGAAATCCGCCCTTCCGCGGTAGTCATCGATCCGATTACCAATCTCATCAATATCGGGTCGGGACTTGAAGTGAAGTCCATGCTCACCCGTTTCATAGATATATTAAAAACCAGACATATTACGATCCTCATGACCCACCTTAACGGCGGTTCCGAGGATCTTATGGAGACTCAAGTAGGAATATCGTCGATAATGGACACCTGGATTGCTCTATTTAAGTCAAGAACCGTAGTCGCTCATACCCGCCTCATCGAGATTATCAAGGCTCGTGGTATGAACCACTGTGAGGAGACGAGAAGATTTGTTCTCACCGACAGAGGAATCTTCATTGATGAGATAGAGGATGCCGCACATGAGTAGTTCTACCGGAGGAGCATACGATACTTCCGAGGCTCCTGAGATTTTCCTGACGCTCTATGTCATGGGTAGTACACCGAACTCCAGAAAAGCAGTGGAAAATACAAAAAAGATATGTGAAAAGATTTCCGGTTGTGAGTTGGAAGTCGTGGACTTACTGGAGTATCCGAAGAGGGCAAAGGAAGATCAGATAATCGCCATCCCGACTCTCGTGAAAAGGCTTCCGGAACCACAGATGAGGATACTGGGTGCGATGTCCGACAGGGGGAAGGTGCAAAATGCCCTGGGATTGGGAGTGGAAGATGGGTGAGGTGGCGAGAGAGGAACTCCTCAGGGAAAACGAAAGGCTACTACAAAGGGCACAACAGGCTGAGTCCGCCCTGGAAGCCGCGTTTAAGGGGGAGATTGACGCGCTCGTCCCCCAGACCACCCGGAATACCCATATCCACACCCTCTCGGAAACGACCTATATTGCTCAGACCTTTATCGACGAGATGGCCGAGGGAGCCCTGGTGACCGACAGAAGTGGTGTAATAAGCTACTGTAACGAAAGTTTTTGTAGGCTTCTCGGTTATGGAAAAGATGAGATAATCGGTTCGAAACTCATGCTCCATGTTGCCAGGAGTTCGATAGACCTGTTCACCTCCTGTCTAAAAGAAGTCCCCGGAGACGGAAAGAGAAAATGCGATGAAGTTCGATTTGTAGATAAAGAACAGAGGGAGATACCTGCGAGTGTATCGATTATACCCCTGGCCTATGAGGGTGTGTTTCGCCTTTGTATCACCCTCTACGATTTAAGCGAAGAGCGACGACGGGAAACACAACTGCTTGTGGAGAAGGATAAATTTGAGGCTCTTTTTAACCACATTGGAGATGCGGTTTTTATTCACAGTTTTGAAGGACAGATTCTGGAGGTCAACGAAGCGGCCTGTACCCGCCTCGAATACTCGAGGGAAGAGCTTCTCAAGAAGAATATATCGGAGATTGATAATCCACGTTTCAGGTATCTTATTCCTGTTCGGGTTGCAGAGCTTCAAGAAAAAAGGAAGAGTCTCTTTGAAACCGCACATACCGGTCGCAACGGAATATCATTCCCCGTGGAAGTACATGCACAGCTTATTCGTTTCGCGGGAAGAGAAGTGGTGCTTTCGGTCGCAAGGGACACCGGCGATCGCCAAAAAGCGGAGAAGGCGCTGAGAAAAAGTGAGCGTCGCTACAGAGACCTCTTTGACTCAATCCGCGACGCGATCCTGGTAACAAATACCGAGAGAATAATTACCGATTGCAATGCCGCCTTTTCCTTGATATTTGGGTATACCCTGGAGGAGATTCGAGGCAGGCCCACCGCGTATGTCTACGAAAATGAAGAGCAGTTTGCAGATATGGGGAGGGCTATTAAAGGGAACTACGACGGGAACAAACCCTTTCTCTACACGGTAAACTACCGGAAGAAGAGCGGCAAGGTTTTTCCCGGAGAGACAGGGGTGTATTATCTTAAGGATGAGCATGGTGAAATCAACGGTTTTATCGGTCTTATACGGGATGTGAGCGAAAGGAAGGAGCTTGAAAAGCAGTTGTTTCTCTCTCAAAAACTCGATGCGGTCGGCAGGCTCGCCGGAGGTATTGCCCATGATTTTAACAATATGCTTATGGTGATAAAAGGCTTTGCCCAAATTATCAGGAAAAAGACGGACCCGGATGCTCAGGAATATGGGCATCTCCTGGAGATTGAAAAGGCGGTCAGACGTGCGGCCGATCTTACCCACCAGCTGCTTGCCTTCAGCAGGAAGCAGGAACTTGTGTTTGAAAGGGTGGATATCAATTCAGTACTCGAGGTTTCAAAAAAAATGCTGGATCGAGTTATAGGTGAAAATAT
>JAGYPA010000081.1 GCA_018399255.1 Spirochaetales bacterium | reverse complement strand
TCTATCACACACTCTGTGCCATGGTTGAAGAACATTTTTTCGGATAAGCTGGAACCTGATCGACCCGCATAAGGAGAATCTTTTATGAACAACGGAATTAGCAATGTCCAGAACCTGACCCGGATGCTGAAAAAAGCCCACGAAAACCACTACGCGGTGGGATCCTTCTCACCGCGCTGCACAAAACTGATCCAGCCGATCATTACGGCAGCCATGGTGTGCGATTCTCCTGCAATTGTTCAGCTTTCTGAAGAGGAGATTATCCGGCACAAGGTATCGCTGGCAGATTTTTCCGAGGAGTTTTACCGGACCATCCGGAACCTGCTGCCCGAAATCCCCCTTTCCCTCCATCTCGGTCTTACCCGGAATATTGAGCTGATACGGGAAGCCGTTGATGTCGGTTTCACCTCGGTCATGGTCGATGCTTCAGAGATGGATTTTGCTGATAACGCAGCGTTCACGGCGGAAGTCACAGCCTTTGCCCGACCTCGAAACGTGACGGTTGAAGCAGCACTGGGAAGAATCGGGACAACGGATTCTGCCGGGACGGACAACGATGAGGAGCTGTTCACTGAACCGGAAGAAGCCGCCCGATTCATCAAACTGACCGGCATTGATGCCCTGGCAATATCGGTAGGAACCGCTTACGGACTCTATACAATAAGAAAACCGCGGATTGAATACCGCATTATCAGGGCTGTCAACGCACTTACCGACACGCCGCTGGTTCTTCCTGACGGCTCGGGCATTCCGAACGCCATGCTCATCCGAGCTGTCCGCATGGCCAGCGGGGGAATAAGTAAAGTTGCTATAGCTGCCGACCTGGAGCAGGCCATGCTCAAAGAGATCGGGATGACCGGGCAGCTGACTGAAAAAGAGATTAACTGCATCGATCCGCAGCTGATGGATACCGCCCAGCGGGCTGTCGACCTGCTGATTGAAGAGAGGATGAGAAACTGCCTCTACAGTGCCGGCAAAGCCTGATGCTGCTCCTCCGTACTGCCTGTCATCGGTTATCCAAGTATTCAGGCAGCTGCTGCACCAGATAATAGGGGAGGTTAAGGAGTGTGTAAGGTTCTCCTTTGGCGTCGAAAACTGTGTGAGCGCCAAGGGGACCCGAATAGAAACGCACAGCGGTTCGGCCTACTGCCTCGCCCATGAATTGATGCAGTGAGCGTAATGTACCGGTTTTACCTGATTTCACTTCGATCGGGATATACTCCTTTTCACCTTGATAGACGAAGTCAATCTCAGAAGTGGCGCCCTTTTTCTCGCGCACCCAGAAAAGCGGTTTCTGGTGATAGGCAGATTCAGCGAGGAGCAGCTGTCCAACGATCTGTTCAGTAACCTTGCCGGCATACGCACCGTTTAAATCGTTGAGATGGAGGAGCTGGTGCTGTATTCCGAGGGCATAATTCATCAGTCCGACATCGATGAAGAGCAGACGAGGCGCTTTTTTTATACTCGGGAGCTGGGGGAGACCGATACCGGTTACCGGGTAGAGTCGATAAAGCAGCATGGCTTTTTCCAGTATTCTGAACGCTTCACCTATTTCACGAGATCTGTAAGTCGAGTTTCCAAAACCTTGGTAGGTAATTCGATTCCCCGTCTCAGCTGGTGCAGATTCGATGACATGACTAATGTAATGGTAGGAACTTCTGCTTGAGTATTTCGCCGCATCGTCAATGAACGACGAAATAAGTCCGTTGTAGAGCGACTGGAGCCCCTGCAGATCGCGATGCTCAAGATAATAAGAAGTAATTTCCGGCATCCCCCCCACCATGCTGTACTCATGAAACAGCTCCAATAGCCGACTGTGAGCAAAATCGGGCAGAGGCACCTGGCGATAAAGCTCTGAAAGCTCCGAATTATCAAGACTGTCTAGATACTCATTAAATGTTACCGGATAGAGGTAGAGGTTTTCCACCCTGCCTACCGGAAAGCTTATTTTGTATGATTCACTGTAGACATCAAGCAGTGAACCGGTACAGATGACGGCAAGCTGCGGTGCTTTCTCATAAAAATATCTCAGCAGGGCTACTGCCTGAGGGGAGTGCTGAATTTCATCTATAAACAGCAGGGTCGATGGATTTCTTCGATCAGCGTCTTTATGCAGGAACAGGGCCTGCAGGAGTTTATCAAACGTCAACTCCTGTTCAAAGATCTTCCGGTCCTGCAGCAGTTCCATATTCAGCTCTACAAACTGAGAAAACCGAGTTCCAAAATCTCGGACCACAGAGGTCTTGCCTGTCTGTCTCGCTCCTCTCAATACCAGCGGTTTTCGGTTATCGCGCTTATACCAATTTTCGAGCTTGATAATGAGGTTTCTCTTAATCCTATACATCATACGATCAGTATAAGCTTGTGTTATAATTTTGTAAAGCTTTACCTATAATATGTTACGTATTTTGTTGTATATACGGTTGTTTTCGCAACTCATCGGATACCTCATTGACGATCTGACGT
The DNA here is from genome assembly GCA_018399255.1 of Spirochaetales bacterium. Classification (GTDB taxonomy): domain Bacteria; phylum Spirochaetota; class Spirochaetia; order JABMQR01; family JABMQR01; genus M55B182. Next base: position 9,610 of record JAGYPA010000081.1, on the reverse strand, counting down.
TATGTCATGAAACTTTCCAGCGGAATAGAGGTGAATAATGATGAGTAAACCTTTATTAGAGGGGGGGGCAAAATGCAAGAGTTTTAAAAATAAATCTGCTTTGCTTCATCCTCCCGCAACCCGTCAATTTGATACATTATTCGGTTAGTTCCAGTTCAACTGAAACGCAGACCTTGTCTGGATCCAGCCCCAGCAGTTCGGTATAGGAAAACCGGGTATAACTCAGGGCGTATTCCATGAAAGATCGCAGGTCAGTATGACAGAATTATGCATGACGCGCTGCTTGGAGAGTATGTCCATCAGCATTGCGGCCGCCTCTTTTCCCACAGAATATGCAGGAAACAGTGCAGCAGGGTGGGAATTATGAAACCCCATTTGCCCGATCGTGCCGATGGGGCCCATCGGGCTGACAAACTGCTTCATACTTACCAGCAGGCTGCCGGTGCACAGCGGATGATAGCGCAGCAGGGCGGCATAGTAACCGGAAGGAACGATAATGGCGTCATACTGGTCTGAGTTTTGCAGAATTTGCAGCAGTTCTTCCGGGCTTTCTATCGTAACCGAGCGCTCGGGGTACCATGCTGCTCCCGTTTCGAAATAGGCCATCTGAAATCCTTTTTCGTACTGATCATACCATTCGGGCCAATCATGATCTTTAACAAAGAGCACCCGCTTGCCCGCCTTATCCAGCACCTGCAGAGCAGTCTGATACCCCGCACCCACCCCGTCGACATCAACAGCAAAGGCATGTTCCACTCCTTGTGGAGTTCCGACATAGACGACCGGCAGCTGTTCGGGATCATCGGCAGGTTCCAGCTGATCTTTTGGAAATACGGAAATAACCCCTTTAACGGCATCTCTGCCGACTGCATCCGGCCGGGAAGAACAGCAAAGCTGATAATTCGTTCCAGAAAACTGTTCCAGAATTCCCCGCAGCAGTTCATGGCGGAAAACCGCTGTATCATAGGAGACGTCAAACGTGTCAAAAACAATCCGTACAAACTGGGGAGCATCGGAAAACAGCTGTTCTGCTACAGGCTGAGGACGATAACCAAGCTCCCCGGCCGTGCTGAGAACCTTCTCCCGCACCTCCTCACTCATCTTTTTTTTCCCTGACAGCACATAGGAAACTGTGCTTTTAGATACTCCGGCCTTTTTCGCGATAGTATCCATTGTTACCGTATCACTCATCTGCTTACTCCCGCTCGTCATCAGGATGAGATCACTGGCTGAGCAGCTCCAGAACCGCTTCAACCATCCGCTCCCCGGTACCCTCTGCAAGAAGACTGTGAAACCCCGTCCACAGCTGATATCCCCCCAGCTCCCAGGCACCGCTGTCCGGCACATAACCGATACTGTCGTTAGCCAGCTCAATGATTATCGTGTGCTTCCAGGGGGATCGTTTTTTTATCTCCATCCCGAGACTGGCAAAAATCTCCCCCGGCAGTCCGACAATGCACAGCTCCCCGATACGCAGCACCTGCAGCCAGGTTTTCCTGGTCTCGCCCTGCAGCGGTCTCAGCTCACGGCGCATATCCTGAAATACTCGAATTACCTCATCTGCGGTACCGCAGTCGGAAATATCCATCGTCGTGCAGTACTTCCGCACGGCAGCATCTTCCTTCTGCTCATCAAACATGCGCACAGTATACTCGAATTCCTCCCTGACTGCCCAGATGCCGGGCGTTTTCCGGTTCTGTTCTACCGGGTTTTGCGTTATCGGGTTTCGCGTCGGCAGGTAATGCGCTTCCGGGCTATGCGTCGGCAGATGGTGCTTCGCTATGGAATCTCTCACTCCCTTTTTCACCGTATCTGCAAGGACTTCGACATTTCTGGTAAAATCGTGAGTCGAGCCGGCGGCTCCAGAAAAAAAGCCGAACACCCCGCCCAGCTCCTCTTCAAGCTCCCGGGCAGCGAGCCCGTAAAACCCCGGTGAGCGCTTTTTGGAACGGCTGCCGATATTGTGGCAGGAGTGGTTGAACAGGGCTCCAACCAGGCGTCTGCCGGCAGAGTCCGAGAGGCTGCAGACGGTCAGTTCGGGATCATAGGGACCGGTTGCCGGCAGGGCACTGTACTTCTCTGCCTGGGGGACCCAGAGAATCTGGCCGTTCTCCAGCCTGAGGCGGCTGTTCTGGCCGACCTGATCGAGCACGGCACTGTCAACGACAACGCTGCATTCCCGGGCATTTCTGACAGCTTCTTCCGCCGATGTAACTATTGCAGTAAAAAAACGGCTTACGGCTTCCGTATCTTTATCATACCCATGAATTCTCATCATTGAAGGAGCATGGTGCGTGTGGGTGGCACTGATAAGTATGCCGGAAAACGGAATACCGGTCCGTCGCTCTATCTCTGCAGCCGCTGAATCGAGAAACGACCGCTCCATCATCAAGTTGTCGCAGGATATCATGCATACCCGATTCTCATCATCCTGAAAATAGAAAGCCGCTGCCCTCAGCGGGGCCTCCTCCCCTTCGAGACAGGCAGGGAGAACCCCGCCAGCTATCACCATCCTGTCATGGGTCAGCACAGGCACTGCTGCGGCCCCTGCAGTAATATTTATCAGCATCTTCCCGCCTCCTGAATCTTTCACACGGTTTTCACACGCGTTTTTTCACACGGTTTTATTGCACGCGCTCTGCTTGCATCCTTCAATCTTGGATCCCTTAATTCTTTTCTTCAGCATAGTGGTATTTTTTTTCAAAGTCAACGATTGATTAATTTAATTTTACGTGTTATTCTATTTTTATATTTTTTGTGAACTTGTTCACCCGGAGGACGCTGATATGCACTATCCATCACCCTACATGACCCTGTCTGTCCCTGAAATGGAGATCATCCACAACCGCACCCTCGATCTGCTTGCTGAAACCGGAATGTTTATTGACCATGATGATCTGCTGAAACGGCTGATGGATTCCGGGGCCGATGTTGACCTTTCCGCCCGGCGGGTACGGTTCCCTCACGACCTTGTGCAGGCAACCCTGAGAGCACTCAGCGGACCGGCTTCCCGGATGAACAGCACAAGCACACCTCTCAGTACCCACACCGACGCAGAACACCGTGCTGGTGTCGGACTCGGCAGCCCGCTCTCTCCCTTCTACCCAGCACAGAATACGAACACCCTGCATTTCAACTTCGGGGGATCAGCCCTGTATGTTACCTCGGAAGACAACACCGGGCGCCGCCCAGCAGCCTTTACAGACTTTGAAGACGTCATCAGATTCGGCAACGGCCACCCGAGAATAGGAACCATCGGCGGACCGCCCCTTCAGATGACCCATGATGCGAGCGGCAGCGAAATCCATCCTTCACTGTGCGTACTTGAAGGCATGACCTATCTTGCAAAACACTCTCCCAAACCCGGTGTCTCTGAAATCAATTCACGACGTGACGTCCTCTATGCCAAGGAACTCAATACGATCATCAACCCATCCGGATCCTCCGACGACACGGCGTTCCTCAACTTTCGCTGCACCATCTCACCTCTGAAGCTCGGTGCTGAAACTGCCGATGTTCTCGTTACCCTCGCAGAAGCCGGCCTGCCGATCCGTATAGCTCCCATGCCTCTCGCAGGAGCATCTACCCCGGTAACCGCTGCATCGGCAATCCTCGTCGCCAATGCCGAAATCATCGGCACCCTTACCGCCCTGAACACCATCGCCCTCCGCAGTGCCCAGGAACATCTCATGCTCAGCGGCGTCCTAAACATGAAAACCGGAGGAGCCCAGTTCGCCTCACCTAACGTTGTTCTTCAGGATATCGGCATGGCACAACTCTACCGTCACTACTATGACATCCCGCTCCTTGCCGCCGCAGATTATATAGATGCTCCTTTCCCCTCCTATCAAAGCGGTTATGAACGGGCTCTGAAAATTCTCGCCTCCGGAGTCACCGGCACCCTCTACCCCTCCGTCGGGCAGATAGATGCCGGCCTTGTCTGCTCCCCTGTCCAGGCCTGCCTGGATATGGACGCCTTTGACTGGACGACCCACTTCCTCCGAGGCATCGACGTAACCGAAGAGACCCTCTGCTTTGACCTGATAACCGAACGTGGTATCGGCGGGCACTTTCTGGATGCCGACCATACCCTTGACCACTTCCGCACGGAACTCTTTCTCCCTCATTTCCCCGGCCCTGATACCGCCGACCGGAGAACCATGGTTGAAAAAGCTGCCGAAGAAGTCGCTTCGGTACTGGAAAAGACCCCGGTTTTTACCCGATCGCCTGAAGTCATCAGGGAAATTGAAAGCCTTCATACCCATGAACTGCACCAAAGAGGTTATAAATAATCTGAGGAGGCTCTTGCAAAAAGCAAGAGCGACGTTTTAGTTTGAAGTTTGCATTTCAAAAATGCGAAGCATGTTGAAACCGGCTCATGAATCATCAGCATATCAAGGAGAATAGTATGTACAACTTACCTGGACCAAAATCCCGGGAACTCTGGGATAAGGATATTGAATTTGTCATATCCGGACGCACAAACATTGCCGACAGCCTGCCCCTGGTGTTCGAAAAGGGGGAAGGAGTGTATATCTTTGATGTCGACGGTAATAAATATATCGATTTTTCCGCAGGCATCCTTACCGCCTCTACCGGGCACTGTCATCCCGTCCTGGTGGATAAACTCAAAAAGCAGATTGAAAAACTGTGGCATGTGTATGCATTCCCTACCCCGGACAGAGCCGATCTCTGCCGCAATCTGAGCCGGCACATGCCGAAGGGCATCGACACCTTCGCCTTTTACTGTGAAGGCTCAATCACCGTGGAAGCTGCCCTCAGGGCAGCAAGCAGCTTCACAAAACGCTGGTCCTACGCTGCCATGACCCACGCATACCACGGCAGGACCCTGATGACGCGCAGCCTGGGAGCTCATCTCCTTCCCAAGGAATTCGGCCCTTCCGTACAGGTTTCCCGCCTGCACTATCCCGACTGCTACCGCTGCCCCCTGAAACTCCGCCACCCGGAATGCGGCCTGGCGTGCATCGAAGCCTCAACCGACCTGCTGCAGGGATCATCAACAGAACCGCTTGCCGCTGTTATTTTTGAGCCGATCGCCGGCGCCGGGGGCATTATTGTTCCCCCTCAGGGAGCCTGGAAGCGCCTTGCAGAAATTTGCCGTGAAAAGGATATGCTGATAATCTCGGATGAAGTGCTAACGGGAGTAGGACGAACCGGAAAATTCCTGGCCATAGAGCACTTTGATGTGGAGCCGGACATCACAACCTTCGGGAAGGGCTTGGGGAGCGGTTTCCCCGTCATGGTTGCAGCGGGCAAGAAGGAAATAATGAATGCAAATCCCTACGGAGCTGCCGGCGGCGGAGGCTCCAGCACCAGCTTCGGCGGAAATCCGCTCTCTGTTGCTGCGGCTGAAGGAACGCTGGAAGTCATCGAGGCTGAGGGCCTGATCAGGAACGCCGAGGAACGCGCAGGGAAATACAGGAGCGGACGGCGGACTGGACAGAGAAGTACGCAGCCGTGGGGATGCGAGGAATGGGGCTGCTCTGGGGAATCGATCTGGTAGTCGACAGAAAATCAAAAGAAGTTGATCATGATGCATGGACCAGAGTCTATCACAGCTGCCTGCGAAAGGGGCTGCGACTGGTTCCTAATCGGATCTGCCCTCCTCTCACCATCACTTCGGAGGAACTGCACCGTTCCCTCGACATTCTGGAGGAGAGCATACAGGAAGAGACAGTATAAGCCGGATGGGTGACGGCCGGACGTGGAAATGGGGAGCCGGAGGTTCAGGTAGTTTCCCGCTCGATCAGCTGGGTAGGAAGGAGCAGATGACTGGGTCGGATCCGCTTCTTTGCAATCACCTCGAGCAGCAGCTCCGCAGCAACAGTTCCGAGATTAACCGGGGAATAGTCAATTGTGGTAATGCCCGGCCGGCACAGGGCACCAACCGGCGTCCCCCCCATGCTGATGACCGCCATCTTTTTGGGGATCCGGATGTTGTGCTCAATGAGCTGATCAACGACCCCTTTCGCTACTATTTCATTGGTTGTCACGATGGCGGTACATTCGGGAAATGTCTGCAGAACCTTTTCGGCTGCCGCGTATCCTGCCGCCGAGGTAACGGGTTCCTCAGTATAGTTTTTTTCTATCCAGGGTATCCGGTTCTCTTGATGAGCAAGACTGAATCCGTGTTTGTTCTGATCACTGTGGACATAACCGCCGGGACTGTTGATGTAAAAAATATGACGGTGCCCTTTAGAGAGGAGAAAATGGGAAACTTGAAAGGAGGCTCCCACAACATCAATATCAACCGAGAAGACCGCCGTTCTGGTCTCAGGAGTGCCAATCACCACAAAGGGGGTATCCGAAGCTTGAAGATCTTCGATAACCGCCTGATCGGTAAGCGGATTTATCAGAATCAAGCCGGACAAGCCGGAAGCTATTGCTGCGATCCGGTCCCGGAAATTTTCCGAGGGGGTGCTCAGCACCGGGCTGTAACCGGATTTTTCGCAGACTCTTGTAATACCATCAAGAATCTGAATAAAAAAAAGATCTTCCGACAATCCGGAATGGATCAGCGGAATACAGCATCCAATAAATTGTTTTTCCTGAAGTTCCATTGCGCCCTGCCTAAGGAATCGTAGGGAAAATCCGACGGTCAGTCAATAGCGTCAGGAAGTGTCAGGGAACGTCAGCAAGGAGAGGAAACCACTATGGAGAATGATCGAACTGTGCTTGAAGGAAAACTGAGAAACTGGTGGGCAAACGAGGACCAGGAGCATCCCTGCCTGCTCATAACCCTCCCCCCTGAGAAAGAAGATGCAGGGAAAATTCCCGATACCGATGATCTGGCAGCCTTCTGGACAGACGGTGATTTCAGGATTTCCCGAAGTCTCGCCATTGCCAGATACTCCCGTTATTACGGACAGGCAATCCCCTTTCACTGGGTCGATTATGTCGCCAGCACCATGGAAATCGTCCTGGGCTGCACCCCGCAGTTTCTGGACAAAGAGTCTGTCTGGGCTCATCCCCGGCTGAAGTGTGTTGAAGAAGTTTCCGATGTCCGGCTGGATTTCCAGAATCCGTATTATCGCACCCTCAGGGACATGAATGCAAAACTGGCAGTTTCGGTCCCAATGCAGGACCCTATTGCATTTTTCGCTCTTGAAGGCATTTCAGATAGTGTTTCCGGCCTCTACGGGGCAGAAAACTTTCTCCTGGATTTGCTGCTGAAACCGACTGCCGTAAAGCAGGCTATGGAGCATGTCAAACGCATATGGATCGAGGCATTCGAGGACTTCAAACAGATACTCTACAAGGGGCGACCGAAAGAAAACGGCTGCAGCTGGGCCGGCATCTGGGCTCCCGGAACCACGTTCCCCCTGCAGGAAGACCTGACGTACATGATTTCTCCGGAGATGTTCCGGGAATTCTGCCTCCCCCATATCATAGATATCGCAGCGGTTCTCGACTATCCGCTCTATCATCTTGATGGTATCGGAGCCATTCCCCATCTTGATGCAATTCTGTCAGTCGATTCCATCCGGGCAATTCAATGGGTACCGGGAGCCGGCAAGGAACCGATCGCCCAGTGGTACGAACTGATTAAAAAGGTTATTGACAGGGGAAAGTCTATTCAGGTTTTTGCCGAACCGCACGAAATAGCGGATCTGACGGCTGCTGTCGGGTCAAATCGCCTGCTTATTACGGTAACCGGCTGCACCAGAGAGCAGGCTGAAAATCTATTGAACACCTATGGAGAATACTGATATGACAGGTGATATTACAGGAAAACAGAGAATGGAAACCACCCTGAGCTTCAGGGAACCCGATCGTCCTCCCCATTTTGAGGTGATGTTCGAGCTGGAGGAGGAAGCCTTCGGGCGCCGCTTTCCCGACCGGAACGCCTGGGCCGGGATGAGTTCCCGGGAAAAGGAACTGGCCGTCAGGGAGTGCATGGATATTTACCGTCTCATCGTAGACCGGTATCAATGGGATGCACTGAGCATCTACTGGCCGTGGTCCGACCCGGACGGCATCCGTGCGGCAAAAAAGGAATTCGGGGATGAAATTCTCATCGGGGGTATGTGCGGTCACGGTATCTGGTCCATTGAGGTCATAACCGACTGGACGGCATTTGCAGTAAACCTGATTGACGACCCTGCTGCTGTTCATGAAGAGGCAGAAACCATGTGTCAAAGAGCACTTTCCACCATAGATACCCTTGCCGAAGCGGGCGCCGACCTGATTTACATGCCCAACGATATCGCCTTTAATGCGAACCCGTTTGTCTCCCCTCTCCATTTTGAAGAGTTCATTGCACCCTACTGGAAACGGCAGGTGGACCGCGTCAAAGAACATGGACTCTATGCGTTTATCCACACGGACGGGATGATAATGCCGGTGCTTGATCAGCTTATCGATCTCGGCGCCCACTGCCTTCAGTCTATCGATCCCATGGCCGGGGTCGATATTGCCGAGGTCAAACGAAGAACCAGCGGAAAGCTGGCGCTGATGGGCAATGTGCAGTGCAATCTGCTGCAGGACGGTCCCAAAGAGGCGATCGAGAAATCGGCCCTCTACGCCCTGGAACATGGAACCCCGGGGGGAGGCTATATTTACAGCACCTCTAATACCATCTTTCCAGGGATGCCGCTGGAGAACTACGAATTCATGCTCGATGTATTCCATGATTTCAATCGCCGCGGGAGAGAAAGCCAGGATATCAGCGAGTAAGGGAGTCATCGTGCAGCAAAGTAAACCGGTTGCTGCCGGTTGCTGCCGACCTGCTGCCGGCAGGGCTATAGGGAATAGAACTCCGAACGTTCTATCTATCAAGGAAGTTTCATGAAAACTCCGGTTTCTGAAATTGCCTCGATTAGTCTATGCCAAAGACCAGTTTAAGCCCATACCTCATGTCTAACGCAGCTTCGTGGGAGAGAATTCCAGCTTTCTCCTGCAATCTGCGTTTATCCAGAGTCGATATCTGCGATACGTTTATCACTGCATCCTTAGGCAAACCTGACTCTCTGCAACTGATGAATACATTACCAGGGACCTCAGCAAGATCCAGATTTGTCGTAATCGAAGCAGCGATCACGGTTTGAATCCTGCTTTTGTTAAACGCATCATCTGAAATTACGACAACCGGCCTTCGGTATCCCGGCTCACTGCCAAACGGCACTCCCAAATCAGCCCACCATATTTCACCATTCATCATGTTCAGAAACCTTCCGCAGTGTATCCAGACCTGCACTTACTATCTTTGATTCACCAGCTTCTTTGCCGTCATAAAAGCGGTTTAACGCTTCTGTAACATACTCCTTTTTACGATGAGCCAAAAACTCCTCTATTGCTTTTGCATAAAGCTGACTCCTTGCAAGACCGAGCTCTCGGGCTGTGGATTCAGCTTCTTCAAATAATGAATCTGGAAGGGATACCGCTGTTTTCATACGTCTAGTATAACCATGGTATAACCATCAGTCAACAGGCTCTTGACACGAATACCTATGCTTCATTCAAACGAGGCAATCAGGAACTTCGGCGTATGTTTGAGAGCGCCGATGAAATACTGGTGCCGGTTACGGTTCTCGGAGAACTCTATTCGGGTTTCCAAATTGGTCGCCTGACAGAAAAAAATATGCTGGAA
>JAGYPA010000080.1 GCA_018399255.1 Spirochaetales bacterium | reverse complement strand
TCTCGTCATCTGCCGCACTCTCGTCACCAACCCGGACAAAACCCCGGGTTGTACACATTTCAACCGTACATCGTGCCCTCGATCCCCGCATCCGCCTGAAGCAGCTCAGTACCATCCTTCAGTACGGCTTTGAAGCCCATCTGGTCACCGCCGACCCGCAAGAATACCCCGACAGCGACGGCATAATTACCCATCAGATAGCCCGAAAAGAGCCGGGCCGCTGGCGGCGGATGTTTATTCTCGGCCCACGGGCAATCCGGCAGGCTCTCAGAATACCCGCCGTTATCTATCATATTCACGATCCGGAACTTCTCCCCTGGGCCTGGTTTCTGCTGGCACGCCGAGTTCCCGTTGTATACGACGTACATGAGGACTATTCGCTGGCCTTGCAACAGAAAGCGGATCTGCCCCCATGGATGCGAAAAAGCGGGAGAAACCTTATCGGGAAGATAGAACAGCTGCTGTCTGCTCCTTTTCAGGTTGTTATTGCAGAGCACTGCTACAACAAGCGCTTTCCGCAGGCGAAAACAATCCTCAACTATCCGCAGCTCGAGCTGCTGAAGGGGGGGGGCGCCTTTAACCCGCAAAGCCGCCGGCTCCTCTACACCGGAAACATTACCATTGAACGGGGTGCCGGTAATCTGGCGCGCCTTGTCCGGGAAGTCCCCGACCTGGAAATTACCATGGCCGGAGAATGCAAACCGCCGATAGCCAGGAAGCTTCGGGAGGAAGTCGGCGATGCCGCCGACCGGCTCAACCTGATCGGGGAGGGGCGCTACATACCTTTCGCGGAGCTGCAGGCCCTCTACGCCGAAAAAACCTGGCTGGCAGGAATCGTGCTCATGTCGGACTCGGAACACTACCGGGAAAAGCAGCTGACAAAATTCTTTGAATACATGGCCGCCGGTCTCCCTATTATAGCATCAGACTTTCCTGCCTGGAAAAGACTGATCCAGGACCAGGGGCTGGGATTCTGCGTCGATCCGGAAGATTCCCAAAGTGCTGCCGCCGTTGTCGCATGGCTGAAAGGCAGCCCGGAAGAGGCGCGAGCGATGGGAGAGCGGGGACGGGAGCTGGTGAGGACCAAATATTCATGGGAAAAAGAGGGTGAGCGCTTGATTTCTCACTACAGGGAGTATAGTATCAAATGATGACACGGGTGGATTATCATTATGTCGCGAGGGATATGAACAATACTACGAGTAGTGCAGCAGCAATAGCAGAAACAGCAGTAGCGGCAGCAGCAGCTATATTAGATATTTCATCTCTGTCGCATCTCGTCTCGGTTATTACCCCTGCGTACAATGAAGCACCCTGTCTGCGACGGGTGGTAGAATCGGTTGCCAGCCAGACCGTGCCGGTATACGAACATATCATAATAAACGACGGCTCCCATGACAACTCAGAGGAAATTCTGCAGGAACTGGAAGCCGAATATCCGCATCTGATTGTTATCAATAAAAAGCGGGGCGGGGCTGCAGCGGCAAGAAACGTCGGAATAGAGCTGGCTAAAGGGCGCTACATAGCCTTTCTCGATGCCGATGACCTATGGTTCAGCCATAAAGTGGAAAACCAGATCAGCTTCATGGAGAAGCACCACTACCTCTTTTCCTACGGCGACTACGACGAAACGGGAAAGCACTTTAACAAAGTCCGCATCAAGAAGTATGTCCTTCCCCCCAAAGTAGGACACAAGCAGCTGCTGCACGGCTGCCCCATCGGCTGCCTTACTGTTGCCTATAACCAGGAAAAACTGGGAAAACACTACCTTCCCAACGTAAAATCGGGCCATGACTGGGGCCTTTGGCTCGAAATAACCCGATCCGGGGTCTGTGCCTACAAATACCCCGGCGTCGAGGCCGAATACACCAACGGCCGCTTTTCCCTATCCAGCCGAAAATTCAAGAAAGTGAAGAATATCTATCGCCTCTACCGGACAAGCGAGAAGTTATCAGCCCCGAGAAGCGTATTTGAAACATTCCTCCATGTCACCATGGCTGTGGCCAAGAAAATACGCCTTATCTACAAATAGCCCACCCGAAAACCACAAAAAGAAACCCTGATAATGCTGTTTTCCCTGGCCTTCCGCAACGTCTTACGCAATTTCCGCCGTCACGCCCCCCTGATGATCAGCATCGTACTGATCTTCATGCTGCTGATCGTCGGAAATGCAGTCCTCAGCACCACCCGAGCCGCCCTCTACCAGGTCTATGCCCGGAATATTTCCGGTGATATGACCATAGGAGCAGCAGCAGAGAGCAATTTTACCCTGTTCGGCTCCGACCGGCTTCTCGTAGGCCAGTATCTTGTCGCCCCGACCCTGACCGACTACCGGCAGCTGCAGGAAACCCTGCAGACCTACCCGGAAGTAAGCAGAACAGCCGGCATGGTAACCCTGGCAGGGAGAGTTGAAATTGATAAAAGAAAACAGGACCTCACCCTCTTCGGCGTCGATTTCAGCCGGTATCCCGATCTTGTCCCCGGCCTTCAGCTGGAAGCAGGACACTTTCCCGCCCCCGGTGAACCCGGCATCATCGTTCAAAACCAGGGCTGGAAGAAATCAACCACCCTCATAGGAAGCACCGCCCTGCTGGGATCGATCCATGGAACCAGCTTCACCCTGCGTGAAGTACCGGTAACCGGCATCTTCAGCTACCCGGTAAGCGATACCCTGCTGGATACCGTTGCTCTTATCGATATCGAAACCGCCCGCGCCCTCAACGGCTATGTCTACGGGTACGGAGAAGCAGCCCGAATTCCGGAAGAAGATCAGGCTGTGCTGGCTTCGGACTTTGATGACCTGTTTGGCGAAATTGAGGCAGACGACCGATCGGCGGCAGAGGATACCGTTGACCCGGATCTTATCGTAAAACAAAATCTGGCCGAAGGATTCGACCTGACCAACGATTCCGATCTGGCTGACGGTGCATGGAATTTCCTGCTCATCTCCCTGCACAATCCAAAAGATATCGACAGAGTACTCAGCAGGCTTTCAGCCGATGGCATAGCTCCAGAATCAGGCTACCTTGCCCGCGACTGGAGCGGAAGCGTTGGAGGAAACGCGCAGCTGACAAGCGTCCTGCAGCTTTTCTTCAACGGCGGACTGCTCTTTGTCGCCCTGGCAGCGGTAATCATTGCCGCTAATGCGCTTCTGCTCTCCATTCTCGAACGGACAGGTGAAATTGGAACCTTGCGGGCTATGGGAGCCGGTAAAGCGCGAATAGCCGTCATGATCAGCATCGAAAGCCTCCTGGTAATCTTTCTCAGCGCCGTAGTCGGGATCGCGGCAGGATATCTGGCGCTGACAGGAATCAATGCCGTCGAACTGGTAATCGACAATCCCTATATCACCATCCTCTTCGGCGGTAAACCGTTAAACGGACAGCTTACCATTCCGCTGGTATTAGCCCATCTGGCAGCTGCCTTACTCCTTACCCTCCTGTCCATGATCTACCCGCTCAAACGAGCCTTGAGCATTCAGCCGGTGGAGGCGATGGCGAGCGTATGAGCATGTCAGGAACCATCTACACCGCCTGGAGAAACTATATCCGCGGCCTCAAGCGCTACAGTATACTGCTGACCGCCCTTATTCTGGTATCGGCCGTTCTTATCATGGTGCTGGCGGTAGTCCTCGGCGTACGCGAAGGAATCTACGATAAAGCCAGCCGCTACTTTGCCGGGAATATCGTAGCCCTCAGCTACAGCGGCACCGGCGACTCGCTGATCGAAGATCCGGAAACTGTCCTGAAAGCGATAGATACCCTGGAGAGCAGCGGCATCGGAATTCAGGCCGTCTCCCAGCGCTCCACCTATTACGAAAAAACCCTGATCGAACTCTTCTTTTCCGGCTACTACATAAAGCAGCGACGCCTGGTGGGGGTAGAGTGGGATCTGGAAGAACCGATTTTGAGCGGTTTCGATTACGCCTCCGGAGCCCTTCCTGACAAGCATGATGAACAGGCTATCCTCATCTCCACAGCAGCAGCAGACGAGCTGCATGTCAAAGTCGGGGACAACCTTCTTGTCTCGATCCAGACCGAGAGCGGACAAGCCAATACCGTCGATCTTATCGTAGGAGGGATCTTTTCCGAAACCTCATTTTTCGGCTATGCAGCCTACCTGCACCGTAAAACCCTCAACCGTTTGCGGCAAGCTCCCGAGGATGAGATCCATGAGATAGGCGTCTATCTCGATCATCCGCTGCGGGATCAGGATCGGGCTGCCGCACTGCTTTCCGAAGAGATGGCCAGGACGCTGCCCAGCTTCGGTATCGTGGAGACCCGGGAAGACTTTGAGGTCGAGGCGCACAAAGAGCGGGAGACGGCAGTCTACGGCGTAGTGACTGCCGGAGCCCAGCTGGAAGAGATCGAAAACCTGCTGGAGGCCTTTACCCTTATATCGATTCTTATTATGGTGATATTCCTGATGATAGTTATGGTGGGAGTTAGCAATACCTTTTCCATGATCGTCTGGGAACGGACCCGGGAAGTGGGAACACTCAGGGCGCTGGGCATGCAGCGGGGCAGGGCGGTGCAGCTGTTTCTCCTGGAAGCCGGATTTCTCGGGATCAGCGGAACGGTCGTCGGTCTGCTCCTGGGAACCCTGATTCTGGAGGGGGTAAAGCGGGGGGTGAAACTGCCGTCCAATGCCGTTACCACCCTGTTTTTGACCGGTGGGAGAATCAGTTGGATTCTGCCCTGGTGGGGCGTTGCCGGTACAGCCCTTCTGGTTGTCGGAGCCAGCGTTCTCGGCAGTTTTCGGTCCGCCTATCGGGCCGGGAAGCTGCTGCCGATTGAAGCACTGAACCGGCATGAGTAGGATAGAAGAAAACCTGAGGGAGAGATACAACCTGATGCAAAGATACACTCTGATGCAAAGATACACTCTGATGCAAAGATACGGGACGAACAAGCTGAGCACGTCAATATGGCCTGCCGTATTGCGAACGCTTGGTGCCCGGATAGTTCTCGTGTGCATCATCCTGGCCGGAACGGCAGCTGCAAATGCACCCCGGCTAGCTGCTGAAACGATCAGCCTGGAGGAGGGCCGCCGAATTCTCAGCCAGGTGGACAGCCTCGTCAGCTATGATGATCGTGATTTTTCAGCAGAATATACCATAACCGACGTCCGGCCGGGAGAAGGAAGCAGCCGGACAGTCACCACCATATTCCGCCGCGACCAGATTGATACCTACACTATTATCATCATGGAACCGGAAGCTGACCGCGGGAAAGGATATCTTAAAATCGATGACAAACTGTGGCTCTACGATCCAGTACCCCGAAGATTCACCGTAGTCAGCGCCAAAGATCGATTTCAGAATACCAACGCCCGCAATTCCGATTTTACCCGATCCACTCTCGCCCGGGACTACCGCATAGTCGGCCGCAGCGTGGAGCAGCTAGGTTCCTACAAGACCGATGTCTACGATCTGGAAGCTGTTACCGATGAGGTAACCTTTCCCATCATGAAAATATGGATAGACCAGGACCATCTCGTGCGGAAGTTCGAGGATTACAGCCTCTCCGGCCAGCACATGCGCACTACCGCCATACCCCGCTATAAAACGATAGAAAACGCCTATGTGCCGATTCAGATAGTAATTCAGGATGAACTGCGCGGACGGGAGATTAACGGCGTATTTCAGTATCAGCGGACCCTGATAACCGCAGCAAAAGCCTCGTTTCAGCCGCTGCCTGATATGGTTTTCACGCGAACCTATATTGAACGGGTAAGTGAGTAAGATATGAAAAAACTGACAAACGAAAAAAGCATTCTGCAGGCTGCCCGGATACGCACAGGAATCGTTGTTCTTTTTCTGCTGCTCGTGACGGTATATCCGCTGCAGGCCCAGGATGAGTTTCAGATTGATATTGACGATCTCTTTTTTCTGGATGATAGCGAGGCTGATGAGCCCGCAGACGAGCCGGCAGTCGAGCCCGAAAGCGAGGCAGCAGCAGCCGAGCCGTCAGCAGCCGAGCCCCCAGCTGAGAAGGAAGAGCCTGCAGAACGGGTGGACCTGGCTGCCCTCACCACAGCCCCGCTGAAAGTGACGGGAACAGTCAGTGCGGGCTTTGGAGCAGGGATTGGACTCACCGAATGGCCGGGAAGCAGTGCCGCGGGAAATGCCGATCTTGTGGATCTGCTGAATATATCCGGCCTCTACCGCAGCAGCGCTGTTGTTAAAATCGATGCCCGTCCCAAACCCTACTTGCGGTTTTATACCGCGCTGGGAACCAGTCTCGACAATGATGCGATGGTTTTCACCACTCCGGAAATCTCGGAAATATTTATCGACTATACCCTTGCTGACAAAATATTCCTGCGCTTCGGCAAGCAGGCGCTTACCTGGGGACAGGGACGTCTGTTAGGCAACCCTGCCAATCTCGTATCACGGGCAGCGCAAGGAGCTGCCGTTCGCGGATCAGTCCAGGCCGGATCCGGTACCCTGAACGGGGTTGTCTATGCTGTAGGAGACTGGATTGATGACGGGACAGATTCTGGTGCCGATCCGGTCACCTACGCAAACACCGACCCGAGAGCCTACGGCTACGCTGCCCGGTGGGATACCCTGGTCGGACCTGTCGCCCTGCTGCTTTCGGGACATTTCAAGCTGCATGATGATATCTTTCAAGATGACAAATCAGATATCGGGGCTGCCGCCTCGCTCTCTTTTACTCTCGGACCGTTCGATGCCGCCCTGGATCTTACCGGCCGCTGGGGAGTGGAAGAGCTTGCCTGGAATCCGGATGGATGGTCAGTTATGGGCCAGCTGTTCTGGGAAAATGCAGACCGATCGCTCTCTGTCCTGGGAGAATATCAGTATGATGCATCCCTCGGTGACACTCGTCACCATGCGGCCTTGGCAGCGAAGTTTCCCAAGCTGCTCGACGGCACCTGGCAGCCGGCGCTCAGCTGGAAGCACGCTTTTCAGGACGGATCGGGAGAATTCATCCCCGGCATAAGCGGCCGTCCGGCCCCTGGAATGCAGGTATCCCTTGGCGCACCGCTGTTCTATGGAAAACCGGGCAGCTACTACCGGGAAGCGGTTAATGATGAGCTGCCAATCCCCAAAAATCATACTGCAGGGCTGCTGCTGGCAGTAAACGTAAATTTTTCATTTTAAGGAAAAGTTTTCAAGGAAAAGCTTTTTAAGAAAAAAGCTGGTAAAAATAAATTGATATATCCTGAACAGTAAGCAGAGCATGAGAGCAGAGATACCCATGGACACCGTAAAAAAAACCGCTGCTGAGCTGCCGCCCGGCAATGTCCCGGCTGCCAGGCTCGAGCAAGTCTGGAAGCACTATTATCTGGGGAAAACCGAAGTACCAGCCCTCAAAGGCATCTCCATCTCCATCCGCCAAGGCGATTTTGCCGCAATTGCCGGGCCGAGCGGCAGCGGAAAATCCACCCTGCTCAACCTTATCGGGTGCATAGATATCCCCAGCAGCGGAACGGTAGAGGTGGCCGGCAGAATAACCTCCGCCCTCAGCGATCGCCAGATTACGCGCCTTCGACACAAGACCGTCGGTTTTATCTTCCAATCCTTCAACCTCATGCCGGTCCTGAATGTCTTTGAAAATATCGAACTGCCGCTGCTTCTCTCCGAAAAAGCCCCCCCAAAGGCCGAAAGACGGGCCTATGCCGAATATTTACTGGAGCAGGTCGGTCTGGCCGACTGGCGCAAGCATCGCCCCGGGGAACTCTCCGGAGGCCAGCGCCAGCGTGTCGCCATAGCCCGCGCCCTGATCACCCGCCCCAAAATAGTCCTCGCCGACGAACCTACCGCCAATTTGGATTCCAAAACCGGTACGGCCATCATCGAACTGATGAAAAAAATCAATTCTGAACTTTCCACTACCTTCATTTTTTCCACCCATGACTCCACCATTGTAGAAATCGCCGATCATATCCTTCAGCTGCATGACGGAGAGATCTGCCAGGAGGTGCGCAAGCAGCAGAAGCAAGAACAGAAGTAATTTTTTGCCGAAACCCTTTAAAAATCCCTCACCTTGATTATAATAGGATTGACCGTCCTCTCCCGCGTCGAGGGGGGGGTGGAATATGATTTTCCGGAGAAATCGCTTGACAGGTTCAACAAAAAAACTGCTGGTGCTTATCTTCCTGCTGCTCGGGACATCGATCCTTGCGTTGTCTGCCGAAACGCTGCAGCTGAGCGGTGAAAAACCAGATGAGTATCTCGCCTTTGAGTTCAGCCTTGCAGGAACCCTTCAGCAGCAGCCGGCAATGCTGCCCGACCAGAGGCCGCCCAAGACCTTCTACGACACCTCCCTGGCCCTACTGGACTACCATTACGATGATTTCTCGCTGTTTGTCGATTTCGCCATGATCGATGACGAAATCTACGATCCTGCCGAAGTCTATCTGCTTGGCCGGTATTTGTTTATCCAGGATGCCTACGTTGAATACACCGCCGATCGTTTTTCGGTAAAAGCCGGGCGGACCATCCAGAAGGATGTCATCGATACTCCCTATTCGCTCTTTGTCTCCTCCGAGGCGATACCCTCGGTCCAGCTGGAGGCTTCATATTTCGGCGATCTGGTTTTCTACACAACCCGCTGGGTGCGGCTGAACGAAAACTCGAAGCAGACCTACTTCGGCACGGCAGAAACTTCCCCCTACTGGGATTATCAGTTCGATGAAAATTCTGACAGGTATCCTTATCAGGAAATGTACCCTGAGGGCATCTATTGGCTGGATCGGGGAGCGAACTTTCACGTCTACGGTCTTAACCTGGGCGACTGGCGGTTCGGCCTGCAGGAGAGTGCCGTCACCTACAACAGCAGCTTCAATACCGAGTTTTTTGTAAGCCCGATGATTATGTATCTGACCCAGCTGGTTGTAGAGGGGGGCGTCAAGCCCTGGACGGAGTATTCCAACACCAAGCATTTTATGGGGTTTTTTGCCGATCGTATTGATGATGCGGGCTACTTTGCCTCCCAGCTTCTCATCGATGATGTGAACGGCGATTTTATACCCGGGATAGATCAGGATAACCAGAACCGGTTAGCCTGGTCAGTAGGCGGCTACAAGCAGTATCCCTTCGGGCGGGTCGGGTTTTATCATGCCGGAGCGACAAAGAACACTTTTTCCCCCACTTACGCTTCCACCGAAAATAAAAAATACGACACCTACGAGGCGGATCAGCTGCCGATTTACTATTCGACCAGACCCTATCCCTACACCTATTACCCTGCCGTGCAGTATCAGCTGGAAGACGGCACCCCCATGCCCATCGACTATACCCGGAACTATATCGGGTACAAGTACGGCGAGAATACCCTCTCGTTTCTGCTCACCTACGATAACCACAATAATTACAATAACCGCAATAACGCTGACCGGAAAACAGCTTTCGGCGCTTCCCTCGAATGGGTGCTTAACGGAGCAAAAAGTCCAGCCAACCCGTGGCACGAGTTTGATCACTGGAAGGAAATCCCCAACCCGACCGAGCTGCTCGACGGAACGGTGGAGCACATTCTCCTGCTCAGCGGCTCTATACAGCAGCCTCTGCGGCTCTTTGGTCAGCCCTTTTCCCTCTTTGCCGATATGAAGGCGGGAATGGCTTTTAACGCCATGGCGCTCGAGCCGGCCTCTCCGGATACTAACGAAACAGAACCATGGATATACCGGCCGCAGGCGGGAGTTCATGAACCAATTATGCAACTGACTATCGGCCTGACCTACACGTGGCAGCTTACGGGGGATTCCACATGAAAACAAAGATCGCGATACTGTCTGTTGTAATCCTGCTGATAATACTGTTCTGTCTTCCTGCCATATCGCAGCCCTACAATACGGTTCCCGTAGATGATCCCGTGTATGTGCTGCTGGAGAACCTGGAACTGCGCGGCCTTATTTCTCCCCTCAGCGGGGTGAAGCCCTATACGCGCACATTCGTTGCAGCACAGCTTGATAGTGCGCTGACTTCCCCGAACCTGACCGCAGGCGAGCAGGAAACCGTACGCTTTTACCGCAGCCGGTTTACTTCTCCCGGCGGCAACAGTGCCGAGGCCATCCTGAAGCGCGGCAGTGTGGAAGCAATTTCCACGGTCAGCGAGGAAGCGGCAACTGGGATAGCCCCGGTTGGTATAGCCCCGGTGGGTATGGGCCCGGTTGAAATGGGCCCGGTTGAGATCGGCATAACGCTGGAATCCCTGCTCTCTTTTCCGCTGCTGGACGTGGGGGCATATGATTCACGGAATGCGTTCAGCGGCTATGTGCGGGGCGATATCTCTACCATCAGCTCGTTCAATATCGAACTCGGTCTGCGCTACGACCTTCTCAACCCGCAAGCCTGGCCGCGCTATGCATTTACCACTCCCGGTGAAGGGCAGTATATCGTCTACTCCGAAGAGGGTAATGTGGATTCCCGCGGTCAGGAAAATTTCGCCTTTAATTTTCTTACCGAGCCGGAGCTCACTGTCTCACTGCTCAATGACAATCTGCAGCTGCGCTGGGGGATGTTCAGGCGGGACTGGGGGAGTGGAGTTGGGAATCTTATCATATCGAGTACTGCCCGCAGTTTCGATGCCGTTGAAGGGAAGCTGGCGTTAACCGACTGGCTCACCTATCAGTATCTCACCGGAACGCTGACCGCTCCCAAGATTCTCGCCTCGGTTGGGGGCTACGGCAGGCCGGACCAGTATCAGAATATGCTGACAACCAAGCGGCTGCAGTTTGACTTGCCCCATCGGATCTCCTTTTCCGTTTTCGAGACCGTCATGTGGCCAAAGCGCTTTGAGCTCGGCTATTTGAATCCTTTCATGATATCGACTATCTACCAGAACACCCTGGGCGATTACGACAACATGTTTGCCGGCTTTGATTTTTCTCTAGGCTTTTTTGATACCGGAGAAATCTACGGGTCTTTTATGATTGATGAAACCCAGAGCGTCAACCCGCTGACCTGGTTTACCGATCCCCGAACGATTTTCGGCCTGCAGGCCGGCATCAAAAGCCGCATACCCTTCCTCCCGCTAGCCACGGCAGTGTTTCAGTATACGCGCCTCGAGCCCTTTTTCTATACCCACAGACCGCTCAGCCATCCCTCTTTGGATTCGCAGGTGCTTGTCGAGATCGATGAAGCGACTTTTAATACTCTGGTGACTGACGGGTACGAGAATGTATTTGTTGCTCAGGATGGTGATGGTGATGGTGATGGTGAAGCAAAGTACTACCTGATCGTAACGAAGCAGGTTGATCTCAGCTATACCAATAAGCTGGAGAACTTAGGCTATTATCTGAAACCCGCTTCCGACGAATGCAAACTGATCGTAGATACATTTTTCCCGCCTTCCTGGTTTACCCGCTTCAGCCTCTCCTATATCCGGCATGCCGATCAGTACGGATCGGAAATCGATGACTATATGAATTACGGCATCGATCAAGCCGGCGGGTATGAAGACAAAGCCTTTATGGATCACCTTGTTGAGCATACGCTGACGGCTTCGCTGGCTGTTGAGCACCAGCTCGAGCATGCGCCCCTGAGAGTCAAGGCCTCCTATGCGTACACGCACTCCTGGCTGAAGGACGAGAGTGCCGATGCCGATTGGGGCGAGTCCGGTTCCCATCTATTCTCCTTTGGTATCGCCCTCTACAGATAGCCATTTTATCACTGAGCTCGTTAGCTCAAGCTCGATAGCTCAAGCTCGATAGCTCAAGCTCGATAGCTCAAGCTCGATAGCTCAAGCTCGATAGCTGCTTCATCCTCGAAGCAGCGTTATCCCGGCAGGATAGCCCACCTGCCTGCCGGCAATGCAATAAACCTTTTCCTGAAAAAGCCCTGCAGCGGTGTCCAACAACACTCGCAGAGCCCGTAAACCTCACTGAACCGGCTAAAGGCCGACGGAAACCACGACAGAGGTCTGAAAATCGGTCGCATAGGGGTTCTCTTTTCTGTTTTCCGGATTCCAGCGGTGGATCCAGTCGGCATGGAACCCTGCCGAAATGTTTCGGGTGACCGGGAGCCGGCCGTCTACCGACCAGATCACCCGATGCTCGACGGCGTTTTTCTCGGAAGTCACTAAATCGCCTGTTGTCGGAGCAACCAGTGCGTACGCATCATCTCCTGTCTTGTACTCAGTATACTGGTCTATGGTTCCTTTTTGGAGATAGGTGAGGGAGGCTGCCATTCGCCAGGAATTCAGGGAGTGCAGTTCTGCCTTAATC
>JAGYPA010000008.1 GCA_018399255.1 Spirochaetales bacterium | reverse complement strand
ACGTCGCTCTTGCTTTTTGCAAGAGCCTCAAGAGAATAAAAATCAATTGTAAAAATCAGGCAAGTGGAATACTATAGGGTGAAAGGTCTGCAAGGGTCTGTAAGAATGTAAGTATCTGTCTGGTTCTGAGAGCCGGCAGATCATCCGTCCGGATGTCCGGACCATAAGGAAACTATCTAGATGCGTGCGGCCTGCTGCACAGTATCCGAGGAGTTAAAAAATGACGAAAAAAGTGTTTGCTGTTGTTGTTGTATCTCTGTCAGTACTGGCATTTTTTACCGGGTGTGCCACGTCCCAGGCTGTCCGGGATCAGGATGCACCGACATATGATACAATTATCGGAGCAGAAGGTGCTCCTCAGCCCGATTGGGTTAATACGGTACCGAAGGCGACAGATGTTCATTACGAAAATGGGTTCGCGAAGCTTTCAAATAAAGCCAACTCCATACAGCGCGCAAATGCCGCTGCAAAGGAAAAGATATCGCAGTGGATCAGCACGACAGTGCAGAGTGTCGTGGTCAATTATACCAGTGACTTCGGATCCGGTGACGATCGCCAGTCGATTGAGGCCTTTGAGTCAATATCACGACAGATTGCCGATAACGCGCTTGTCGGCGTATCACAGGAGGCTCTCTGGGTAGATCAGGACAATGGCGTCTGGGTGCTGGTCTCGATTCCCCTGGAAAACACCCTGAAGGCTTTTGAAGCGGCTGAATCTTCATTCACGGCCAATGATGCCGCAGCCTTTGCCGAGTTCAAGATGGAAGAAGCTCTCAAGATGCTTGAGCATTCGCTCTCCGAATAAACACTGCAGGCAAACCGGTAGGCAACGTGAAAAAACGCTATCTTCTAACGACTGCTGTAATAGTTCTCATACTCTCTGGCTGTCTGACGGGGCTTCCCGATGCTGGGGCACCAGGCGCAGACTACAGGAAAACTGCCGCGGCGCAGGAGCTCTGGAATCTTGACCGGTATCCCACCAATGTATTTATGGGGGTTTCGGCTCCCTATGTCGATACTGATCGGATGGTCTCGGAATCGCTCTATAACTGTGCCCGGAGCATTGCTGTCGGACAGCAGCTGCAGGTCTCGAGCTCACTGGTATCGGAGTCATCGAGCAGCGGCGGGCTCATTTCCTTTGCAACTGAGGGCGGGGCAAAATATTTTGAGAATGAAATAGCGGCTATCCTTACCCGTCTCGAGCTGCTGGAGGTGCGGGGCGGCTCCAGCTCCGGGGTGGTCGTCATAGCCGCCGATCCCGAGGTGCCTGCCTTGTCCAGGCCCTTCGTCCAGAAGTTTGATGCCTCCGGCAGACCTCTGTGGGTTGATACGCTGCCTGAAATTCCCGGCTATCTGGCTGCTGTCGGTGCTGTCCTCGGGTACCGGTTCGAACGGGACTCCCTCGAAGCCGCCGATGTCACGGCTGCCGAGCTGCTGCTGAACAAGAGTCCTGAAGCCGTAACTGAAGCCCAGTCCTATTCGGTCAGCAGCAGTTACAAAAGCAGTGACGGAAACCTCGATTCGTTTCAGGAGGGAGTTCTGCAGAAGTCTGAGGGAGCCCTCGAGGGGTTTTATGTCCTCGCCCGCTGGCATGATGCCGTGGCTAACTATTATTATTCTCTTGCGGTAATTCCTCTCCGATAGACAGGGGATGGTTTTTTGCGATTGCCGCTATTATTCGGAATCAAGGAGCTAGTATGAAAAGGAATTCTATTGTAATGCTGGTTATAGCGGCTGTTGCCGGCATCCTTCTCACCGCAGCTGGATGTGCTTCCAACGTCAATCCTGACGGATCGCCGGCGTGGACAACCAGTCCGCCATCTTCGCGGTCCATCTATTATGCAGTTGGATACGGCAAGCTTTCAAATGTGCAGAATTCTCTGATACGAGCAGAATCCGCAGCGAAAGACCGTCTTGCGCGTTGGGCCTCAACAACCGTAAGAGGAGCCCTTACTAATTATTTCCAGGATTCGGGAGAATCGGGATCCCGGACCATCGAGATGATGGAAAACATTTCCTCCCAGATCGTTAATATTTCGTTAAACGGAGCCAGGATCGAGGAGCAGTGGGCAGATCCGGACGGAGGCGTATGGGTACTGCTATCCTACCCGGTGAAAAACCTGAAAGATGCCTATCAGCGTCAGGCTGAGGAGCTGGAGCGAAAGAGCGAAGCCTATCAGGTGCAGCTGCTGCTCGACTATCTGGATATTGAGCTGGATGGGCAGGAGAATTAGGAGCCTGTCGTTCTTTTTTCCAACTCCACCATCTCACAGCTAGAGAATCCATCGCAGGGTATTGTAGATCGTGAGCAGTATGATAACGCCGATCGTCGAGATGAACAGGTAGTCAACGGCCTTGTTTGACATTCTGTAGAGAAGGTGCGACCCGACTATGCCGCCTCCGATTCCGCCGGCACACATGATTATCAATACGAATGGTTCGAAAGCGGGAACCGTGCCGGCAAATATAGTAAAGAGAAGACTTGTCAGCTGTGAGAAGAAAATAATAAAGATAGAGTTGATTGCGGCTGTTTTGGTATCCATGGAAAAGAAAAAGTAGAGTACCGCCAGGTTGATGGGGCCGCCGCCGATTCCGAGAAAGGAAGCCACTGCCCCCAGCAGAAACCCGATGAATGTGCTGAACAGCAGGCTCTCACTGTGATGAGGCCGTATCTTGTCTTTAGCCAGGGCAAACAGCAGCACGGCTGTGGTAATAATGAAAAGCATGCCTGACTGGATTACCCCCACCATCTGATCGTTCCCTGAAGAGGTTTTGAGGATATCAAACAGGTACTTGCCGGCAAGCCCTCCGACTACTCCCCCTGCTGCCATCAGTGAAGTATACTTCAGTTTCAGAGAGACTGTGCTTTTGCGGTTCTTCAGCAGGGCCACCGCTGTCATAGAGAGGACGGTAGTTCCCGATAGAAAGCTGATGGTGCTCACTCCCAGAGAACTCACCCCGTCCAGGACAGGCTTGATAATAACCCCGCCTCCGATACCGCTGATTGCACCCACTATGGAGGCTATGAAGCTTATGAGAAAATATATGATATCCATGCTGATAAGGTTCCCCTTATAATGCGGTTTCTTTCTGGAACAGCTGCTGTGATATCATGCAGCCTGCACCTGGCAGCTGATCCAATGCTACTAAAAAATGAAACTTTTTGCTACCTTTGAGTGCTGCAGTCCAGGGCAACCGCATGAAAGCGTACATTTGGTCAGGACGGGTTTCTGCAGGTCTCCCCGGCAGTCCTTTGTTTCCGGGAACTTCTCTGAATCTCAAGAAAGAAGGAGTAAATCGAAGATTTCTTTAGAAATCCAATTTCTTTAGAAATCCACTTCACTGCCTGACGGTCTTCGCCGGGCGCTTAAGGCAGCCTCATACCAGTAACGACATGTCGCTACGAGTAGAAATTTACAGTCATAAGTCAGCTACTTCAGGGACCCGCTCAGCCTGAAAATGCTAAGGTCGGCTCATCATATCGCACAATAATGAGCAGCACGATCCCATATCGTTTCTCCTCGATCAGCGCTGGTTTTCCCTGCATCCGCCGAGTGTACGCACGTATTAGACATAGCTTGTTCGCCCTGTCCCTTGCAAAATTCCGCCCCCTCTCCTGCTCGGGACACGTGCGTTTTGAGCCAGGCTTAAGGTTTTCGCAGACCCCCCCAGCAGCTCCTTACCCCGCAAAAACCTTATTTAAGCTTCTCTCTTCCGGCCGCTACCAAAGCGACATGCATATTGAGCCGACTAACCGGGTTTCCACCGTTTTCTGAGCGTCTGTTGGGCTTTAAGGCAGCCTGACGGCTGCCGTTTTCTTGTGCCGCTGCATCAGACGTATGCCCGCGTGCTATTGTCGTTCGTAAAATATGCGGGCATCGAGCTCATTTCAAATGCTTCGCATTTTGAAATGGGCCTGAATCGACGCTCTTGCTTTTTGTAAGAGCCTTAAATAAAGCGATATCACCTGTATCTTTGTGCGTAACTGCAGAAGGATTGGTTTATAATAATGTGGCATTAGTCAAATTAATTCGGCACCATATTAAAGTATAATAACTCATACATTTGCTATCCGCTTTATTTCCTCTTTTCTTATCAGTTAATCTTGAAATATATCTTCGATACTTTCATTAAATACAGATGCAATATCCATCGCCAATAGTACGACGGATTATAGCGACCAACTTCAAGATTCCCAATGGAGCTTTCCTACTCCCACCCTTTTCGCCAGGTCTTCGGGATTTCCAGCAATGCTCAGGCATTTGACGGTTATTGAACACGGTCATTATAGAATGTGTGCTCCATCCTTAATGTGGAAAAATGTGAACACAAGCGGAAATGTCACAACCATAGTGAATAAATCCAAAAACCATTTCATAGAAGTAATTAACGTTTTCAGTATATAACTGATAAACAAGCCTGTCATTAAAACAAAGTGATAAGAATATTGAACTCCTGCAGTCAAAGCACTCTTTGTTTGAATAGTTCATCGGGGAGTGATTCTCCGAAAATATCCGATAAAAGATAAAATACAAAGAATGAAAACGATTACGACTATTATCGCGTCTTATAAACCAATAATCTACCACGATAAAAATTAATTTAATAAACCTAAATAATTAATTTTTCTTTTCTGGTATCTTTTCCTCTTTTTTTCTGAAACGATATAGGCCGTTATATCCTATAGTCACTGCACCCACAAAAAGCCAGATAAAGAACACTAATATCATCATAAACAAGATCCTTACTGCTTGACAACCGATTTTCATGATCCGATGATCCACATTTCAGTAAAAGACCGATCGATTGATATCACGACCTGCTTTTGTGCACAAACAAAGGTCGACAATATTGTTCGTATTTCAACGTTAGTAGACTCCGGTTATCATAAGTAGAGTGATTCTTTGATTCCAGATCCGTCAATGCCAGTTCGTGTTCGATAAGTAACGGAAACCTGTTGGATAAGAGACCAAAGCTGTGATACAGGATATTCGACTGTCACGACTCAAGCGGAGGAGAAATATGATAACCTAGTATTGCTTACTTTCTTCCGAACTCATTGAATCTAACTCATTTTCAATTTGCTCGTGTCAGCGCTATCAACAGGTGCCCAAATCGTTTTGGTCGAAAGGATTGGACCTGTTAAAATCTCATACCCTCTTTCATCATGTTCTACAAATGTCGAATAAATGCCGAATGCCGACCCGCCGATTTTAATACGTCTATGTTGGATTTTCAAAACCATTGCCTTCATTCTCGCCACTAAACTAAAACTGCTCCTGGTTTGAACTGCAAAAATTGAAATTCGTAAACTGATTACAAAGCAAAAACAATCATGTAATAATAGCAACCCTTCAGATTCATATTTTCATATTTCAAACTCCATTTAGTGATAAATATAACTATGCTGTTAAAAATATACCATATTTACCTTTTGTTTCACTAAAATGATTATAAATATAAATAGCGGAATGCAGCCACTTTTTCGTAAGATAGATTTAGCAAAATGAATGAAAAATATATGAAAGCCTAATGCTTCGTAGCGTAATCGATAAAAGAGAACTCACTATTTTAGTATAAAGTAATTACATCAGCAAAAATATCTTTGACTTTATAGGGGAAATTCAACAGTTGTTTTGAACAATTACTTTTGTTAAGCCATTTTTATAGGGGTGCGTAAAATCAAGTAGGGCTGCTGTAAATTTCGCTAGGGGTGCGTAAAATCCTATGAAGGGTGCGTAATTGTATTAAAATAGGTCACACACCCCATACCGCCAGCAATTTTTATATACTGCCGGTACCTTGATTCCCCGACCGTTGCATATAGAGAGGAGATGGAGATTTATGGATGCCAAAGAACAGGTGATTGATGCGATGAAACAGGCTGGGAAACCGGTCAGCGCCGGTGAAGTGGAGAAATTGACTGGTCTGGAACGGAAAGAAGTTGACAAGATCTTCAAGGTATTGAAAAAAGATAACGCCATTGTTTCACCCGTGCGCTGCAAGTGGGAAGTTGCCTCAGAATAGCAGAATAGCAGAATAGCAGAATAGCAGAATAACATTTTCCAGAATCCCTGACGGCAGGAGGCCTGTCTTGGAATTGACCCTTTTTCAGTATCTTGTGCTCTTTTTCGGGGCAGTTCTCTCCGGGCTGGTCGATTCCATTGCCGGCGGCGGCGGGCTCATCAGTATTCCGCTGCTTCTGGCAGTGGGAGTTCCTCCGCATGCCGCAATTGCAACCAACAAGCTGCAGGCCTCATTCGGATCCTTTACCGCTATGATGCGATATCGTCACGGCGGTCTGGTAGCGATTAGTGATGTGTACCTGGGGATTATCCTTACTGCTGCAGGAGCCGCATCCGGGGCCCTGCTGGTTCAGCAGATAGATGCTGAAATCTTGAAAAAAGCCATTCCTTTTGTCCTTGCCGGACTGCTCGTATACACCATAGCCCGTCCGCAGCTTGGTCTTACGGACCAGCATGCCAAGCTGCCTGAAAACCTGATTTTTGTCGTGTTCGGTCTGCTGCTGGGCTTCTACGATGGGTTTTTCGGTCCCGGAACGGGATCTTTCTGGATGATAGTCCTGGCCGGGCTTGCCGGTTACAACCTGAAAAAAGCCACAGCGACTACAAAAGTGATGAATTTCACCAGCAATGCTGTATCCCTCGTGATCTTTCTTTTCTCCGGCAGAATCATATTCCTGATCGGGATAGTCATGGGTGTCGGCCAGCTCATCGGGGCCTGGACAGGATCACATCTGGTTATTACCAGAGGCACGCGATTTGTCAGGATCTTTTTTATCCTTGTTGTCAGTGTGACGGTGCTGGACCTGTTCATCAAGCAGTTTTAGAACGAAATACAAGCTGATGAACAAGCCGTCAGCCAGACTCCTAGCCGAATATATGCCGAAAAATAAGCCGTCAGGCCGGCAAACTCCTAACTTTTCCGCTTACTCTCGAGCAGCTCTTCTCTCACCATCGGTTTTCCGCACTCAGGACATCTGAGTTCCGTACATTTGACCCCTCGCGTATGCGGAGTCTTGTAACCGCACTTTGCACAGACGCAAAACCCTCCGGCTCCAAAAGAACCGCCGTTGTTGCGCCCTCTTCCTCCGCCCTGTGAGTTGATTCCCTTTCCCTGGCCGGAACCCGATCCGCTTTGTTGATTCATGAGTGTCCTCCTCCATACCTATAGACTACCAAAAAGGTAATCTATAGTATATCACGCGGAGGGCGGTTCAGGAACCCCTTCGGTTATGCCGTACTCATACGGACCGATATAATTCAGGTGGGAAACCAGCCCCACGGAAGGATCCCATCGGAAAATCCTGCAGGCGATCGGCTCCAGCAGAGGATCGAGATCATCGACCTCATGGAACTCCAGCTTATAGCTGAAGGAAGAACTTGGGACCGTATAAGCGATCGTACCATTCCAGCGCAGCGATGCATCCCGGTGAGAATGTCCGCTGGAAATTGCCTCTACCTGCGGATTTCGCCGTATGATCTCGCCCAGCGCCTGCTTGCCGCGCATCCCCAGACTATCGGGATACGGCATACCGGTCTCAAAGGGCGGGTGATGCATAAAGATGATTGTCGGCCGGTCCGGCTGTTCAGAGAGAATCCGCTCCAGCCAATCCAGCCGGGTTTTACAGAGCAGCCCGAAGTGAGTACCCGGCTCCAGCGTATCAAGGGTGACAATGCGGAGAGGCTTATCTTCCAGCGAATAGTGAAGAAATCCATCAGACGTTTTCAGATAGGAGTGGTCGTTGAAAACCTCGATAAGTGATTTTCTCTGATCATGGTTGCCGGCGGCCAGATAGTAGGGCATGAGCAGCCGGCCCAGTTGGCTCCGTACTCTGCGATAATCATCGAGCTTCCCGTGATTCACCAGATCCCCGGTTACCATCACCACATCCGGAGCCGGATCCAGCGCATTGAGACAATCTACCGTACGTACCAGCTGATTGAACAGATCCACCTCGCCCGAGGGGAACGGGATAACCCTGCCCACATGAAAATCCGAAATCTGCGCAATTGTGAAATATCTGTCTGAGCTGTCCATAGAGAACCCCATGTTTCCGATCAGGATTTCCGACTGCCGCCACGATTCAAGGTTGCGACAGCGACAATGGAAGTAGTAATGATCAGAATAAACGAAATAGCATTTATTACCGGGGTAGAACCGTCCCGGACCTGCTGGTACAGATTGATCGGCAGCGTCGACTGAGATCCGACCAGAAACAGGGTAGTGTTGAAATTCTCGAAAGACATCAGGAAGGCAATTGCCGCGCCGCCGATAATAGATGGCCGCAGGTACTTCAGGGTAATGAACCATATCACCTGAAAACGGTTGGCCCCCAAATTGGCAGCCGCCTCTTCCAGCGTGCGGTCGAATTTTCTCAGACGGGCAGAAATTATCATCGTCACAATAGTCGTGATAAAGGAAAACTGGCCCAGCACCACCAGACCGAAACTGGGAGTGAGAAATTTCAGATAGATGCCGAACGTATCTTCTATAAAGATGCTCAACGAGTTTGTGAAAAGAAGGATTGATATACCGAGAATCACCCCCGGGATAACCAGCGGCGCGATCATCAGAAAATAGAGGGCGCCCTTGAATCGGAAGTTCTCCTGCTCGAAAAGGAATGCTGCCAGGGTACCCACCATAGTGGAAAGCAGCGAGACGGAAACGGCGACCTTGAAGGAAGTGGCGATTCCCCGCAAGTTGAAGCTGTCATTGAACAGCCCGATTATCTTCGGGCCCTTGCCGAAAAACCAGTCGAGCGTGAACCCCTTCCAGGGAAGCGAAGGAAACATCGAATCGTTGAAGGCCAGAATCATCGTGATAATAAGCGGGGCAAAGAGAAAAACCAGGAATATCACAATGAACAGCCTGAACCCGGCCTTGTAAATCTTTGAACTGGGAAGTGTCCTGATCATTTTACCACCTTGCTGAATTCCTGCCTGGTCAGCTTGAGAGCAATCCAGATTATGAGGGATGAGAGCAGCAGCAGCAGAAAGCCGAAGGCGCTGCCCTGATTCCAGTTAAAATAGACAATAATCTGATTATAGATCTGTTCGGTAAACCAGAGGGCATTCTTGCCCCCCATCAGTTTCGGGGTCAGATAACTTCCGAGAACCAGCATGAACACGATAATGCTGCCGGACATGATTCCGGGCATGCAGTAGGGGATAATGATCTCCTTCCATATGACAATCTTTTTGGCACCCAGATCGTGGGCTGCCTCTATCAGGGAATCATCGAGATTTCCCATTACCCCTATGATCGGCACCACCATAAAGAGCATCGAAGTATAGACCAGTCCCATAACCATCGTGACATCGTTGTACAGCATCTCAACCGGTTCTTTAAAGATGCCGATCCCCACAAGGAACGAGTTGAGAACACCGCTTTCCCGCAGGAGAATCATCCACCCGTAGACCCGGATAAGCTCACTTACCCAGAACGGGACGAGAATAAGCACCATCAGCAGACCCTGCAGCTTGAAACTCGAGATTTTTGTTATATAAAACGCGACAGGGAGAGAGATGACAAGGACGATGAACGTGACCAGAATAGAGTACATCGCCGTTCGCACAAAAGTGAGCCAGTAGATCGGTTCGGTGAAAAATGCTTTGTAGTTGTTCAAGGTGAAGGTGCTGGTTCTGGAGCCCAGGAACGACATGCGCAGCAGCTCCAGATGGGGGAGCACGATCAACAGGAACAACCACAGAAACACCGGGATAAAGAATATGAAAAAACTCCAGCGAATCGGCTGTCTATCAGATTTCATCTTTATATATCCTTTCATCAGCTTGCTTGAAATAGACAGCCGCGTCCGGATCCCAGCCAATTTTGATGCTGTCTTTTGCCTGTATATAGTCAAACTGCCTGTTCTGGGGAAGCGCTACAATCAGCTCCTCCTCCGACTTTTCAGGAGTCACCAGAAGCCGGCTGTTGCCCCCGTCAAATAGAATCGCCTTTACGTCGGCATTGATTATATTGAAATTCGGCTTAGGCCTGGACGGATTGATAATCATCGCTTCCGGACGGACAAACATATCGAAGGATTCACTGTCCTGCAGATTGAACGAATCGGATAAATGGTAGCGAAAGCCCTCTTTCGTCTCAGCAAAGAAGACATTGGATTCGTCCTTGACCAGATTGACGCTGAATTTGTTGTTTTCTCCAACAAACTGCGTGACGAATGAAGATGCCGGACTGTTGTAGAGGGTCTGCGGGGTGTCGAGCTGCTCAAAATGGCCCGAGTTCATTACCGCCACATAATCACTCATAACCATCGCTTCAGACTGATCATGGGTGATATAGACAAAGGTGGTGCCGACCTTGACCTGGAGCTTTTTCAGCTCAACCTTCATATGCTCACGAAGCTTTGCATCCAGAGCGCCGAGCGGTTCGTCGAGGAGGAGCACTTCCGGTTCAAGAACCAGACACCGGGCTATAGCCACCCGCTGCTTCTGCCCGCCGGAGAGCTGGGTTACTTTCTTTGAGCCGTATTCGGGAAGACCCACTCGCTCAAGCATAATATTTACTTTCTTTTTGACCTCAGGACCCCGTTCACCGCGTCTTTTGAGGCCGAAGGCAATGTTTTCATAGACGTTCATCATAGGAAAGAGCGCAAGCTGCTGAAAAACGAGATTGACAGGACGCTTGTCCGGCGGAATTCCCTTCATATCCTTGTTCTGAATCATGACCGATCCGTTATCAGGCTGATAAAAGCCCGCAATCATCCGCAGCAGGGTTGTCTTTCCGCAGCCGGACGGGCCGAGAATGGAGAAAAACTTGCCGTCCTCCACATCAAACGTGAGATTGTCTACAGCAGTAAAATTGCCGAACATTTTTGTCAGGTTTTTGACCGATAGAGATAGAGCTGCCTGCATGGTTCCCCTTCCTGAGTGAATGGTAAAATCTGACAGCAGGCATGGATCGCCTGCTGTCAGTATAAAGCTGTGATGAGAGTCGAGATAGTTAGTTGGAAGCCCGGATCCTGTCCATCACTTTACCTTCCATTTCTTCAAGTCCCGGGGGCACGGTGGGATACCAGTTGGTATTCGCTAAAGCTTCCGGGGGAAGTCCGCGTTCGAAGTTGGCGGCAATTTCAGGATTCAGATATTTTCCGGCATCCTTGGAAGCGGTCCCGTAGGTTTCGGCATTGGTGAAGACCGCAGCGTTTTCCGGCTGCAGGATAAAGTTGATCCACTTGTAGGCACCTTCGATGTTTTCCGATTTCGCGGGGATGGTAAACGTATCAACCCATGCCAGTGGTCCGCTGGTCGGAGCGATATAGTCGATATTCGGATTTTCCGCATAGAGCTTCCAGCCCAGCTGCTCCCATGCCATTGCTGCCCAGATTTCTTCGGAGCGCATCGATTCCAGCAGCTGATCAGCATTGTCGTAATAGTTTCTGACTACCGGTTTCGCATCAATGAGCACTTCCTGCATATCATCGAGAAATTCCTGATAGGCGTCGAGGTCATCATAGAGAGCAAAAGGATCGTAGCCAAGTGAAAAGCCCATGCCGATCAGGGTCGGTCGGACCATGCGGTAGGAAACTCTTCCGGTATATTTGGGATCGAGCAGATCCTTGTAGTCCTTGATGCCTGGAGCCTTCGCCTTGTTTACGATCAGGCCGGAGGTGCCGTAAACATGCGGGACACCATAGGACTTTCCGTCTACGGTAGTGTTCTTCTTGACGGCAGCCACAAGTGACGGATCGAGCTGATCTGTGTTGACTTTGCTCCAGTCGATCGGCTGGTAAATGCCGTAGTCCATCTGAACCGCGGAAATACGGTCCTGGGAAGGCTGGGCAAGATCAAATCCGCCGCCCCGGGTTGCCCGGAGTTTCGAGATCATCTCTTCATTGTTGCTGTTGGTAACCTCAACCGTGATACCTGTCTCTTCCTTGAACTTCTGCACCAGCTCATCAGGAGCGTAGCCGCCCCAGGTAAGGAGCCGGAGCGTGGTATTTTCCTGTGCTTCCTCTGTACCGGCCGCAAAAGCAAACCCGGCAGTAAGAACCAGCAAAGCCATAGTGAGCATAAAAAATCTTTTCATACTGTTCCTCCATTGTGTGATATTTCAATTCATTGTAATACCGATTCCTCAGATAAACAACCGGAAATTGCGGTATTTTGCAGGAACAAATCATAATAATTCATAATAATTCATTATTGATCAAAACACAAAACTAGTAGTATACTGTCTTTTGAGTCTCATGTACATTGCGTTTATGCAAAATAAGAATCCGGAGGTGCAGCATTGAAATTTCTTATTAGTGACGGATATTCGGAGGCCAGCCGTGCCAAGCTGGCAGAGGCGGGGATGACCTATGCATGGAAGCTCTATGCGGAAATGCTGCTGAAATATAAGCCGGATGCCGAGTATGAGGTCTTCTTTCCCACAGACTCCCGGGTTGAAGATTTTCCCGATGCGAAGCGGCTTGAGAATTTCGATGGAATCATCTGGACAGGAGCCGACCTCGACATAAACGAGACCTTCAAGCCTACCATTCGGGCTCAGATAGCTATGGCTGAGCTTGCCTACGAAATCGGGGTCGATGCATGGGGAAGCTGCTGGGGAATTCAGATGGCTGCCGTTGCCGCCGGGGGAACGGTGATAAAGAACCCGCGAGGACGGGAGATGGGAATAGGCCGGAAAATCGCCAAAACTGCTGAGGGGCTGGACCATCCCATGCTCAAGGGCAAACCGCCGGTATATTACGGATTTGAGAGCCACTATGATATAGTCGATAAAGTACCCGAGGGGGGAACCGTGCTTGCCCGAAACCCCTTCAGCGGTGTGCAGGCAATGGTTGTCTCCCATAAAAAGGGAACTTTCTGGTCCTCACAGTACCATCCCGAGTACAATCTCCACGAAATAGCCCGTCTCACGATGGCGAGAGCGGCAGTCCTCACAGAACACGGTTTCTTTGCCGGAGCTGAGGATCTGACCGCCTACGTGAAGGCCATGGAAGACCTCTACCGGGAGCCGGACCGGAAGGACCTGCTCTGGCAGCTCGGCATTGATGAGGATATTACGGATGATTCCATTCGCCAGGCCGATTTCAGGAATTGGCTCGAGTACCTTACCGCAAAGAAAAAGCCGGCCGGAGGCTGATGCTATGGGAATGCTTACTCAGGGCGAGCTCAGAAAAAAGGTAACCGATCGTGAGATAGATACCGTTATCCTGGCCTTCCCGAATCACCAGGGCCAGCTGCTCGGCAAGCGCCTGACCGGAGATTTCTTTCTTGAGCATACGGAAGTCGGCTGTTGTGACTATCTATTGACCATTGATATAGAGGAAAATCCGCTTCCCGGGTTTTCACTCTCAGGGTGGGAGACCGGCTTCGGGGATCTGCAGCTGATTCCCGATTTATCCACCATCAGGGAGCTGCCGTGGCAGGAAAAGAGCGCGATGATACTCTGTGACCTGAAGCACCGGAACGGAGAGCCGGTGGAAGAGGCCCCGCGGACCATTCTTCAGCGTCAGTGTGAACGTCTCTCGGCCGCAGGTCTGACCCCCCTTATGGCTTCTGAGCTGGAGTTTTTTCTTTTCGACAATCCCTATGAGAATGTGTATGCAAACGGATATGCCGCCCTGGTGCCCTCGTCTCCCTACCCGATAGATTACCATATTCTGCATACCGGATTTGACGATGCCCTGGTGCAGGAAATCTGCAGCATGACCGCTGCCGCCGGAATCCCGGTGGAATCCCGCAAAGGAGAGACGGGAAAAGGACAATATGAGATAGGGCTGAAGTATTCCGGTGCCGTGGAAATGGCCGACCGCCATCTCATCTACAAGTACGGGGCAAAAAGCCTGGCAGCCCGGCGCGGCAAGTCCATAACCTTTATGGCCAAGTACCGGACTGACGAATCGGGATCGAGCTGTCATATTCACACCAGCCTCTCAGCCGCCGATACGGGCAAAAATGCCTTTGTCGACAGCGAAGGCAATCCCGGCGCGGTGTTCAACGCCTTTCTGGGCGGTCTCAACCATCTGGCAGCCGAGCTCTTTCTCTTTTTTACCCCGACCGTAAATTCGTACAAACGTTTTGTGGAAGACTCGTTTGCCCCCACCAGCATTGCCTGGGATTATGACAACCGGACGGCAGGTTTCCGGATAGTGGGTCACGGTGAGGGCTTCAGAATTGAAAACCGGTTCCCGGGTGCCG
Organism: Spirochaetales bacterium; assembly: GCA_018399255.1. GTDB lineage: Bacteria > Spirochaetota > Spirochaetia > JABMQR01 > JABMQR01 > M55B182. The sequence goes on along the minus strand of JAGYPA010000008.1, from coordinate 81,581 downwards.
ATGCCAACCCGTACCTGGCCTATGCGGCGATGATTGCCGCCGGACTGTACGGAATTGAGCACAAGCTTGAAGCACCCCTGCCAACCCGGGGAAACAGCTATGCAAACAAAGCCTTGCCGCAGGTTCCCGGAACTCTGGCTGAGGCCGCAGACAGACTTGAGAAATCCGCCTTCGCCCGCCAGGCCTTTGGGGACGCAGTGGTAGATTATTATGTCAGGCATGCCCGACTGGAAGCAAAAACCTATGCGCAGGAGGTTACCGAGTGGGAACTCAAGCGATATTTTGAACGAATCTAGCGGACGTGACCGTGATACCCGATATAATGATGTCCGGCAGTAAACGCCTTGTAAGGAGATACCTATGATAACCCAGATTACACGCTTCTCATTTCCCACGCAGATAGTATTCGGCCCCGGTTCAATTAAGGAACTCCCGCAGGAGTTTGCCGCCCTCGGGGCCTCAAAGCCGCTTATTGTAACAGACTCGGCCATGGTAAAGACCGCCGCATTTGCCTCGATTTTACAGGTTCTCGAAAATAACGACATACCTTACGAGGTTTTTTCCGGCGTTCAGCCCAATCCGCACGACATCGATGTCGAGCAGGGGGTCGCTTCCTACGCTGCTGCCGGATGTGACCTTATTGTCGGCGTGGGCGGAGGCAGCCCCATGGATGCAGCCAAAGCTCTGGCGGTCCTTGTCGGCCAGGGGGGGGCTATTGAAGATTACGATGCCCAGTCAGCCTCGCCCGAGCCCATAACGGGACCCCTTCCGCCTATAGTCATGATTCCCACGACAGCGGGAACCGGAAGTGAGGTAGGTAAATGCGCAGTAATAACCTCAACTGCCCAGGGACGGAAAATCTTTATCTGCAATCCACTGATGATGCCCTCCCGTGCAGTTCTCGACCCCGAGCTTACCGTAAGCCTGCCGCCTCATCTGACCGCGGCAACCGGTATGGATGCGCTGACCCACAACATCGAGTCCCTGACTGCTCCCCTATTTCATCCAATGTGCGATGCTGTCGCCATGAAGGGAATAGAGCTCGCGGTCAACTACCTCTCTCGAGCGGTCGAACACCCCGAGGATATCGAAGCGCGCGGCTATATGATGCTTTCCGCCATGATGGGGGCGGTAGCCTTCCAGAAAGATCTGGGAGCGGCTCATTCGCTCTCTCACGCTCTCTCTGCCGTATGCGGGCTGCAGCATGGACTGGCAAACGCAATAGTCCTGCCATTTGTAATGGATTTCAACAAAACTGTCTGCGCAAAAGAATATGCCCTCATTGCCCGTGAATTCGGTGTGCCGATCCATACCATGAACGAAGCAGAGGCTGCAGAAGCGGCAGTGGCGAAAATCCGTGAGCTGAATGCGAAAATCGGCATACCTGCCGCACTTGGGGCCGTCGGAGTAACAGCGCAGCAGCTTGCCGAAATCTCATCCAAGGCATTCAGGGATCCCTGTCACCTGACCAATGCCAGAAGCTGCACGCATGAAGATCTGGAAGGTCTGCTGAAGCAGGCATTATGAGGAACTGTCAGAAATCTTGAGGAACTAAAGAGACTATAGGGAACTGCAGGGAACTATCAGAAATTACAGGAGGGCGTCATGCCAAAAGGATATAACGGAAAGATTCTGCGGATAGACCTGACAGCCGGCACCACAGCTGTTCTGTCCCCGAAAGAGGACTTCTACCGCCTCTATCTTGGAGGAGGAGGAATAGGAACCTACTTTCTTCTTCAGGAGACCCTTCCTGATACCGATCCGCTGAGCCCCGAAAATATAATCACCATCGCCCCCGGGCTCACCACAGGACCAGCAGTCAGCGGTGTCAGCAGATGCAGCGTAACCGCTCTCTCTCCGGAAACCGGAGCCGTCGGGGACTCCCAGGCCGGCGGAAGCTTCGGCCCGTATCTCAAACGATCGGGATTTGATGCAGTCGTCATAACCGGAAAATCAGCCAGACCCTGCTGCATCTACATAGATAACGGGCAGGCCGAACTGCGTGATGCCGCCGAATTCAGCGGAAAGACCATTCTGGAAGCCCATGACCTGTTCAGCGAGCGGCTGGGCGCAGGCGAGCGTCAGGGATCCAGGGGCGCTGGAGCAGAAACCGGAAGTGGGAGCGGAAGCGGAAGTGGAAGTGGAAGCGGGAGCGGAAGCGGGGGAAAGTCAAAAATAAGCGTGCTGCAGTGCGGACCAGCCGGGGAAAACCAGGTAGTCTACGCGAATCTGGCAAGCGATCTCAATAACTTTTACGGAAGAACCGGCATGGGAGCCGTGTTCGGCAGCAAAAACCTGCGGGCAGTAGTCGTCTCCGGATCAGGATCGATAGAATTTGCCGATCCCGATAATCTCAAAAAGCTTGCCAAAGCTGGAGCAGGCAGAGTAGCCGGATCCGGCTTTGTTTCCACCATCAAACGGTATGGAACCCCCGGGCTGGTCGAAGGCAATGCGCTTCAGGGCAATCTTTGTACCCACAACTATACTGCCGGATATCACCCGGACTATAGGAACATGGATGGCTCCACCATAGAAAAAACTCTTGCATCAAAAAGCACCACCTGCTACGGCTGCGTGGTAGGCTGCCGGAAAACCATAAAGACTGATGCCCCCTATCAGGTAACCGATCGTCTGGGGGGACCGGAGTTCGAGACCCTGGGGGTCCTCGGATCAAACCTCGATATTCTGGATCCCGTCGCAATCGGCAAGGCCAACGAAATCTGCAACAATTACGGAATCGATACCATCACCCTTGGCGGAATTCTCGGATACCTGTTTGAGTCCCTTGAGAAGGGAATGATTACCGTCGATGATCTCGGCCTGGAGACGGCAGACTCTTCCATCGGATTCGGCAGCAGCGAAATGCTCATAGCCCTTACCGAGGCAGCGGCAGAGAGAAAAGGCATCGGTGAGGTCCTGGCTGGAGGATTTGAAGCCTGCATACGCCACTTCGGCGAGCAGACCCGGGTAAATGCCGTCCATGTCAAAAATCATGGATTTGCGGTTCATATGACGCAGGTTAAACCGACTATGGCCCTGATGTATGCCGTATCCCCCATAGGTGCCGACCACATGTCATGCGAACATGACTGGCTGATAACCGATACAGGAGAGGGAGCCCGGGGGCTGGGGCTCGAAACCCCCGGAGAACTCGACTCTACCGGTCCCGATAAGGTCCGCCTGGTCGTCTATTCCCAGTATTACTACAGCCTGCTCGATTCTCTCGGCCTCTGCATGTTCTGCTGGGGTGCCGGAAGCCTTTTTACCTACCCGGAGCTCGAGGAACTGATCCGCTCGGTAACGGGAATCGAAATGACCTTCTGGGAATTGATGAAGGCCGGAGAGCGACGCATAACCATGATGCGCCTGCTGAACCTCAGGCGCGGCCTCACAGCCGGGGACGATACGCTGCCGGAGAAGGTATTTAACCCGATATCTGAAGGGCCTTCTGCAGGAAGACGGGTGGACCGGACCGATATGCAGCGGATGAGTGCGCAATATTACGGTTTTATGGGGTGGAATGCTGAAGGGGTCCCCCGAGCGGAAAAGCTGATGGAACTGGGACTGGACTGGGCTGTCTGAAGGCAGGTCGCTGAGGGGCAGCCCATCAGCCTCGGTTTATACGAAGGAGACAGTATGCTGTTAAGCAAAGCGGCAAAGATTGAGCATGGCATCGATACCTATCTGGGAAATGTTCTCAAGGCAAGTCTGATTTTCGATAAGGGAATCCGAAGCTATTTCGAAGGCGATTACGACTCGTTCAGCAGGCGGGTGGCTGAAATCAGCACCCTCGAGCACGAGAGCGACAATCTGCGGCGGGAAATAAAACTTACGCTCTATAAGGAACTGCTGATACCCGATTCCCGGGGGGATGTTCTGGGGCTGCTCGAGAACATAGACAATGTTATCGACTGGGCGAAAAAAGTGCTTGTGCATATTTCAATTGAAAAGCCGCAGGTATGGCCGGAACTGAAGCAGGATTTTATCAGTCTCTCAGATGTGGCAACAAATTGCGTGGAAGAGCTGGTTAAGGCATCCCGCGCCTTCTTCACCAATATTGCTGACGTTCCCGATGCACTGGTGAAGGTGCACTTTCTGGAACATGAAGCCGATGAGCTGGAAGCCAGAATTATGAAAAAAGCCTTCAGTGGGGAATTTATTACCGATCTTTGCCAGAAAACCCATGTGCGCTATTTTGCCGAACGGATTTCCCGTATAGCGGATGAAGCGGAGGCGGTCGCAGAGCGGCTCGAAATCTACACGATAAAACGCGGATTATAGGGATATACTATGCCGGCTGTGCTGATTTTTCTTTCCAGCGGATTATTTCTCGGTTGGTCTCTGGGAGCCAACGATGCTGCCAATGTCTGGGGAACTGCGGTCGGCACAAGGATGGTCAGGTTCAGGAAAGCAGCCCTCCTGTGCAGTGTCTTTGTAATTATCGGGGCCGTGTTCAGCGGCAGCGGAGCGTCGACTACCCTCAGCCGCCTGGGAATAATAAGCGAGATGGCGGGAGCCTTTACCATAGCCCTGGCCGCGGCGCTAAGTGTCTACGTAATGACAAAAGCCGCCCTGCCGGTATCAACCTCCCAAAGCATTGTCGGGGCAATAATCGGGTGGAGCATTTTTGCAAAATCCGCCGTTGATTACGATGCCCTGTTCAAAATTTTCGGAACCTGGGTTTTTTCTCCCGTTCTTTCAGCCCTTGTGGCGATCATGCTCTTTTTTCTCGTCTCGTTTCTGCTGAAGCATGTAAAAATCCACTTGATCAGGCTGGACAGCATTACCCGTACCGCTCTCATCCTGGCCGGCATTTTCGGGTCATACAGTCTTGGTGCGAATAACATAGCCAATGTCATGGGGGTTTTTGTCATCAGCGCTGAAAAGGTGTTCTCTCCCATCCAGCTGGCCTTTATCGGAGAATTCACTGTTGTCCAGCAGCTGTTTCTGCTCGGCGGACTCGCTATTGCAGCCGGAGTCTTCTCCTATTCCAAACGGGTCATGATGACTGTCGGTACAGGAATATATCGCCTTTCCCCCATAACCGCCTTCATCGTGGTTCTCTCCAGTGCCATCGTTCTCTTTCTCTTTGCCTCAGTCGGACTGAAGCAGTTTCTTGAAGCACAAAACCTGCCCTCTTTTCCGCTGGTCCCTGTTTCAAGCTCCCAATCCATCGTCGGTGCGGTAATCGGAGTGGGCATAGCCAAGGGCGGAAAAAATATCAACTACAGAATTTTAGGCAGAATCAGCATCGGCTGGATAGCGACGCCTGTTATTGCCGCCGGCTTTTCCTATATCATGCTTTTTGTTGTGCAGAATGTATTTATGCAAAAAACATTTTAGGTACGCAGACAAGTTGGCCAGTTATTCCTTCGAGAATAGAAATTCTTTCGGGCAAAGATATTTACCCGATTGCTGCAATAAGCTAACATGCCCTGTATGAAACCGGTTAAATACAATCTGCTTCTCAACGACTGCCTGAAAGCAGATATTATGGCTCTTTCCGATAAGAAGAAGGAGCGGCTGCTGGAAAAATTATCCTATCTCGAAAACGGCATCTGGGATACCGGAGTCCGGGTAAAAAAGCTTAAGGGGGCTGGGGGGAAAGTCATATTTGAAGCCCGGATAGATCGGGGCGACCGGTTGATTTTCACCCTTGGAAGGCAAGCTGACGAGGCCTGCATCTATATATGGGGCGCGGTAAGGCATGATGACATCAGTGCCGCTGCCAGAAGCGTTCTGCCGGATAATGCCCCGTTTCTGACCTTTGAGCCGCTCGAGGAAGAACAGTTTGACGATGTAATGTTCGACGATCTGCCGGATGCCTATTTTACCCAGGAGTCCATAGAGGAGAAGGTAAAGGAAGACTACGGTTCGCAGAAGTGGCTCGACATCAGGGAAGAACGTGAATGGCAGCGGCTGCTGGCAAAAAAGCATCCCGATATTTTTGAAATATTTCTCTATCTCACCATCGCCCAGAGGCGGGTTCTGGAGCAGGTGCCGCCAGTGCTCATATCGGGAACTGCCGGAAGCGGAAAAACCACCATAGCCGTATATATGCTGCTGAAGCAGGCGTACGACGGCAAAAGACTCCTCTTTCTCACCTGCAGCAGATATCTGAAAGATTTCTCCCAGCGCCTCTACAAGGGACTCATGGCAAGGCCCGATTCGCAGAACCAGCGAAATACATCTGCAGATTTTGCCGGGGAGGTGCATTTTGCCGTTCTCACCGAACTGATCCGGGATATCCTCACCTCCCGGGGAGCACTGCTGGATCCGGTAAAAGAGGTAACCCTGAGAGAATTCCGCATGATCTTCAGCAAGCATGCCCTTGCTCGAAAATATGATCCGGAACTGGTCTGGGAGGAGATCCGCTCGATTATCAAAGGCGCCAATCCTCCCGTAAACCTTAAGCGGTATCGTGAACTGGGTACCGGCTTTATCCGGAGCAGACTATCCTCCGTGCAGCTGAGGGACTTTACCGATGCCCTGCTGGAACTGAAAAATATGGATTTCATGCATAAGATTGAACGTATTATGCATCATCATACCCGGTATACTGATTTTGACGACTTCATAGGCAGTCTGATGGAACCGACAGCGAAGCAGGATCCTGGAAGCAGACGGATGGTAGAGGAAATCCTGCGTATATTAGAGGCAAAGCAGAACCGGTTTGAACGGCCGCTGCTTTCGCTCAATGAATATCTGAATTTAGGCCGCAAGCGGGCTCCCAACTTCCTGTATGACCGGGAAGATATCTATACTATAGCCGAGTATTACCAGAAGCAGTTGGAGGCCGAGAACCGGTATGATGAGATAGATCTCTGCCGGACGGCAATTCAGGCCCTCGACAAGGACAGGGATCGGTTTCTGTGGGATGTAGTTGTATGTGATGAGATACAGGATTTCTCGGATATTCAGCTGGCTCTCGTTTTCCGGCTCTCCCGATCTCCCGGCAGTCTGGTATGTGCCGGTGATACCCGTCAGATCATCAACCCCAGCGGCTTCCGATGGGAAGAGGTTAAGCAGCGCTTTTTTGAGCGGGGCATCGGTGTTCCCGATGTCCATCAGCTTAACCTCAATTTCCGGAGTACCGGAAGCATTGTCAAACTTTCCAATGCCCTGCTTGATCTGAAGCAGCAGCTTGTCGGACTCTCAGGATACGAGCAGCGTGAGGAGTGGAAATTCAACGGAAGGCCGCCGTTCATTGTTGCCGGGATCAGGCAGGAAGACATGCTGTCCAGTCTCGGCCGTATTGCCGCCGGCAGTGTAATCCTTGTCCGTACGGGGGATGAGCAGCGGAGACTGAAAAAGGCCCTGAGTACAGAACTGATTTTTACCATACAGGAGGCCAAGGGGCTCGAGTTTGATACGGTACTGCTCTGGAAGTTTTCGGCAGAGCAGAAATCGCAGGCTCTCTGGCGCAGGATAGCTGGCGGCAGCTATCTGGAACAGGAACATTACCCCCTTATCCGACATGAAATAAATCTGCTCTACGTTGCCGTCACGCGCAGCAGAAATACGCTTATAGTCTATGACGGTCTTAAAAGCTCGCCTGTCTGGGACCTGGAAGCAGTCAAATCCCTGATAGTGGCCACCAGCGAGCGGCAGGATCTGGCGCAAGTCTGGAAGCAGGTTTCCACTAAGGAAGAGTGGGGGGCTCAGGGGCAGTATTTTTATGAACGGGAATACTACTCAGCCGCATTTGAGTGCTTTCGAAATGCCGATAACCAGAAAATGGCCGATTTGTGCAGAGCCTGGATGTATGCTGTCGATGGACATGCCGGGGAGGCGGCCGCCCTCTTCGACCTTCACGGACGCCGCCGCGAAGCCGCCGAACAGTATGAGCGCGCCAGTGACTATCAGAAAGCCGCGGATGCATGGAAAAAGGCGAAGGAGCCTCATCGGGCTCGACTCTGCACTGTGCACCTGCTGGAGGCATCCGGAGACTACCGGGGCGCAGCCAGCCAGTGGATGAAGCTGAACCAGACAGATAAAGCCCTGCAGGCCTGGCAGCGGGCAGAAGCATGGAAGGAACTGGCCCGATACTGTCAAAAGCAAAAGGATTATGCTGATGCAGCAGAGTACTTTCAGCGGGCCCGTATGAATGCAGATGCTGCGGAGTGCTGGAAAAAAGCCAAGCAGCCGCAAAAAGCTGCCGATCTATTTTTCAAGCTGCACGATTACGAATCAGCGGAAAAACTCTACAGGAGGCTCCGTGATCATGATAAGCTGCTGCGCTGCTATCAGGGCATGGGCGACAGCTATAGGGAAGGGCTTGAGCTCGAACGGCAAAAGGATTATGCCGGGGCTTTGGCTGCCTTTACCCGGTTTGCCGGGAGTTCGAAGCGCAATGCGGTGCTGCTCCTGCAGGAAGCTGCGTCCTTCAAGACTCCCCGTATGCAGATAAAGGCCGCCTTGCGGCTCTCAGCCGCCGGGCGCAGCAGGGATGCGGCAGGTAAGTTCTTTGCAAGAGGGCAATATGCCTTGGCAAGGGATGAGTACGTGCGGTGCGGAGATCTGCAGCAGGCAGGAGAATGTGCCGTCAGTCTGGGAGAAGCACTGCCGGCCGTCAGGCTGTTTGAACAGGTCGACACACCGGAACTGCGGAGGCGATCGGTCCAGGTCCTCAATGCTTCCGCGTTTGATGGGTATGGTTACGACAAAAGCAAAGCCAATGCTATCTATAAGGAAGCACAGAACATGCTCTCTTCTAGCGAGTATTCTTGGGCTATTACCCGCCTGATGGCTTTGAACATGACTGAAGATGTGTTGGATATCTGCAGCAAAGTGAGCGAACGCGATGAAGAAATTCTGGATTATTTCTTATCCCGGAAAAAATTTGATTATGCAGAAAAAGTTCTGGAAAAGCGGCGGTCGCTGCAGGTCAGCCCCCGGTGGCTGAAGGGACTATTGGAGCAGATTGAGGATTCTGATATCTGGTATTACAGCGAAAGGATCGGACATTTGCGTGAATTCGGCATCAGTCTGCTTTATGACTGTTACGACATTCTTGATGTGAAGACCGCGGAAGCGTTTTCAGAAAAGCTTATGAGGGAGTACCTTACTTATCCTCTGTTCGAAAGCCTGCCCTCAAAGCTTGAAAATCTTGCTCTGAAATCGAACTACACTAATATGCTGTACAGTATACTCTTCCGCTCTTTCGATCAGGAAACAGACCGCTATAAGAGATTTCTCGAGAAGGTTCTGGGGTATGAGAGTCCTCTGCCGGAATATCAGGTGCTGAAAATGATGGCCGACCCTGCCGGCAGCGACGATTCCGCCCGGAATTCCGATTCCGCCCGGAATTCCGATTCCGCCCGGACCCGCGGCACTACCCGGACCCGCGGACCCGTCCAGACAGTCAAACCTTCTGGCGGGGCAGAAATAGAAAAGCTTCTTGCCGAACTGCCGGCAACGGAAAAAAACTTTTACCTGTTTGAAAATAGTCCGATACATTTCAGAAAGGCTGTTACCTTGCTGCTTGAGATAGGGAATACCCATCGCGCGGTATCGCTTTTGCAGAAGCTTGGAAAAATCGAGGAAGCGGGATCTCTGCTGGAAAGTACAGGAGATTACAAGGAGGCCTCACGATTCTATCGTGATAACAGTGCCTATGAAGATGCAGCCCGCTGCAGCCTGATTTCTGGTGACCAGATGGGGCTGGCCCGGATCTACGAACGAATGGAGCGTTTTGATGAAGCTGTGGCTATTTGGAAAAAACTGAAAAAGACCAAAGAGATTGAGCGGGTGAAGCGAAAAATTGCCAAGCTGAAAGCAAAGGGCAAGCTGAAGCCCAAGCCCAAGCCTGAGCCCAAGTCTGAGCCCGGACCCAAGCCCGAGCAGTTGGAACTGTTTTGAAGAAAACAAGTGTCTGACACTTATATTAAAAGGAAGAAAGAGACATGAAAAAGTCACTAAAACGGTTAATTATCATTCTGGTTATAGTACTGGCTGCAGTTGCTGCCGCTTCGGTTTTTCTTTTCAAGGATATGGCTGGAAAGCTTGATGCCTACATATCTCAGGTTAACATCGAATATATTGATATCGCCGGGGTTGCTGATGGAACCTATTACGGCGAAGCCGATGCGTCAGTGGTGACTGCTGCGGTCATGGTTACGGTAAAGGATGGCTCCCTGACGGAAATAGAGCTTCTTGAGCACAAAAACGGACAGGGCAAGCCGGGGGAACAGGTGATCAACCGTATGCTGGAAAGTCAGCGGGTTGATGTAGACACGATAGCAGGGGCAACCTACAGCAGTCTGATAATACAGGATGCTGTACGAAAAGCATTGCTTGGGGAAGAATGATGAAAAAAATATCTGTGGTCTCTCTTTATGTGCTGTTCTTTTTTATAGGTGCAGTGCAGGGCAGTCTGGGCGGATATCTGCTTCTTCGACCAGAAAAGGGGTGAATTCAAAGAATGTGCCAGTTGCTATGATTCCCTCTCCATTGAAAAAATTCCCAATTACTCTTATAGTCTGGCATGCAGCTTTTTGACCATACCCGCAGCAGAGCTTATCTTAGCGCACTAGTACTGATCATCCTTCTTGGCATTACTTCCTGTCGACTGTTTTCCATCGAACAGTACATAGTATTTCAGCCCGACACCCTGCCGGAAGAATATGCTCCAACCATAACTACCGCCGCACCCAACATTCTGGTTCTCTCGGTCACAGATAATTTTTCCTCTCTAAATCTTCAACCGAACCCCAACGCAACCGATGCTGACGACTGGAAAATCAACGGAATCCCCCCGGAAACTGTCTACCATTACTCCCGGGCCGCAGACGAATTGCCAAAAACATCCAGCGGAAGCTATCCCCTGGAAACCCGGTACTGGATCTATCTGGAATTGAAAAAACCCCTGCGCAACGGAAAATATTACCAGATAACAGGACCCTACGGAATCATAACCATCCAGTACCATGACGACGCATTCCGCTGCGAATCGATCAAGGTTAACCAGGTCGGTTATCATCCCGACAGCGATGTCCGGTATGCAAATCTCGGGGTATATCTGGGAACCGGGGGATCTCGCTTTTTTGCAGATCCCATAACGTATCATGTGCTAACTGCAGCAAGCGGGAAGATAGTATACAGCGGGACAGCAGACTATCGCGGTCATGACGTTGAGACCCCTTCCAACGAAGTCACATCGGGAGAGCATGTCTACCGGCTGGATTTGAGCAGCGTACCGGAAGGGGGGCCCTACATTATAAAAGTCGACGGATTCGGCATTTCATATCCATTTGAAATAAGCCGCGATGCAGTAAAAACCATAGCTGAAACCTATACCCGGGGACTCTACCATCAGCGCTGCGGGATAGAACTGCACAATCAATTTACCGATTTTACCCGGGATATCTGCCATACTAAAGTGTGGGACACCCGGCAGGACTGGAGCGCATCCGGCAGCATAGTCGTGAACAAGAACTCGCCATCCTTTTCCATCTCCGGAGGATATCACGATGCTGCGGATTTTGATCGGCGACCGTATCACACCATGATTCCGATCCTGATGCTTTCCTACTACGAAGCCTTTCCTGATCACTTTACCGACAACCAGTACACTATCCCTGAATCCGGCAACGGGCTTCCTGATTTTCTGGATGAGGCGTTGTGGGGATTGAAGATCTGGAAGGAGCTGCAGATTCTCGATGAACAGGATCCTCTTTATGGAGGCATCAGAGCCGGAACCGAAACGAACGGACATCCGGAATACGGGAAGGTGAATGCGGCAACAGACAGCTCCCTTTACGGCACCTGGAATGTAACACCGGAGGTGACCGCTTCGGGGGCTGGCATGATGGCCCAGGCAGCCCGGCTGCTGAGCTCTTTTCCGGCGTGGGGTGAGGAAGCAGGGCAGCTTTTCAGCCAGGCACTGCTGGCCTGGAATTATCTGCGGACTCATCTTGATGGTGAATCCAGACCTTTGACCAGCGCTGATACGGCAGAAATACTGTACGCAGCCCTTCAGCTGTCGTTGGCGACTGATTATTTCACCCTGCCGGAGGGTTATGCAGTAGAAGAGTTCTCCAACAGATTCGAAGCGCTGGCTTGGTACCTGCTGGTTGATGACGGCGACTGGCCACATCAGTATCGCCCGGGAAATATCGATGCCCGGATAATGACTGCCCATTTCATCAGCTATCTGCTGAGCGATCAACCGGAAAATGAGGATCTGGCAGACCTTCTGGAGAATATAATTTTTGTTCAGGCTGAACGCGGCGGATATATGGGATTTGATCCGGAAACGGTCTTCTATCCCCATGGGGTAACAAGATCGTACGGGTGGGGTGCTGCAACAGCTCAGGGAAGGTATGCCGATGTCTATGCCTTTGCCTATCGACTGGAAACTGACCCTGCCCGTAAGCAGGAGTATTTCAGCATTCTCTCCCAGCTTGGTGATTATGCGTTGGGCCTCAACCCGCTGGGAGTATCGTATGTAACCGGCCTCGGCAGTGAGCAGCCGAAGAGTCCCCTCCATCTGGACTCCTATTTTACCAAATATGAATCCGACCTGAAGCAGAATGTGCCGGGAATAGTACTGTTCGGGCCCACGAAGGAGCGTTCATCAATACCGTATCAGAAAGTGGTATCCGATACCGTCTACCCGTTGTGGGAAGATCTGCCGTACGAGCGGCGCTGGGCAGACGGATGGTCATTGGTTAACAGTAACGAATTTACCGTCTGGGAGACCATGGTCTGGAACATCTGCCTCTACGGAGTTCTTAACAAATGATAATAAAAGAAAATAACAGTGTCTGACACCGGATCCCTCAAAAAAACCGTGTTAAATTGCGGAAAACGGTGTTAAATTCCCTGAATAATGCAGTATCCGGTGTCAGACACCCTATGGTAAATATAGTTTCAGCCACCCTGCATTGCCCTGTACTGCCCTGTATGGATTGTAAACGTTTACTTTTTTACGCTGCTGCGCTATAGTAGGGGAATGAAAAAGACGATTCATGATGTAGCTGAACTATCCGGGGTATCGATAGGAACGGTCAGTCGAGTTCTGAACAATAGGCCGGGGGTCAAGAGTTCGACCAGAATAAAAGTACAGGAAGCTGTCGATGCCCTTGCGTATATTCCCGAGTCTGCAGCCCGGGATCTTCCCCGGGGCGGGTCGAAAACCATTGGGATACACCTTATTCAGGGGGGGCTGCATCTGGCCCCCTTTTCGGTCCTGTTTTTCAGAAGTGTGATGCGCCGGGTTGTGCAGTGCGGAGACCGGCTGCTTGATATTCCTTCAAGACCTGATGGCATGCCGGCGGCAGGTGCGGACGGCTTGATTCTCATGGGTGCCCATCAGGGTGATCCTCGAATAGACTATCTTGAAAAAGAGCATATACCTCACGTACTTATCGGCCATGATCTCGGGCTTTCGTGGGTATCTCCGGATGATGTTGACGGCGGGCGTCAGGCGGGAAGTTATTTAACAAGAATCGGACATCGGCAGATCATTCACGTAGCCGGGCACCTTGGTTTTCAGTCATGCCGCGACCGCCTGGCCGGACTCCAGGAAGCCTTGAGCACTTTCTCCCCAGGACTGAAACCCCTGGCAGTTCTGGAAAATATGGATACAACCCTGGATGCATACAGAAGGATTCGAGCGTTTATCCGTGACGAACCGGAGACGTTCAGAAAGGCGACAGCGATATTCTGTGAAACCGATGAATTTGCTGCAGGAGTCAAGGCAGCCCTTGAAGATGCCGGCTATACAGTTCCAGGAGATTATTCGATTGTAGGGTATGATGATATGCCGGAAATCGGGAACAACTTCACTACCGTGCATCAGGATATCGAATTGCTGGCCAGTACCGCTTTGGAGCTGCTCCAGGACCAGTTTTCCGGGAATCCTCCGAAAAGCAGGGTGCTGCCGGTCCAGCTAATTGTAAGAAATACCACCACTCCGCTCAGAAAGGATTAGCCATTCAGACGAGATTAGCCCTGGTATGCTGCCGCATCCCGGGCAGTATGCGGCATATCAATCAAGAAAAACCATACTTTGAGAATAAGTATCAGATAAAGTTACTTCCCTGTTTTTTATCAGCTTACCTACGGTAATAGCTGAATTCGAAAGAAATATCTTGACAAAATGGAAATGTGATGTAAAACTGTAAACGTTCACAAATATTAAGGAGGATTTTATGCGAAAATTATTGTTATTTGGAATTGTTCTTTTGTTTGCCGGTTTTGGCTTGACCGCCGCCGGACAGGCGGAGTCTGTACAGCAGGATGAGCCGGTAGTCATAAGGATTCAAGGCTATGGGGGGCAGGATCCTGCAATCGTAGTCAGGCTGCTTAACGAGGTTATAGGAGCAGACCTCGAAAAGGACAACATCAAACTGGTGTATGAACCAATAGAGGGCGACTACAATGCCGGCCTGTACAACTCCCTGAGTGCCGGAACAGCAGGTGACATACTGTATGTCCCGGTTGAAACGGCGCCCGGCATCATAGCTACAGGTCAGATCCAGCCGCTGAACGGCTTGATTGACACCACCCCTTTTATCGACAGTCTGATTGAAGCCTATACGATCAACGGAGATATTTTCGGGATACCCAAAGACTTCAATACCCTGGTACTCTACTATAATATGGATCTGTTTGATGAGGCCGGAGTAGAATACCCCACAGATAATGAAACCTGGAGTTCACTGGCCCGGAAAGCGGAAGCAATCAGTGCCCTCGGCAGTGATATGTATGGAATCGCTTTCCAGCCCTCCTATGACCGGTTTGGTGCCTTCACATTCGGCGCAGGATGGACTCCTTTTGACAGTCAGGGCAAAACCAACCTGATGGATCCGGCATTTGTATCGACCTTTACCTGGTATACCGATCTTATCAAGAGCGGTGCAGCGGTAATGCCCAGCGATCTTGGTCAGGGCTGGACCGGAGGAGCTTTTGCAACCGAACAGGTAGGAATGGCCTTAGAGGGAGCCTGGATGATAGGATTCCTCAACAATGATGCACCGAACATTCCTTTCGAAAGCGCATTGCTTCCGGCAGCAGACGATGGTACTAAAGGGAACTTCCTCTATACTGTTGCCTACGGCATCAATCGTCAGACAGAGAACCTCGATGCCGCGGTGAAGGTTCTGGCAGCCCTGACCAGCGAAAAAGCACAGCAGTTCATCCTGGAAGAAGGTCTCGCGATTCCCAGTCGCAAATCTCTGGCCGATAATCCCTACTTCAAAAACGATTCAAGAGAAGCACGGGCGAACAAGGCCGTCTTTGTAGGATCAAGTACCGGCAATGTGCTCGGGTATCAGTTTGGAAATGTTGGAACCGATTGGATGACCCCTATCAATACAGCCATCGTTACCGTAGCTGCAGGTGAGGTCAGCGTGCAGGAAGCCCTTCAGGCAGCCCAGCGCGAAATCGATGAAATGATGAAATAGAACGAAGACCCTGCAGGCATTCTCGGCAGGCATTCTCGGATCTTACAAGGATTCGGCATCCGGGAATGCCTTCATGTTATGCAAAGCATTGCCTGATGCAAAGCATCGCCCGGAACCGGAAAGCTGTTGTGGAGGATTAATGAAAAAGCAGACGTTCATACCCTGGATTTTTCTCTTGCCGTTTCTGATCAGCCTCTCTCTGTTTTTTGTCTATGCCTCCATGCGGGCGCTTATGCTCAGTTTCACCAACTACAATCTGTTCAACGATTATACCTTCATCGGAATAGAGAACTATAAAGCACTTTTCAGAGATTCAAACTTTCTCTTTGCCCTGCGCAATACAGTATTCTATGCATTTTTTGTTACCATCGTGCAAACATTTTTCGCACTGGTGCTTGCCGCTCTGCTCAATATAAAGATCCGCGGGATCAACTTTTTCCGGGCCGGATTCTACCTGCCGAGCGTCACCAGCTCAGTAGTCATAACCGTTATATTTCTCTGGCTTTTTCAACGGAGGGGAATGGTCAATTTCATACTCTCCCGAATGCAGGCATTGATACCTTCCGTACTGACTCTCATACTCATTATTGCTGCAGTGCAAACCCTGCTGGTTCTGTTGGAAAAGCGGCGGGGAATGCCGGTTAAAATTCTTGAACTGCCGCTCCTGATCACCAGTATGCTGATAGCCGGATTGGCGGTAACCGCACTGAACAGCTTCGGAATCATACCGATACCGGAATTTGAAGAGATCAATACCATCTGGCTCAATACCCGTGAGAGTTTTATGGGCATCCCCAGACCTCTCTGGGCGATCATAATCCAGAATATTTTTACAACTATCCCGACCCTGATGCTGATATTTCTGGCCGGACTCCAGGATGTGCCTCCGGTTCTCTATGAAGCTGCCAGGATAGACGGAGCAGGCCCATATCTCCAGTTCCGCTATATAACCATACCATCGATCAGACCCGTATTGTTTCTGGTACTCACCCTCAGCTTGATCGGGACGCTTCAGATGTTCGATCAGGTGGCAATCTATGGTGATGCAGTTCCCCTCCAGTCCGTAATAACCCTTGCATATTATGTCTACAACCGGATGTTTCCCGGCGGAACCCTTCCGCAGGTCGGGATGGCATCGGCAGCTGCAATGTTTCTTGCCGTCATCACCATTGCGGCAGTCATCCTGCAGCGGCTGCTGATAAAATCGGAGGCGGATCGATGACAGACTTACAGAACCCGGATACCAGGGCGGAACTTAATTTCCTTGCCCGAAGACGTTGGGCAAGGGTTGGCGTGGTGTACGTGCTTTACCTGCTGTTCATGTTGGTTTTTCTCTCTCCGCTGCTATTTTCCGTGGTGTCAAGCTTCAAAACCAATCCCCTGGACTACCCGCCGACACTGAAAACACCGCAGCTTAACCCCTTGAACTGGATTGCTGCGGGAAAACTCGGAAAAGCCGCAGGGGGAGGCGTATGGACCGGTGGAGCGGAACCCGGCAATGAGTTCACATTCTCCATCAACTATTTTATTGAAGATATTGAAAATCTGCAGGAACCCGAATTTACCATCCCCCGCAGAAAACCGGGAGCTGGACTGGCAGCCGTTAAAGTACCGACATATGCTGCCGACCATTTGGGTATCAGCGAAATAGAGGAAACCCGACGAGAACCGTATTTGCTCGAATCCCTATCCGGAACAGCCGTGGAGTATACCATTACTGTTACCTACCCTGAGGGAGATGGACCGCTGCTTGAAAGAGTGCCGCTGGACATACTTGCTTCAACCGAACTGATCTATCTAAGCAGCACACTCCCCGCCAGCCGTCTGGAACGGCGAGGAAGGGTTGCAAGCTTCGATCATATAGCTCCCGGAGTAGTGGGATTTGCTTTTTATAATTATCGACGGGTGTTCGATGAAACCGAAAGCCTGTCGACCGGCAGGAATCTGTTCGTCGCCTGGTTCGGAAACTCACTGTTTGTGGCAATTGCCCGGGTAGTGCTGAACCTTGCATTCGCCTCTATGGCTGGATATGCCCTGGCCCGCTATTCCTTCAAAGGACGGTATCTTCTATTCTTTATCGTAATAGCCAGTCAGGTTATCCCGTCGCAGGTCACCTTCATATCCAATTATCTGGTGCTGAGAGACGGAGTATTTGGAATAACCCGCCTGTTTGGCGTTAAGAGCCTTCTCAACACACTTGCCGGTGTCATTGTGGGCGGGGCAGGGGCCAGTGCCATGGTCGAATCTGCCAAAGTGTTCATTATGAAGCAATTTTTTGAATCACTGCCTAAAGAGACTGAAGAGGCGGCATTTATTGACGGCGCGGGACATTTCAGAACCTTTTTTTCCGTAATGCTGCCGATGGCGCGACCGGCGCTGGGGGCGGTGACAATTCTGACCTTCCAGGGAGCCTGGAATGATTTTTTCTGGCCGATGATTGTCCTGACAAGTCCCGAAGATATCAGGACGCTGCCGATAGGCATTCTCTATTTTCGCCAGATCTACGGGGCTGCAGGAGACTGGGGGCTGATTCTATCGGGAGCGGTTATGAGTGCGGTTCCTGTCGTTGTCCTGTATGTGGTATTTCAAAAATATTTCCTTCAGGGCCTTTCATTCGGAGGAACAAAAGGCTGACCAAACCGTCGAAATTTCAACATGATTTCATGTTGAAATTTCCTTGATACATCAAGAAATAAGATAACCACTCTGCCATGTAGCCATATAGCCGTATAGCCATATAGAAGGAGAATCGGGTGCTAAAACGAACAGAAGCTGATTCACAATTTTTATTTCACCACGACGCCGCAGGTTCAGCCGCAATAGTTGTTCGTTCCAGTGGAGAGCTGCATGAACTGCAGGCGGCAATATCACAGCAGAATTTCGGATTGGTGATGGTTTTGAAAGCATCCCCCGGCCTCAAAGTGGAACTTTCGAATGAGCATCCTGCAATGAGCATCACCGACAATTCTTCATCAACGATATTCCGGATGAATTTTTCTGTACACCTGACTGCTGAGACGGATATATCTGCGGAAATATCAAACGTACTCTTCGAATCCATGCGAAGCATACGGATATTTCAAGAAGGCAGTGAGGAAGAGTACAGGAACTTTGTCACGGAGGCGCATCTTTCTCCAACCCGGCTTGCAGTCGAGAACGGATGTCTGGTGATAGACAGGGATTATCGTCAAATATTGAGTTATCGGGCAGAAATCGCTTTTCCCGGTGAATTTACCTATTCCGGACAGACCATTGTTATGACAATTCCCCGGGGATACCATGAGGTAACTATCTTCATAGAACTTTCCGGCAGGTACCGATCTGAAGATTTCTCAGCCCTGGCTTCAGCCCCGGTGCACCTTCTGCATGACGATGTACTGTCTGAGTATGGAACCCTGTCGCCGTTCCGGAAGGATATGGTAGACAGAAATCTCGACGGGATCTTCATCCTGGCCAGTCGGGCTAAGCTGATGGCCGGAAGTCCCCGGTTTCTGACCTATTTTGGAAGAGACACATTGCTTTCCCTGTCGCTTCTGGTAGGCAAAACGAAGGAAGAACTGCTCTACTACGGCTTGAAGTCAGTGTTTTCTCGCCTCTCGGATAAGGGAGAGGTGGCCCATGAGGAAGTGGTCGGAGAATTTGCTCATCTTATATCAGCTTCTGCTGCACCGGATATTCCCCGTCCCCAGTTGGAATACCATATGGTCGATGACGATTTTCTATTACCCTTGACGCTGGTGCGCTGTATGGAAAAAGGATTCGGAACCCTGATTGAACAGCTTCTGGATGAGGAGTACCGGGGGGGAGGGGGAGCTTCCGGGCATGTACTGTTAGCCGGAAATATCCGGTTTTGTCGCAAGCAGCTGCAAAAGGGGCTGGTGGCCTATCATACAGATGAATCTGTCGGAGACTGGCGGGATTCTTTAGCTTCGCAAGGAATACGGTACAGTTATGAACTGAACAGGGGCCTGGTGCCGTTTCTGGAATCGGCAGTTACCAAACTTACGGATCGAATGCCCCGTCTCAGAGAGATTCTTGAACTCGAGAAAGGGGAAAACCCGGCCGATGCCGATGCCGATACCGATGCCGATGCCGATGCCGATGCCGTGCGCCGCAGCAGGGACAGAAATCGATATCTCGTTACAGTCAGGCTGAAGCAGGTGCGGCAGTATCTTGATGATTGGCTCCATGAGGCAGGCTTTTCGAATTCAGAACGAAAAGTGCTGTGCGGGAGAATTTCCGACAGAGCCGAGGACTCATGGTATTCATTCTACGCACTGGCTCTCGATCGGATGTATGAACCAATTAAAATTCAGCACAATGATATTGCTTTTTCCCTGTTGTATGGGGATCCGGAGGCAGAAGAGCTTGATATTATGCTGCAGCCGCTCGAGACCGCGTTCCCGCTGGGTCTAAAAACCGAAGTTGGTCTGCTTGTGTCAAATCCCTGCTTTGCCGAGGATCGGGAGATCCGGCGCAGTCTGATACGAAAACAGTATCATGGCCTGGTCATCTGGCCGCTCATGCACAATATTTTGTTTCATGGTATCCAGAGACAACTTGCGCGGGTCAGCGATAAGCAGCCGCCGTGGCCTTCGTCACTCATCGAGAGACTTGAGAATCTGAAAGCCTATATCCTCAATGTGATGGAAAAGGCGGGTTCTTTCTCTACCAGCGAGCTCTATTCTTTCACGGCATCAGCCGAAGGTGATCTCATAGTCCCCTTTGGACGCGGATCCGGATCGACTACCGAGTCCAATCCGGTACAGCTTTGGAGCAACCTGACCTTTACCACTATTTTAGGAGAAGGAGAGGGGGAGATAGGAAAAGTGTCTGACACCGGATCCCTCAAAAAAACCGTGTTAAATTGCGGAAAACGGTGTCAGACACCCTAAGAAAGCAGTGTCAGACACCCCAAATCATGCTAGAATGGACGAACTTCAGACTGAGGAGTTAGTTCATGACCACTTATGTAGTAATAACATTGTTAGTTCTGGCAGGCCCGTTTGCTCTCTCCTTCGATAAGCGGGTTGCCTACTATAAAAGCTGGAAACCGCTGGTCTGCGCGCTGGCGCCGGTCAGCGCTATCTATATAATCTGGGATGTCCTGGTGACCGAAAGAGGCCACTGGGCCTTCAGCCCACAGTATTCCGGCAAGATAACTATTCTGGGACTGCCGCTGGGCGAGTGGTTTTTCTTTTTCGTGGTGCCGTATGCCTGTATTTTTATCTACGAAGTCGTAAGGGCCTACTTTCCGGGGCATACCTTTCGGGCAGGGGAGAAAAAGACCCCGCTGTTGGTGCAGGCTGCCGGGTGGGGCGGAGCAGTTTTGTTTCTGCTGCTGGCCTGGCTGTTCAGAACTCAGGAATATACCGTATTGGCAATGCTTTCTGTCAGTGTCTGGCTGGCCGCAGTAATGGCTCTGCAGCCTCGACTTCTGCGGGAAATCCATACCCTCTGGTTTTTTCTTCTCTCAATAATCGCCTTTCTGCTTATCAACGGCATCCTCACCGGCCTGCCGATTGTTACCTACAACCCGGAAGTAATCTGGGGAATTCGCATAATAACCATTCCTCTGGAAGACCTCTTCTACAATATTTCACTTCTCGGTCTCTATCAGCTGCTCTACGTGCTCTGCAAGAACCGCCTGCAGCCGGGCTGGAAAGTAAAAACTGCGAGCCGCGGGACTGCAGGAAGCAGCGGGCGCATCGGAGCATCCGTTCGGAAAACCCCGGAGAGACGCTGATGGGGTCTGGAAATTTCCCTGCAAAAAATACGGCGAAAAAAGCTGCTGTTATCGGGGGCGGCCTGGGCGGCCTCTCCAGTGCTGTAAGTCTGGCGGCAAGAGGATATCAGGTAACGCTTTTTGAAAAGCAGCCGACTCTGGGAGGGAAGGCCGGAACCCTGACAATTGACGGATATCGTTTCGATACCGGACCATCCCTGCTCACCCTGCCCGGTGTATTTGACGATCTTTTTGCACGAGCAGGAAAGTCTCGCGAAGATTACATAGACGTTATACCTCTTTCTCCCCTGACCCGCTACTGGTTTGCCGATGGAACCAGGATAACCTCCGATCTGATCGAGCACTTTATTCCCTCATTGACGAAGACATTCAACATTCCTGAGAGTGAGTCAAAAGCCTATTTTTTCTACAGTAAAAAAATCTACGACTTGACGCACAGCATTTTTCTGGAAAAATCACTGCACCGACTCAGTACGTACCTTTCCCGGGAAACTCTTGCCTCCCTCATGAGGTTTTTCTCGATCGATCCCTTGAGAACCATGGACAGGGCTAACCGATCATTTTTCAAAGATCCCCGCATGGTGCAGCTGCTTAACCGTTTTGCTACGTATAACGGCTCAAGCCCGTACAAAGCTCCCGCAACTTTGAACAATATTGCCTATGTTGAGCACGGGTTGGGAGGGTACGGGGTCGCCGACGGTATCTACGGAATAGTCAGCGGACTTGAACGGCTTGCGAGGGATATCGGGGTTGATATACGAACGGGAACCAGGGTGGAGCGAATTCTGTCTGGTCCCGGCCGCAGAGTAACGGGAGTACTTGCTGAAGGTCAGGAACTGCGGTTTCCCGTTGTGGTTTCCGATGTCGATGTGCTGACTCTTTACACCCAGCTTCTTGATGATGCCGATGCCCCGCTGGCAAAACGGTATCGGCGTCTGCCGCCGTCCTCCTCAGGTCTGGTATATTACTGGGGAATCAACCGCGGTTTCGAAGACCTTGGTGCGCACAATATCTTCTTTTCAGCAGATTATAAGAAAGAATTTTCCCAGATTCATGATGAGAAAAAAGTTCCCGACGACCCGACCGTCTATGTCAATATCACGTCGAAAATTACCCCGGCAGATGCACCTGAGGGCGGGGAGAACTGGTTTGTGCTGGTTAATGCACCGCCTCACGACGGCAGGGACTGGCAGCGGGATCTTGATAAGACCAGGGAAAGAGTTATCGAACGCCTTTCGAGGGAGCTGCAGGTTTCCCTTGCAGACCACATCGATGCGGAGGGCAGCCTGACGCCGCGCCAGATAGAGGAGGAGACAGACAGTTACCGGGGGAGCCTCTATGGAATCTCCTCAAATACGCTGACGGCGGCTTTCCTTCGGCATCCGAATTTTTCCCGTCGATGGAAAGGGCTCTATCTTTGCGGCGGCAGCGTGCACCCTGGCGGGGGAATGCCCCTGGTGACCCTGTCAGGGATGATTACCGCAGATATTATTGCAGGATGCGTCTGACGCGAGCCTTCCGACGCGAGCTTTTATAGCAGGAGTTTGACAGCAATGGGTTTGTTTTTTGCTTTTCTTATCATCGTGTTATGGGCCGGGCACCTGGTCTGGAGTCTCTTTTTCTTCGCCTTTTCATGGACTGATCCGTTGACCTATCTCCATATTGCAGTTCAGGGGTACCTCTATACCGGCCTCTTCATAACGGCCCACGACAGCATGCACGGAGGCATTGCCCGAAACAGAAAGCTAAACGATGCCGCGGGACAGCTGGCTCTCTGGCTGTTTGCCGCCTTTTCCTACAAGAAAATGTTCCCGAAGCATATGGCCCACCACCGCTATTCCGGAACGGCAGATGATCCCGATTTCTCCGTAAAGCATCAGTCCTTCTTTCTCTGGTTCTTTCAATTCTTCTTTCGCTATATATCGGCACGGCAAATACTGGTGATGGCGCTGCTGTTCAACATCGGACTTTATCTGCTGCAGGCACCTCTGGAAAACCTGATCGCATTCTGGATAATTCCGGCATTTCTCGGTACCTTCCAACTCTTCTATTTCGGCACCTATCGACCTCACCGTTATCCTCACACTCCCGGGATGGCGCCGCACAACACCCGTACCCAGAAGAAAAATCATATCTGGGCAATGGTAAGCTGCTACTTTTTCGGCTACCATACCGAGCACCATGAGCATCCGAGAATACCCTGGTGGCAGCTATATAAAACAAAACAGTAAAGAAATCTGTACTCTGTACTCTGTACTCTGTACTCTGTACTCGTTCAAGCTGACACAAATTGATTCTTACCCTGAGCTTTTGCCCGGTACAGGCGTTGATCAGTTTTACGGATGAATTCATCACCTGCTTCTCCGGCATACTGACTGATGCCTCCGCTGAGGGTTACTGAAACGTCAGTATGGAAAGTAAGAGAGCGTATCTCTGAGAGGATTCTTTCAGATAGAATTTTTGCCCCCAGAAGATCGGTATCCGGCATGATAATAATGAATTCTTCTCCTCCGTACCGACCGACAGAATCAGTAGCGCGGGTAATTTCCGAAAGGGCCTGTGAAAACCTGATAATTACCTGGTCTCCGATAATGTGGCCGAAGCGGTCATTGACTCGTTTAAAATCATCAATGTCGGCAAGGATAAGTGAGAGCGGGTAGCCGATGCGGGCAGCCCGGCTGATTTCCTCATTCAGCTTCTGAAAGGAGGCTTTGTGGCTGAGAAGCCCGGTCATGGAATCCTGTTTTACGAGGTTAGCCAGCAAAGCATTTTTTTCTTCGATCAGATACGTGTTCAGCAATGAGTTAACTTTATTTTTGTAAACCACAACTCCCAGCAGCCAGGCCATGATGTTTGAGATCCCGGTGTTTATGGATATTACAAAAACAACATCGCTGTCCGGCTGGAAAGTCGGAAGTATCAGTATATACGGAACATAAATCAGCAGCAGAAGCAGGGCAGATATCCAGGGCTTCATATGAACAAAAAAGGCCGATCCAAATACCATCATGATATAGATATGAACCAGATCCATCTCCGTCTGAGCGTAAAGGGAAACTCCTGCCCCGAAGGCCAGTAGTGTGAGGGTATACAAAGCTTGCACCAGCTGGGGAACGACAAGCGGCAATACGGCAATCTTTAACCGGGTAAACCAGAGGAGCGGCAGCGTCAGGATATTGGATACGAGAAAGGCGAAAATAATATCACCAGTATTGAAGAGAAGGTTTTCTATAGTGTAAAGGAAAATTTCCAAGAAAAAGAGCAGAAGTGCAAAAAAGTACATGCGGCGGATGTTGGTCTGCAGGAGGATGGCGCAGTTTTCATGCCGATGCTGTTCAGGGATATTGACACTGAATGGACTGATGAGCGTGAATAGTTTTTCAAAAAACCGGTTTCTATCCGGTGCATCTATTCTTGATGACATGGGTACTTCTTCCTGCAGCATTATTTACACCGACACCTACTTACCGAGAAGTAAATATATGTCCTGAACAGTGTAAATCTTTATGTACACATTGTTCAACAGGGTGATTGGCAGTTCGGTTTAATTGAAGCCTGATCTTGCCCCCGGCGGCAAGCCTTGTGCGGCCTTGGAGAAGGTTTGAAGAGGCTTACGCGGCCTTGGAGAAAGATGGAAAAAATTCTTGACAGATGAGAAAAAATGGGTGAAAATGACAATATGTTACAACATATAAACGCAAGTTCAAATAATGATACAAAAAGTGATTCACCTAGTGATTCCCCAGGCTATGTACTTTCCACCACCGTACTCAAAGCGCTGCACATTCTGGAGTTCATAGCCGCCAATCAGCCTGTCCATGCTCCGGCCATCTGTAAAGGTCTCGGCATGACCCGGGCAAATGTCCATCGTCTGCTGGCCACACTGATCAGCGCCGGCTACATAGAAAAGCTGGAGCGCGGATATGAGATCACTTTTAAGCTCTTTCAGTTGGGCAGCACGGTTCCGCTTAACAAAGATCTGCGGGATGTAGCCAAACCGGTAATGAACGACTTTGAGCAACTCGGACATGAAAACATCTACCTGAATGTCCTGACGGAAGATGTGGTCATTGCCATCGATGAGGTCAAAAGCCCGCACCACGTTGTCCTCAACCCGGATGTCACCTTCACGTATCCTGTCAACACCTGCGCCTCAGGAAAGGTACTCCTCTCCTCGTATGGTGAAGATGAGCTTCGGGCCTACATTGACTCCATGGAAATGGTCAAACGGACAGAATACACCATCACCGACCGGGAGCAGTTTCTCCAGGAGGTGCTCAACGTACGGGAAAACGGCTTTGCCTTTGAGATTATGGAATTCAGCAGCGACCTGAACAGCATGGCCGCTCCCATCTATGACCATAACCAGCGGGTTGTTGCAACAATCTCCATCTCCGGACCTGCCATGCGCCTCACTCAGGAAAGACTGCAGCTGCTCATCGATCCCCTCAAGGAAAAAGCCCGCATCATATCGAATAAATTAATTGATAATACAAGGTTTTTCTTCACAGAAAAGAAAGGCCGACACAGCGTAAGGAGTATGTAAGTTATGAATAAAGAACACGAGACCATGATTGCCGCACTGTCGATAGAAGGCGCACCGAAAATTATCACCCCCCCGCCCGGACCGAAATCCCGGGAAATACTGCAGTACCAGGCAGATAATGAGAGCTCGGCCGTATCCTATTCACGGGGAATGCCCATGGCCCTTGCCCGGGGAAAAGGCGCAACCCTCGAAGATGTTGACGGCAACGTATATATAGATTTCTTCGGCGGGGCCGGCGTTATGGCCCTGGGCCATGGCCATCCGGAAGTACTCAAGGCCGCCCATGCCCAGATAGACCAGGTGACACACTCGCTCGACATCCCCACGGAAACCCGCCAGAGAATGGTTGAAGCCCTGAGAAAAGTGCTCCCCAAAGAACTGACGCGGGTATTTTTCGGCGGCCCGACCGGTTCTGATGCCGTGGAGCAGGCGCTGAAGCTGGCCAAATACAACTCCGGAAGGTACGGCGTATTGGCATTTGAGGGAGCTTATCACGGCATGACCGGAGCTTCCCTGGCCCTGACAACTGACAGCAGCCACCGTGACGGACTTGGCCCCCTGGTTCCCGGAATCCAGTTTATCCCGTTTCCTTATACCTATCGGAACCCCTTCGGCTGCCCGGATGAGCGGGTAAACGAACAGGCGGCAGACAATCTTGAGCGGGTTCTCGACGACAGCCATTCCGGCTACTCGAAACCGGCAGCTGTCATTCTCGAATCAGTTCAAGGTGAAGGCGGTACCATAATACCATCAAAACATTTTCTGCAGCGGGTCCGCAAAATAACCGAAGAACGGGGAATAATCCTGATATGCGATGAAATCCAGTCGGGACTCGGACGAACCGGCAAGATGTTTGCCTTCGAATATGGAGAAATCGTACCCGACATCGTTACCATGAGCAAAGCCCTCGGCGGAGTCGGCTTCCCGATATCGGCAATAGCCTATCGCGAAGAACTGAACACGTGGCCGGCCGGTAAAACCATAGGCACGTTCCGGGGCAATATGGTAGCCTTTGCCGCCGGAGCGACCGCTCTTGAATGGATGCTCGAGTACGATATACCCGGACGGGCAGCCGAACTCGGCGAAAAAGCCCTGGTTCGCCTGAAAGCGATGGAGAGCAAATCGGCAATCCTCGGCGAAGCCCGGGGAATCGGACTGATGCTGGCCCTCGAGATGGTTGAGGATAAAGTCAGCCGCAAACCGTCGCCGGAACTGGCTAAAAAAATCAGAAAATATGCCCACCAGCGGGGAGTGATGATAGAAGTCGGAGGTCATCATAACAATGTTGCACGTCTTCTGCCGCCGCTTATCATTTCCGAAGAACTGCTCATGCGGGGAATAGGGATTATCGAAGGGGTAGTAAACGACCTGGAATCCGGGAAGCTGGCTTAGGGAGAATCGGTTTATGGAGGATCAGGTTATGGAGAAAAAAACGTATGTCGTTGCGGTAGTGGGAGCTCTCGGGGTGGTCGGAACAGAAATGATAGCCACCCTGGAACGTCGTAATTTTCCGGTAAAGGAGCTGGTTCCCCTCGATATAGCATCCCAGGCCGGAAAGAAAGTGGTCTTCCAGGGGAAGGAGTGGACCGCGAGAGAAGCAAAAGCCGGTGCTTTTACCGGGATCGATATCGCAATCTTTTCAGCAGGGGGGGATGCCAGCGCTAAGCTTGCTCCGCTCGCGGTGGAAGAAGGCGCTATCGTAGTTGACAACAGCTCTCATTGGCGGATGGATCCGGACTGCCCGCTGGTAATACCGGAGGTGAACCCTGCGGATCTTGACTGGCACAAGGGAATCATCGCCAACCCGAACTGCTCGACAACGCAGATGCTGGTAGCCCTGAAGCCGATTCACACAGCGGCCAGAATTAAGCGGATCGTGGTATCGACCTATCAGGCAGTTTCCGGATCCGGAAAGAAAGCTATCGATGCCCTCAAACAGGAATCTGAGCAGTATCTCAGCGCTGGCGCAATTGAAAAGCCGCTGGCCTATAAGCAGCAGATAGCCTTTAACTGCATACCCCATATCGATGTATTCCAGGAGGGAGGATACACCAAGGAGGAGTATAAAATGGTTCACGAAACCCATAAAATGCTCGATCCGGCTATAAAAGTAAGTGCCACCTGTGTACGGGTTCCCGTCTGGTACGGCCATTCTGAAACGGTCAACATCGAAACGGAAAAAAAGCTGACTTCTGCTGAAGTACGACAGCTGCTCACAGACGCTCCCGGTCTCAAGGTTATCGATGATCCCCAAACCGAATCCTATCCGACACCGCTTATGAGCAACGATGAAGACCTGACCATGGTCGGAAGAATCCGGGAAGACTCGACTATCGAAAACGGCATCAACATGTGGATAGTGTCTAACAATATACGGAAGGGAGCCGCACTGAATGCGGTTCAGATCGCAGAAACCCTGATCGAACGAAAACTGGTATAGGCGGCGGGTATGGACGGACTGCGGCAGGCGGTGCTGGCTTTCAAGGATGAGCTGACAGCGCTTCGGAGAGATTTTCACATGCATCCCGAGCTCGGCTTCCAGGAGTTCCGGACGGCCGAGGTTGTGGAGGAGTATCTTCAGGGCATCGGTCTCGAGACCGGACGGGCAGCGGGAACAGGAGTTGTCGCGGTACTTGAAGGACAGGATCCCGACGGCCCGGTTCTGCTGCTCAGGGCAGACATGGATGCCTTGCCGATAACTGAGGAGCAATCCTGCTCCTATAAATCACGGAATCCGGGAGTGATGCATGCCTGCGGGCACGATGCCCATTTAGCCATGCTGCTGGTTGTCGCCAAGCTGTTAACGGGCATGCGGAACAGAATCAAGGGAAAAATCAAATTTGTTTTTCAGCCCAATGAGGAGATTGCCGGGGCCGAGAAGATGATAGAAGAGGGGGTTCTCAAGAACCCGAAAGTCGATGCGGCTATGGGAATGCATATCTGGACACCGCTGCCAAGCGGAACGTTCGGCATAAAAGTCGGAGCAGTCACTTCGTCCATGGAAGTGTTTACCGTTACCATTCACGGGCAGGGGGGGCATACCGGCTATCCCGAAAGTGCGGCAGATCCGGTCCTTGCAGCAGCGGCAGTGGTTCAGGGGATTCAGCAGGTGCAGACTCGTCGGATTTCCGCCATGAAGCCCACCGTCATCATGTTCGGCAGGATTCAGGGCGGCTCGAAGAGCAATATTATTCCCGATGAGGTAGTGCTCGAAGGAACAATCCGGTATTTGTACAGCATCTCACCTGAGGATCCCGATCATCCGCTGCGGTGGTTTACCGAGACGGCAGCCAGTATCAGCAAAGCGTATGGCTGCAGCTGCACTGTTGATTCGCACCATGAAAATGATGCGGTGGTAAATGACGCATCCATGGTTCGACTTGCCGGGCGGGCTGCCGCCGAGACAGCGGGAAGCAGCCGGGTAACCGAGCATGCAACTATGGCCTGTGAGGATTTTGCTGCGTTTGCCGCTCGGGTTCCATCAGTATTTACCTTTCTGGGAACAGCTAGTGAAACAGCCGGGAGCACCTATCCGCATCATAATCCCCGGTTTGCCATAGATGAAGAAACGCTGCCTGCAGGGGTGGAGTTTCTTCTGCGAAGCGCGCTGCAATATTTTTCTGCTGAGGCATGAACATGGGCATGGGAAGTTGAACGCTGCAGCGCCGCCAACGATCTGATAAAAGGAGGTAAGAAGATCGCGACGAGACAAAAGAATGATTACAGGAATTAGAAAAAGAAGTTTTTTATCAGGAGGATATTACATGAAAAAAACACTATTTACACTGGTTATGATTGCCATGCTGGTTTTCCCCATGGCTCAAATGCTTGCACAGGGAGATGCTGAAGCTGCAGATACGAAAGTTATCAACGCAAAGCTCGCTTCAGAAGAGATCGAAGGCGACTTCATGACGGTATGGGCAGAAAATTTTGCCGACTTTATGAGGGATGAGACCGACGGCCGCATAGAAATCGAGGTGTATCCCTATGGAACTATTGGAGACACTCGGGACATCAACGAACTGGCTCAGCTTGGGGTTGTCGAGTTTGTATTCTCAGACTACGCCTGGATAAGCTCATTTGTTTCCCAGGCCAATGCCCTGGCTCTCCATTACGTATGGCCGCGTGAAAATCTGCCGGAAGTCCTTGAATGGGTTGTCAAGAATGGTGACTACATGGTGATGCTCGAAGAGAAATTCCGCAAAAACGGTCTGGTTCCCCTCGGCATATTGTTTGAAGGCTGGCAGTGGCTCACCTCAAAGTATCCAGTTGAGAACCTTGCAGATATGAAAGGGCTCAAGACCAGAATCATGGGATCCCAGATGCTGGTCCGTGACTACCAGGCTTATGGAATTGACACCGTATCCCTTTCCTATGGAGAGATTTACAGTGGGCTTCAGACCGGGCTTATCGATGCCCAGAGCCAGCCCATGTTTGCCAACATGAGTATGGCTTTCTATGAAGTAGCCGATTATTTTGTACAGCTTTGGGCTGAACCGTTTCTCGGCATTCCTACCGCTAATATGCAGTTTTTTGATTCCCTATCAGAAGCCGACCAGCAGCTGATGCGGGATTTCTGGGCTGACGCCGTTATTCCGTCCTCAGAATGGATTATGACCAAAAACGCAGCTGACATGGAAAAGATCAAGCAAATACGACCGCAGGTCAGCTTCCTCGAGTTTACCGATGAGCAGATTGCCGAACTCCGTGCAATTCAGGAAAAAGATGTCTATCCGAGATTCCCGGAAGTGGGCGGCGAAGACTCTGCAATGATGCTCGAGGCTCTGCTCAATGACATAGAGAATGCCATAGCTGCTGTTGCCAAGTAATTTTCATAGTACAGGGGAAACGCGGGCAGGGCTGAATTGGTTCCTGTCCGCCATCCCCGTCAAAAAAAAACAGAAGGGAGGAAATATCAAAGTAATTACATTTTGATATTTCCTCAAGGGAAAGAGTTTATGAACAAACTACAAGAGCCCGATGCAGCCGCACCGACGGCCGCAATAAAAAAATTCGGCGGAATGCTGGGAAGAGCGGTAGATGCTGTAGAGGTATTCGTTCTTTCTGCAGGAACCGGGGCCCTGGCCCTGCTGCTTATGGTAAATGTCATCGCCCGTACCTTTTTCAGGTCTATCTACTATGCTGAAGAACTTTCTGAGGTGCTTATCACGATTGTAACCTTTGTCGGGGTCAGTTATGCTGCGAGAAAGGCCCGGCATATCCGCATGGGGGCCATTCTCGAAGCTTTACCAGTCAAACTGGAAAAGGTGATGGTTATGCTGATCTCGGGAATCAGCGCAGTTGTCATGTTTGTTCTTGCCTACCACTCCTATAATTATCTGATCTTTGTGAAAACCATGGAACAGACAACCCCGTCTCTGAGAATTCCTTACTGGATATTTCTCATCATCGTACCCATCGGGTTTTTTATGGCCGGCTTCCAGTATGTCAGGACGGTAATTAAGAATTTTACTGAAAAAGAGGTCTGGCTGTCCCCTGAGCAGCAGAGTGAATATGAAGAGGAAGCGGTTATGATGGCGCGCGAAACTATGGAAGAAATTGAAGAAGAGGAGATTAAGTCATGAATCTGATGTGGATTTCTATGGTGGCGATGCTTCTGATCGGTTTCCCCTTTATGGTCGTTATACTCGCTCCGGTTCTCATGTACTTTGGCGTTGAAATGAATCTGCCGAACCTCAATGTGGTAATTCAGCAGATTCTGACCGGGTTCACCCCGCCGGCCCTGGTAAGTGTGCCGATGTTTATTCTGGGTGCCAATATTCTGACTTCCGGCGAAGCAGCCAAGCGGCTGATCAATATGGTGAAGGCCTTTATGGGCCACATTCCCGGGGGGCTGGCTATTACTACCAACGCCAGCTGCACCATGTTCGGCGCAGTTTCCGGCTCTACACAGGCTACGGTTGCCGCCATCGGCGGAACGATGCGTCCCATGCTGCTCAAGGCGGGCTATTCCAGCTCCTTTTCTCTGGGCCTGATCATCAATTCAAGTGATATAGCCTTGCTTATTCCGCCAAGCATAGGCTTCATTGTCTACGGCGTGGTAACCAGCACCTCGGTCGGCAAGCTCTTTATAGCCGGCATCGGGCCCGGTGTCCTGATCTTTGTCCTCTTTTCCATATACTCGTTTTTTTACTCGAAAATAAAGCATGTCGGTGTTCTTAAGAAAGCGACCCGCAGTGAGCAATGGAAAGCCCTGAAAGAGGGGATCATGGTTTTAGGGTTTCCCCTGATAATTATCGGCGGAATTTATGCCGGTATCTTCAGTCCTACCGAAGCCGCCGCTGCCGCAGTTGCCTATGCCCTCTTTCTTGAGATTGTTATCTACCGGACCATGACCTGGAAGAAACTGGTTTCATCACTGCTGGATGCCGGAATTATCACCGGAGTGGTATTCATACTGGTGGGTGCGGGCAATGTGTTTTCGTGGCTCATCAGTTTTCTCCGGCTTCCCCAGCAGATCATGCCGGGCATTATCGGGACCGATCCGACCCAGCTCCAGCTGATTATGGTCGTGGTAGTCGCCTATTTTATTGCCTGCATGTTTGTCGATCCCATTGTGGCGATCTATGTCCTGAGTCCCATCTTTGCCCCATATGTAAGATCGACGGGAATCGACCCGATTCTGCTGGGAACCCTGGTTGTCCTTCAGTCAGCGATCGGATCTGCCACACCGCCGTTCGGGTGCGATATTTTTACGGCTCAGCTTATATTCCGGCGCCCCTATCTGGAAGTTATCAGCCATACGCTGCCCTTCATCCTGATCCTGATTTTTGCAACGGCGCTGATTATTATTTTTCCGCAGATTGCAACATTTCTGCCGGCCCTCTCCGGCCTGTAAGGAGCTGGAGGCGGATGGTCTACACGGCAAAACCGGGCCAGGTAAGCTATGGCGAGGCAATAGGTATTGTGCTCATCGAAAACTACGCGCCGTTTATTCCGGGCGATACTGCCAATGCTACGACCTATACCTATCCGGTCCGGTTCTGCCCGGTAAAAGGAGTGACGCCGGAGCGCTTGTTTGCTCACGATCCGCAGCTGCTGCCGCTGCTTGCCGAAGCCGTAACTGAGCTGCAGCAGGCGGGTGTCCGGGCTGTTACCGGGGACTGCGGGTTTCTGGCAGCCTATCAGGGGGAGCTCTCCGAGCACTTTGGTATCCCGCTGTTTCTTTCGAGTCTGATGCAGATACCGTTTATCTCATCACTAATCGGCAGAAAACGCAAAATCGGGATCATTACGGCCAATGCGGGCGCTCTCACCAAAGAAGTCTTCAATGGCATCGGCATCTCAAAGAATCTTCAGAACCGCACGGCCGTGATCGGCCTCGAGGACAGCGACCATTTTGTCAGTGCGGTGTTTGAAGAAAACGGGTTCCTCGACTCGTCCATAGTGGAAAGGGATGTTGTGGAACGGGCCCTGCACCTGAAGAACCGGTATCCCGAATTGGGGGCAATTCTGCTGGAGTGCAGCCTCCTGCCCCCGTACGGCAGGGCGGTGAATAATGCTGTCGGCCTGCCGGTTTTCGATTACATCACGATGATCGATTATGTCTGCTCCGCGGTAGTGAAGAAACGATACACCGGGGAGATGTAGCTCAGATAACGCCGGCTGCCGTAACGACAGTCCGTCATGTGTAAAATAATTCCGTATTGCAGTACAAGGAGAAGGTTATGGTCTTCAAGAAAGAGGAGTATCAGCAGCGTGTCGTCAGGACAAAACAGTTAATGCAGGAGAAAGGGATTGACCTTCTGATCATCAGCCATCCTGCCAATATGAACTATCTTACCGGGTACGACGGATGGAGTTTTTATGTCCATCAGTGTGTTCTCGTTTCTCTTACGCAAGATGAACCGGTCTGGATCGGGCGCGGCATGGATGCCAATGGAGCTGAAATCACCTCCTTCCTGGCGCCTGAAAACATTCTCCAGTATGCCGATGATTATGTGCATTCTCTGGTCAAGCATCCCATGAATTTTGTTACCGATTTTATCCGGCAGCAGGGGTGGGACAGGATGAGCATCGGGGTCGAGATGGATCAGTTCTATTTTACCCATCGTTCGTATGTAGAGCTGGAGAAGGGACTCCCGAATGCCAGTTTCAAGGATGCCAATGCCCTGGTTAACTGGGTTCGCGTTATCAAATCGGATGCAGAGATCGAAATGATGAAACGGGCGGGGGAGATTGCTGTCAAGGTGATGGAAACCGCCTACCGGACTATCCGGCCGGGAGTCCGGGAATGTGATGCCGCTGCCGAAATTGTCAGGGCGGAATATGCCGGAACCGTGAACTTCGGCGGAGATTATCCTGCTATCGTTCCCCTGATTATGGCCGGTGAAGCGACGAAAACACCTCATCTTACCTGGTCCGACAAGCCTTTCGTCCGTGATGAGGCGGTTCTTCTCGAACTTGCCGGGGCATACAAGCATTATCATGCTCCGATAGCGCGGACCATGTTTCTTGGAAAGGAGCCTCCTGAGCTGATGAAGGATACGGCAAAAGTGGTAATCGACGGTCTGAGGGAGACTCTGGCCATGATCCGACCCGGGGTAACGGCAGAATCTGTGGAAGCAGCCTGGCGTAAGGCGATCAGCCACTCGACGATTGTCAAAGAGTCGCGGCTCGGCTATTCCATCGGCGTCAATTATCCGCCGGACTGGGGTGAGCATACCATCAGCATTCGGCCCGGTGATCTGACGGTGCTCGAGCCGAATATGGCGCTGCATCTGATTCCAGGAATCTGGTACGAGGATGTTGGTTTTGAAATTGATGCATCGATCTATATAACAGAAACCGGCTATGAGCTTTTTTATGACTTTCCCCTGGAAACCTATCTTGTCAAGTAGAACCCGGCCTATGAATTCGCCCAAGAACTCATCTGCTGGTTCACAGTCAGAGGCAGGCGGCAGGTTACGTATGCCCGGCCTGCAGGATGTCCGGGCCGCGGCCAAACGGATACAGCCGTATGTCATGAGAACACCGCTGATCAGTTCAGCGCAGGCAGCTGATATCTCGGGAGCCGCATCGATCCTGATGAAGCTCGAGATGCTCCAGCCGACGGGATCATTCAAGGTAAGGGGAGCGGCTAACCGCATATTCTCCCTAACCGAAGAGGAAAAAAAACGCGGGGTCATTACCTTTTCCACCGGTAATCATGGGAGAGCCGTCTCCTATATGGCCGGAAAAGCGGGCGTTCGTGCTGTTGTTTGCCTGTCAAAGCGGGTGCCGGAATACCGGGCGGCAGCAATCCGGGCTCTTGGCGCCGAGACGGAAATATGGGGAGATTCCCAGGATGCCGCTGAAGAACGCTATTTTAAGCTGATGGAAGAGCATGGCTATGTTCCCGTTGTCCCCTTTGATGATCCCTATGTGATAGCCGGTCAGGGAACGATTGCCCTGGAAATCTTCGAGCAGGCACCCGGCACCGACGTGCTTCTGGTTCCGCTCTCCGGAGGCGGACTGCTGGCGGGAATGGCGATAGCCGCTAGAAACATCAATCCGAATATCCGGGTAATCGGGATTTCTATAGAAAATTCACCGGTTATGCTGAAGAGCCTTGAGGCCGGACATCCGGTGGAACTGGAAGAGTCCGACACCCTCGCGGATTCCCTGCTGGGAGGAATCGGCAAGCATAACCGGTATACCCTGCCGCTGGTGCGGGATTTTGTTGATGACCACGTGCTGGTAACCGAAGATGACCTGAAACAGGCGGTCTATTTTGCCTTCGTCAACCATGGTCTGATTATCGAGGGTGCTTCAGCTGCAGCCCTTGGCGCCGTGCTGGCGGGCAAGGCGGATGTGGCGGGGAAGCAGGTCGCCATGCCGGTAACCGGACACAATATTGGACGTACAGCGGTACCTGAGTAATTGCAGAAGAGGAGAAACGAAATGGAGCTCGATGATATTATCATTCTTTCAGCGAGAATAGACGAAGAGGATGATGAAACTTGATCTGGGGGTTATAGCCCGGATCGAAGAGAGTTTACCGAGCTTAGCCGGGGCAATGCCGCAGTTCCCCGATCATGATGCTGCCGGTTCCGGGCTGAACGGTGAAGTGGACATCAAGAGTGCCTTTATCAAAGGCCTGCCGAGCATGGCCGTAAAAATAGCTTCCGGATTTACCAGAATCCTGATAGGGGACTGCCTTCCCAGAGCGGCAGATGCTTGTTATCAGTGCCGAGACCGGCTTTCTACAGGGGGTGCTGCTGGATAACGGGTATCTGACTCAGGTGCGGACCGCTGCTGCGGGGCAATTGCGCTAAGTACCGCCCCTTGAGGATGTTGAAACGGTAGGGGTTGTCGGCTGCGGGTGCAGGCCGCCAGATGAAAGCGCTCTATCTCGTGCGCCCGTTCAAAAAATCCTCACATGTTCAGTCTCGATCCTCCGGAACGGGAAAAGCGTATGCAGCCGAAATGGAAGCCCGACTGGGGTAATCGTTGAATGGGTCGAGAACTGCGAAAAAGTTGTACGGGAAGCAACATTGTGGTAACCACCACTCCCAGCCCGTCAGGGCTATCTCAAACCAGTGGCTCCATCCGGGACTCCATATCACCTCCATGGGAAGGCTTGATGCCGAGGATAAGCAGGAACTTGCCCGGGTTCTGGGTTCGGCAGGATCTGCTCGCCTGCGATTTCAAGTCGCAGTGCTTCCGCCTCGGCGAACTGCGCGGAGGACTCGGGCCGGGGTTCTCGCATTTCGATTCATCGGTGACAGAGCTGGTGAGCTGATTCTGAAAACCAGGCCGGGAAGGACCGGCGCCGAACGAATTACAGTCTACGATCTACCGGGGTGGGCGTGCAGGATACCATGATGGCGGTTGCTGCCTACAGAACTGCCGCTGCGAAGGGATCGGTCTGCGCATTAAGCGCTGATGATCATTACTGACCAGGAAGAGGGCAGGATGGCTGCTATGAATAATGCATTGCTTTCCGTTGCGAAGGAGTATGAAGAAGGATGAAACTGGTAAAGGAACGTATGGATCCTGCAAAGGGTATGGAAGTGCTGCTGGTGATGGATCCGGCAAATATGAACTACCTGACGGGGTTTGACGGCTGGTCTTTCTACGTGCACCGGGGATCATAATTTCCCTGACCGATCCCTATCAGAGAAGTCTGGTTCGGGCGCATGCGAGGATTCAACGCTGCCCGCATGCTCACCTGGCTGCCGGAGGGTCATATTGCGGCTACAAGGATGAGTACGTACAGTCCCGCTACATGCACACGATACAAATTTGTCGCCGGACTGATGCAGAAGGGCGAGCGGCTCAGGTAGAGATGGACGGCTACTGGTTCGAAATGCAAAGATGCTCCTGACGCTGCAGAAAGAGCTGCCCCACGGCGGGCGGCGGATTCCGACAGCCTGGTAAACTGGATTAAAACCATAAGCTTACCGCAGGAAATTGCGCTGATCCGTCAGGCGCCAGAATAACGCCGAGGCTGCCATGACCGTTGCCATGAAGTGATTGAAGGGGTCTGGGAAAAAGAGGCAGCGGCGGGTATCGGCCCAGCAGATCAGGTACCGAGACTTACGGCGGCAGCGCACCTGCGATTTTCCCATTATGCCGAGTGCTGAGCGGACATCTTCAGCCCATCTGACCTACGGTCCGATCGCAGATACCAGAAGAATGATGTGGTCCTCCTGGAACTCCGGGGCCGCCCGCCATCACTATCATGCCCCCCTCTACGGGCCTCTATATCAGGAGTCCCGGACGATCTGCGCCGGACGGCCGATGTGGTGGTAAATGGACTGCAGAAAACGCTGTCTGCCATCAGGCCCGGGCATGGCAGCAGAAGGGCCGAAGCGCATTGGGAAGCCTACCTTGCGAGGACCGGGGTTGAGAAGCCCTCCCGGAAGAGCAGGCTATTCCTTTGGAAAGCAACTATGTGCCCGACTGGGGCGAGCATACGGTAAGCCTGCGGTCGGGAGACAAAACCCTGCTGAAGCCGGGGATGACCATCCACTTTATGCCTGGAATATGGCTGGATACCTATGGATTTGAATGCAGTGAACCGTTTCCTGGTACCGGAAGCGGCTGCGGCTTGATCGATTTTCCGCAGGAACTCTTTATAAAGCAGTGAGGCAATTTCTTTTTGCCAGAGCCATCGCAGAACTGTTCCTGCCCTAGGACAACCGCACGAAACGACCCTAAATAATTTCACAAAAAAAAGATGAGATTTCAAACACTGACTGAAAGTTAAAAAAAACTTGCAGTCAGAGGGCTGTTATGGTAAGATGTATTACATAGAATGTAACACGGAGCAGCTATGGCATATCCAGATTGGGTCATGACCCATAAGAAGAAGGGGTTCTATGTGAACAAAGTGAATGACGAAACGTATCGTCTGTACAAAGGTCATTCTGAACGTGTTCCGGGAACGAATACGGTTAAACGTATCGTTGATGAGTATATCGGTACGATTTATAAATCCCGTGGTTTAGTAAAATCTCAGCCAAAGGTTAAAGGGACAGTCCGGGTCCTCCGGTATGGATTGAGCTGCCTGCTCTATCAACTCTTCTACCAATACACAGCATATTTAAAGATAACTCATGCTCAGAGTGCTGATGAACTCTTTGTACAGGGGTTATTGCGCTACCAGTATGGCCCGAGCGGAAATTGGTGGTATTCCTATGACTGGCTGAGCCTGCGCTATCCCGGACTAACCTTGCCTGATCGAGGTGAAGATACGGTAATAAGCCGTATGCAGCCGATGTTGAGAGACACGATGGAAAGTAGATTTGGCAAAGAGGTTCAGCCGGTCATCGAGACTGCCGCACGATTGTATCGGGTAGAGGTCAATGGTCGCTGGATGCACAGTGAACGGTCCCAGGAAGCCGTTGAAATTGCCAAAAAATATGAAATTACGTGGGAGATATAATG
Organism: Spirochaetales bacterium; assembly: GCA_018399255.1. GTDB lineage: Bacteria > Spirochaetota > Spirochaetia > JABMQR01 > JABMQR01 > M55B182. The sequence goes on along the minus strand of JAGYPA010000008.1, from coordinate 42,985 downwards.
GAAGATCAAGAAAAGGCAGGGTCATTTTTTGCTGAGATTGGGAAACTTGGGATTGAATTAAGCGAGCTGTTTGACGGGAGTAAAAAGAATAAGAAAGCACTGCATACCTTTTTGAAAATTGTGACTATCGGCATAGATGATCCGCGGGTAAAGGGGAAGGTAAAATATCCGATGAGCGAAATCATCGTGATGGTGTTCTTTGGGATCATGGGAGGGATGAGGACGATAGCCGCGATACAGAGATTCTGCAAAAAGAGAGAAGATTTTCTCAAGGAGTATGTGGAGCTGAAACAGGGAATTCCTTCAGAGGATACGATCATGCGGGTCTTCTCGATCATCGACCTCTCACAGCTTGAACAGGCCACAGTAGGGTATCTCGTCGAATCATTTGGCACGGTGAGGAAAAATTTTGGGATACAAGAGCCGAATTTGCCGCATTTTTGTGTAGACGGTAAGGAAGCACGCGGGACCGGAAGGAAGTACGGCACGAGTGAAGAGATTCGGAATGTGCAGACCCTGCATGTCTATGATGTCAATGAAGCGCTCTGTTTAATCAGCCGGCAGATAGACACGAAGACAAACGAGATACCGGTAGCCCAGGAGGTGCTTAAGCAGCTCAACCTTAACGGGGTCTTGGTAACCTTCGATGCATTGCATATGCAGAAGGAAACGGTACACATTATTGTGGAAAAGCGTGGCTATTTTCTTGGAGGGCTCAAAGGGAACCAGCAGTTTCTCAACGAAGAGGCAAAAGCGTTTTTCACCGATGCGTATCTGAAATCCTGCGAAGAGAAACCTGATCGGATGTATGTAACCACAGAAAAGGCCCATGGCAACTTTGAGAAACGAGAGTTTTTCATTGCCAGAGTTACTAAGAACAAGGGTTCTGTGTTTTCTGACTGGAAGGGGATAAAAGCGGTAGTACTGTATAGAAAGACGGTAACCCCCTGCACTGAAAAGGGAGAAGCGAGCACGGAAATACGGTACTATGCCACCAATCTTACTGATGTTTATGATTGCGGAACAGCCATACGCAGGCATTGGGAAATCGAAAATAAATTGCATTGGCACCTTGATGTAAACATGAAGGATGATGAGAACCAGACGGTCAATCGAAATGCCAGTGGGAATCTTACCTTGATGAAGAAAATGGCTCTTTCCCTATTCAAGCTACTCCAGCCTTTCGAGAAGAAGAACACCAGCCTGAATATGATTACTATCGATTTCATAGCGGATTACGAAGGCTCCATGAGGAGGCTCTTATCCTTATGCGATGATCGGAGTTTGAAGAAAGCACTTGACTCAGTGCTGATGAAATAACAATTCATCTGCTTACTCTGACTGTAAAATGCCTCTGAGACTTCCCCCAGGGATAGGTCTCACCAAAGCCGCACCACAAATCCCCCAAACTGATGTATATGCCTGCTTTTTCATCAATTCTTCATAACTTCTTGATTTTTGTTCAGGCGAAGCAGCCTCCAAAGACCATTCCTGACCAGCTGCCGACTTTCATGCGGTTGTCCTAATAAAGAGCCCCGCCCTGATGATTTCATCCTGAAGTTGTGCTATCCTTGAGGTATCCATCATTCAGGGGGGGGAATATATGAAGAGTATTGTCGAGATTCCCTTTTTAACCGCTTCCTTATATCCTGATCGAGTTTCCTATCGATCCCGCATCGGCAGCAATAAGTTCGAAGATAAAACCTATGCAGATTTTACCCGATATATCCGTATTCTCACGGCAGGTTTTCAGACTTATGGACTGAAAAAGGAAGATCACGTAGGATTTTTTGTCAATAACCGTTTCGAGTGGATTACCACTGATTTCGCCCTGATGGCGCTTGGGACTGTTTCCGTCCCTCGAGGCTCCGATACGACTCCCAAGGAAGTTGCCTTTATCGTCCGTCACTCCGATTCAGCCCACCTGATTCTCGAAAATGTCAATCTGCTGCGCTCTCTGCTGCCGGTATTCTCGGATGAGGACTGGGCAGCCTGCCGCAGGATTTTCATTGTTGACAAGTCAGACATGGAGAGAATTCCCGAAGAACTGCAAAAGAAAGTTGTTTTTTATGATGATCTTGAGGCAGCTGGAGAGAAGGAATTTGCCGGACAGCCCGACCTTGTCGAGCAGCTTATGGAGAAAATTGATTTTCAGGATCTCGTAACTATAGTTTATACATCCGGAACAACCGGCAATCCCAAAGGGGTCATGCTCACGCATGCCAATTTTCTGCAGAATGTGACGGCAAACACTCCCCGACTGGAAATAAGTCCCGAAAAGGGGGAAACGACCGTTATCATGCTGCCCTCCTGGCATGTCTATGAGCGGGCCTTTGAATACTGCGGACTGCTCTCCGGACTGACCTTTGTCTACTCTTCAGCCGGAAAGTTTGCATCGGATCTGGTGTCTCAGCGGCCGCAGATTCTCATATCCGTACCGCGCATATGGGAATCGATCTACCAGAAAATGATCAAGGCCATAAGCGAGATGCCGGCTGCGAAGCGGTACCTTATTTTTCTTTTCATTAAAGTAAACCAGATGTACCTCTCTTCCAATCAGTACATTTATGGGTGCTATATCCGCCTGAAAAAACGGTTTTTTCTCCGTAAGGCCTTTATGTGGATTGCTCATCTGCTGCGGATGATAGTCCTCTTTCCCGGACACCTGCTGGCTTATAAGCTTTTCAGGCCTTTTCGGGAAAAGGTGGGCGGCAGACTGAGAGGAGCCACATCGGCAGCCGGAACGCTTCCCAAATATCTTGATGAAATATTCAATTCCATAGGTATTCCGCTGGTAAATGCCTATGGAATGACTGAGTGCGCTCCGGGAATCCTCTCCCGGAGATTCAGCCGTAATACCTTCGGCACCACTGGAATTCCTTTCGATAACACCGAAGTGGTTCTCCGCAGGGAGGACGGCCGCGAGACGGCGATAGGGGAAAAAGGAATTCTCTTTGTCCGCGGTCCTCAGGTTATGCCCGGCTACTATAAAAATCCTGAAGCAACCGCGGCTGTTCTCGATAAGGACGGCTGGCTGAATACCGGAGATCTGGCTATACGTTCTGAAAATGGGGAAATCATCATTGTGGGGCGGATTAAAGATACCATAGTGCTCATGGGTGGAGAGAATGTCGAACCGGAGCCCATAGAGGAACGGGTGAAAGCCAGTCAGTATATCGACCATGTTGTCGTTATGGGGCAGGATATGAAGCAGCTGTCTGCCATAGTGGCAGTTAACGAGGACCGTCTGATGCAGCTTGCCCAGGAACTGAAAATTGCGCCGGTTGAAATCCGGACGGATGGACGATTTTCCATCGAACACGACAAGATTACGGAAATACTCATCAAGGAAGTGAACGAGCTGCTCTCGAAAGAAGAGGGCTTTCGTCCTTTCGAGAAGATATCCAGGATACTTTCGGTGAAGAATGATTTTTCGATAGGCAAGGAGCTGACCCAGACGCTGAAGATCAAAAGACAATATATTTCGGATCGGTTTAAAGAGCTTATTGATAAAATTCAGAAGGATGACAGCCCGGGTGGAAAGAATCCGGGTGGAAAGAATCCGGGTGGAAAGAATCCGGGTGGAAAGAAGAAATGATCAGCTCTTGACCCGGAAACTGTCGGCAGACCGGAAACTGCCGGCAGTCCGGGTCGGCAGACTAGAATTCCACTTTCGGGGCAGCCCGGGCTGCATTGTCGATTTCAAAATAATCCTGCTTTGCTAACCCCAGCCCTCCGGCCACCAGGTTTGCCGGAAACATAATGATTGCCCGGTTGAAAATCAGCACCTGATCATTATATCGCTTTCGGGCAACGGCTATCCGGTTCTCGGTACCGGCCAGTTCATCCTGGAGCCGAATGAAGTTCTCGTTGGATTTCAAGTCCGGGTACTGTTCAACCACGACAAGCAGGCGGGAAAGAGCACTTTCCATCCCGTTGTAGGCTTCCGCTGTTTCCTCTACGCCTGAGGCTCCGGCCATACGGCTGCGGGCTTCAGCTATCTGGGTAAATATGCTCTCTTCCTGGGCAGCATACCCCTTTACCGTTTCGACAAGATTGGGAATGAGGTCAAATCGGCGCTGCAGCTGATTATCGATTTCCGCCCAGGCAGCCTCGATATCCTGCTGGCTGCTGACCAGCCGGTTGCGGGTGGAGACAAACCAGGACCCTCCGATAACCACCAGAACAGCCAGAACAATCAGAACGAGAATTAATGGTGAAAGTTTTTTCCCTGACATACTGCACAAAGCTCCTATCTTTTATCTTTCTAATATAATGAGAGGCAATTTCAAAATGCTTCACACTTCAGGAAATTGCCTTTTGAAGTTTCCTCATGATATATTTTTATTACGCCTGTTCGGATTTCGGCCGATTCCGGCCCGCTTCTGCCCGCTTCCGGCTTAGAAGGAACGGGAAGCTCCGCCGCCGCCAAAACTGCCGCCGCTGAATCCCCCGAAACCGCCTGAACCTGAACTGCCGAAGCCGCCGCCCCCGGTATGGGTGCCGAAACCCCCTCCGCGGGAGCTTCGACCGGCCATATGCCCAAGCAGCAGGAATGGCAGAAGCCGACGACGACCGCCCAGAACAAAGGTTAAAATAAAAATCGCAAAAATGATTCCTGCCAACGGGTTGTCTGTATCTTCCTCTTTTCCCGCCGCGGAGTATGATTCAACTGAAACATTCTCTAAATCAAAATCCCGTTTTTCGGCAAGCGTTGCCGCCAAGGCAAGACTGCCTTCCCGCATCCCGCCGGAAAAGTCTCCTTTTTTAAAGAGGGGAATGACATAGCGGTCAAGAATGCTGCCGGTGAGACCGTCGGGCAGATCCCCCTCGAGGCCGTAGCCGACCTCGATTCTGACCTCACGGGATTCGATCGCCAGCAGGAAAAGGAGCCCCTCATCGGTATCCTTTCTGCCGATCCCCCAGAATTCAGCCAGGCCGATGGAATAATCTTCAAGGCTGTCATCACCCGGAGATGCAATTACCGCAACGGCGAGCTCGATGTTTCCGACCTCTTCGAGGGCCTTTGCGACTTGTTCAATCTTTCTCTCATCCGCGGCAGAAATCACATCGGCAAAGTCGTTCACATAGCCGCGCGGCTGAGGATACTCCGGGTTTGCCCCGAAAACCCCGGATATCCCGAATGATCCGGCTATGATCAGGATCAGCGTCAGAACCAGGGCCAGCCTGCCCGGTCGGCGGTCATTTTTTGGCTTCATAGGTATCAACCACCTCCAGCAGGGCAAGGTACCGGGCTTGAACAGCTGTTGCCGTCTTTTCGGCAGCGTCCGGTTCTGCCGACCGTGTGCGAAGCTCCAGCAGCTCCTGAAGGGGGTGAGGGTCAATGTTCAGGCGCTCTCCCAGCAGTGTCGTGAGTTCAGCTGGATTCTGGTAAGCGGCCATACCGTTGGATTCTTTATCAGATCGGGTTAGCCGTTCCAAAGCCTTGAAAAGGGAGAGCTGGGAGCCGGACCAGTCCCTGAGGGCGGAAAGCAGCAGCTTATTCCGACCTGCCGTCATAATGAGGATCCGGCGCAGGGTCTGCACCCCTCCGCGAAGCATTGACTCAACCTGATGACGCAGGTTGGCAGCTTCAATTTTCATCTCGGAAAACAGATTTACACCCTGCAGCAGAACCATGGCATCCTGAAGTTCCAGATATTCCACAGGGAAAATATCGGAAGATGTGAGCAGCTCCTGCTTTGAAAGGAGGTGCAGGGTTATCCGGTATTTCTCTAGAGTTTTGCGGGCTTTTTTCCCGAGGGCAATCAGACGTCCAGGGTCTGCCTTGTCTACGACAGCCAGAATGTTGATATCCGATACCCCTTTAACCCAGCTGCCGGCAGGGGCACTGCCGTAAAGCGCCGTCATCACCAGTGATTTTTCATACGTGGCTTTGAGCTGGGGGAGAAATGCTTCGAGAGCATGGGTGACCGTTTCCGGCAGGCTGCCAGTACTTTTCATAAATCGGCTCCTTGCGTACAGATCATAATAATCTTCTAAATTTCAAAATGCATTCAGCATGAAATTATCTCTATTGCTCAATTCTACAATATAATGCGGGCTGGGAAAAGATGTCTGCAGGTTTAATCTGAAGGGAATGTGATGACAGACTCTGCAGCTGGTCAATTTCCAGATGAAAGAATCATGAACTGCTCAGCAGTTTCCAGTTCTTTCCAGGACACACCAATATCGAAGACGACAGCTGTTCCGGTATGGAGGTAAATCTCCTGCTGGGCCAGAATCGAGGCGAAATCGCTGATTTCAGGGTTATGGCCGAATATGCAGATTGTCTGCATGTTCGCAGCAGAGGAAGAGACTGCATTGAAATAATCTGTAGGGGTGCCCTGATAGAGCGCAGCAGCAGTTATTATCGAATTCCGATTGATATCAAAGACATCGGCTGCCAGCCCGGCCGTTTCGAGCGCCCTGAGAGCCGGGCTCGAGATGAGGAGATCAGGCTTAATTCCCAGATTCCGGATCTTGGCAGCTGTCTGAGCAGCGGCTTTAGATCCCCTCCGCTTCAGGGGCCGGGAAAAATCGGGAATACTGGACTGGGTCCAGTCAGATTTTGCATGACGGAAAACAATCAGTGTGTTCAGCTGATAACCTCCTGGATTTCCAACAGCACACCATCTTTTAAGACAGCGTGCTGGCTGACAATCGGGCTTCGCTGCATAGTATACCACAAGATTGCAAAGAGACAGCAGCCCGACTTACATAAAAGGCATATTTTTTCTTGACTTCGTTCTTTTTATAAATTATCTTACACAAAAGGTAAGGTAAAAAACATGAAAAAAATCAGCTTTCTTATCGTTTTTCTGCTTGTTCTGACCATCGTATCGGTCTCAGCCGTGACGTTGGAATCAATCAACCAGGATTTCCTGAACCTCGGTTTTTCCATCGCGAGAGAAACGCTTCCCTCGATCAACTTCACATTGAAGAACCTCTCCGACGAGAATGTGGAGTTGGAAGATTATCGCGGCAAGGTAGTGTTTCTTAATTTCTGGGCAACCTGGTGCGGCCCCTGCAAGTACGAGATACCCTCGATGCAGGAGCTCTATGATGCATATAAAGATGATGGGCTCGAGATCGTAGCCGTAAATCTTGCCGAAAGGAAGAGCACGGTAGCAAAATTTGTTGATGAATACGAGATGACCTTTCCCGTTCTTCTCGACGAAAGAAGTTCTGTCGGATCGATCTATGGTGCCCGCAGTATTCCTACCAGCTATATCATAGGCCGGAACGGTAATATTCTCAGTATGTTTGTAGGGGCCCGTGAATGGGATACCCCGGAAATTACCGACCTGTTTGAGAAGGTGCTCGAGTATTAGCTCTCGGAGATCTTGGAGCTCTTGGCGCTCTTGGCGCTCTCGGCGCTCTCGGCGCTCTCGGAAACTTCCTGCCGGCAGGAAGCAGTAAAAAACTCACCAGAACGGGCGGTTAGAAATGGATGTATCAATTTTCATAGCTTTTGCAGCGGGGCTCGTCTCCTTCCTCTCTCCTTGTGTTTTCCCGGTGATCCCCTCTTATCTCACCTATATCGGAGGAATAAGTCTCTCAGAACTTGAGGAGAGCCGGCGGGGCAGGGCTCTTCTCCTTGTCAACTCGCTGCTTTTTGTGCTGGGATTCACCGCTGTATTCACCCTGCTCGGCGTTTTTTTCAGCGGTGTAGGTATAGCTCTGAGCGGTATCAACCGCTACATAAATATTACCGCCGGAATTGTGGTAATGGTACTTGGACTGAACTTCATATTCGATTTCTGGAAGCTGCTGAATCTGGAAAAGCGTTTTCATTTTTCCAGGCGTCCGAACGGCATCTTTGGTTCACTACTGCTTGGCATGGCCTTCGGAGCAGGCTGGACGCCCTGCATAGGGCCTATACTTGCTTCAATCCTTTTTCTTGCCAGCGGTTCCGGAGCGGTCGGGCAGGGAGCACTGCTGCTGCTCATCTATTCTTTCGGCTTGGGTCTGCCCTTTATCATTGCCGGTATATTCATTGCCAGCTTTCAGCGGATGTTTTCAAAAGTCAGCAGGCATCTTCATGCAATTAAGGTGGGAAGCGGCATTTTTCTCGTCCTCATCGGCATTCTGATATTTACCGGCCAGCTCAATAAAATCAATATGTATCTCTTTCAGGCTGCTTACTGGGTAGAATCCACAGCCGAAGCTCATCCAGCAGTAACGGCATTTATTGCCGGGCTGATTTTCCTCATTCCCTCTCTGCTGCTGTTCCGCTCTGCCTACCGGAATTTTTCCCGAGGCAAAGAACAAAACACTGCCGTCGAGGCTGAGGCGGGCAGCGAAAAAGCCCCTGAAGTCGAATCTGCTGCGGATAAAAAGCGGCCGCCGTTGGTGAGAAGTATCTTTGCTGTCCTTCTCCTGGTCGGTTCTCTTCTCGCCTTTACTGGAGTCTTTGATGTCGGACGGTTTCTGGCAGCCTGGCTTACCTTCCAGGGGCTGTAGAGGCAATTGAGCCAATTTCAAAATGCTTCGCATTTTTGAAATTGGCTTTTGAAGTTTGCCTACATATTCAAATAATTAATTATATAATAATTAATTATTTGAAATGCAAACTTCTAACAAAAACGTCGCTCTTGCTTTTTGCAAGAGCCACACCTGAGGTTTCTATCAAACCGGACTGAACAGACAGAGGAGTCAATTATAATGATACCAGTATCACTGCTCGAAGAGGTTATGTATGAATCTATGCGGCGGGCAGCCGTATACATGCCGTCAGATGTTACATTATTTCTGCAGAAAGCTCTGGAGAAGGAGCATGAGCCCCTTGCTCATGAACATCTTGCCGCCACCCTCCGAAATGCAGATATGGCCGGCAAAGGCAAGGGACTTATATGCGCAGATACAGGTTTTCCCCTCTATTTCATTACCGCTGATCAGCACACAGAAATCGAAGGCGGCTTCTCCTCTCTTTGGAAAGCTGCCCGTTCTGCCGTAATTCGTGCCACAGAAGAAAATTTCCTTCGTCCTACCATGGTGGATCCGATTTCACGCAAAAACCCCGGAAACAACCTTGGAAAAGCAATACCGGCTATCGACCTCTCTTTCATTGACACCGATATGCATACCGGCTCTCTGGAAATTATTGCTGCACCAAAGGGAGGCGGGTCAGAGATTTTCGGAACCTTCTACAGAATGATGTATCCTGCCGACGGACGCGAAGGAATTCTCAAGTTTATCTATGACTCTGTTATTGAAAGCTGTTATGCCGGAAAAGTGTGTCCTCCTGCCATAGTAGGTGTAGGAATCGGAGGCACAGCAGATATCTGTATGCACATGGCCAAGAAAGCTGCTGTCCTGCGCCCGATTGGTTCCCGGAATACCGATAAGGATACAGCTGATATGGAAATGCTTCTGGAAAAAGCATTTCTGGATGCTGATATCGGGCCGATGGGAGCGAAAGGAACCTATGCAGTTATGGGAGTTCATATTGAGAAAGAGGTAACCCATACGGCAGCGCTTCCTGTAGCAGTTAATGCACAATGCTGCATAGGACGTCGCTGGAAAGCGACAGTGCGGGATGATCTGAAAGTCACCTACTCAGGAGATTTCTATGAATAACACTATTATAGATCTGCAGCTCCCTCTTTCACCGGAACAGGCTGGAAGTCTAAAACTTGGTGATCTTGTAACGGTATCCGGTTTAATGTTTACCGGGAGAAGCCGGTTCCATATCCGAGCTGTCAATGAAGACATAGTCCCCCCTCTTGATTTTTCAACGGTGAACTGCTTTTTTCATACCGGACCAGTTATGCGTAAAACAGCACAAGGGTGGGAGACCGTATCTATTGAACCCACCTCTTCGATACGATTCGAAAAATACTCTGGACAAGTTATCAGGAAGCTTGGAATTCGGACTCTCATCGGGAAAACTACTATGGGTCCGGATACAGCTGCTGCACTGAAAGAGGTCTCCGGAGTGCATCTGTCAAAAATCGGTATTTGCGGAAATATGCTCTCAAATCAAGTCCATAAGGTTATTGATGTGTTTTTTCTCGATGAGCTTGGAAAAACTGAAGCAACCTGGCTTATTGAGGTTGAACAGTTTGGCCCCTTCTTTGTGGACATAGACGCACATGGACGAAACTATTTTTCAGAACTGAAGCAGCTTACAGAAAGCCGCAAACCTGAAGCCTATCAAAATCTTCATATCTCTGCCGATTTTGAATATACGGATGTTAATGGCTGATTCGTTTTGTGTATGTCTGGATTATGTCTGGATTATAAAGCAGCATGAGGCTTGTCAGTCAGACCATACATGCTTACCGATCTTTCTTGCCATGACCAGCATGAAAGCGATACCGGCTCCAAAAAAAAGAAACAGCATGTGATACGCTGAAAGATGAAAATTCATAACGTCAGTAGAAGCAGGAAGGTACTCGATTCCAAGACTGCTGAGAAGACGGGAAAGCCCAATGCCGCCGCTGTACAAACCAAAACAAAGGGCAGATGAAATATTGATATTATTCTCTTTTACCAGGAACATCATTCTTTTTGTGGCAAGCACGCTGAAAACCGAGAAAGCAGCTGTCGCAGCAAGGATCAGGAGCATTACCATATACATACTATAGGCAGTTTCCGTTCTCATAAAAATGAACAGGATATAGATTATGCCAAAAACACACTCAACCAGAAAAATAAGTTTACTATTATCATACTTATCAGTAATACGACTTGCTGTGATAAATCCAAGAATTGTTGCAAGATTTGCAAATACAGAAAGAAAGGTAAGGCTATTATCTGCCGCACGCAGCTCAAAAGTAAGAAAAGCAAAACCCAGCGGAACTGCAGAGGCGACAAAAAAACTTGTCATAAGCTGGAATATACACTAAAGGCAGACAGTAATCTATTTGATACTGCTGAAGCAACATAACCCTCAAGGTGGGACCCTTCTCTTCGAAGCCTTTCCGGGAATCTTTACTACAAAAAAATCACTGCCGATAACAAGCAGTGCACCAAAAAGAATAATAATCTGAAGCTTCCCCGTTTCGGCATTCTCCTGAACGCTCAAAGCTGCCAGCAGCAGAAACAGAGATACTACTATTTGCCAGCTGTACCGAAGACGCCCAAAATACGAACCTCGTTCATTCTCCGGTATGATAAAACGCTGCAGCGGGAACCATCCCTGCCGAATGAGCACCGATTGATACCGCATAAACTACAATCCCGAATGTAAAAAGGAATATGCTCAGAGCGGGAAACAAGCCAGCCGCTGCCGCTATCCAGCATTTCTATCGCCTAAAAAAGTAGGAAGGTATCAGAACATTCTTCGAAGCCCTTTTTCTCCATGATATACGCAAAAGGAACTAAAGAGACTAACGTCATCAAAGGGAATTACGGATGTTGTTGCAAGGAAATTTTCCGGCACCAATACTGGATGCATATACTATAAAGCGTGCTCTCTTTTAGTGAAAATCTGTATCACAATTGAAAGCATGAGAAGATGATTGCGTAAGTTCATATATCGCTTTTTTTCACGGTACGTAAGAGAATTTACATACATACAGCAATCCTTCCCGGCGTGATTGGTAATATGCAGAACTATTTATTCCTGCTGTTTTCAGTATAGAATTTGTTTACTTTTTGTCAACACTGAAGCTGCGAAAAGAAGACAGGTATTTACGTTATTCCTGAATTTTGAAATTAACGCCCTGTAGCTCCTGTAGACCTGGTGCCTGTCCGGATCGGAACTGTACAATCTGCACCTTTACCCAGCTGTTCTGAGCCTCTGTCACCGATCCGAATTAGCCGCACCCCAGGGCTGCAAACAGGGCACTGCTCAAAGGCGCCCAGTTCATTCTGCTCACAAAAAACAACTCGGCCCCGAAAATCGGACATCAGCTGCAGAAGATCGATACTGCGGTTTGCTCCGCCGGTAGCCGAAATCGGTTTACAGCCTCGATCCGGCACTGGCATCAGCCATCGAGCAGCCGATACACCACCGCCTCAACGACCGCCCGGACATAGGTCGGCATCGGCAGGTTCAGCGGTATTGTCCAGCACAAAACGGGAGAAAAATGGCTTATCTGCAAGCTGGTCATCATAGATCAACCCGTTTGCCCCGAGCGGGCACTCTTCTGTACCAGAGCAGAGAGCATCTCATCGATTGTCAGAGATGAAAACCGAGGCTTCGTGAAGTTCTTCGATAACCTCAGCCCCGGACTGGAAAACGCCAGCCGTGTATATTCACCGGGCTGCAGGGCGGGTCCGACTGCTGTCGGGCTGCGGGTGCCGCTTCCTTGCGCAGCGTAAGACAGGCAAGAACCGTCAGTCGATTCACTCATATCGGAGAGACTGCCCAGTCCGGCTCCGTAGCCGGCAGCAATATGATCCAAAGCACCCGAAAAAAGCGGAATACCGGAAACCAGCCCCGCTGCCGGGCCGGCCGCTTCAAGGTCTTCCCGACATACGAACCCATGGGAACAACCTTCGCAAACATTCCCAAATCCAGTCCCAGCTGTTCCAGCAAGTCCTTCATCCATTCCAGTCGATGGATATCGAGATAGCCGATCAGGGAAGCAGTACTGGGATCTGAAGCAAACTCCCCGGTCAGTCCGTAGATCAGATAATCGGAAACGGTCATTACCCGAACTGCCCGTTCCCAGACATCCGGCATATTGCTGCGAATCCAGAGCAGTTTTGCCAGCTGATTGCCCGCCCCGGTGAAGCTCATGCCCGATCTTTTCCTGAATTCAGGCGTGCTCCAAAAGGCTGTCAGCTGAGGATCATTCACCGTGGAAAATACTGTAGACCAGACATAGAAATCGGTAATCGGGTTATTCTCTTTATCGAGCAGCAGAAAGGTATTGGCTTGGGACGCATAGGAAATCCCGGAAATTTCCCGGGCGGTAATTCCTGCTTTGCCGAGAGCTTCAGCCGTGCAGGTACGCAGTCCGTTCCAGAAATTCTGCGGTGTAATAGTTACCAGAGAACCGTCAGTCTGCTTGGGTGTTCTGCCCCGCCCTATGCCGCAAACCCGACCGGTTTCATCAACAACCGCGGCCTTGAAGTAGCTGGTTCCCAGATCATATCCAAGTACATAGTTCACAGCAATCTCCTCATCCTCATCCTTGTCCTTGTCCCCGAAGCAGGCGGGGGAAATTCAGAACCTATTTTGATAATCCCTGTTCAGCAGTCTTTTTCAGCAGCTCCAGCGTTTCTTGAACCAGAATATCACCGGCCTCCGGGGTGAACAGCGAGTTAGAAGCCTCGTATCCACCCTCTTCAGCCGCTTCCGACGTCACAATATAGCCCTGAAATTCGCCATTCGCCAGAGATATGACAAACGTATCAGAAAAAGCCCTCTTTACAGAGAGACCATATTCTACGAAAATTTCTCCCGACCACCCCACGAACTTCCAGGGACCGATTGTCAGTACCTGAATTTCGGCAGGCAGACAGGAGGCATAGTAGGCCTCGAGGCGACCGTCCCGGGCAAGCTGAGCCAGCGTTACCGTCTCCTCAGCCCCGAAAATATCACACTCCAGTGTCCGCACCTGAGGATGCGGGGCTTGTTCGGCAACCATCCGCTTCATGGCTGCCTGCAGCCGGGAGAGATTATTCTCAGCCGAATCAGTATCGGGAAACGTTTTTCGCGGGAGATCCGCAATAAGCCTGCTGACGGCATTCAGTTTTGGATTATCCGGGAAGAATGGCTCTGCGAGAGATTTTTCCACCGCCTTTCCCAGTATTTCCCCCAGCCGCTCAGCCTCGCTGAATGTCGTTGCGGAAACCACATGCCTGGGGCTCTGATTGCCGCACGGTCCGCTGTGATACAGCATCACGCACGAATCCCCCATCACCCGCTTTTTGAGATACTGCTTGGCCATGCCCGGAAAATCGGCACTGATCAGGGTAGAATCTTCATGCAGCACCGTCGGATGCATTGAGCCGACCATCATGCAGGCAAGATACCGCTGCTGCGACTCATCCATGACCACCAGAACCGGTACTTCATGGTCGGCAGGCCCCGCCGGATCCCGCCGATTGGTGCCGATACCGGTACTGTCCGCCCTGGTCATTCCCAGTACCGACGGTTCAGCCTTGCCGACAGCCTCGACTGCTGCCCTGATTGAACATTCCTTGACAAACTCCCAATAAGCCCGATCCGCCTTCGGAACAATCGGGTCGTTCAGGTTGCTTGCATAGTCGGTCATAATGGGTCCGGAATGAGTATGGGTGGCCGTAAGCATAATATTCCCTGCCGGCACCCCGGTCTGCTTCGAGACTGCTTCCCGGATCTCCCGGGCTAGATCCCGGTTCACAAAAATAAGATCGTGGGTAATGCAGACTATCCGGGTTTCACCGTCATCCAGGTACAGAGCGGCTGCGTAAAGATCATCATGAACCCCGGTACTGTACCGCTCGACATGGGGATATCCAAAGAGAAACTGACTGTTCTGGGGAGTAATTGCTACTTCACTGGCTCCTGCCTTCATACTGCTGCGCCTCACTGGTATTTTGACCTGAAAAAGAGACCCGGGGAAAAAATCCCCGGGCACATTACTCATCTATTTTATCTACACTGTCGGCAGCGTCTCAACCGAACTCTTCTTCTGCGATTCAAGAGCCGCGGTAAAAAGCAGATGGCTCAGGTGCGCCTCTTCCGGGGTAACGCAGCCGGCAAATGTCTTCGGCGGCTTTCCCTCTGTCAGCTCATAGAGAAACGCTGCCCACATCTGCAGTATTGCATCGGAAAACCCGAATTCAAATATCCCGCCGGTTACCGATTTAAACGTGGTTTCATGGCCCATATCCTCATGAGCCCAAGCCTGCCCGCCTCCGGTATAGTGCATATACTCCAGCGTGTTTATCTGCTTGGTCGTAAATCGGGCTGAACCCTTCATGCCCTTCACCGTTATATACCAAGTGTTTTTTTCGCCAGGAGCTATCCGCTGCGTCTTCAGGGTCAGGGGAAAGGGATTCCCCTCGGCATCCTCGGCCTCGCAAAGCAGAACCGCATTGTCCCAGGTTTCGCAGACCGCCGTTCCGCCTTTGCCGTCCGGTCGATAGGGAACCAGATTGCTGAGGATCGCTCGGACATTTCTCGGAACCCAGCCAGCACGGAAGGGAACATGGCAGACATGAATTCCCAGATCTCCCATACAGCCGTACTCACCGTTGGCCTTGATCATCCGTTTCCAGTTAATCGGCTTGTTGGTGTCCAGATCGCTCGAGTGGAGAAAGCCCGCCTCAACTTCGATAATGCGCCCGAATTCTCCCGCTTCAATCATATCGCACATACGCTGCATGGCCGGAACAAAGGGAAACTCCGAGGAGCTTCGTACAAAGACTTCAGGATTGCGTTCAATTGCCCTGTTTACCGCCTCATTTGCCGCAAGATCGATCCCGAAGGGTTTTTCTCCCAGCAAGTGCTTTCCCGCCTTGATAATATCTACATAAAACTGTTCATGAAGAAAATGGGGAACTGCACAGTAAACAGCCTCTACTTCGGGATTGGCCAGCACCTCTTTGTAGTCTTCCGTTACCTGATTAATCGTACTCAGCCCGCTTTTATACCAGGCAGTTTCCTCAGGAGTAAGGGGACTGCCGCAAATCGATACAATTTCCGGTTTAACTTTCATACCGGAGAGGTGCGGCCAGCGCATTACAGCACTGGCAAATTCACGCCCCATCAATCCGGTTCCTATTATGGCAAACTTAACTGTTTTCATATTGAAACCGCCTCCTTAATAGCCGAATTCCTTCTCTACTTCGGAAATCGCTTCATCGATCATCTGCAGTCCCATTTCGGCATAGTGCTCGTCCATAATGATCGGCGGCGACATCCGCAGAATATGGCCGGCCGGTATCCAGGCAAGTCCCTTGCTGAAGGCTTTCTGATAGACAAGCTTACCGGCTTCTTCAAAGGGTTCCTTGGTTGCCTTATCCTTCACCAATTCGATCCCGAGAAGCATTCCCTTCCCTTTGACGTCTCCGATAATGGGATGGGCATCCTTCATTTCATTCATGCGCTTCATAAAGTAATTTCCGACCCGGGTCGAGTTTTCAAGCAGATCCTCCTCCTCAATCACTTCGATCGAGGCGAGCGCTGCCGCACAGGCCATCGGGTTTCCACCGTAGCTCGATGAGGCTGATATCTTGTCGAGCGCACTTGCGTTTTCCTCACTGACCACCATAGCGGTTACCGGAAATCCGTTACCGAATGATTTACCGAAGGTGACGATATCGGGAACGACATCCCAATGGCTCATGGTAAGCCATTCGCCGGTTCTTCCCATTCCTGCCAGAACTTCATCGTCCATGAGAAGAATTCCGTGCTTGTCGCAGAACGCGCGAAGCTTCGGGAAAAAATCGTCCGGCGGAAAAATGGATCCGCCCCAGCCCTGCACCGGTTCGAGAACAAATGCAGCCACATTGCCTACGGTTCCTTCGCGGATAAACTCTTCGTAGTAATCAATATACCGATCGGTATCAATAGTTCCGTCGGGCTTGGCAAAGGTCGGGCGATAAGGATTGGGTCTCGGGACCATGTAGAACCCTGGGGCCCGGGTCGGTCCATAGCTCAGCACGTCTCCGCGCACCATCTGGGCGCAGCTCACGGCTCCCATCGTTTTTCCGTGAAAATCGCGGAAGCAGGAGATAAACTCATGCTTGCCGGTAATTGCCCGGGCTGCCCTGAGGCCGGCCTCAACTGCGGCAGTACCGTCGCTGTAGAGCTGGATTGCGTTCAGCTTGCCCGGCAGCACATCAGCCATCTTTTCCATCAGCTTTTCCTTTACCGGGGTGGTAAAGTCATGAGCGTTCATCAGTTTTTTCGCCCAGTAGGCGATGGCGTCTGAAATTTTCGGATGGCAGTGGCCAAGGGAGGTAACATAGATTCCCGAGGAGAAATCCAGGTATTTGTTGCCGTCGACATCGGTGAGGGTAATACCGTAGCCCTCTTCAAAACAGACCGGAAACAGCTTCACCTGTCCGCTCAGCCCGTGCATATACTTAGTTGTCCGTTCGTGCATTGCCCGGGATTTTGGTCCCGGAGTTTCGGTAACCAGATGCGGAATACCTTCCGCGCTTGCTTTCCACCAGTCTTTTCCCATAATTATTCCTCCATTGTCAGGGGCCGGACAGTATCTCGACTCCCTCTGCTTTATATCGTTCCGCCAGCTCTTTATCGGTAAAACTGTCGGTTACAAGAAAATCTATAAGATTGATGGAAGCAAACCGGAAATAGGAATCCTTCTCGATTTTTGAAGAATCACACAGCAGGTAGACTTTTTCCGCATGCTCAGCCATCGTCTTGGTAACCATGCCCTCCTTTTCATCAAAGGAGCTCATGCCGTTTGCCAGGGAAACCCCGTCAATGCCGATGAAGGCTTTATCTGCCCTGAATTCGGATATGATCTTTTCCGCAATCCGCCCGTACGAAGCCTGCCGATCGCTGTCTATGTCCCCGCCGACAAAACTGAGCCGGATGAGCGAATTATTCAGCAGCTCGGAGATAACGGGCAGGGAGTTGGTAATTACCCGGATCCGTTTATCCTTGATAAAGTGGGCCAGACGAAAAAGGGTTGTACCGCAGTCGATAAAAATAATATCCCCGTCATGGATAAACTGTGAGGCTTTCCTGCAGATTGCCTCTTTCTGCTCACTGCTGCGCTCCACCCGCCGGTTAAAGCTGAAAAGGGTATCGATGGCCTCGGTCTTAACCGCCCCGCCGTACTTTCGAATCAGAAACCCTTTTTTCTCGAGTTCATTCAGATCCCGTCGTACTGTCATCTCTGAAACATTGAAGAGTGTCACCAGCCGCTGCAGGTTCACTCTCCCTTCCCGCTCAATCTCTTCCAGAATGTGCTTTTTCCTGAATTCCTGATCCATGCCGATTTCCGCCTTGTATGATGTGCACTATTGGTAGATTTCATCATATGTGTACATCAGCTTCCTGTCAAACCGCTCAAAAAAAAATGGTATCCTTTCTTCCCCCAAACCCCTCCATCGGATACAATATTTTTACCGTAACATGTGGTAATAATAGAGCCAATTTCAAAATGCTTCGCATTGTTGAAAATTGTCTTTCACATGTTGCTTTTAAGTTAAATCTAACATAAACTAACATTCAGAATAAATCAAGAGGTTAAGGGATTAAAGGGGTAAAAAATGAAAAAAAAGAAACTTGTTCAGTTCGGTGCAGGAAATATCGGCCGGTCTTTTATCGGCCGGGTTTCGCACCAGCAGTTATGAGGTGGTCTTTATTGATATATAAATCGAAGTTATAGACAAGCAGAACCGGGATCCATGTCTATACTGTCGTGGTCAAGAAAACGGGGTTCCAGATAGGGAAATATGTACCCGACGTCCGGGGTATATTGAGCAGCGGATACAGAGGCTGTTACGCAGGCAATCCGGGAAGCCGATATTATGGCAACCTCGGTCGGAAAAAATGTCCTCCCTGATCGCCCCGGGCGCTGCTGCCGGTCTTGTCTCCCGCTATGCCGATCATCCCGATAAACCGCATGAACATTATTCTAGCCGAAAATCTTCATAACGGGGCTGCTTTTTTCCGGCGACTCAGGCGTCACCTGCCGGAGGCCTCTCTTCCTGACGACCTATGTCCGGCCTCATCGAGACGACATCGGTAAAATGGTTCCTATTATGCCTCTGTATGTGGTACGGGAGAATCCGACCATCGTCTATTCCGAAGAGTACAATACACTTATCCTCGATCAAAGCCTTCATCGGCCGCATTCCGGAAATTGCTTCCATTGAAGCCGTTGCCAACATAGCAGCCTATGTCGACCGGAAGCTCTGCATTCATAACTTCTGGGGCATGCAGCTGTCTCCTATTTTGGAAATCTGGAGACTTGGATGCCGTCTCTGTACGAAGTTCTTGAGGATCCTGCCCTGCTGGCAAAGGTTCGCGGCACCATGCTGCAGTCAGCCGCCGCCCTTCTGGCAGAGTATCCTGAGGTATTTACAGGAAGATCTGATTGACCATATCGATGACCTCATTGAGCGGTTCAGAATATTGCCCTTGGCGATACCATTTTCCGGGTAGGCCGAGATCTGCCGGGCTGCCTTCGGGACGACCGTGTTCTTGGAGCTGCCCGGCTCTGTATTAAGCATAACCTGCCTCATGATGCCATTCTTGATGTGTTCCGGGCCCGGCACTCAATTCAAGGCTGCTGATGAGGCAGGAACCAAAGTCCGGCAGACAGCGAATTCCGCCGGAATCTGGCTGATCATGGGATCGAGTGGATCCTGCTTTCCGTTGCGGGCTTGATCCAGCCGATCGATCGAATGCCCGCATCCTCCGGGAACTCTGAGGCTGACATACAGCCGGATACGGCGGCTGACGCATACAGCCCGGCTAAGTGGTCCGGCTAGGAGTCTGTCGGAGTTAGGATTTTGAAGCGAAAAGAACGAGGTTTTAGGCAGGATTTTGGGTTGATAGAGCCTGATAATTGCATTATCAGGCGATTGAAACACGGGATCCTGGCAAAACCCTCGTTCTTTGCAGCCAAAAAGCAACCAGTTGGTGAGTACACCAACTGGTTGTGGTGATAACTCCGACAGGCTCCTAGACAATATCACCATCCATAAGTCCGGCTGCCATGGGGGCCGGCCTTTCGCAGGTACTGACAATAGCCTCATGCCTGCCGCTTGCGGAAGATTTTCCAAAAGCGTGCATAACCTCCAGCACATGATAGGCCAGTTTTCCGCTGCACCGCTGCTCCCGTCCTGTTTCCAGAGCTGCGGCAAGGTCGGCAACGGCTATTCCCCGGGAATTGGTTCCGTAGCCGTGTGACCAGGGAACAGAAAACCAACTGTTGGAGTCGGTAGTAAAGATTTCGGGATTTCCGCCAAAGGTATTCGGGTCAGGAACCTTCATACTGCCCCGTGTTCCGTAGAGTTCTATCGGCGAATGCCCGTGAGCGGCAACATCAAAACTCATTACCATGGTGATCACCGTTCCATTGTGAAACTCCAGCACTCCGGAGAGATGGGTCGGCGTCTCCACAGAAATCCTCCTCCCCTTTACACTCTCATGACCGGCAATTCGCTCCGCCGTACCCATAGTGTTGACAGCAGTAACCTTTTTTACCGGCCCCAGCAGGTGCACCAGGGCAGTTACGTAATAGGGCCCGACGTCGAACAGCGGACCTGCTCCGTCCTGATAGAAGAAAAAGGGATTCGGGTGCCAGGATGCCGGTCCCATGCTCATCATGAAGGCTGTGCCGCCGGTTACTGACCCGATCCAATTATCATCTGCAAGCTTCCGGCAGGTCTGCAGCCCGGCGCCGAGAAACGTATCGGGAGCACAGCTCACCCGCAGCCCCTGCGCTTCCGCCTCTTTCAGGATGTTTTCACCGTCAACGAGAGCTGTGGCAAGGGGTTTCTCCGAATGCACATGCTTGCCTGCCTTCAGAATCTGCAGTGAGACTTCCGCATGGACCTTGGGCACCGTCAGATTAACAACAGTCTCTATCGCGGCATCGCTGAGCATTTCCTCGACATCCATAACAGGGCAGCTGTTTTCAGCTCCCTTACTCTCGGCAGCCTTCCGGTCAATATCTGCCAGCCCCGCCAGCTCAAGATTTCTGAAACGCCTGATCCCGTCAATATAGGCCTGGCTTATGTTGCCGCAGCCGATAATTCCCACTTTCATCATACATTCCCCTCTCCCAGTCCGTTTTCCACCAGATAGGTGAAACTTTTCTCCACCGCGCAGACCATATCGCCCCCGTAATTATCCAACTCTACCACCAGCCACTGAAGAACGGCTTGATCTGCTGCTTTGACAACCCCTGCTATATCCATTTTCCCCTCGCCAAGGGGCAGCTGAAGCTCATCCTTCACCAGAGGACCATCTTTTATGTGCAGCAGGGGAGCTCGCTGGGCATACCGGGCAACGATTTCTACCGGATCAACTTTCCCGAAATTTGCCGCCCAGTAGGTATCAATTTCCAGACTGACTTCCGGACAGAGCCGGGCAAAGTGATGGTAAGCCAGATCTCCGGAAACTTCGGCAAACTCCCACCAGTGATTGTGAATAAAAAGGGTCAGTCCAGCTGCCGAGAGAACGTCATGCATACCCGAGACCGTTTCTGCCGTACGCTTTACTGCATCCAGATCTGTAAAATTATCCTGCCCGAACCCGCCTGAAACCAGCTTGACGCCCAGTTCACCCGCCGTGTCGATTACCTCCTGCAGATTGTCCGGCTTTGCCCAGGGACCATGGCTTGATGATACGGTCATACCGAGATCTTCCACCAGTTTCCGAAAATCCCCGGGCTTCATGCCGTACAGCCCTGCCGGTTCGACTCCGCGGAATCCGATCTCTGCCGCCTTTTCCACAACCCTGCGAAAGTCGGTCTTGGCCGCTTCGCGTAATGTATAGAGCTGAAGAGATATGGGAGGCAGCGGTTTTCTTTGTTTCATATTATTTCTCCTTGACTTATTCTATTGTTAAATCCATGATAACAGGTGATTATAGAGATGTTATTGATAATTTCTATTTTTTTATGATGTTTTGTATGATAACGGCGCTCTGTCGTGGAATGGAGGCGAAGCATATGCTTGCACTTGAGCAGGTTGGCTGGTACGAAGCCCCTTCAGGTAAGGTTACTCCCCGGGTGATCCCATCGGGGTTCCAATTAATTGAGGTTATAACCGGCGGACAGGTTCGCTTTCTGTTCAACGGCATCGATCATCTGTGCACCTGCGGATCGATCTTCTGGCATGTTCCTGGAGAGCGTACTGTTCATCGCAGCAATCCTGCAGATCCGTATCGCTGTGCAACTTTTCTTTTTCGCTGTCCAGATGCAGATGAACGCCCGGTCTCCCGTTTTTCCATCTGGCCTGAGCCTGCAGAAGCGGTCAGATTCTGCCGTGAGACGCTTCAGGCATCACATACAGATGGGGTTGACTATACGCTGCTTGGAGATTACTGCCGGACGGTGCTTCACTGGAAGGCCTGCAGCTGGGCGGCTGCCAATGCCCGTGTGAAGGTTCCGGAAAAACTGGCTGCCCTCTTTTCCTATCTTGACAGAGCAGATCTGCGGGAAGTGACAGTCACGGCTATGGCGGATGCTGCCGGAATAAGCGTATCGTATCTTCATCAGCTCTTCAGAGAGCATGAAGGGACCACCCCTTACCGCTGCGTCCTGAACAGAAAGCTGAACAAAGCCAAGCTTCTCCTTGCCTCGACGACCAGGCAGATCAAGGCCGTTGCTTTTTTGTGCGGGTTCGGCAGTGCGGAGAGCTTCACCCGCTCTTTTCAGAGTCATACCGGCATGTCACCGGCGGAATACCGCCGGCAGCGGGGCCCCTACTCACAATTATGAGACTCGGAAGGATGATGGAAAATCTACGATTTCCACCGGAAATCCAATTTCCACCGGAAATCCAATTTCCACCGGAAATCCAATTTCCACCGCTTCTGAGCGCCCGCCGGGCGCCTGCCGCCTGAGCTAACCGCCCCTCCAAAAATTGGCGAAGCGGTAACCCCCTTTTGCTTCCCGGGCTTATCCTCCACGGGGAACAAAACTCCGCAGTTCCGGCAACTGCGCTAGAAAACTGCAAAAAAAACGATCGATTCAGTCCGAGTGAACCTACCGGTCGATTCATTATTATACACCATATTTGAAAAATTCAAAGGTTTTTTTTCCATTTTTTGTAACCCTCTCGAACCTTTATGGTATACTTACCTAGGCTGTTGTCCAAACAACTTCACCGGACTATATTTTCAGCAGTGGGAGGCTTCATGAAACGGTGTTCAATTATCTTTCATAGTGTATGCGGAAACAACTATCTTATTGCAGGTGCATTTCAGGAGGCACTTCAGGAAGAAGGATTTGATGCCCGATTGTACAACGTCAAAGATGAAGACCTTCATATCTGGTCAAACAAACTTGAGTCAGCGAACGATTTTTACGAAGAAATAAACAACCTTCCAACAGCAAATTACGAAACCCTGGTGAAAAGTGACCTGGTCATTTTGGGCAGCCCGACCTATTTCGGCAATGTCTCGGCAGAAATGAAGCGCTTTATGGACGAATCCTCCGTCTATTTTTATGACGGCACTCTTTCAGGTAAGTATTTCGGCTGCTTCACCAGCTGTTCTCAGATTGAAGGCGGCGGAACGCTCTGCCTGCAGTCTATGATACACTATGCCCAGCATATGGGTATGATCCATGTACCGCTCGGCATGCAGGTCCAGCATATAGACCCCTACCAGCCGCCGGCAGGAATCATGCATCATTCAGGCAAGGAAAGCTCCATACGCCCTTCCAGCCAGCTTGGCTCGGCAGTAGTTTACTACTCCCGTCTTTTTGCGAAAAAAATGCTTCTCGTCTGACCCTCACTTTTTTATTCGGGCGATCGTTTTTCTAACCCATGCGGCAATCCATCGGAAAAAAGAAAGCTTATTCTGCTCGGCATAGTCGCGGGAGGCTTCTGTCGGCGCCACTCCCTGACCTGACCGGTCTTTCATCGAGTTCCAGTGCTTGACCACCCACATGTAGAGATCGGCAACAGTCAGTCCGGGAAACTTCGTTGTCAGTTTCTGCTTTTTTATTGCCTCAGCCACCGGTAAATAGACATTCCTGAACCAGGAAACCACAGCCTGGTCAAAGGGAATCTCCTCTTTCTGGGACATGTTGATATAATACTTATGCACCTCGATGTGATGCAGCATTTCCGTATACTGTCCGGGAGCGGAAAATCGTATTGCATCCATATCTATCAGTTTTCCGATTCCTGTTTTCTTGAGGACCCGTTTACGTTCATACGCCACAACTTTATCCCGGATCTGCCGATCTGTCATGCCCGGTTCAAGCTCAATTTCCGAGTCAAGTTCAACTATCTCGGCATCAATGAACTCGCCCCCGTTTGCGCGGGCAACCGATACCCGATGATTTCCGTCACGGACAAAATAAGCGTTCCCAAGCTTATAGACACTGATAGCCGGCAGATCGACCATGTTGCGATGGGCGCTGCTGATACTCGCCCAACGCCCTTTCAGCATATATTTTTTAGGATAGAATGCGTTGGTAAAATCGTTAAAGCGCCCTTCACTGCCGATAATCTGGCTGATCGGAATGGGCTTCACCCCGCGGTAATTCTGCTGTTTCGGTTTAACCAGCTCTTTAATATCATAAAATGAAAGCAGTTCGGTCCGCTCCAGCTGAAGCCGTGACAAAAGCGTCTGAAACCTTGCCCTCTTAATTGCCTTGGAAAACTCTTCCTGGGCTATAATATCGTTTCTGGACATTACTGTTCCTCCGGATCAGTGACCCTGGTCACTGGCCCCTGGTTACTGACCCTGGTCACTTTCGGGTCCGCTATCATGCCTTTCTTCCTGCCTGGACCGCTTACGGTCTCCAGCTCCAGAATGTAGCGACCATACACATTAATAATCGTTGTTTCCTGATACCTGCCCACCCGCTCTGCATTCATATCCCACAAGTGAATGTGCCCGTGGATAAGATAGCGCGGTTTGAACACCCGCATAAACCAGAGAAAGGCCTTAAACCCGGTATGGCAGCGATCATCGCCGTCATTAATGCCGAACGGGGGGGCATGGGTTACCAGGATATCGACCCAGCGACCCCGAAAAAGTCGGTTAAAGACCATTCTCGGAAGCAGACGAAAGACCTTCATATACATCTGAAAATCAGTGTACTGACTCTCTCCCCGATTATATCGCATAGATCCGCCCAATCCTGCAAGCAGCAGGCCGGTTTTTTTATGGCGAATTAACTTGTCGCCAATGCATGTCGAACCAAAATAGCTCCTGACCATGTGTGATTCCTGAGTTTCGGAATTTTCATCTTCACGGGGACGCCGAAAACGCTTGAAATATTCCAGATCATGGTTGCCGAATACAAAATAGAGAGGCTTGTTGAGCATGCTGACAATAAACCCGTAGTAGCGCATTTTCAGATCCCCGGCACCTATAATAAAGGCTGTTTCACGAAAGCGCTCTTTCATATTCTGGGAATAGACAACAGGATCCACCTGGTCGGCAACGCAGAGGATTTTTACAGTCTGTAATTCATCGCTCTCAGTTATCATCTCTTTTGGAACCATGAAACCACCCTTTGAAACAAACTCTGGCCAAACTTATCCGCATAATCCCGCGAAGCTTCATCCGGCTGCACGTCAAAACCATAGCGCCCCTTCAGTCGATTTAAATGCTTGACAATCCATATATACAAGTCGGCGGTGGTCCTGCCGGGAAAACGCCCCGGAATTTTCTGCTCCGTCACTGCCTCGGCAATCGGCTGGTATACATTCTTATGCCAGGATATCACGGCCTCGTTGAAAGAGAGTTCTCTTTTTTGTGTTATTCTGATGAATTTTCGATGGATATCGATATGGTGCAGCAGCTCATGGTATCGCCCCGGCTCGGTAAAGCGGATCTGTGCAAAGTCAATCAGGGTGTCTATTCCGGTTGCATCAATAACCTGCTGCCGTTCGTACTGAATAACCTGCCGCAGTATCTGGCGGTTTGTCATCCCCGGTTTGAGTTCTATATGAGAATCAAGTTCCAGTATCTCAGCATCAATATAGGCTATTCCTGTTGCTTTTGCTACTGAAACACGATGGTTGCCGTCCCGAACAAAATAGGCATTTCCCAGTTTGTATACGCTGATAGGAGGGAGATCTATCATTAAGTCGTGGGCTTTGCTGACTCTTGACCAGCGGTTTTTCAGCATCGCTTTTTTGGGTAAGAAGGTATTGGAAAAATCGTTATACCGGCCTTCGCTGCCGATTATCTGATCGACGGGAATAGGGTGTATGCCGCGGTACGTCTGGTCTCCAGGTTTTACCAGCTCCTTTATATCGTAAAAAGAGAGCAGCTGCGCCCGTTCAAGCTGAATTCTAGCCAGAACAGACTGCAGAACGCCTTTGGTAAAAGCCTGCCGGAACTCCTCGACGGACTTCATGTCATAGACTCCCATTAACCCCTCCCTCTTTCAAGTAAGCAGATATCCGCAGTCAACGGTCAGAATCTCACCGGTTACCGCAGAGGCTGCTCCCGATGCCAGAAATACTGCCGCATTGCCGACATCTTCAATTCCCACGAGACGTCCCAGCGGAGCCCTGCCGGCATACAGGGAGACCAGCTCGGGAAAACTCTTCTTCAGATGTGCGGAACTGATCAGCCCGGGGGCAATGGCATTGACCCGTATCCCCTCCGGTCCCAGCTCTGCGGCAAGAGATCGTGTATAGGCGGCAACGGCCCCCTTGGAAGCATCATAATGAGCGGTCCTGCCGAATCCCGGGTGCAGGGAATTTATGCTGGCAATATTTATTATGACTCCCCCCTCTTTTTTCATATGGGGTATACAGGCCTGACTGCAGAGAAACAAGCCTCTGACATTGACGGCAAACAGGTCATCCCAACCCGCAGCCGGAAGATCCTCCTGTCTGGAAAGGGAAAATATTCCGGAATTGTTCACCAGAATATCAACAGAGCCGAACCGTTCTGCAACCTCGGCAGCCAGATTTTTCACTTCGGCTTCATTCCGTAGATCGGCAGAAAACAGAGCCCCCCCGGGACCGAGCTCCTTCAGTTCATCGACCAGCTGCTCAGCCCGGCTGCGATCTCCGTAAAAGCTGACTGCCACGGAAGCCCCTGCCGCTGCAAGCGCTCGGGATATGCCGCTGCCAAGATTTCCCGCACCCCCCGTAACAAGGGCAATCTTGCCGTCGAGACGAAACAGATCAGTCATAGGTATACTCCTTTATTGCCGCAGCTGCTTCAGGATAGACAGCCGTGAGAACATCCCGCTCTCCAGGAGTAAAATCAGCTTCAGCATAGGCGGGAGCCATTGTAGTTCCGAACAGGGCATACCGTCCGCCTGGAACCAATCGGGTACCCTGCCATACTCCGCCTGGAACAACATGAGAAGGAAGATCACCTGCGGTAAAATCCGTACCCAGCCGAACTCTTTCCTGCTTAATCCCACCGCTGCCCACATCCCCCTTCGGATAGAGACAGAATTGCTCTGCTGAATCCCCATAATAATGGTGCCAGAGCTCATCACCCCGCAATTTGTGAAGCGAGGAAAAAGATTCCGGTGTAATAAGATAATAGATGGCTCCGGAAAGCGCACGAACTCCCGTAAATCGAGCAGGGAGCGCTGCTGCGTCAAGCAGGTCGGATGCCGTATAGTGGACCCGATAGTAACCTCCTTCCACCGGGAGGGGTTCAAGCTGAAGCAAAGCTATAAGCTCCTGCAGCGGTATCAGCGGTTTCAGCGGTTTCAGCGGTTTCAGCGGTTCCATGCTCCGAGAACCCCCTTGATAAGCCGGGCAAAAGTATCCCGAACCTGGGCCCCGGTTTCCAGCACCTCTTCATGGTTGAGGGGCTGATCGAGAATTCCCGCCGCCATATTGGTTATGCATGACAATCCCAGGACCTGTATGCCGGAGTGGTTGGCAGTAATAACCTCCGGAACGGTCGACATACCGACGGCATCCGCTCCGAGTATCTGAAGCATCCGTATTTCTGCCGGAGTCTCAAAACTCGGACCGCCCATATTGGCATAGACTCCCTCCTGCAGGCTTATACCGATCTCTGCGGCCGCCGATCTGGCCAAGGCCCCAAGCTTGCGGCTGTAGGGCTCAGACATGTCATTGAAACGCAGCCCAAACTGATCAAGATTTGGTCCCCTCAGCGGGCTGTCATCATAAAACTTTATATGATCGGTGATTATCATCAGATCTCCGGGAGAAAAACTGCGATTGCATCCCCCTGCCGCATTAGTTACGATCAGGATCTCAATTCCCAGCAGCTTCATTACCCGCACAGGAAAGCTGATCGCTTCTCGTGAATAACCCTCATAATAATGAAAACGGCCCTGCATCACCAGAACCGGCTTCCCCTCAAGCAGCCCGATTACCAGACGTCCCGCATGGCCCTGAACCGTGGATACGGGGAAATGGGGAATTTCCAGGGAATATAAACCGCCTCCTCCACATCATCTCCAAGCACACCCAGCCCGGAACCCAGAATAAGACCAACTGCCGGTTTTACGACTATCCTCGCGGCAATATAGTCTGCCGCTTCCTGCATCATATTGAATGTATATTCCATCGCTCTGCCTCCATTTTTCCAGATTCTTTTTTTCCAGATTTGCTCATCCTGCATGCAAGTTTGCCTGCCCTTTCAGTTGGCCCTATCCCTGTCCGGGGGAAATAGGTCGCTGGCAGCCTCTTCGGCGCCTGCGTGATGTTTTCTGAGAACAGCACAAGAGCCAGCAGTGTAACGACGTAAGGGAAAATTTTCAAAATGAGCGGAGGGATAACTGCCAGTTCGGGAACCACCTGGGAAACATTGGCTATCGTCCGGGCAAAACCGAAAGAAAAAGGTGGCTCCCAATACACCCAGGGGCTTCCACTGCCCGAAAATCAGGGCAAAATTTCCAGCGAGAGAAATCTCGAGTCCGGCAACCGTCCTGTTGAACTCTCCGGAATAGGTAACCAGAATCGCCCCGCCCCCGAGACCGGCAAAAGCCCCGGATATAAGAAACCCCGATATACCGCATTCGATATACATTGACAATTCAGCCGAAGTGTGCCTGACGAAGGATGCTCTGGCAAGCCCGGGCCCGCAGACCGAAGGCTGTTTTGATAAAGCATAAACCAGGACCAGCGCAACAATCAGAAGTACCACCCAGGTGGTCCGCAGGTCTGCGTAAAAAACAGCGGTCCGAAAAATGGGAATTTTTGAGAGCCCCGGAATATCGAGTCTGAGTATTCCGCTCCGTATCTGAATATTTCCGCCGCCGGTAATGGTCCGGGCCAGATAGAGGCTGTAAGTGCTCCTGCCATCATATTTATGGCGGTACCGCTTATTATCTGATTGGCATTAAGGTTAATGGAAGCAAACGCATGCAAGAGGGAGAAAAGAGCCCCGCCCGCCATGGCCGCAAGCAGTCCCAGGGGGATAGCCAAACCCGGCATGGAGTTTTCCAGACTCGCTATCACTATGGCCGAGGTAAAGAAACCGATAACCATCAGCCCCTCGAGACCGATATTGACAACCCCGCTGCGCTCACTGAAAAGTCCGCCCAATGCGGTAATGAGCAGCGGAATCGTAAGCACAACCGCATAAGGAAATATCTGTGAAAGTATCAGCCAAAAATTCATTTCTGCACCTCCTTATCAGATTCATCCTTCCTGCGTCTCCGCAGGCGTCCGAGAAACGTCCACATCCTGCCAAGCAGCACGCTTGTAGCCGTAAAGTAGATAATCGTGGCAATGATAGTATCGGAAATTTCCGGCGGTATATCGGTCATGGCATTCATGAAACCCTTGCCGGAGTGGAGCAAACCGAAAAAGAGGGCTGAAGCAAAGACGCCCCAGGGTTCTGTAGCCCCGAGCAGGGCAACTGCGATCCCGTCAAAACCCTGATTCGGCAGCACGCCGATCTGGATGTTTGATGCATACCCGGTATAAAAAGTTGTCCCGGCAAGTCCGGCAAGTCCGCCGGCAATCACCATCGACAGAATAACATTGCGGTTTACCCGTATTCCCGCATACTCTGCCGCATCCCGGTTGTAGCCCACCGCCTTCAGCTCATATCCGAGCGTGGTTTTCTTCAGGATTATCTGAATAACAATCACCGCGGCAATCGCCACAAATATGCCGATATTGATGTACGATCCCCTGAACAGCGAATCGAGCCAAGGAGTTTTCAGGGAGGCTGCTGCAGGAATAATGCGTGATTCCGTCTCCAGATAAGCACCCTTGAAGTAGGCTGGAACGACATAATAGATAATCCAGTAGGCTATCCAGTTCATCATGATCGTGGCGACAACCTCATGCACATTGAACTTGGCCTTGAGGTATCCGGGGACAGCCCCCCAGACCGCTCCCCCTGCGAACCCTGCAAGAATAGTAAACAGCAGGAGAAGCGGACGCGGTACGGAAACGGTTAAGGCCACTATCGTAGCGAATAAACCGCCCATCAGCATCTGCCCGGACGCCCCGATGTTGAACAGTCCCGTCTTAAAAGCAAAGGCGACGGACAGACCGGTCAGGGTCAGGGTTATCGCAGTGGCAAAAGTATTGCCGACCCGTTCGATGCTCATCAGACCGCCCCTGAACAGATAGGTGTATCCCAGAAACGGGTTGCTGCCTATGGCAGCCATCAGGACGGCCCCGGCAATAAGTCCCAGAAGAACAGCCGACAGGGCCATAGCCAGTGCATTGCTTTTAATCTTCATCGGCTTTCCCCCCTCTTGATACCGGCCATCATGAGACCGATCTCATCCTCATTGGTCTCTTCAGTTTTTACAACGTCGATAACCTCTCCGCTGTTTATAACCACAATCCGATCGGAAAGATTGAAAATTTCATCCAGCTCCAGAGAGACCAGCAGTACTGCCTTCCCATTGTCCCGCTGCTCGACCAGGCGTTTGTGAATATATTCAATAGCCCCGACATCCAGTCCCCGGGTCGGCTGGACGGCTATAAGCAGGTCTGGATTCATGTCGATTTCCCGCCCCACTATCGCCTTCTGCTGGTTGCCGCCCGATAATCCGCCGGCGGGAGAATAGATGCCCTGACCGGAGCGCACATCGAACATCTCTACAATCCGCTGAGCATGTGCATTAATTTTCTCCTCATTGAGAAACCCGTTTTTTGAATGCGGTGTCTGATAGTAGGTCTTCAGAACCATATTCTCCCCAACCGTAAACTCGAGCACCAGTCCATGCTTCTGGCGGTCTTCCGGTATGTGGGCTATGCCAAGCTCGTTGCGTTTTCTGCGGCTGAGCGCACTTATTTCATCTTCATGCAGCTTAATGCTTCCTGAGACAATATCTCGAAGTCCGGTAATGGCCTCGACGAGCTCTGTCTGCCCGTTTCCCTCAACTCCGGCGATACCGACAATCTCACCTCGCCGGGCCTGAATCGAAAAGTTTTTAAGTGCTTCATATTTACGTGAGTTAAGTACTGTTAAATTCTGGACATTCAGTACCACCTCGCCCGGTTTTGCCGGTTCCTTTTTCACCTTGAAGGAGACCTCCCGCCCGACCATCATCGAAGCCATCTCCTGCTGGGTGGTATCGGCAACATCCACCGTTCCTATATACTTACCGCGCCTGATAACGGTGCAGCGCTCGGCAATTTCTTTTATTTCCCGCAGCTTATGGGTAATAAGGATGATCGACTTCCCTTCCTTCGTCAGGTTTTTCATGATCCCCATCAGCTCATGAACCTCCTGCGGGGTGAGGACGGCAGTGGGTTCGTCAAAAATGAGCACATCCGCATTGCGATAGAGCATCTTGAGAATCTCAACCCGCTGCTGCATACCGACCGAGATATCCTCAATTTTTGCGTCGGGGTCGATGCTCAGCCGATATCGCTCAGACAGCTCCTTAATTTTTTTTGCCGCTGACTTGACATCGAGCACAAACCGGCCCTCATTGCCCATAATAATATTTTCTGTTACGGTAAAATTGTGGACCAGCTGAAAATGCTGATGAACCATACCGATTCCCAGGTCATTGGCAACATTCGGGTCGGTGACGTGCACCTCATTGCCTTTAACTCGAATGGTTCCCCTGTCAGCATGGTACAAACCGAACAGAATGCTCATAAGAGTGGATTTGCCCGCTCCATTCTCCCCGAGCAGCGCATGAATCTCCCGTGGACGAACCTGCAGAGTGATATCATCATTCGCCAGGACCCCGGGGAACTCTTTGCGGATGCCCAGCATCTCGACAATATATTCCATTGGTTCACTCTCCCTTGGACTTTTTCATTATTATAGACTGATACATACATAATTTGCAAAAGAAATAAAAAAAGTGCCCCCGGCATTCGGGGGCACGGTTCAGTGAGTCTGCTTTTAAAGTTTCATAGAAACTATTTGATCAAGTCTCCCTGAATATCGGCAACCACCAGTTCGCCGCTCTGCATTTCAGCAAACGCTTCGGCAACCTTAGCTTCAACATCTGCATCAAGATTCGGGTTTTCGGCAGGAATACCGATACCGTTGTTCGATGCATCAAAAGTAAGTATTTCGCCGCCGGGGAAGTTTCCGTCCAGTTCGGCCTTAATCATATCATAGGTAGACTGATCAATTTTCTTCATGGCTGAGGTAAGGATGATCGACTTGTCGCCGCTGTAGATACCGTCGGCATACTGGTTTACGTCTACACCAATAACCCACACGCTTTTGCCTGTGGCAGCCCGTGATTTTGCCTCATTGATAACGCCTACGCCAACACCGCCGGCTGCGGCAAAAACGGCCTTTACCCCGCGGTCGTACATCGAAGCGGCAATCTGCTGGCCAGCTGCGACATCATCGAAAGTTCCCTGATAGATAAAGTTATCGGGATTCATAGTAATCGAGGTTCCATAGTTCTCATTGGCATACTTGATGCCCTGCTGATAGCCCCAGTTGAATTTCTGAACGGCAGGAATTTCCATACCGCCGACAAAACCGAGAGCGCCGGACTTAAGCTGAAGAGCCGCAGCAAGACCGGCAAGAAAGCCTGATTCTTGCTCTGCAAAGAAAATTGATACGGTATTGTCACCAACAACGGGAGCCCAGTCCCCTGCATGCGGATATCCGTCGAGAAGGACGAATTTCGCATCTTTATAGCGGTCCTGCGCCTTGAAGATGGTTGTTTCGAACTTGAAGCCGGGGGTTACCATCAACTTGTAGCCGGCATCGTAGAGATTGCCGATTTCCTTCAGGTAGTCGGCTTCAGTGGTTCCGCCGGGCTTCAGGTACTTGGTGTCCAGATTAAAATCATCAGCTGCCCACAGGACACCTTCCCAGGTTCCCTGGTTGAATGATTTATCATCAATGGTGCCGGCATCCGTAACCATACCAACTTTCATTTTTGCCGCGCCTTCAGCCTCCGCTCCCGCGAAAAGCACTCCGGCAGTCATAATAAGAATACACAGAATTCCAAGAACTTTTTTCATTGGATTTCCTCCTTAAGAATTATAGTTGCACTCCCTATTGTATATTCACGACAGGTCCGTGTCAAATCAATAAGCGCAAAAAATTGCCCCTGATTCCAACGCCCTCAGGGAACCGTCAGCCAATTATTTCGGCAATCAACGGCTTTTTTTCGGGTTTTTCACTGCCGATATGGACAGCTCTCAAGAACAGCTCGATCGCTTCCTGTTCATTCCGGGTATCGTTTATGTGAAATTCGGCCAGCGGCTCCCCTTTTTCGACATAATCCCCAATCCGCTTCTTCATCCAGAGACCGACGGCAGGATCGACGGCGTCATCTTTACGTTCGCGTCCCGCACCCAGCATAACCGTAGATAAACCGATGCTGCCGGTTTCCATTCCGATAATATAGCCTGATGACTCAGCGACTGCGGCAACCACCCTGCCGGCTTGAGGGAGGAGTGAGAGATCATTGCAGACAGCCGGATCTCCGCCGTGCAGCTCGATCATCTGCTCCAGCTTTCTCAGGGCCGACCCGTCATGCAGCGCCTGAACAACCCGGACCCGGGCATCTTCAGGGGTATCGTAAATTTCACCCATTACCAGAATTTCCACGGTCAGAGTAATAATAAGTTCCTTGAGATCGCCTTCAGCTTCTCCTCGCAGAATTTTTACCGCTTCTATAACCTCGAGCGCATTGCCGACGGCGTTTCCCAGGGGCTGATTCATATCGGTCACCAGGGCCCGTGTGGGCTTCCCGGCATGCTTGCCGATTTCGACCATAATCCGGGCCAGCTCCACCGCCTGCGGAACCGTCGGCATAAAGGCCCCGTTGCCCCATTTTACGTCAAGCAGAATCCGGTCACTTCCGGCAGCCAGCTTCTTGCTCATGATGCTCGATGCGATCAGGGGCATGGTGTCTACCGTCGAGGTAACGTCCCGCAGAGCATAGAGTTTCTTATCGGCGGGGGCCAGGGTTGCGGTCTGGCCGATGATGGAAACCCCGCAGGTATTGACGATTCTGATGAAATCCTCCATCTTCTGATGAACGTTATATCCGGGAATCGATTCCAGCTTGTCCAGCGTACCGCCGCTGTGACCGAGTCCGCGACCCGACATTTTTACCAGCAGGCCGCCGCAGGCCGCCGCCAGCGGTCCCACAGCAATGGTTGTCGTATCGGCAACCCCGCCGGAGCTGTGCTTGTCAACCTTTATGCCCTCGATGCCCGACAGATCCACCTGATCGCCCGATCTGGCCATAGCCATGGTGAGATCGGCCGTCTCCCGGTTGTCCATCCCGTTAAACCAGATGGCCATGCAGAGGGCGGCCGCCTGATCGTCCCCGACCGTACCGGCCGTATATCCGTCGATAAAATAGGCGATTTCACTCGCGGTCAGGGCTTGCTTATGCTGTTTCTTATGAATTATGTCAGGTATTCTCATATTCCATCCTCCCTTTCTTTCTGTTCAAGATGTATCTGTTATATCCCGGCTGTCTCAGTAAAGCCCTTCCAGCAGGGGCTGGTCCAGATTTACCATCCGCCGGTTATCGAGGAGCGTCTTGCGGATATACTCCCGGTCAAGATCCAGCTCGTTGACCAGCTTCAGCAGCAGCTCTTCGGGAATCAAATTCTGCTCGGCAAAGAGAAATATCAAAGCCTTCTCAGCAATGGCGCCGGGAAGCAGTGCGTTCATGTTCACCTCCCGGTCCTTGTCGTCCCGATATTTACTCTCCATATGCGCGTACAGCAGGGAACTCTCCATGGAATCCTTCAGGTTCCCCAGCTCTTTTTTCAAAGGGATAGAATTTCCGGAAGCCGCCTGCTCACCAAGCGGCTTGAGGGTAAAATAGGTATATTCCTTTCCCGGAAGGTAGTGGTGGGCATCACAACGGGAACAGTAGTTCGGCTGAAGAGGGTCCTCTTTTTTACGATCACCGCCGACAATGATAAGCGGATCGAAAAAGAGCGCCGGACATTCCCTGCCGTCGACAGTGTAGTAGCGATAGGTATAAAACGAGTTTTCAAGACAGTCGGGGTGCTCGCAGTAGGCAGTCAGCGGAATTACATCCGTTGCAATATCGAGCATCAGCCGGGCTGTCGAATTGAAAATATCCTTGCGGAAATTGAGGATCAGCGTGGGGAATATATAGAGGGTTCCGCGGGCCAGACTGTCGTTGCGGACCACATAGGCAAGCCGCTCATCATAGAACGAAGCTTCATCGATAATCCAGGTGCCGACCTCGGGAAACTCCTTGATTGCCCGTTCCAGGGCAAAGGAATCCTTTATCCGGGCGATATTCGCTCCGCAGCTGATATAGCCGCCGCGATAGGCAAGGGCGTCATCCGGATAATCCGGGAACCGCACGTCATCCAGCAGGGTTCTGATAAAAAACACCTTGCGCCGGTCTACCGTCCCGGAAGAGGTGAACTGACGGATAACATCGCTCTTGGAAAGCGCAACCTCCGCGTCACGCCATACCCTCGCTGAATACTCAGTCTTACCGGACCCCATAGGCCCGATCACCAGCACCCGACGTGAGGGTTTGACAAAATCAAAATGGGTGAAGGCCTCATGCACCTGCACGGTGGGAAAGCCCAGACTTTTAAGAAAACTGCTTGTCTGTGTATCGGTATCGGTATGCGCCATAGCCTTTATCATATCCCATTTCCATGAAATTGGCTATAAAAGCTGAAAATTACGTCGATTTTATCCCGACTCCGCTTTACTCTTTCAAAAACCGTCTTTTCGAGTATAATCTCCCCTGTACAGTATCAGACACCGTATTGATGGAGTGACGCATGAAAACAGATATTGCAGTTATCGGATCCGGTTTAGGCAGTCTTACGGCAGCAGCCCTCCTGGCAAAACGGGGCCTGCAGGTTACCGTTATCGAGCAGCACTTTCAGCCGGGCGGTTCCTGCGGCGCCTTCCGCAGAGGAAAACGCACCTTCGACCAGGGAACAGCCATGCTGTACGGATTCGGAAGTAACGGGTTCAATCCTCACCAGTTTGTTATGAACGAGCTCGTTGAACCTATCGATATTATCAAGCATGAGCACCTCTACCGGGTTCATTATGATCAGCATCCGATCACCTTTTATGCCGATATAGAACGGTTTTTCGGTGAGCTCGAGCAGCTTTTCCCCCGTGACATAAAGGGTATCAAGGCTTTTTACCGCTACATCGAGGATCTCTATCTCAATGTTATTGCCGTCGATCCCATCTGCATGGCTCCCTCCGAAATCCCTCGGGAAGAGGGCCTGCGTCTCTTTATCCGCCATCCCCTGCGCAATATCAAGCTCTTCCGTCTCTTCGGGAAAAGCGCGGGGGACCTCATGCGCCGTTTCGTTAAATCCCCTGAGGTAATTCGCTTTTTCAACAAACTTACCTCAACCTACTGCTACACCACCCTGGATGAAACGCCGGCAATTATGGCGGTGACCATGTTTATGGATAATCACTACGGGGGGAGTTATTACCCTGTCGGGGGGACCCAGCAGCTGCCCGGAAAACTGGAAAAAGCCCTGGAAAAAAAACATGGGTCAATTCTCTATCGAACCCGTGCAGAGGAGCTCATATTCAAGGATGGAAAACCGATCGGGATCAGGGCTGTCCGCACCAATCCGGCCGGAGAAAACCCCGAAACCCTGGAAATCCTGGCAGACGATATCATCTACGGGGGAACACTGCATCAGCTGCACAATAGACTGATCCCCGAGACTTACCGACTGCCTGAGCGGACAGCCTGGGTAAATTCCCT
Organism: Spirochaetales bacterium; assembly: GCA_018399255.1. Taxonomy (GTDB): domain Bacteria; phylum Spirochaetota; class Spirochaetia; order JABMQR01; family JABMQR01; genus M55B182. The sequence goes on along the minus strand of JAGYPA010000008.1, from coordinate 6,311 downwards.
GGAGATGACCTATCCCAGTGTCGTAATCTATGCGGCTGTTGATGAGACCGTGATACCGGACGACACGCTTCCCATCCAGATGTTTGCCGACAATCCCGAAAAAATCGACGAGAAAGAGGTTACCGTCTATATCTTCTCTCTTGCTGATCCATCGATCTGTCCCCGGGGGGAGCACCTGGTTATGGCCATCGGACCCCAGCTGGAATCCTGGCCGTCGCCTTCCGATCCTGACTATCGCGGAGAGGCATACCTGCAGGCTAAAAAGCGGGAAACCGAACGTCTGCTGGATATTCTTGAAGCCCATTTTCCGGGTTTCCGCAAAGGTCTTCGCTTCAGCACCCTGGCAACCCCGTCCACCATCGAGCGCTATACCCTGAAGGAGCGTGGCTGCGTAGCCGGACCCAAGCAGCAGATGGGTCAGGACCTGCTTAAGCGGCAGCCTGCTTCAACTGACTGGGATTCACTGTTCATGTGCGGAGAGGCCACGGTTATGGGTACCGGCAGCCCGGCAGTTACCATATCCGGAGTCAGTGCTGCCAATATGGTTCTGCGAAAACGTGAGCTGGAAGAGTACCGCTGGCATGCTGGCCTGACCAACCGGGTTAATACTTTTCCGGGAAAAGGCAGAGAACTGCGGTATGATGCCGACGGGATGGTTATACCGGCTTTGAACGCGATTTCCGGCACCGCCGCCATACTGCTGCACGATATTGCCTCACGCTGCCTCTGGTGTGAAGACGCCCCCTGCACATCAGTCTGTCCGGCATCCATCGATATCCGCGGGATTATGCGGCGGCTGGAAGCGGGCAACGGCAGCGGAGCCGAACGGGTTCTGCATGAAAACACGCTGACCTACCGGGAAACACATCCGGAAGCATCTGCCTCTCTGCTGCCCTGCGAAACCTGCACCCATATTTGCGAGGGGGTTTGCCGGCGCAAGGATCTTGACCGGAAGCCGGTTGAAATCGTACGCGCCCTGCAGCTGCTTGACACACTGAAAGGCACGTTCGGCCGGGACGGCAGCTGAAAGCCTGGCCCGATCCAGTCTCTGCCGTTCTCCAGTCTGCCGTTCTCCAGTCTGCCGTTTTTCAGCCTGTTAATAGCTGGTCTCGAATGTTTCCCCTTTTACGATAGCAGCACCGCCGCTGGTACCGAGCCGGGTTGCTCCGGCTCTGATCATTATTTCGGCATCGGCAAGGGACCGGACTCCGCCGGCAGCCTTGACCCCCATTTCCGGACCGACGGTTTCACGCATCAGGGCTACATCTTCCGGAGTAGCACCATGGGTGGAAAAACCGGTTGATGTTTTCACGAAATCTGCTCCGGCCAGCTTGGCAAGCTGACAGGCAACAATTTTTTCATCTTCCGAAAGCAGACAGGTTTCAATTATCACCTTGAGAATTTTATCTCCGCAGGCTTTTTTGACAAAACGGATATCCTCTTCCACATAAGCTTTATTCTTATCCTTCAGGGCTCCGATATTGATTACCATATCAATTTCATCGGCCCCGGCAGCTATGGCCTGAGCTGCTTCAAAGGCTTTTGCCTCAGGGATCATTGCCCCCAGCGGAAACCCGACAACTGAACAGATTTTAACCCCGCTGCCTTTCAAGGCTTCCACGCAGAGCGGAACACGGGAAGAATTGACGCAGACTGATGCAAACCCGTATTCTCTGGCTTCGCTGCAGACCTGCAGGATCTGCTCTTTAACCGCATCGGCTTTCAGGATTGTATGATCGATATAGGCTGCTTTGTTATTCATAACTTCTTCTCCATTCCTGCCGCAGCAGGTTCTTTTTAGTATTCAGTGCATTATTCTGCGCATTATTCAGTGTATCACGCGAAACAGGAGGAAGCAATAATCAGCGGTACCGTTACTGTGGAGCTTCACCTGTTTTATCACAGAGGCTGCCGCTGTTCCATAAATCTCGCTAAAATAAAAAGATAATCAGAGAGCCGGTTGAGATACCGCTGACTTTCGATAAGCTCACTTCTTCCATAATCACGAATCAGCGTTACCAGCCGGCGCTCGCAGCGGCGGGCAAGGGTTCGGGCAACATCTGTCTGAGCTGAGACCACTGTCTCTCCCGGACAAACAAATGAGCCGAGAATCTCTGTTTTTCCAAGCAGCGCTTTTTCTTCTTTTTCCAGCTTCTCAACGTCCTGTCTCTGCAGATGGGGAATGCTCTCATATTCCCTGCTGGTTCTGGGAGCAGCCGCAACGGCACCGATGACAAGCAGATGCTTCTGGATATCAAGCAGCTGAGGCAGCCTGACCTGGGCCCGGACAACCCCCAGGGCAGAATTCAGTTCATCGAGATCTCCCAGGGCTTCAAATATAACATCATCCTTCCTGCGTCGTTCGCCGTTGTAAAGGGACGACTCGCCCCTGTCGCCGCCCCGGGTAGTTACCATATCAAATTCGATCTCTTTCGCTTTCACGTTCCTGTCTCCGTCTAACCAAAACGTCGCTCTTGCTTTTTGCAAGAGCCACAACTGTTACTGATTTTCCCCATGAATATGTCGGATATGTCCATCATAACAGGAGCTGGACACAAATAATAGACCACCCGGAACCCGGGCAGGGCAACCCGGCTATAATAATCCTTGCGCCATCGCTGCAGAATGAGTATTATATAACAATCATAGTAAGTTTATTCTCATTGCAAATGACGACTTCTGCTGATTGGATACCAAATGAAACAGCGGAATTGATGAGTCCCTGGCACCCGGAAAACCATAAGAAGCCGGAAAACCAGCACTATCGAACAAAGGGAGAAGCATGCCGGAAATAAACGCTGCACATCAGAACGAAGAGCATGAGCCATCTAACTCCCAGACAGAAAATTCCAGCAGCATGCTTGAAACCTTGTTCAAGCTGATTCCGGACCTCTTTTTTGTGTTTGACGAGAACCATGCCGTTGTTGATTACCGGGCCAGGGACGAGTCGCTGCTCTTTAGCAGTCCGGAGGCGATTATCGGCAAACCTATAGCCACTTACATGCCGCCTGAAATGGTTGAAAAGACGAACCGTCAATTCGATGAGGCTCAAGCTACCGGAAAAACAGCCGTAATAGAGTATTCCCTGCCGCTTGCTGATGATGTCCATTTTTTCGAATCCCGTATGATCCATCACCCGGAAAGCCGCCGCTTTTTCGTTATTACCCGGGACGTAACCCGACAACAGCAGACAATTATCAATCTGGAAAAAAGTGAGGCTTCCCAGCGGGAATTGCTGGAAAATGCTCCTTTTCCCATTCTGATCACAAAAGCAGACGACGGAGCCCTGCTCTATGCAAATCGCCGGGCGGAGGTGAAATTCCAGGACAGTAAAGAAGCTGCACGGAGTATAGATCTTCGAGGCCTCTACAAGAACCCTGAAGACCGTAACCAGCTCATCGCGGATCTCTCGCGGGACGGAAACGTGTTCGACCGGGAAATAAACTTCTCTGACCTGCACGGAAACTCCCATTGGGCCCTGGTTTCGGCTACCCTTGTGACATTTGAGGGGAAGCAGGCAGTCCTTACCAGCCTGAACGATATCGATGCCCGCAAAATGGCCGAGGAGAGCTTGAAGGAACGGGAAGCTCTGCTTACCACGATGTTTGAGCAGGCTACCGACTCCGTAACCCTGGCGGACCCGTATACAGGGCGCTTCATAAGCTGCAATGAGGCGGCCTGCAGACGACTCGGCTACACCCGCGAAGAATTTCTTCAGCTTCGCGTCCCGGATATCGAGGCTGATCATGATCCGGAAACAATTGCCCGAAAAGTAAAAACAGTTCTCGACGGCAATCCAGTTACCTTCAAAACCCGCCACCGCACAAAAACCGGCGATATCCTTCAGGTTCTGCTATCCCTTGAGCAGGTCACCCATCAGGGAAAACCGCTGATCAGCGCAGTGTGGCGTGATATCACGGCGGAAGAACGCCGCAAGGAGGAGCAGACTGCCCTGCTGAAGCGGCTGGAGGAGTATCCCAGGATTATATCGGCCATTAACGCCGCGGAAGCCGCCCTGACCGGTAATATCAACGCCTTGTCCAATCTGACAACAGAGCTTCTGGCCGAAATCTTTCCTGTCGACCGGATAACGATCTGGCTGTTTTCCGGAAGTAAGAAGCATATACTCTACTGCGCTGACCTCTATGAACCGCAGCTTAAGCGCCATTTCAAAGCGGCTGATCTGGCAGTGAGAGATCTTCCGTATTCTGTCCTGGATCTGGTCAACCAACGGGTTATAGCAGTAACCGATACAGCAGATGATCCGCGCATATCAGCCGCCTATTATAAAAAATTTCATGAGCCGACGGGAATCAGATCGATACTAGCTGCCATAATAACCCATGGTTCCAGGGTTTTCGGCGGGATCAGTTTTTCCAAAATTGGAGCCGCACGGGAGTGGAAACATGACGAAATAACCTTTTCCAGCCAGATTGCGGATCAGCTCGGCATGGCGATGCTTAACCGGGAACGAATTCTGGCAACTGAAGCACTGCAGCAAAATGAGGGCTTTCTGGAACGGGCTCAGGCAATTTCTCATACCGGCCACTGGTATTACGACATAGCAACTGAAAAACTCCATGCATCCCGCGAAGCACGGCGCATTTTCGAGATAGCCGAAGAGGTTCCGATCGACATAGAGCTTTTCCTGCAGCATCTGAACCCGAAAGATCGCCTCACGGTGGATCGCGCCTGGGGTCAGGCTCTCTCAGGCCAATCCTTCACGATCCCCTGCAGTATTACCATGGAAAACCGCACAAAGTGGATAGAGCTTCGTGCCGAAACAGAATTTACCGCGACTGGAGAACCTTCTGCTCTGCTTGGGATTCTACGTGATATTACCGAACAGGTAAAAAATACCCAGACAATTGATAATTATCGACTCCACCTGGAGGAGATCGTTGCTGCCCGTACGCAGGAGCTGGAAGCCGCCCGCCGTGAAGCCGAATCGGCAAACAAGGCAAAAAGCGCCTTTTTGGCAAACATGAGTCATGAAATCCGCACGCCCATGAACGCAATCATCGGCTATGCCTATCTTATGAAGCAAGACCCGCTCACAGAAAAGCAGCTGCGGCAGCTGGAAAAACTGTCCAGTTCCGCCGACCATCTTCTGGAAGTAATAAATGATATTCTCGATTTGTCCAAAATTGAGGCCGACAAACTGACTATCGAAATTGAGGACTTTGAACCGGAACGTATGATAGCTCGAATCCATGAAATTGTATCCGAGCAGGCGGCAGCCAAAGGACTCGAAATAACCGTTAGCCTTCAGGATATCCCTCAAGTAGTCCAGGGCGACAGTCAGCGCTTTTCCCAGATCTTCCTCAATTTGATTGGCAATGCGGTAAAATTTACCAGCAAGGGTTCTGTTTCAATTATCGGTCGCCAGCTCAGCCGTGATGGAAATCTCTGTCGGCTGCAGTTCTCCATTGAAGATACAGGAATCGGTATTTCGGAGGATAAACTGCAGCATCTCTTTCAGGCTTTTGAACAGGCAGACAGCTCCACCTCACGGTTGTTCGGAGGAACGGGTCTCGGATTAGCCATCAGCAAGCGCCTTACTCTGCTCATGGGAGGTACTATTAAAGTTGAAAGCGAGCCGGGAACCGGTACACGCTTCACCGTTGAGCTGCCCTTTACCGTTTCCTCCGATAAAGTTCGCAGTAACGTTCGCCAAGCTGGCTCACTTAAGGCTGGTTCCAGAATGCAGAATACGTCTGGAATGTATTCGGAACAGGTTTCAGATGATGAACTTTACCGACAGCTGGACCGCCGCCGCGGCGCGGTAATACTGGTAGTAGAAGACAATGCCATAAACCGTGAGGTAACAACTCAGCTGCTTACCTCTGTCGGAATGGTAGTTCAGCTTGCAGAAAGCGGATTTGAGGCTGTCGACCTGGCCCGAAACACCTTGTATGATCTGGTTCTTTTAGATATTCAGATGCCGAAAATGGACGGGTACGAAACCTGCAAGGCTATCCGCGAATTGCCCGGATGGAAGCACCAGCCCATACTTGCCATGACAGCCAATGCGTTCAGCGAGGATCGGGACCGCAGTCTTAGCGAAGGCCTGGATGACCATATCGCGAAACCAGTCGAGCCGGGCATCCTTTATCGGGCTCTGGCTGCCTGGCTTCCGGAAACCAGCCTGATCTCTGACGATTATACCCCCGACGCCTTTCACCGCCCTGGAAGCAATTCACCACGGCATTTACATGAAGGCAATGAGCAGAAAAAACCCCTTCCTTCCATAAAAGAGCTGCTTCGGGATATTCAGGGGCTGGATCCAGCAGCTGGCCTCGAATACCTTC
>JAGYPA010000079.1 GCA_018399255.1 Spirochaetales bacterium | reverse complement strand
CTATTACCGTAACCATGAGCAACTGCTCCAGTCGTATCTTGACTGTGCAAACCTGAATCCCGATAACTCGAGAAGTGAACGCATCATCAGAGCTTTCTCAACGATTCGAATGAACTCCCTGTTTGCCGGGTCGGTTGATGGTGCAAAGACTCTGGCAACCATCGAAAGTATCATCCAGACTGCTAATTTCTGGGATTTGGATTTCTATGAGTATATGCACTATCTGCTAAAGCAGGTGACACTGATCCGGGATCTTCCGAAAGGAGCAGTTGACTACAGTAAATTCCTTTCATGGAACCTGCCCTGTCATCGGAGTTAGCCCGATATAACGGTTTAGCAAAACAACCCCTATAAACTTACCCGAACTGAGCTAACAACCTATAGAAATTATATTAAACATACAAAAACAACCCCTTGTTTTATATTTCCAGGTACGGTTATACTACTGTCAGAGGTGAAACATGTACAGGAAATATATGCAGGATCTCTTGGAATGGAAAAATCGTACCAACCGCAAGCCGCTGGTGATCAGGGGGGCGAGACAGGTTGGCAAAACATATCTGGTCAGGGAATTCGGCAGAAAGCATTTTGATCATTTCATAGAAATAAACTTTGACGAACACAGCGACAGCAGGAGCCTTTTCAAGCATCAGGATATAGACAGAGTCCTACAGTATATTGAGCTGGCCATGGATATTCCGGTACATCCCGGGAAAACGCTTCTGTTTCTGGATGAAATACAGAAGGCTCCAGAAGTATTTGCACGACTACGATATTTTTTTGAAAAAAAACCTGGCCTTCATGTTATTGCCGCCGGCTCTCTGCTGGATCTGGTGCTTGCCGATCATACCTTCTCCATGCCGGTGGGACGGATAGAGTATCTGCACATGAATCCGATGGACTTTAAGGAGTTCCTATACGCAGTGCAGGCCGATAGGCTGGTTGAATTTATTGCCGATTTTCAGCTTTCAGAGGAGATTCCGGACAGTCTGCACACCAGGCTGGCAGATTATGTCACGGTATATATGTACATAGGCGGAATGCCCGCCTCCGTCAGGGAGTATGCGCATTCACAGTCATTCAGACAGTGTGAAATGGAACTGAGCTCCATTCTTGATACGCTCAAAGACGACTTCTCCAAGTATGGGGAAAAAGCTGACACGGAGATGCTTCGTCTGGTGCTGGATGCTGCTCCAACGCTGGTCGGACGGAAAGTCAAGTATACAGAAATATCACGGGAGCGAGCTTCAACGACTCTGAAGAAGACAGTTGATCAGTTGGAGCTTGCCGGAATTCTGCGGAGAGTCCAGCACAGTTCAGGCAGCAGGATACCGCTGAGATCAGAGCGGAAAGAGAGGGATTTCAAACTGCTCTTTCTCGATAGCGGTCTTTTACTGCGATCCCTCGGGCTGAGTATAACTGGTCAGGTGTATGGGCAGCAAGTTCTTTCCAATAGAGGGGCCTTGGCCGAGCAGTTCGTCGGTCAGGAATGGCTGGGACAGTTCGAAAGCTATGAGACGCCGGAACTGTATTACTGGAACAGGCAGAAGACCGGTGCGTCTGCAGAAGTCGACTATCTTTTTCAGATTGACGGGAGGGTTGTCCCGGCAGAGGTGAAGGCGGGCACAACGGGCAGCTTGAAGTCACTGCATGTTTTCGTATCTGAAAAAAAATCCCCTGTTGCCTTACGATACAATATGGCCAACCCTGCCGCAGATGATGTGGTTTCCCGGATACCCGGCAGAGTTCCCCACCCCTTCAGACTGTTGAGCCTCCCGCTCTATATGGTCTCAGAGACAAAACGGCTCCTGCGGAATTTTGTATAAAGTTTTAGGTAATCCGGTTTACAATTAGCTAAATTACATGTATAATACTTTATATTAGCTAATATATGCGGTACAGGGAGAGGTAGTATGTATGTATCGGCAACGGAAGTGCAGAACAACTTTGGGAAATATCTGAAACTCTGCAAGGTTGAAAATATCATTATCACGAGAAACGGGCCCGTCTTTGCTCTACTATCAAGGAACCATGAAGGATATGAGGCTGGTGAGCCGTGGTCAGTATGGAACCAATCCCAGAAAAGATGGGTATGTCACTATCAACAATTTCGATCTGACAGAAACAGTAGAATCGCTGAGCGATTGATGGGGAAGTGTACCTTCTTGCTTCACCAAGTTTTACCCACCAGAAGGTGCGGGAGAGCTGTACATGGCTTCCGTTCAGCACAAGTTCGCACGCTTCCTGTGATCCATTCAGCTCCCTTCCGACATAGAATCTCATACAGCGTGATAGCGTTTGCAGGACGTCACCGAGGATGATATTAATGTCGATACTATAGCCAGATGTGATGAACAACTCTGTGATTATATGAAGGATATCAACGAGGATAAGTACAAAAGGAACACCTGCACTGGTCATTGAAATTCTCTCCCACAAATAGCAGGAAAGGACCGCATAAAAAGCTCAGGGCTCTATATGGAGAGCAGGTTTCTGAATGCTGGATAGTGGACCCAGTGAACAAGTCGATTATGGTCTATGCATTCAAGGATTACGAGCTTGATGCTGATGCCGTCTATCTGCCGGGTCAGCAGGCAGCCTCAACACCACTTTGGGCCGCAGGGTTGTCGTCGATACCCTGTTTGCCTGAAATAACAGCGTGCCTGTAATTCTGCCGGTCACGCTTCCGGTCTGTTTTTGCGTCTCATCGTTGAGCCATCAGCAGGCTTCGCTGGTGTGTTTCCGGCTCGCCAGGCCTTCCAGATAACCAAGACCGATGAAGCGGCTCGGGAACCGGCAGGAAAGGCCACCGTCGGTTGTTCATATCCGTCAAAGTGGATGAGGAGTGGAGCAGAGCCGCGCAAGCGCTCAGGATTAGCTGATGGGAGGAGGGTATCGACCTGGGCGTCCAGCCTTGACGGCAACCGGGACCACGATAACCAGCATCTCCAGCGAAATGCGGTCAGCCGTGATCTTGAAAGCACTGAGTACAATGAACTGGCGACCAGAAAGCAGAATGATCCCGGAGATAATACGACCAGCCGCCAGCCGTCCAGGCTGGAAGAAATAGGCTAGCCAGTAGCTCATCAGGATGATCACCAGCGTTCATCAGTACTGCATTGGCATCCCTCCAGCAAGCAGTTCTCGGTAGTAATCATGCGTAGAAAGGGTGATGCCGGCCCAACGATATAACTGATTACTGCCGCCTTTCCGCTGACTCACGCTGGAACTCGTCCAGATCTTTGAACTACCGACAGCCCTCAATGACATCGGTATAAAGGAAATTTATGACCAGCGCCGAGAACCACGGACTCACGGTAAACGAGCACCAGACAGCATTCCCCACCAGGAACAACGCGCCGTCCAGAGAAAGCTGTTTCAAATGTTTTAAGCGTTTTGAGGAGATGGTTCCTCATGTTCATGGTTGGTCACTCACTTTTGGGTGTTCAGTCGAGGGTCGATGCCTGCCTGTCCTGATCGTGAAAGGTCTTCCACACCGACCTGAAACACCTCGGCTTGCACCCGGCTGGCACCACCGACAGGTTGTAGGTGCCTTTCTCCACAGCCCGCGATCGTCTGGCGGCTTACCCCGGCAACGCCGCCAGCTCCTCTGCGTCATCCTCGGCAAGCCGGCGATGGGCTCTGGGGTACAGAACAGCTGTGTTTCAGTCAGTTTCATGCATATGAGTGTAAAGTAAAGTGGTAAGAATGTAAGTAGGATTTATATATTATGAAACGAAAAAATATAATAGTGTTACTGGCAGTTGGAAAAACGAATCCTCCTGGATGGTCAGGGCGAGCTCTGATTTGTTTTTCCTATGGAAAGCCAATTACACCTCAACCATATGCAGAAGTCCTTGCAACTTCATCCTTGTTCTGCATTGCTGTAATGAGCGCTATTGCCTTTCTGGCAATAGCCTCCTCGTTCTGCATAATATGAGTGACCCTGTAGACATGGCTTTCAAGATGCCCGGGAGAATCAAAGCAGATCAGGGAAAGATCCTCCGGAATCCGTATCCCCAACTCTTCGGCGACGGTCATGATAATGGGTACCGGTGAATATTCCAGACAGAAGAGAGCCGTAAGTTGCCGATTGTTTTTTAGAAAATGAGCAATCTTTTCCTTGTGTTCGAGAAACTTCTCTTCCTGCTTGTTATCCAGCTGATCGAGATTAGTCAGCCACCATCTGGATGAGTAGCGCAGTCCCTGTTCCATGATTACATCCTTTATCCCCAGTTCCCGTTCCTGCAGAGATGATACCGAGTTTATCGGACGTGAAATATAACCGATATTCCGGTGGCCCAGATCGATCAGGTGCTGCATGCCCATCCTTGCTCCCTCCCGGTTGTTGGAGAGTACGCATGTGCAGCTGATATCGCGGAGGTATCTATCAATAAGTACTATCGGGAATCTTTCAAGGATCAGTTTCAGAATATCCTCATTGAAGTTTTCATAAAAAACCGGGTGAATAATGAAACCGTCCACCCCGAAGTGATAGAGACGGTTTATCAGCTTCCTCTCTTTGTGTATGTTCTTGTCTGAGATACCGGTAACTATGGTAATATCTTTTTCGTTGGCCAGCCGCTCTATCCATCTGAAAACATCCAGACCAAAGGTTTCCGAGAGATCCGGCAGAATGATACCCAGACTTTTCTTTCGGGATTTTACAATTGGTTCCCTGTATTCTCTGCTGGCTATAAAAGTCCCCTTTCCCGGGGTTCTGGTTACATATCCATCAGCTGCCAGCAAATCCAACGCTTTTCGGGCCGTGATTCTGCTTACTGAATATCGTCGGGATAACTCTTTCTCTGTTTCCAGTTTTTCACCGACAGCAGAGGTTCCCGTTATAATCGTCTCCTTAAGACTGTTGTAAATCTGCTGATACTTTGGCAGCTCTTTCATACCGTTGCTTCCTCCATTATCAAATGATATAATGTATATAACAAAAAGTATAGAATAAAATAAAAAATCACCTGGATTTTGTGTATCACAAATGATATAACATTACAAAAAGTAATTAATTTAATATAATATAAAGAATAAAAAAATAAATAAATATTTATTGAGTTATTATATATAGGTTGTATATTGTTATGTAAGGAAATTACCAGGAGGTTAACACTATGAAAAAAATGTTGTTACTGATAGCAATGATCAGTCTTATTGCTATGTCGCTCTTCTCTCAGGGAAGCGAAGACTCTGCTGCACCTGCAGCTCCTGTGGCAAGTGCCACTGAAGCAGGAACGCCAGGTGCGCCAATTAAACTGAGGGCTCTTATTGGATCATGGAATACTATGGCTGCTACGGTAGAAGACAGAAAGGATTTCTATGAAAAACAACTGCTCGCATGGGCAGAGAGGCATCCCGATGTCTATGTGGAGATTGAAGGGATTCCCGGCGGAACAACCGCTCAGGCAATGACAAAGCTTATCACCGCAGCACTTGCCGGCAATCCTCATGATTTTGCCAATATTGATTCCCAGTGGGTCGGCAACTTTCATGAGGCCGGTGTTCTTTCACCCATTGATGCCTATCTTGATGATGCAGATAAGACACAGTTTTTTGATTTTACCAAGATGGTAACCATGCGGGAGGGCAGGCAATATGGCCTGTGGGCTGAAACCGGACTGCTGCTGTACTACTGGAATGAAAACATCTCCCCGGAACCCCCTGCTGTATGGGAGGACGTATTTGCCCTGAACGACAAGCTCAAGAAATCCGAAAGCGATATGATTCCTTTTCTGACAATTGCAAAGGGAGCCTCTGCTGCATTTGCCTTCCTGCCCTTTTACTGGGCTCAGGATGCAATACTGTTTGACCCGGCAGATAACTTCAGACCGGTATTCGGTGAAGGCAGGAACAGGGAAGCCATGATAAAAACACTGAATTTCTACCGGGACCTCCTTGCCGCCGGAGCGATGCCGCCAGAGATTATTTCCTACGAGCACAATGAAGTTGCCGCTGAGGCAAAGGCCGGCAATGCAGCATCCTTTATCGGCGGATCCTGGCTTCTGGGACAGCTGAATGTTGAAGACTGGGGCTACGGATCTCTTCCCATGTACAAAGAGGGTGTTGAATCCAATATCTACGGCGGATGGACATTCGGTTTTCTGGCAAAAGACGAGAGGAAACTGGAAGCATCTGTCAACTTTGTTAAAGAGGTCTATACCGACAAAGAGGCAATGTCTGAAAGACTGCCCCTGCACGGATATATTCCTGTAAGAAAAGATGTTCTTAGCAGCGAAGGATTTAACACACCGTTTTACAATGAGATCTTCAAACAGCTCGAGGTGGGGAGAGCCCGTCCTGCGACATCCCTTTATCCTGATGTAGAGGTCCTGGTCGAAGTAGCAATCGGGAAAATTGTTGCCGGAGAAACTGATACAGCCAAGCTGGTTGACCAGATGTTTGCCGACGTTTCAGCAGCGTATAATGACAGGTAGAACCTGGGTACTGCACGAATGACTGATATTGCAGCCGCGTGCCGGGGTAATCCGGCAGGCGGCTGTTCGGGCAGAAACATGGCATGCATGTAGGAAATAATGATGAAGAAAGAAGGTAATTTCAAGCTGGTCTACTGGTTTCTGCCGCTGGCAGTTATTCTGGTGTTTTTCTACCTCTACCCGCTGGCAGATGCCATACGGCTCAGTTTTACCAACACCAGAATAGGTAAATTGGATTCGGTATATACCGTAAGATCATATATAAGAGTATTTTCCGATCCGGATTTGTTGATAGTGCTCCGCAATACCCTGGTTTTTGTGGTTTTTACGGTGTTCTTTCAGCTGTTTTTCGGGCTGCTGGTGGGGCTGCTGCTGGAAACGCAGCTGCGTGGTATGGGGATTCTCAAAGTGGCCATGATCACAGCCTGGGTTGTTCCCGGTGTCATTGCAGGTATAACCTGGAATATCATGTTCAGCAGCAGTGCCTGGGGTGTTATCAACAATACATTCGAGCTTTTTGGAGGAAACAGGGTGCCGTTCATGACCAGGCCTGCAACAGCGCTGCTTGCCACGATTATAACCAACGTCTGGCGCGGCACCGGTTTCAGCGGCATCCTGCAGTATGGAGCTCTCAGGGGTATAGATCCGCAATTATACGAGGCGGCAGACATTGATGGAGCCAACTCACGGCAGAAATTCTTCAGGGTTACCCTTCCGCTGCTGAAGCCAATGCTCATGATAAACCTGGTCCTCATTACCATCGCAACGGTGAATACCTATGACGCAATCTGGTCTCTCACCCAGGGTGGTCCAGGTATTGCGACAACGGTGCTTTCGCTGCAGACCTATAAGTCAACCTTTCTCAGGATGAATCTGGCGCAGGGGGCAGTCTACGCAGTTCTGATGATCGTCTCCTCCATAGTTTTTACCACTATCTATTTACGGCTGATGAAGGGGCAGGACCATGCATAAGTATACCTTACCCACAAAAATTCTCCTGTACAGCTTCTTTGCAGTTCTGCTGGTATTCTTCCTGCTGCCGGTAGTCTATATCATTGCCTTGTCGCTGAAAAGTGCTGAGCAGATCCTCGATCCGGTACACCTGTTCAACTTTTTTCCCAAACAGCTGCAGTTCAGCAACTATGGGGCGGTCATGAAGAATATTGAGATGGATGTGTATCTCCTCAATTCCGCCAAGCTGGTGGTAACTACCTCCATCGGGGTGCTGCTGGCTGCATTTCCATCAGCTTATGCATTATCCCGGGGAAAGTTCAAGCGGAAAAATCTCATGCTTATCGGTATCCTCTTTTTCCAGATGGTCTCTCCGATAATCATCAGCATTCCCATCTACTGGTTCTATTCAAAGCTGCACATGCTGAATACCTATTACGGAATTGCCCTTATCTATATCGCGATACATCTTCCTTTTACCACGTTTCTCATGAAAGGGGTCTTTGATGCCATTCCGGAGGATCTGGATGAGGCAGCTAAGATTGACGGCTGCTCACGCTTTGGTGTTATGGTGAGAATACTGATACCGTCGGCTCTTCCCGGCATTGCCAGCGCCACCATTTTCAACAGCATCAACGCATGGTCACAGTTCATCATTCCGTTCTTCCTGCTGAGCGACAATAAGCTGTACCCGGTTTCAGTGGGCATCCTGCAGGCACAGGGATCGTATCAGGACCTCTCCACCCATTATCTGGCAGCAGCCGGCGTTATCGGTCTGCTGCCGGCAGTTCTGCTAGTTATTTTTCTGCAGAAGTTTATCCTGCGGGCCCTGATAGCAGGTGCAGTAAAAGGGTAAGAATCCCGCCAGCATAATCGGAAAGGATACAGGAACAGCACATGACAACAAAAGAGCGATTTCTTCTTGCCCTTGCTAATAAAAAGCCGGACAGACTGCCGGTTACCACCCATAATGTTATGGATTACTATCTTCGGACCTATGAGCAGGGTGCCGAAAAGCACGATTTCTTCGAAAAGTACGGGATGGACGAGATTGACTGGTTCAATCCTTATCTGCCTGATACGCAAGACGGGCAGTACTGGTCCGAAGAAACAGCAGGGTATCGCGGAATAGTGACCGATTCCTGGAGAATATCAGCAGAAAACATCAATCATTCCGAGTATCAGACATATCGGTATACCATCCATACGCCATCAGGAAATCTGTCAATGGTGATCCAGCACAATGCCTATACACGCTGGGTCTCCGAACATCTGCTGAAGAAGAATAGAGACATAGAGATACTGGCAAAACATGCCCCCCATTTCCTCTGTGATGCCGCTAATGCGGCCAAGCATGATGCCGCCATGGGAGATCGAGGGCTGCTCAGATCCATTGTTCCCGGGTTTGACATCTATGGGCAGCCAGGCTGCTGGCAGGATGCGGCCGTACTGGTCGGTATTGAAAAATTGATTTTGGCCGTCTTTGACGACCCCGCCTGGGTCAAGGAACTGCTGGCAATTCTCCGGGACCGGAAGATAACCTATCTGCATTCCATGCGGGAGGTCAGTATGGATCTGCTTGAGTTGGGGGGAGGGGATGCATCGACTACCGTAATTTCCCCGGCTATTTTCAATGAGTTTGCTGCCCCCTTTGACAGTGAACTGATAGCTGCAGCCCACGCCGCCGGCCAGCGGGTAGTGTATCACACCTGCGGGGGGATGATGCCTATCCTTGAGGATATTGCCGCTATGAATCCCGATGCCATGGAGACTTTCACACCGCCGGGGATGGGGGCTGATGTCGATCTGGCCGAAGCCTTCAGACGTATCGGTGACAAGGTCTGCTTCATCGGCGGCTTTGATCAAGGACAGTTTTTTCTCAACAGCACTCCCGAGGAAACCCGGTCTGAGGTCTTCAGGTGTTTTGAAGCCTGCGGAAGGAATGGCGGGTATATCATCGCACCTTCGGATCATTTCTTTGACGCCAAACCTGAATTGCTGAAAGCCTTCGCCGATGCCGCGAGGGAGTGCCGGTACTAGATACTACCTAAAAGGATAATTGCATATGCCAAAGCGAAAACCCAAAGATCCTGATCGTTGTCCAGATCTTCCCCACCAGTTCATGGAGAGACAGATTGCAAAAGTCGCTGCATGGGTCGAGTATCAGAAGCTCCCAATCGATGACTGGGAGTACCGCAGCGCCCGTATGACCGCACCGCAGCAGTATGTCGATGTTGAATCTGACTGGCGGCCCATCAAGCTGGGAGATTACTGGGGCGGTAAAGAAATAACAGGATTCTTCAGGAGAAGCGTAAAGATTCCAGCGACACATGCGGTTGAAAATTGTGCTCTCGATATCTGGATGGATGGAGGGGAGACCCAGGTATCGATTAATGGAGTTCCCTGGCAGGGATTGGACTGGAACCGTCACATCATTCCCATTGGCGATATTGTCGCAGATAACGATACAATTGAAGTTGAGATGGAGGCATATGTCATAAACTATCCCTATGATGCCCGCAGAGATGATGAGCGGGACCTGCATCTTTTTGAAAGAGCTCAGCTGGTGCTGGTGGATCCGGTTATTGAGCAGTTCACCATCAGTGCACGCATGGTCCTTAATGTAATTACGCAATTGTGGGAGAGTGATGAAAATATTGAACTTGAAGAGTTCCTCAGTACCAGGCTGGAGAAGGCCTGTATTTCCCTCGGGCCCGGGATTAATTCGCAGCAGGAGGCTGAAGCAGCAGCCCTGAGGGGAATGAGGATCATCGAGCAGGAGATTCTTGATTCCCCCCTTTACAAGAGCGGCGGGCGACTGACGCTGCATGCTCATTCACACCTCGATGTTCTCTACCTGTGGCCGATGAAGGAGACATTCCGGAAGAACTGCCGGACGGTGACCAACATGCTGAGTCTCATGCGGGAGTATCCCGATTTTATCTTCAGTCAGAGTCAGCCGTTTCTCTATGAAAAGCTCAAGCTGATGTATCCGGAGACCTTTGAGGAGCTCAAGAAAAGGGTTGCCGAAGGCCGCTGGGAGCTTATCGGGGCTCCTTACATTGAACCTGATGCAAATCTTCCCGGAGCAGAGAGCCTGGTGCGTCAGCTGCTTTTTGGGAAACGGTTTTACCGTGAAGAGTTCGGAATAGACGTACAGATCTGTCTTCTACCGGATGTATTCGGGCTCATGTATACGCTTCCCCAGATTCTGAAAAAGGCCGGGGTTCCCTACTTTATTTCAAACAAACTGAATATATGGAATGATACCACGGTATTCCCCTATGATAATTTCCGGTGGAGGGGGCCTGACGGAAGTGAGGTGCTGGCCCATTTCCCGTCAACCCATTTTGCCCAGGATTTGAATCCTGAAACACTGAGACGGGCATGGAGGGAGAGCTGCGAGAAAAACATTTCCAGGGAAGCAATTTTTATGTACGGATATGGCGATGGGGGAGGCGGACCTACCAGGGAGATGGTCGCAGCCGGCAGCATAGCCGGGAGGATTCCCGGTTTACCCGAGCTTCGGGTCGAGTTTGCAGCAGATTTTATGGAGCGTCTCTCCAGGAAGCAGGATCAGCTGCCCGTATGGGACGATGAACTCTATCTTGAGGCGCATCGCGGCACCTATACCACAAAAGCACTCTTTAAACGAATGAACAGGAAAACCGAGCTGCTGTACCGCAATGCAGAGATTATCAGCTCGCTTGCGTCCCTGTATGGCGGCCCGTATCTGCAGGATCGTCTGAACGAAGGCTGGAAGCACCTGCTGGTGAATCAGTTTCATGATACGCTTCCCGGTTCTCACTGTTCGGCTGCAGTTCCCGACATTATCGAGGATTACCGGAAAGCAAATGAAATAGGGGAAGAGGTGCTGGCCAGAGCGCTCAAGGTGGTAACTGATAACGCTGCCCTTGCCGAAGACGATTTTCTGCTATTTAACACACTTTCCTGGCAGCGGAGTGAACTGGCTTTGCTGCCCGAGGGGCAAAAGCTGTTTCCTGTCAGTTCTGTGCAGGAGTATGAAGGCGAGCAGTGGGTAAGGGTGAATAATGCACCATCCCTTGGTTGGGCCCCGATGAGTGAGCTGTTTGGTCAAGTTCCTGATGCGCTGTGTGTGGAATGTGATCTGCCCGAAGTCGTTACGCCTTTTTATGCGGTCAGCTTCACAGAGGATGGATTGATTAAGCAAATCCGGGACCTCGAGTATGACCGGGAGGTGCTGGCTGAACCCGGGAACCGTTTTCAGGTTTTTGAAGATGATCCAGGCAAGAGGTTCAGTGCCTGGAATATTGCGTACCATCTTGAGGAATTTACTTATCCGGTAGTACAGGAATCACCTTGGGAGCTGAAGGCAAATGGGCTGCTGTTTGCGGTAATTGCTTCCGTCTGGACTGTCCTGGATTCAAGGATTGAGCAGGAGATCTGGTTTTACACCCATAGCAGGCGAATCGATTTCAAGACCCGGGTCAATTGGCAGAACAGCAGCAAGATGCTGAAGGTCGCTTTTCCATTGAAGATACGGGCACGGGAGGCGGTCTATGACCTGCCGTTCGGATCCATATCCCGTCCCACGCACCGGAACACGCTCACTGAGCAGGCCAAGTATGAGGTTTGCGGACATAAATGGGCTGATATGTCGGAGGGCAACTATGGTGCTGCTCTCATGAATGATTGTAAATACGGATACGACGCCAAAGAGCATGTCCTGAGATTATCCCTATTAAGAGCTCCCGTTCATCCGGATGCCCAAAGTGATATTGGTGAGCACGAATTCACCTATTCGCTCTATCCTCATGGCGGTACCTGGAGAGATGCCGATATTGACCGACGGGCATATGAGCTGAATATCCCGATGCTGGCTGTGAAGGCTTATCAGCCTGAAGCTGCCGGGAAAATCCCTGTTCCTCCGCACTTTTCTTTCTGCAATCTGCAGCCTGGAGAACTGATCACGGAGACGATAAAGCAGGCCGAAGACAGGGACGGTCTGATCATGAGAGTATATGAGTCTCACGGATTCCGCGGCAGAGTATCCTGCCAATTCTCGGCTGACATCCTGGCTGCCTATGAGACAGACCTGCTGGAAGAAAGCATTGAACCTGTTGAGGCAGCCGACTCAAAAAGGGTAGTTATTCCCTTTACGCCATTTGAGATAAAGACATTGAGGCTCAAGATGGAAAAGTAATCTGCAGATTGTGGAATCTCACCTATATAGAGAGACCTATTTA
>JAGYPA010000078.1 GCA_018399255.1 Spirochaetales bacterium | reverse complement strand
TTCAATTTCCCACCGGTCTTTATAAGAAGTATAGATGGTAGTCCTTCGGAAAATGGTGCTGCAAGACAGGGAGTATTCCATCTCAAGAAAGCTGGGCATGTGTGCATGGAGCATAGACCCTTCCCGTGGATGCTGCTATGCGACACTCAGTCATAAGACCGCTGCATTCAGTACCCTGCGTGCTGTACGCCTCCCCATCAGAACCCCTCCCCATCAGAACTGCAGACCGAAATTATTAAAGCATTCAATTTGAAACGGCCCGGTTTTTCCTGAAATGTTATAACTTGGGGAGGGATTTGGGTTGTATTCTGTATCGCTGCATCCGTTTATTGGATCATTCGGAAATCTATCAGGTATGGAGGGGGGTAGCGATCCATGGCCTCCAAAAAATGCCGTTCTTCCAGTTCTTCTCCCCTCTCATGTGCAATTCGTCGTGCCCATAGCTCCTGCCAGATGTCAGATAGTGAGATTTCGCCTTCACGTATCATTGCGTAGTCATGCAGCAGGAGCTTCTCAAGCCCGTCCAGTTGATCCAACTTAACCAATGCAGCTGCGTAACAAATCTGAATCATCTCATGCTTTCGAACTTCAGATTCCAGGGACTCGTATACTTTTACCAACAGCTTCCATTGACCATACTCACGCAGCATCTGAAGAAATTCGACTCCTAATGCCTGGACAAGGCTATTATTGCTCGACAATTCGGATCCTGATTCTAAAGGACCGCTGTCGTCGTTTGCAGCCGCGGCATCCAGAGCTCTCTGCATAAACGATATTGCATCATCAACACGTCTATCTGCGGCAGCGCTCGCCGCAAGGCAGCGCCAGCTCATAGCGTTGGACTTCTTCTCAAGAGATTGCTTCCAGAAGTATTCTGCTCTCTCCCTGTTACCCGATTCATGGTGCATTACTCCAAGATGTAGATTCCCCACCCAATCTAGTTCCTTTTCGGGTATTGACGATAATAGGTTCAGCCACTGAGACTGTACCATCCAGATGTACTGTTGACCGGGATTGCAGGTGAAGCTTCCTTCCCGAAGCAGTCCCAGCCAAGGCTCCTGCGCAGGGCCCATACTCTCTTCTGGAAATGGCATAGACTGCAGCTTTTTCCGGTTTTCACCTGCCGCATCCATTCGCTCGTACTCAAGCCGACCCCATCCGGATGCTTGGAAGAGCAATTCCAGAGGCATCAAATCAGCCGCAGCAATTAAGCGAATGTTTATCGCATCCAGTTCGCGATAACCTTGAATTGATTCTAACCGCTGCTGAACTTCTCCATATACTGATCTCCAGTCGTGACTGTGCAGTTTTTCCGGGTCGCCGTCCAGAGTTCCGAATACTTGCGTCCAGTGCCAAACGCTGTTGCCCTGCATGGGTATGGAACAGCTTTGCACGGGTGTTAATCCTGCCTGAATCTCTATATAGCTATTCCCGGTATCATTAAGATACTCCTGCCAGTGGCGACTTCCCTGACCTGTACCCCAACAGAATAACTTGCGAGCCTTGAGTTCCTGTGTAGAGTACTCCAGAAACATTTTTCCGTCTGGTTCTGCCAGAACTTCCCACGGCAAGCGGTCTTGGTGACACTGGAAAAAGAATTCATTTGAGCCAGGATGATTCAGGGAATAAGTACCGTCACGATACTTAATACTCGGTAAATCCGGCAACTCAAACGCACCGAAACCGCCAACCTTGGGAAGCATGAAAATTCCCCGGTCAGCAGGTGAAATAACACGGCATCCCGCCTTTTCCTGAAGCGCAATATTGGTCCACCAATACATAGGTACCGTCTCATGATTAGGATTAACTATTTTTACATGTGCTGTCAGCCCCGCCGGTATATCCAGAAGATAGAGATCCAATTGCCAGAAAAGACCCTTGCAGCGTTCATAATCAAAAAAGCGAACCCCTTCGTTGCCTTCCGTATCCTGTATCCTGGCTGCGAAAACAGGACTGCAGGTAGAAAACGTGTGTCCCAATTGACCGATATTCCACTCTATTCCCCCTGAGAACCATGCATTCCTGATAGAGAGGTTGGCAGGCTGAAAATTTGGATTGCGAAATAAAAGCTCCCGTCCGTCAGCCTTGTCAACGAAGGAGACCAAGCGAGCTCCCAGCTCCGGCAACAGTACAGCCTTGTAACGATTGGATTCCATCTCCACAGAAGTGAATGTGTGCGGGTTGAGTTTTCGCTGGTAATTATCCTGCATGGTGTATGGTAATACCCTAAAAGCAGTCTCCCAACCAAGATGTTGAAGCTCATCATCAGTCAGCGTACCATCGTTAGGAATTGTGCTGTCATGCGCATTTTCTCGGAAAAAAGGTAGTGGATTGTCTGTCCCCAATTGAGCTGAGGGAAGCCTGTAATGACCGATTCGTACTGTTGCTGACATGTGAAATCTCCTCTATGTATTGTGTAAAATAGTATCAATCACCTCATACAGATCATTTGAAATGTCCTTGCGCAGCAGTATCCGTTCCAGCTGACGTGACATTAATGTGCGTTGAGGCTCTAATATCCGCGGGAAATGCATGAACGATTTTCCCAGTCTAGCGGCTAGTTGGGGATTATGTTCGTCGTGCTCCATCATCAGATCCGCAATCAGGGCATAGGCTTTTCCATCAGGCCGGTGAAACTGTGCCAAGTTAGCGGCAAAAGAACCGTATAGATTGTTGACAGCTGAGGGGTTGGTTCTGTTAAAAGCCGGATCCTTTTCCAGCACCAGCACATCTTTATAAACGTTTTCCCCGCCGCATCCTGCCTGAAGAGCAAACCAGTGGTTGATCATTACCAAGTTATCTCGCCAACGATGGTAATAGTTCTCGAAAGCCCGGATATGGTGATGGTCCTTTTTTTCAGCCAGAACCTTCAAGGCTGTAAGCCGGTCCGTCAGGTTGTCAGCCTGATCATACTGACGAAATGCAAGTTCTCTATATGAACCTTCCAGTTCTCCCAGCAATCCCAGACAGCAGTTTTTGAGGCTTCGTCTAGCAATTGCTTTTGCTGAAGCGGAATATTCATCCAGTTGCAATGCAGCATAACAACTAATTAGTGCATCTTGTCCGGCTTCAGCCAATAATCGCAGGAATACCTTTCTGGCAGCCTGCGCTGCCTCGGTATCAAAAACAGGCAACCCCAAAGCTACCATTTCCACCCCCGGAACATCCAGCATTTTACTGATTAATGCAGGATCTCCTGATTCTGCTTTCGGTAGTCTTGCCAGTACATCAATTACCTGCGGCGAGAAAATTATCGGGCTACCTGCTCGCCAATTCTGGGCTGCCTTCTGTATAGCTTCCAGCATAAACCGTTGTCCTGCATCGTATCGAGCCCAGGTGTCGGAATCGTGCTGCATTAGAAAAATCAACTCATCTTCTGAATATGGGTACACTAGTTTCACCGGTGCTGAGAATCCCCGCAGCAGTGAGGGTACCGGCCGTTCTTTTACGTCACGGAAAATAAACTCCTGTTCCTTATCAGATATGAGCAGAATGTCTGCTGGCAGAGTGTAGCGAGTGCTTTCTTGCTTTGTTTGGTCATAGGCAATAGCCGGACTCAGCTTCATATCATGTCCTGAATTATCAAGCAGTCCCAACCGCAGCGGGATGAGCAGGGGGACTGGATTCGGCGAAGCAGCCGTAGGTCGGGAAGTCTGTTGTATATGGATTCTAAATTCCAGTAACGCAGGGTCATACATCCCTGACACCTGGCACATCGGCGTTCCAGCTTGTCGATACCAGTCCATCATTCGGGAAAGATCTGTTCCTGATACATACTCCATGGATCCGACGAAATCCTCGACTGTTACCGCCTGTCCGTCGAACTGGTGTAGAAAATAGCGAATTCCCTCATTGAAAAGCGCTGTCCCGATCAAAGACCGGATCATTCGGATAATCTCCTTTCCCTTCTTGTACACTGTTAAAGTGTAAAAATTGCTAATAGAAATATAGGAATCAGGACGTACCGGGTGAGCTAACGGGCTGGCATCTTCCGGGAATTGCCCTCGCTGGATCTCGTTCGCCATCGTAATACGTGCTGCGGTACCCCCGTTGTTTGCTATATGAAACTCCTCATCCCGGTAAATTGTCAGCCCCTCCTTCAATGTAATCTGAAACCAGTCCCGACAGGTAATCCGATTTCCGGTCCAGTTGTGGAAGTATTCGTGTCCTACGACCCTCTCTATTAACTGGAATTGCTGGTCAGTTGCCGTTTCACGATCCGCCAGAGCCAGAGATGCATTGTAAATATTCAGCCCTTTGTTCTCCATAGCTCCACTGTTAAAACTTGGTACAGCCGCAATCATGAAAATATCAAGATCATACTCAAGCTCGAACGTCTCCTCGTCCCAACGCATTGCCCGTTTAATGGCTTCCATGGTGAATGCAGTCCGCTTCTCACTGCCTTTTTCCACAAAAATTCGCAGTGCCGCCAGCTTTCCTGACCTGGTGACAAAGGAATCCTTCACAACAGCGAAATCACCGGCAACAAGTGCAAACAAGTAGCAAGGTTTCGGGTAGGGATCGTGCCATACCGCAAAATGACGTCCGTCGGGCAGATTTCCTTTTTCCCTTGGATTCCCGTTGCTGAGCAGAAAGGGATAACGTTCAAGGTTGCCGCTGACTGTTACCGTATATATGCTTAGCACATCGGGTCTGTCGCAGAAAAAAGTGATGCGTCGAAAGCCCTCAGGTTCGTTCTGTGTGCAGAATATACCGTTTTTCCAGTAGAGTCCTGAGTGTGTCTGGTTTTTTGCAGGATTAATTTCTACGGTAATTTCCAGGTGCCCACTCAGCGGCGGAGAAAAAATAACCAACTGTTTTTCATCGCAGCAAAACTCTTCTTCCGAAAGCTTTCGTCCGTTCATGACCAGACCTGCCAAAAATAAGTCCAGTCCGTCCAGTATCAGCGCTGGTACAGAACAGCCATTTTTTGCTGCATCCTGAACCTCCGGCGAAGCCATGAAAGCAAAACGTGATACCACCCGACTCTGTTCTTCATAAAGATCAATAGTCAGATCAATTTCGGGAATCAGAAATTCCGGTGGTCTATACTCTTTCAGATACCGCTTCAGTTCGGTGCTCATATTCTGTACCATCCATTTTTTAGTGGTTAACATAAAAGTTTATTATATCAAACAACAACTTTCAGGAAAAATCAAACAAAATTTAAATTATTATGGTAATATCTGAAAAAGATTACCTAAGGAACTTATGTGATAAAACGACTCAATAAGCGTGCAAGCTTCAGTCCTTACCTTGTCCTTATACCGGCCGCCTTAGTCTGGACCCGTACAATGTTCGTTGAGAGTGCGGCTGTAATTATTTTCAGAGACGTTTTTATCGTTCTGTTCACTGGATGCATACTCATTATCCTGGCCATTCCTTTGACAAGGACTCTGACAAGCTATTACCTCACCCAGGGTGTCGTTATTCTCACCGCTGTTACGGCCATAAGCCTTGTTCGCTTTGCATATGAGCTTCAGCTTATCATCATTATCATCGTAATTCTGGAAATTATTACGTATGAACCCTATCCAGGGAATATCATAGCTACCATTGGTGCAACTGTCATCCCTGCCGGTATACAAATAACTGAGTTTTTACGCAGCGGCATCGTTGAACAGATCCTGCCGCTGCTCAGTCAATACCTCATCCCGGGCGTTATCCTCGCCATCCTTGGAAGTCTCATGCATAAGTACCGTGAAATAGCTGTGGAACTTAATTCAGATCGCAACAGGCTCTCAGAGTCCATAGTTAATCTCACCAGATCCAATACCGAATATCTGGATTATGCCATGATCGCACAGGAGCAGGGTACAGAAAAAGAACGGCGCCGAATTACCCGTGATATCCATGATATCGTCGGTTATACTCTCACAAACAATATGATGCTCATGGAAGCAGCTTTGGATCTCATGAAGGAGAATCCTCTGGCTTTGCCGCAGATAATAACAACCGCCCGCGAGAATGCACAACTTGGCTTGGATCAGGTCCGTCAGGCCATGTACAAGCTGCGAGAACAGGAACACACCTATCCCACAGGCATGCAGGCATTGTTGCGTCTTACAAGAATTTTTGAAAAAGCTACCGGCATCACCGTCCAAACCAATTTCGCAAACATGCCCATGTCTATCTCCGATGATATAGATTCTGTCATTTACCATCTCATACAGGAAGCATTAGTCAATACATTTCGTCATGGCCAGGCAACTGAAATATCGCTTTCTTTCTGGTGTGAGGAACATATGGTGAAGGTTTACATCTTGGATAATGGACGCGGTTCCACTAGTATTAAGGAAGGTATAGGGCTGCAGGGGATGCGAGAGCGTCTTAACCGTATTCATGGGGAATTGGAGTACGGAAACACGGTCAATGGATTTCTGCTGCGCACCACTATTCCCATCTAGGAGCACACCATGAAGAAGAAACTGCGTGTATTAATAGTCGATGATCAGCAGCTTTTTGCCGACGGCTTGCGGGTTGTTATTGAATCACGTGCCCCCCAGATTAAAGTGGTCGGTATCGCTAATAACGGTCTGCAAGCCATCAGCCTGACTCATCGCTTGAAGCCGGATGTCATTCTCATGGATGTACGCATGCCTGAGATGGATGGGGTGGTTGCTACGCGCACTATTCACAATAAATATCCCGAAATCAAGATTCTGATTCTGACCACATTTGACGATGATGAATATGTGCACCACTCGCTCAAGAACGGTGCAATCGGCTATCTCTTGAAGAGCCGTCCGGCTGAGGAGCTTGTAGATTCCATTCAAGCTCTTGCCAAGGGAATTATTCAGATAGATTCTGCAGTCTCCGCCAAGCTTCTTGATAGATCATCCTCCAGCACCAAAGGCATAAACGAAGATTTCTACCAGCGGCTCACGACACTCACGGGTAGGGAATGTGAGATTCTCCGCCAGATGGTTCTGGCAAAGCGCATTGTAAATATTGCCGAAGAGCTGCACATCGCTGAACAAACAGTTCGTAACCATATCAGCAATATTTACTTCAAGCTTAATATTCATGACCGACTGGAGATTATCAACTATATTAACCAGATTCAGTACTTCCTTAATCACCTAGCGTGATTATTGATGTGGGGGGTGGGTTGATTTGTTCCGTTCAGGAGAGAGATTACACTGAGCCGCAAATGCTGCTATGGGAAAACTATTCCTGTCTGTTAGCGTGTAGGCTTATCGTTAACAAATATAGTATGCTGTACTAGTATAGTAATACTGGAAAAATACTGTATAGCCCGGTACTTGTTGATCTATCGCTTGCTATAGACTCCGGGTATGATCATCTCATGCGACCACCAAAAAGAACAACTGTTCATCTTAATTCAATCCGCTTGGAAAATAGACGAAAGCGAAAAATGCAGACAAGATACGGCAGGCAGCAGAAACTGAAGTCTGACTTGCAGCTGATGAAGAAGCATAAATACCTTTATCTCATTTTTCTTCCTCCGGCCATGATAACCGCCCTGCTTTTTCAGTATCGTCCCATGGTGGGGATTGTTATGGCATTCCAGAAATTTGATATTGGAGCACGCAGCTATCTTTCGTCGCCATTCATCGGATTCGATAATTTCAAGATGTTTCTCCAGAATCCCCGCTTCTATCAGGCACTGGAGAATACGTTGGGACTGAGTATTCTGTCCCTTGTGGTCATTTTTCCCCTGCCAATCATTTTTTCTCTGATGCTCAATGAAGTTCGCAGTGTACGGTCAAAGCGTATATTCCAGACTATTACATATCTCCCGCATTTCATCTCCTGGGTTGTTGTCGCTACCATGGTTTATAAAATGGTTGATCCGGGTATAGGCATTGTTAACCGCATCATTACCTCATTCGGGGGAGAGTCTATTCCTTTCATGCGGGAACCTCAGTATTTCTGGAGCATTACTATTATAGCCAGTATCTGGAAGGAACTCGGGTGGAGTGCCATAATTTATATCGCCGCCATAACAACCATAGATCCACAGCTCTTTGAAGCCGCTGTCATGGACGGGGCTGGTCGCCTGAAGATGGCCTGGTATATCACCCTGCCGTCCATTTTTCAGACTATTGCCTTGATGTTCATTCTCAAAGTAAGTTCCATCGTCAGCTCTGGAGGGCTTTTTGATGCAGTTTACAACTTGAGCAACCCCATGGTTAACGAGAAATCGTACACACTGGAGATGTATTCCTATTACGAGGGTATTATGTCAGGGAAATATTCCTACGCCACGGCTATTACGCTGACTCAGTCCGTAGTGGGGTTTACTCTGGTAATTATCGCCAACCAGATATACAAGAAACTAACCGATAAATCGGTCTTCTGAGGTAACAGCAATGGGAAAGGGAAAGAAAATTGACATTCCGAACAGTATTATCAATATCATTATGATCTTGCTTTGCATAGTGACCCTCTACCCGTTCATTTATACGCTCTCATATTCTTTCAGCGATGGGCATGCAGTTCTCAGTAACCCCATAACCCTCCTGCCAGTGAAACCAACCCTTGATAACTACCGTGCAGTTTTTGGCAATGATAAGATTGCAAAAGCCTTTGTCGTATCCGTATTGCGCACTGTTATCGGGCTTACATACACCTTGATGGTTACCGGTACTGCCGCATATACTCTTTCCAAACGTTTCCTGCCGGGTAACCGCTTTCTTTCATATTTTTTCGTTCTGCCCATGTATGTGGGCGGTGGTATGATCGCTACGTTCGTTAATATCGCGCAGCTCGGGCTGATGAACAAATTTCTGGTCTATATTCTGCCTTACGGCTTCTTCGCCTACTATATGCTTATTATGCGCACCTACTATGCCGGTATTCCTGACAGTCTGGAAGAATCCGCGCAGTTGGACGGTGCTAGTGATATCAGAATTTTTTTCAGTATTATTGTTCCGCTTTCAGCTCCCATTTTTGCCACTATAGCTCTGTTTGCCGGGGTGCTCCAGTGGAATATGTGGTTTGATGCGATGGTTTATGTTCCTAACACCAGTCTGCATCCGCTGCAGTTGGTGCTGCAGAATGTGCTGAAGCAGGCTTCCGGGCTGGCAAACATGAAGCTTCTGGCTCAGGCTGCAGAGATAAAGGTGACGGCAGAAGCTGTACAGATGGCAACACTCATTATTGCCACGGTTCCAATTCTGGCTATCTATCCATTCGTGCAGAGGTACTTCGTGAAGGGAATCATGATAGGGTCAGTCAAGGCGTGATTGGGATACGATTGGAATTGACGCGAGGTGAAGTTAATCATTTATGGAAATTTCAAAATGTTTACATTTTGAAATTGGCTCCATGGTGGTACGTAATTACATAACGAATTCAGAGTATATTTGAGTTAACAATCATCCAGTAAGGATGGAAAAAAAGAGAAAGGAGAACAATATGAAAAGAATGCTGGTTCTGTTGCTGGTATTTCTGCTGCCGCTGGCTGGAATTTCTGCCGCCGGTAATCAGGAAACCAGTAAAGAAGATGATGTAATCGAGTTGACGGCCACCTTGCTGCCGGTCTATGAACTGGGTGTCCTTCAGCAATTGGATAATCCTGACAACGTCGTCAGTACCTACATCACCGAAAAGTTCGGCCTGAAAGTGACCGAAATTCAGAAAGTGCCGCCAGATATGATATATCCCCAGGCTATTGCAATGTGGAATGCAGCCGGAATGGTGCCGGATATTATGCAGTGCGGCGCAGAGGATTTTGGGGCTATGGTTCAGTCCGGAGTTTTCGCTCCCCTGGATAATTATCTGGAAAATATGCCTAACTACGAAAAGTTTCTCCCAAAGAAATATTGGGGTCGTGAAACTGGAGACGATGGTTTGATATACGCCTTTTACAATCTCCCCGGAAATACTTGGCCTAAACCGGAACCTCCTGCAAATGATGTTGTCTCTGACGGCATCAATACCCGTGCTCTATGGGTTCGAGAAGATGTCCTTGAAGCCGTCGGATATACCTTTAATCCAATTATGGAATTGAAAAAGATTACAGCAGATGTCGGTGTTCGTCCCACCTATGAACAGTTGGCGGTTTCGCCGGCTATTGAAAACCCGGAAGATTTCATGACCCTTCTGCGAAAGATTAAAGATGCAAACCTGAAGGCCATGGATGGATCCGATATGATCCCCTTCTCTATGGTAGGGTGGGAAACCTGGCATGTCGGTGTTATGTATGACTGGGGTTACTGGCGAATCAATCGAGATGGTGAGGTTGATGGCTATCTGGGACTTCCTGGTACCAGGGACTACATGGAATGGCTTTGGAATGCTTATCAGGAAGGTCTGATAGATCCTGACTATCTGGTGCACAAATCTGTGCAGCTGCAGGAAAAAGTAGCAACTGGTAAAGTTGCAGCCGGCGAATACGTACCGGACGCGCTGGGTGTTTTTAAGCAGTTGGAAGAGAATATATCTGGGGCTGTTCGCCACTTTATACCCTTTCCGAAGCAGTCGCCAGACTACGGCTTCTATGATCCCTACAATCCCCACCCCTATCACCGAACCCTGCTGAGCAAGGATCTTTCCGATGAAGCAATGACCCGGATTGCCGAATTTGTCGACTGGACTTATACAGATGAAGGTGCTGACATTCTCGCATGGGGTCCTGAAAGCGCCGGTCTCTATATTGATACAGAAAACGGCCGTCGTTTCGCCGACAAAGCCGTTGAAGAAGCAGTGATGAGCGGCGCTGTTGATGGTGTTGGTGTTTACAAATGGGGCCTTTTTGACTCAGTTATTGGAATGGCTTCTGATCCGTTGACCAATGCCTTGGGGCCTACCAATCTCCAACGCTCGGTTTTCACAGCTTACAACGAAACCAGTAACTGGATGCGTCTTGCAAGTAGTGTTGTAGCAAGTAACCCACGTTTTCTAGGCGTAAGCACCCAGCTCCAAGTTGCCAACTCCGACCAGTCTGAAGTTGTTCAGGCGGTAGCCGACTGGTACTGGGGTATTTTTTCCCAGACTTACCTGCCGCAGATCCTAAAAGCCAAGACCAAAGCCGAATTCAACGATAAGTACTCCCAGATGATTAATGCTTTCATGCGTGAAACCAACTACACTCAAGCCAAAGCCAACATGGAAGCCTACTTTGATAAATTTCCACCGATGTTCGACTGATTTGCAACATCGGAATCACAGTCTACTACAAGAAAAGACCCTGCTTAGCTGGGGTCTTTTCTTTAGGACCTTGGATCGGACATGTGAGAAAACCGACTCTTCTCTGTGCTGATGTGTTTTAAAGCAGTCGAGTGGATTAAAGACCAATATGAAATCTATTTTTGGGGAGAAATTATGGAAGTTCTTGCATATACAGTTGGGAAATGGGATTCTGAAAAGCTGGGAAATCATCGTGCTATAGTGCGAACCGACAGTAAGGCTTCAGCAGTTAAAGTGACGGTGCCCTGGCGGCGACCGGATAACGATCCCGCCCTAAAGGGGGTCGTAGTGCGGTGTGCCGCGTCCGGTAAAATGATCACCAATGTTTGGATTCGTTCCATTACGTCCGAAGCCGGAGAACTGGCGTTTGCCCCAGATTCCCAGCTAGATGCAGATATTTATGAACTCTATTACCTCCGCTATGAGGGAACAACCCGGGCATCCTATCCCGTGATCACCTATCCCAGCCCGCAGAAAACGGCCGAGGTTGCAGATGCCGACTGGAGTACTGCAGCCGAACGCGACTGGGAAGTCTTGCCGACCGCTGTACCGCTGCGGATTGAGGCCATCGGTGAACTACACAGCTTCTATCCTATGGAGGTGATTGCTACTGCAGATGAAATGGCGCGATTACTGGATGATAATTGCGAAGCCGAATTTCTACTCTTTCCCGAAACGCGGGAACGCTCCATCCGTATGCGTAGAGCACTGCCACACCATTGGGCAATCGGCGGCGCATACAATACATTCAGAGTTGTTGCCCGGCTGGGAGAATTTTTCGTTTTTCAACTCGGGCTTTACGCTCATCAGAAGACGCTGCATCAAGTATCAATCCAGTTTGACGGACTTGCGGGTAAGGAAACTGAATTTCTCCAGACTGAGAAGGAAGTCCAGACTCCGAATAAAATTGCTCCTGATCGTTTCACTTGCTTTAATCTTTCAGGCACCACGTACGACGGAAACCCATTCACTAAAGAGGTTGATGTGGAACAGGGCACCGTACAGGCTTTCTGGATCGGTATTGATATAGATCCAGAGATGTCCGCCGGAACCTACGCAGGGAGCCTTACTGTTCACGCTGTTGATGCCGCGGCACGCAGTATAAATCTAGTCCTCATCATCACGTCCGATCGTATCAACGCCTGCGGGGATGATGAGCCAGACCGCCTCTCGCGCTTGCGCTGGCTTAACTCCACTCTTGGCGACACTCCCGATCTCATCAAACCCTACCTGCCAATCATACGACATGACCGAACTCTCAGCATTCTCGGACGCTCAATAACAATTGCTCCTGACGGGCTTCCTGCTCAGATTGAAAGTTATTTTACCCCTGAAGTCACCGCCATCCAGACTGATCCTCTCCCGCTCTTTTCTGCTCCTATGAAGTTTGGAGTATGTGAAAGTGAAGGGGAAGATATTGGTTTGGAATGGGATACAATGCAGTTTGACAGGGAAACGGATACGGAGCTGATATTTTCGCTTGCAGGGCGTTCTGCGGCTTTCCTCAGAGCTGATGAGTCTGTAGCTTCTGCCTTTGAAATCACTATCAATGCGCAGGTGGAACCTGACGGCTGTATTGATTACCGTTGCCGTATTACCGCTGTTGAGCGGATAGAGCTGAGTGATACGTATCTGCGTGTTGCCTTTAATGCTTCCGTCGTGAAGTACATTCTTGGCCTCGGCTTTCAGGGAGGCGCCATTCCCGAATTTTGGGACTGGACCTGGGACACGCCAACCAAAGGCCAGGACTCGGTCTGGATCGGCTGCGAGCAGGCCGGGCTGCAGCTTTCACTGCGGGACGATAACTACCGCCGCCCGCTCAACACCAACTTCTATACGCTCCAGCCGCTTGTTTCTCCCGAATCCTGGGATAACGGCGGGCGGGGGTCAATCTCCTTTCGCCGCACTTCACAAGAAACCTTTACCCTGACCTGTGCCGGCGGTCCACGCGTCCTGAATCCCAACGAAACCACCGCTTTCAACTTCCGTCTGCTCATTACCCCTTTCCGACCTGTCGATACCGAAAAGCAGTGGAATACCCGTTTCTACCATCACTACAATTCACCCGATGAGATCCGGAAGACCGGTGCCAACATTGTTACTATTCACCACGCACAACCTGTGAACCCGTATATCAATTATCCATTCCTGCGTCCCGAAGAGCTCAAGCGCTATGCTGATAACATCCACAATTTGGGAATGAAGCTCCGGCTCTATTACACGGTTCGCGAGCTCACCAACCACGCCCCTGAAATTTTCGCACTACGCAGTTTGGGGCACGAGATA
>JAGYPA010000077.1 GCA_018399255.1 Spirochaetales bacterium | reverse complement strand
CGATCGCTCTATGGTTTTTTTGGAGCCATCCCGAGAACGGTCATGCTGAAGATTATGGATCACTCTGTACAGCCGAACGAGCTCTATATTGAGGCGATCGTTGTGGATGAGAAAGCAAGGGGTGAGGGGATCGGGACGAAGCTCATCGAGGAAGTGGTGCGACTGGCTGGCGACCGTGCTATGGAGCGGGTAACGTTGGAGGTTATCAATACGAACCCGCGGGCTCTTCAGCTCTATCAGCGGCTGGGGTTCAGCATCAGTAAACGAATGCGGATATGGCCGGTGAACAGGATTTTCGGCTGGAAATTCAGTGAAGTACTGTCAATGTATCGTGGTGTTGTCTAGCAATCACCCTGTAAAAATGTTTTGGTGTCTGACACCGTATTCCTCAAAAAAATCGACCTAAATTGCGGAAAACGGTGTCAGACACCTTTTGATTTTTGTGCTATAATCGTCAATTGGCAATGAAAGCGGCAGATAAGCATCAGGAACAGAACTATCCATTTCACATTCCTCAGTTTGTATTGGTGAATTCCAGCAGGAAGATCTATTTGCCGAGAGAGTATATCCTCACGAAGGGGGATGAAGCTCGATACGTGCATATTCTGCTTGAGGGATCGGTAAATATTGTCAACCAGTTTGATACGGGAGATCACTACTGTTTTGCCCACACAAAAGCGCTGGATTATCTGGGAGAAATTGAATTTCTGGCTAATAAGTCTCATTACGCATCAACCTGTATAGCTGAAAATGCTTGTCATACACTGCAAATACCCTGTAATGTAGTAAATCAATGGATTGATGCCGATCCTGCTTTCCTCAGACTGATCACTACGGCAATGGCTGAAAAGAGCTATTATGCATCCGATTTGCGAGGGATTGAACTGTTCTATCCCTCAACGATGCTTACGGCTTTGTATATTGTGAGAAATATTGGCATAAGCGGCATCGGTGATTTTTCAACAGAGCAGGAAATCCGGGTGCTGCATGCACGTCGTCAGGAGATCAGCGATGAAATCAGTCTGTCTGTTCGCTCGGTCAATCGGGCGATAGGCCATCTGAAACAGAAGGATCTTATTCAGATCAGTAAAGGGAAGGTTGCTCTGAACAGAAAGCAGTATAAGGAACTCTGCCGCTTTGCAGATTATCATGTTTGAGAGATGCTTGGTGGATTCATTAAGGTTACAGGAAATATTCAGGTAGGGTGCAGGAAATAGCGGGCAGGCTGGGTTGTCCGGGTCAATACCGGAAACCGTTGCCTGCCCGATCAGTATCCGGGATGTGCTATCTTACTACTTTCTTAAGGATCTGTGCAAAATCGGTATTGTCGTATGATCCCATAAAGGCTTCTTCCCCCGGGCCTTGTGCAAATACGGGAACCCATGCTGCTGAGTGACCGCCGGTTATCCCGGCAGATCGTATGTCACGGGACCAGAGTCCTACCCCCAGTTTGGCAGCCAGAACGCTTCCGATTTCCCAGCCAAGCTGATATGAATAGAGTTCTACAGGCAGATTTCTCTGGAGTTCGGAAGCTTCTGCTTCGGACAGTTCGATATCGGCATAGGTGGTGAATACATCCTGAATGCTCTCTACGGTATAGGCGGTATTGTCGCTGTTTTTTTCAAGCTGAATAGCCATATATTCTGCCGAAACCGAAACGTTTTTCAGTCCCTCGATATCCATAACTTCTGAGGGAGCAAGAGCCATAGTCTGATGATCGGCAGTTACGACAACCAGAGTATCGCCACGCTCAGCTGCCCATTCGAGGCAGTACTGGACCGTATTGTCAAATTCGATCATTTCCAGCCATACAGCTGTTGCATCTCCGGCATGGGCTGCATGGTCGATGCGGGCGCCTTCTGACATGAGGAAGAATCCATCTTCGTCTTTTGAGAGAATGTCGAGGGCTTTCATGGTCATCTCTCTGAGACTCGGTTCGTTAGACTGATATTCTTCCAAGTCTGATATATAGTTCATGTAGCTCGGGGTAAAGAGGCCCAGCAGCTTACCTGAATCCGGGGCAGCCGCAAGTGTATCGCGGTCTGTTACATAGGCGTAGCCAGCTGCAATGAATTTTTCAATCATGTCAACACCGTTTTGTTTGGCAGGACCGAAATACTTTGTTCCGCCGCCGAGGATTACCTCCCACTGAGAGTCGTAGTAATCGCGGACGATTTCGCTTTTTCCGTCTCTCGACGCCACGTGAGCTCCGAAAGCTGCCGGGGTTGCATCATCTACGGTATTTGTCGATATAAGACCGATGCTTTTTCCAGAGTTCTGGAAGTGCGTTGTAATGCTCTCTACCGGGTTTTTATTGACATCGACGCCAATTGATCCGTTTATGGTTTTTGTGGACGTTG
This sequence comes from Spirochaetales bacterium, assembly GCA_018399255.1. Lineage (GTDB taxonomy): Bacteria > Spirochaetota > Spirochaetia > JABMQR01 > JABMQR01 > M55B182. Next base: position 11,233 of record JAGYPA010000077.1, on the reverse strand, counting down.
CCAAAGCGGTTCCTGCGGCGGCGGAGTCGGTTACCAAGCCTTCAGCCGGATTGGTGGTCATAAGGCCGACCGTGTTAATCCTCTGGATATAAAGTTGTCCATCGGCCCCATATTCCATGATTCTGCCCAGTTCCATTGTTCCGAAGCCCATTCCATCGCCAATCAGCACAATAACGTTTTTTGCTGGCGCAAGATCGTCCTCCGCTCCTGCAGCCCAAAGCTGGGTTGAGAAAAGTGCTGTGAGAATCAACAGCATACACATCATACCACGTAATCTTTTCATAATAGATTGTCTCCTTTTCAAGTGATCTGTAGTTCAGTGTAGATTATTGGACGATAGGAAAAAAGGACACGTGACCTTTATTTGATAAGGAAGGTGGGGTCTCGTGAGAATCAGGGAGACACGGGGAGACACGGGGAGGGAGATTTGGGTGTCAGACACCTTTTTTCAATCCATAGACCCTGTAATAAAGGTTTGCTGCCGATTACTCAGGGGAATATCAGATGGAAGAGTTGTGCCATGAGGATGCCCAAATAATTCCCCACGGCATAGCCAATGATTCCTGTGGTTATTCCCGGAAGAATCAGACTGCGGTTTTTGATAGAAACAGCGACAACCCCAACAAAGGGAGGAGAGCACATGGCTGATGTGGATGTGATCAGCATAGTATCTACGTCGATCTTGAAAATTCTGCATAGGAATAGGTGGAGAAACATGGAACCGAAAAGAGCCAGAGCCACAAAAAGAAAAATCTGCGGTGCGGAATGTAAAAGTGTCTGGAAGTTCCCCATAGCGCCTACGGCAAGACAAAAAATCAGAATAATATATTCTCCTGCCTGAAAGGTCATCCTGATGCTCCTTACCCGGGGCAGCAACGAAGCTCCAATGCTCAAAGTGGTGATTATCAGAATCACAACCATGGTGGATATTCCAGGAGGTACTATGTACGAACATCCGGCCCCCACTCCGAATATGAGAACTGCCAGTCCGAAGGCGGCCAGCAGAGGCAGGAGGACTGGTTTGGAAAATATCTGTCCATAGCTTTCCAGCTGGGTACTGTTGTGCGGCTCCCGGGAATGCGCTTCTTCCGGGAACTTGGGAAGGATCCTTGAAAAGATTTTTTTCGCCACGGTTATTACAAAAAGGATATAGATAGCAGAAAGTATCATGTCAGAAGTATGAACTCCCAGATAAAGGGTCATGTCTACATCAAGGGCTGTTCTTATGGCTGCCAGATTGGGTGTGCCGCCGGTGTAAACTCCGATAAGCAGGCCAGAAAGTTTCCAGGCATCTGGGATCATACGACGGAATATCAGCTGGGAGATAAACGAAACTATGGTAATTGAAGCGGCAGCAAGGGCCATGGAAAGAAGGGCTTTTTTACCGGCGGTTTTCCAGGAACGGATATCAATAGAAAACAACATAAGAGGGATGGACAAGGCAACAGTTATAGTGGAAAGCAGGTCCAGAGAGGAGATCATTTCAGGTGAAACCAGCCCGGTATTTCCGATTATTATACCTGCAAGGTAGCAGGTAACCAGAGGATTCAACCACTTGAAAATCCCGCCCCGTTCTCGAAGAAAGATTACCACAGCTGGAAAAATTATCGCAAAAAGAACCAGTGTCAAGATCATGTTAACTCCGCTTTTCCAGGAACCTTTCCGAAATCCATGGAAAAATCGGTACAGGCTTCGACTATTCCCGTGTCTTCGTTAATCCGAATGAGCTGATCCCGGTGGTAAGTAATAGGTTGCTATAATGGAATAAAATCAGTCATTTGTCAAAGGTTCAAACGATCGACGCCTGGGGTGTCAGACAACTTTTTTATAGATTATACTTGTACCACAGGAGATGGGGTCATGAACATAACCATTCTTAACGGCAGTCCCAAGGGGGACCTGAAATTTGGCCCATGCCTTGGCTGCCTGCATTGTGGATTTGATAATATATGTGCTTACGAAGGGAAAGACGACTTCAATGAAATCTACCGTGATGTCATAACCCCGGCCGGTATGCTCTTTTTTCTTCTTCCTCTTGGTCAACGTTTTTTCATCAGTCTTTCAGCGCTATCTGGAAAGAACATTTGTAAGAAATCATCAGCCGACCCATGCCGGCAAACAGCTTGTGTTCATATTTGACGGGAATCTGGCAAGGCATGAACTGGTTCAGGAGGTGATTACCGGGTATGCCGAAACCATGGGGGCAGCTTCTACGGTACTGATTGATACCCGGTCGAATCCTCAGGAGTTGACGGGCCTGCTGGTGTACACGGTTGAAAAGCTGGTGCGGTTTCATCAGAAGGGGACTGAAGCTCCGAAAAGTTTTCTCGGGATTGCAGAGATGAAGGTGTTCAGGGATGATATTTACTCCCATCTCAGGTTTGCCTTCCAGGAGGATCACCGCCGGTATCGGCAGCTCGGGCTTTATGATTTCCCCGGTAAAAAGCGGCTGCTTCGGCTGAAAACCAGTCTGGCAGTGATTGCCGTAAAACTTCCCTTCCTCCGCCCCCAAGTGCAGGCTCGTCTAAAATCAGGTATGGTAGCTCCCTATGAAAAGCTGTTCAGTAGACTGGCCAGGGAACGGATCAGGGAAGGATAGGCGGTTGACAAAGATACAGTTGACAAAGTTGCTGGTGTTACGGTTGACAAAGTTATTAGTGTTAAGGTTGACAAATAGTTGACAATAGCGTCAGGCAATAACTTCATTCAATAAAAAGAAATCAGTTAATCAAGGGGGACTCGGGTGTCTGACACCTTTTTCCTTACCCCTCACAGCTATAAGTGCCCGAATTAATTTGACCCAAATACCCACATTATTTTAAACCGAAAATCCTTCAGTAGTTGCTAAAATCCCGAGGTATTATCAACTTTCTATTTAAGGCTCTTGCAAAAAGCAAGAGCGTCGTTTTGGAGCCAATTTCAAAAATGCGAAGCATTTTGAAATTGGCTCATTTGCCCGCATAATTTTACCGAACGACCATAGCGCGGGCATACACGTCCTGATGCAGCAGCACAAGAAAACGGCAGCCGTCAGGCTGCCTTAAGCGCCCGGCGGGCGCTCAGAAGCGGTGGAAATTGGATTTCTAAAGAAATCGAAGATTTCCATCGGAAATCCGATTTCTATTGGAAATCCGATCTCCTCCTTCTTTTTTGGGAAATCCTGTCATGACTGCAAAGGAGGGCAGGATTTCATGGGTTTTCAGGGTTGCATAGGAGGCTATGATTGAAAAAAGAAGGGCAGTAAAAGCGGCTGATTGGAAGAGAAATCCGGTTAAGTCCGGCTCAATATACACATGTCGCACGAGTAGCCGGAAGGAAGCAAATAAGGTTTTGCAGGGTAAGGAGCTGCTGAGAGGGTCACAAAAACCTTAAGCCTGGCTCAAAACACACGTGTCCCACGAGTAGGAGGGGGCGGAATTTTGCAAGGGACAGGGGCGAATAAACTATATCTAAATACGTGCGTACACTCAGCTGGATAGGGAAAACCAGCTGATCGAGGGAGAGCATCATGGGATCGGCCGCTGCTCGTGTGACACGTGTATATTGAGCCGACCTTAGCGGTTTTTCAGGCTCGGAGGCAGGTCACTATGAAGCAAGGACTTACTGACTGTAGAAATTTCTACTCGTGCGACATGTGTACAGTGAGGCTGCCTTAAGCGCCCGGCGGGCGCTCAGAAGCGGTGGAAATTGGATTTCTAACGAAATCCAAGATTTCCATCGGAAATCCGATTTCCATCGGAAATCCGATTTCCTCCTTTGGGCTCAAGGCAAAAGGCATCACAGAGCTGGGTGTAGAATTCCAACACCCAGACGGAAGGGTGACAGAGCTAACAGCCTTTGAACAGTCCGGGATGCAGCTGATCATTGAGCAGGCACAGCAGGCTTGCAGACTTTACAGCGAATGCGGAAGATGCCGATGATCAGGCGGTAGTAATATTTCCAGTACTTCCCATGCCGGCTGAATGTTCCTTCAGTTTTGCAGCAAGGACAGATCAACCCCCTGACAAAAGCCTTGCAGTCAGGGTAGCGTGATGCAAAGCAGTAATTTTCTTTTATTGGTTCTTAAAGCAAAATTATCGCTTTATTTAGAGACCGGGTCAAAACTGTCAAAAGAATTATGCCCGGTCTCTTTTCTCCTTTCTTAAAACTACCAAGAATTTTAATACGGGCATTTCTCTTCTTTCAAGTCTTTTTTTTGCGGGATTCTACAACAGCACACAGAATGAAACAGGGTTTGCGATCAATTCCCAAACAAAATCAATTTTTTTCATTTTTTTTTCTGAAATTTGAATATTTCCCCCTTCTTTTTTAGTCTTTATTAGTAATGAGCAGAAAAAAAATCACTGCTCTAACACTGCATTGATAAGATGCGCCAGGGAAAAAATTGAAAAAACAAGCACGATACCCGACAGAAAAGTCTAAGAAACAACCAGCACGATGATATCCGACAGCTCGATGTAGGGAATCAGCATGACCTGATAACCCGGAACATTACAGCTTCCACCCGCTCGAAAAATACGATCTCTCCAAAAGATGCCGTCACCCGGAAACATACCGATCCCACCCAGGGCAGCCAGGATACCCAGGGCAGCCAGGACAGTGCATGGAAGGAAGTGATTAAAGAGTACTTTCTCCCATTTTTGCAGTTCTACTTTCCTTGGATGGTCCAGAAGATAGATTTCTACCAGCCACTCATCTTTCTGGATAAGGAATTCAAAAAACTCTTCGCCCGAAGCATCTCCCGGAACCGCTATGCCGACCTGCTGGTACAAGCCTCCACCCAGACGGGAATGCCCCCCCTGATGTATATTCATATTGAGGTGCAGGGAAAGAAGGAACAGAACTTTACAAAGCGCCTCTTTACCTATGCCTACCGCATATTTGACCGGGTGGGCGAATTTCCCGTATCCTTGATTCTCCTCACAGATTCCGACCGGAACTATAAGCCCACTATTTTTGAAGTAACCGACTTCGGAAATAGTTTGCGGGTAGAATTTCAGCTTGCGAAGCTGATATACTTTGAAGACAAGCGGGAAGAGCTGGAGCGCAGTACCAATCTGTTTGCCGTCATCACCGGGATGCAGCTGGAGGAGATGGCCCTCAAGCAGCGGTTGCAGCATAGCCGCAATAAGCCGGGAGAGCAGGTGAATAAGCGCTATGAGCTTAAGAAGCGGCTGATGAAGAAGCTTCTGCAGAAGGATTTCCTGCAGAAAGAACTGGATAGCGACCAGACAGCATCGCTGTTCAAGTTTCTCGACTGGCTGGTACCACTGCCGCCTGTTCGGGAAGAGCAGCTTATCGATGAAGTGGATGCGGAGACAGGAGGTGGAACCATGACGTATGTAACAAGCTGGGAACGGTTAGGCGTAAAGAAAGGCAAGCTCGAAGGTAAGAGAGAAGTGCTGCTGCGCCTTCTCAGCCTGAAGTTTACCCTTGGTCCGGAAGAGCAGCAGAAAATAACCCGGGCTGATAATGCCGCTAAGCTTAATCAGGCATTGGATCGGATCATTTTTGCCTCTTCCTTAGACGATGTGCTGAAGGAGTTGGACTAGGAGTCTGTCGGAGTTATCACCACACCAGTTGGTGTGCTTACCAACTGGTTGTTTTTTTGGCTGCAAAGAACGAGAGTTTTGCCAGGAACCCGTGTTTCAATCGCCTGATAATGCAATTAAAGGGAGGAAATTTCAAGATGTTTACAATTTGAAATTTCGACGATTTGGTCAGAAGTTTGTATTTCAAATAAATGAATATTATATAATTATTTATTTGAATCTGTAGACAAACTTCAAAAGACAATTTCTAAAAATGCGAAGCATTTTGAAATTCACTCCAGGCTCTATCAACCCAAAAACCTGCCTGAATCCTCGTCCGGATAAAGCCAATTGTCATGTTGCATTTTGCGGTGTTTCACCAATATTGTTTCTGTGATACGCCTCCAAAACAGATGCCACCGCTTCAGGACTGGAAGCAGAGCTCTGAGGTCTGTCTTCAAGGTATTTGTTAAACAACAGAATTGCTGTAAACCAAAGGTGTGTGGCCTTGCGGGTAAAAGGAACTGGAGTTGCTTTTACGATAAAGCGTCGGAATCGCAAAAAAGCTATATGTCTCGTTCAGCGGGTAGGCGCTTTGTTTCTGGCCTTGGTGTTTTTCGTGTGACAATAGCGTCAGCCAATAGCGTCAGCCAATAGCCTCATTCTTGAAAAAGAAAGCTTTCGACCAGTTCCGCAGCCTGTACGTCCACCAGGCCTTTGTCTGTCAGCTTCAGGTCTGGACTGACCGGGAGCGTAATCGTTGCCAGTGTCATGATCGGGTTCTGATGGGCGATTCCCAATGCACGCAGGGCACTCTGCACACTTTCAACATCTTCAGCCAGAGAGGGAATCGGTTTTTCGGAGAGAATTCCCGCAATAGGAAGATGTACCGCAGCAATAACCGCTCCCCCTGAAGCAACGCAAATTCCGCCCTTATTGGCGTAAACCCAGGTAAAAGCAGATTCCATATCTGCCGTGTTATCCCCGACTATCAGGATGTTGTGGTGGTCATGGGCATAGGTTGAGCAAAAGGCTCCATTTGTGAGAACATCGCCCTCCAAAAGTCCTTGCGAAAAGCCGCTGTTTCCTGTGTACCGTTCGATAACAACGGCGAGATTCAGCTTCGGTTCCAGTTCAGGATGATCGGACTCATCAAGATGATCGGACCCATCAAGATGATCGGACCCATCAGGATGGTTCCAGAGAACCTCCCGATCAACCATTCTCAGCGTACGGATAGCCGATTCAGTGTAGGTATTCTCCTTGTTTTTCCGGATAATCCGGACGCTGACCTGTGATGCAGGAGGCTTATTATCGGGGATGCGCAGCGACAAGGCTTTTTTAATAGAGAAACTGGCGTTCAGATTGATGCTCGAGTAAAAATGGAGGGGGAAAGAGGGTTCTTTGCGAGAACCGGGGGATGCCAGTCCTTCACGCTTTTCTTCATACTTTTCAGCATGCTTTTCAGCTGAATCTGCTGCTTCGCATCGCCTGCCGGATTTAAAGACTGCCTTAATGGAGAAATCAGAAGATGTATCCTGCAAAAGCACCATATCGGCCAGCTTCCCCGGGGCCAGCAGACCCCGATCCCGAAATCCCATTCTGGCAGCTGGTGCATAACTTGAAGCAAGTATGACATTTTCCAGCGACAGCCCCTCTTTCATAGCCAACCGGACAATGTGGTCGACATGCCCCTTCGCAGCAAGAATGTCCGGCGGAACATCATCGGTGACAAAACTGTACCGCCCGGAAAAATCATGCGTCTCGAGATACTCAATAATATCCTTGCGGATAGATTTTTCCTGCAGTTCGACAAACATACCGTTGGCTAAACGGTCCTTCATACCTTCGAGATCCTGCAGGCAATGGTCAGAGTCGATACCCAGATAGAGCAGCTTTGCCAATTCCAGCCCTCGTACCGTAGGACAGTGACCTTCTATAGCGGCCAGAGGCATAGTATTCTGCATATACTGAACAAGACGGAAGCTTTTCGACTCCATGTCCCCGGCCGCAAGCCGGTCAAAGTTAGCAGAAAGCTCACTGTAGTTCATGACCTCGCCCAGGCAGATGATATTGTTAAACCGCCCGATAAGTTCTTCAGCTTCCGCAACATCGATGGACCCTCCGGTAGTCTCCATCCTGCTGTGTGTCGAAGGAACTGAACTTGGAAGTCCGTAAAAAATATCAGCTGATGCATGCTTCGAAGCGGTAATCATTGCCGCAATTCCTTCCATCCCGAAAACATTGGCGATTTCATGCGGTTCGGAAACTATAGTGGTTACTCCGTGCTGAAGAACCGCATCGGCGAAAACTGCAGGTATGCAGAGAGAGCTTTCAATATGGAGATGAATGTCGATAAGACCGGGAATAAGAGGACGCTCCTCGCAATCGACTATCTCATCGGCGGTAATCCCGACAGAACCGGCATCCCCGACAAAAAGGATCTTTCCCCTGAGAACCGCAATATCGGTTATCATCCATTGCTTCAGAAATACATTGTAGTGAGAAGCCCTTGTGAACAGGGTGTCAGCTTGCATTGCTCCTCCAGAATCAGCGTACTGCAACAGATTCGCGTTCAATCAGAGTGCCTGAGATGATGATTTTTTGCGGAGCTGTGTTTCCATCAACTGCATCGAGCAGCAGGTTGGCGGCACTGAGTCCTGCCTGGTGCATGTTGAGATCTATCGTGGTTATTGATGGAGTTGCCAGCATTGCATGAAGCGAATTGTTCCGCCCGATAACGGAGATGTCATCAGGGACGGTGCGCCCGCTCTCCTGCACAGCCTTGATCGCCGCAGCGGCCATGATATCAGACATGGAGCAGATTGCAGTTGTCTCTGGTCTGGTTTCCAGTACCTCTTTTACCGCAGAATAAGCCTGCAAGGCATCATACTCGCCGTAGATGATTGAATTTTCATCGCATTTGATTCCCGCAGCCGCAATGCGCGTCTTGAAGTCGTTTTTCAGGAACCGGGCGTGCACGCCGGCGCGGCGGCCGAGAAGCAGGACTATATTTCGATGTCCTTTTGAGATCAGGTAGGGTATGCCGCTTGCTGTTTCCAGTCCCTCAATAAGGACCTGATGAATTCTTTCGGGAACTGAAGGAATGTTGAGGGTGACAAACGGACGTCCCGTCTTTTCTATTTCTGTAATGTTTTTACGAATCTGATCCATAGTACAGAATCCGGTGCTGAACAGAATGTATCCGTCACAGCCGGCACTTTTTTCCAGCTGCTCCTTGACAATTTCTATCGAGGATTTGGCCGATGAGGGGAAAAAAAGCATGCTGTAGCCAAAGGCTGATAGGCGGGTCTGAATCCCGGAAAGCAAGGTGTTGGTATAGTCATTCTGAAATAACGGCAGCATGGTAGGGATGATTATTCCTATTATGCGAGATTCCTGGGTAGCCAGACTGCTGGCAAATACATTTTTGTGATAATTGAGGGCCAGGACAGCTTCATCAATGAGCAACTTGGTCTTTGCGCTGACCCGGGTGGAGTTTTTATCATTCAGATAGATAGATACCGATGCTGGTGATATTCCGACATATTTAGCTATCTCTTTAATACTGCTCATTGTCCCAACCAAAAAAAATTCTTGAAAATATGGACACCAATTACAAAGGTAGATTAAACGGTTAACATATTTTTTGCACAATTTAGCATATCTGTCAAGCTTTTATTAGCGCGTCTGCGCGAGGCTGCCCGAGTCTGCTTTGCGCCAGGTCGATTTGATGCAGATATTTCAAATTATTTCTTCCTGTTACGACTGCTTTTTTCTTGACAACAGGCAGGTAACATGGTTTTATTATGTTAAACGCTTAACTCAAAAAATTGTCACTGCTTTATGGACAAGGAGGAATTATGAAAAAAAGAGTAATGCTTTTTCTGGTAGTGCTGCTGGCCTTCGGTATGGTGCTCAGCGCTCAGGGTGCCAAGGAGTCTTCAGCTCCATCAACAGAAGCTGCCAATCCCTATGAAGGACAGACCTTGAATCTATCCTGGTGGGGATACAACATGGATTTGCTTGACAAGAATGTGGTGAAACCTTTTGAGGATGCCTATGGAGTAAAAATTGTATCCGAAACAGGAAACAATTCCGACAGGCTTACCAAAATGGTTGCCCGCAAAGACAATCCCGTTATTGACGTAGCCTTTTTTGCAGGAGCATGGGCTTACAAAGCGATGCAGGAGGGGGTGATCAAGCCGTACGACCCGGCAAAGCTGACCAACCTTTCCGCCCTCATGGAGCAGGCACGAGATCCTCTCGGCGGTAATTACGCTATTGGATATACCATCCAGCACCTGGGTCTTTTTTACCGACCTGACAAGGTTGAGAAGATAACCTCCTGGAGAGATCTTTCCAGGGACGATCTGAAGGGCTATCTCAGTATCCCGGGGATAACCACAACCTACGGACCCTCAATTATTTATATGTTGTCGAAGGCTTGGGGCGGAGACTATGAGGATACGGAAATCGGCTGGAAGAAAATCGAGGAGATTGCACCGAACCTGGTTACCGTCTACAATGTTTCATCTCAGCTGAATACGCTGATTGCCCAGGAAGAGGTTTATGCTGCACCGTATGCCAGCTTTTCGTGGGGCAATATCATGAATTCCGGCTTGGAAGTTGACAATGTAATCCCCGAAGAGGGACTCGTCGGCTCGTTCAGCGTTGTCAGTGTAGGAGCTGGAACCGAAAAGGATGATCTTGTGCACCTCTTTATCGACCACCTGCTGTCTTATGATGTGCAAATGGCTGAGGCGATGGATATGGTTGATTCACCGGCAAGAACAGATATCGTGCTGCCGCCGGAAATTGGTGACAACCTGACTTACGGGGAAGAATTGATTTCAAAGCTTCACTTTTTCAGCGAGAAAGAGATGGCAGATAATCAGAAAGAGTGGATTGCCCGGTGGAATGCTATTTTTTCCAACTAGATCATTTTATCGAGATCGCCGATTATTGAATTTTCCCTGGGTATCGACCTGCAGAAAGCCGATACCCTTTTCATTATCAGATGCTGCATTTCTGAAATACTGCAGTATCTATACACAGTCCGGACTGACTAGAGGTGCTTATGAATACGCTCTATCGAAAACGCGCACTGCTGCTTCTTCTGGGACCCGGGGGGGTGTTTCTGCTTTTTTTCTTTCTCTCCCCGCTGGTCTTTGTCCTCGCAGAGAGCTTCAGGGACGGGGACGGCGGTTTAACGCTGATGCGCTACGGGGAGGTGCTGCAGAATCAGCAGTTCAGACTGGTCTTTGTCCGGACTCTGAAAATGGCCCTGATTGTAACGCCGCTCGCCGTGCTCTTCGGGTATCCTGCAGCCTATCTGATGACCAAGCTGGCCCCCGGCAAGAAGTCAGTCCTCATGTCGCTGGTTATTCTGCCGCTTATGACGAGTCCGGTTGCACGCACATTTGCCTGGATAGTCATACTTGGGAAGTTCGGGATTGTCAATCATACGCTGCAGGTGCTGCATCTTACACGGGAGCCCGTTCGGCTGATGTATACCGAAGGGGCTATTATTGTCGGCCTGCTGCAGCTTTTTATGCCGATAATGGTCCTTACGCTTGTCAGCGCATTGGAAAATGTCCAGGAAGAGGTTGAAGAAGCGGCCCTGAGCCTGGGATCCAGCCGGATCGGGACATTTTTCAGGATCATTCTCCCGCTCTCCTTCGAAGGTCTTATTATGGGGG
>JAGYPA010000076.1 GCA_018399255.1 Spirochaetales bacterium | reverse complement strand
CAATAAAAAAGGTAGCTAATTTGTTGTACACAAAGAAGCTACCCTATGGGCGATACTGGACTTGAACCAGTGACTTCTACCATGTCAAGGTAGCTAATTTATGTAAAAAGGGTCTGTCAATCATGGCTCGTTACAGTTTTATTTTTCTCTATATTACTACATATTATATATTTAGTAAATAACAATTTTTCAAAAGGTACTCTTTGTTTCTCTATGTAACTCTAGATATGGAAACTTCTGCATACCCTTTTGCATACCCCGATATCAAATTTTTTTTTCTTCCCTAAAAATATTTTTCCGCACTATGCACTAGTTAATAAATTTTTATCCTTGCTATGGTTGAATAATTCTACTCGTTCACTGAATTCTTCATCATCTTACGTCTTGGTTTGAGCATCTATTCTTACCTCCTTTCCTACCTTATAAAATTGTAAGTTATTTAAACAAAGACCCGTCGCGGGGGATGTCTACCTTATAAACGGCAGGGTCGCCCACGGCTACCGAAACAACAGCAGCCTCATTCTTACCAACATCATTTTCCGGCCCGAAGGGCTCGGGATTCCATCGGAGGACCTGAATCAGGTTCCGGGCTTCCACGCCCTTTTTACCATCGAGCCATCCTACCGCACCCGGAACCTTTTCGAAAGCCGTCTGCGGCTTGAGAGCAGAGAGCTTGCCCGGGCCGCATCCCTGATTGAACAGATAGAGCTTGAGCTGAACGAGGCCCGTCCCGGTTACCGCTTTATGACCCGCAGCCTCTTTCACTACCTGGTCGGTTTTCTGTCACGCTGCTATTCCGAACAGCAGAACAGCACGAGCGGTCATCGCTACCGCCTGGGCAAGGTGATCAGCTTCATGGAGCGTCACTGTGACCGGCCCCTCTCGATAGCCGAGCTGACTTCTATTACCGGAGAGTCCAAAAGCACCCTTCTGCGGGATTTTCACTTCGTAACTGGACTCTCCCCGGTCGCCTACCACATGAAGATCCGGATCGAAAAAAGCTGCCGCCTTCTGCGCACCACGGATCTGCCGGTTACAAGGATAGCCCTGGACGCCGGATTCTCCGATCCCAACTACTTCAGCCGTCAGTTCCGAAAGGTGATATGGGGATCTCCCCGAGCGAGTACCGCCGGCGGGAGAGCATGGAGTAACCTGGAAGAGATAAGCCACCACATCCCATTTTGTTAAAGCAATCATAATCAATCAATTATGGTAGAAAAAGAAAGAAAAAGCTTGACAATAAAAGATTTTCCTGTGAAAATGAATTAAAACAGGATAGGTATCCTGAAAACATCATGAAAAGGAGTCTGAAATGAAACGTATTCTTTCTTTGCTGCTTTTGGTCTTTTTTGCTGCTTCCGCCTCTATGGTTTTTGCCGGCGGACAGGGCGAAAAAGATGGAGAAAAAGTGTATCGCGTCGGGGTTATTCCCAAATTTATCGCCGAAGACTATTTTATTGCCTGTGAAAATGGATTCCGACAGGCGGAGCGTGAACGCGGCAACGTACGAGTAGACTGGGTGGGTGACACAATGTCTCAGACCTCGGCTGCAAACCAGATGAATTATATCCAGAGTTTTATCGATCGTGAGTACGATGCAATTCTTGTTTCTGCTCTTGATCCTAACAGCTATGCGGATAAGCTGGCAGATGCGCGAGACAAGGGTATTCTCGTTATGACATGGGATGCTGATGTTCGTCCGGATGCCCGGGACTGGTTTGTGAACCAGGGAGAATTTGATGAGATTGGGATTGCAACGCTGAAAGGAATTGCAGGTGATCTGAAGGACCATGGCGGCAGCTCTCCCGCTAAGGTTGCCCTGGTGTCAACAACAACTGATTCACCCAATCAGAATGCATGGCTCAAAGCAATCATAAATGAATATAACTCAAAAAAGAGCAGTGATTATGCACATCTCGACCTGATGACCGAAGCAAATGAAATTATCTATGCCGGTAATGACCAGGGAACCGCTGATGAAAAGATCAAGTCACTGCTCAGTGCTAACAGGGATATAAAGGGAATCGTTGCACTTTCTTCAAACACCGTTCCTGCTGTTTCCTCTGCACGTGATCAGTTGAATATTGGAGAAGATATCAAGATTGTTGGTATCAGTGTGCCTGAATCTTCACGGAAGGATATGGAAGAGGGGAAGATGTCGGCGGTTGTTCTCTGGCAGCCTTTTGATCTCGGTTACCTTACTCTGCAGCTTGCCATGGATGTTCTGGAAGGGAATGCACCCAGCGGTAACCGATATAAATCTTCCCTGAGCGGAACGAATATGACAGTCAGTTTTATCGATGGCTCAGTAGTTAATTATCCTGCCGAAGGCCATAAAATTCTTGCGGAGAATGAAGTAATCCTTGGACCACCGATAGTCTGGAATCTGAACAATATTGATAGATTCAGAGGATATCCCAAGACCGATCACGGAATGGAGTATTTCCTCAAATAGAGGGAAAGAGGTACGGCATTGATTTTTCAATCGGTGCCGTACTCTTAGTATCAAGAAATTCAAGAAAAATAGATTTGGTAATCATGGAAAAACAACCAATACTTGATATTTGCGGAATTGACAAGCGGTTTCCCGGTGTGCTCGCATTGAAGGATGTAAGCCTGCAGCTTCTTCCGGGAGAAGTTCATGCCATCTGCGGTGAAAATGGTGCGGGAAAATCCACACTCATGAAGATTATTGCAGGTGTCTATGTTGCCGACACAGGGAGTATACTTCTCGACGGTCAGGAACTTCATCTGGAAAATCCAAATGATGCCTATAAGCAGGGTCTTTCAATAATCTTTCAGGAAAGCAGTCTTTTTCCTGATCTGACGGTTCTGGAAAACCTGTTCATGGGGCATGAAGAACAAAAATCTCTCTTTCCCGTATTACCTTTCATTAGAATGAATGATATTCCAAAAATGAGGAAGCGGGCAAAAGAGATTTTCATACGCCTGGAAATGAATGTGGATCTGGATGAGAAAATATCCGCACTCGGGGTTGCCACCAAACAAATGGTGGAAATAGCAAAAGCTCTTACATTTGACTCGAAAGTTCTGATCCTTGACGAACCGACAGCGGCCCTTACCAACAAGGAAGTGCATACTCTCTTTGAGACCATTCGGAGGCTGAAACAGGAAGGGGTCTCAATCCTTTATATCAGTCATCGTCTTGAAGAGATCTTTCAGATAGCTGACAGGGTTTCAGTTCTTCGTGATGGAGCTTATGTTGCTACCGCGGATGTAAGCGATGTTTCAAAGCCAAAGCTGATTTCCTGGATGGTGGGCAGATTTCTGGAAAACCTCTATCCCAAAGAGGATGTTGAGATTGGAGAAACTGTCTTTGAAGTAAAAGAGCTCTGGCAGAGAGGCTTGCTGCATGGAATCAGCTTTTCTCTTGGTAAAGGTGAAATTCTGGGTATAGCCGGTCTGGCCGGCGCTGGTAGAACCGAACTGGCTTTGGCTGTTTGTGGCCTTTCAAAGGCCGACAAGGGAGAGCTGCTGCTTAATGGTAAAAAGCTGGTAATACATCAGTATCGTGATGCACTTGATAAAGGCATTGCATACATATCGGAAGATAGACAGCGCTATGGCCTGGTTCTTCCAATGACACTTAAAGAGAATATTACCCACAAAGTGTTGAACAGGATTTGCAATGTGTTTGGAATAATTGATCGCAGGAAAGAAAATTCCATTACCGATTCTTATATGTCGCAACTCTCCATAAAAGCCCCGGATGGTAGTTTTGTGGTCAGCAAGCTTTCCGGAGGAAATCAGCAGAAAGTATCGGTTGCTAAATCACTGGCAGCGGAGCCTCAGATTCTGATTCTTGATGAACCTACAAGGGGTGTTGATGTAGGTGCAAAAAGCGAGCTGCACCGCATTATCAGCAATTTGGCCAAAGCAGGAAAATCGATCATTATCATATCCAGCGACCTGCCGGAGATACTGGGCATGAGCGATCGTGTCATGGTCATGAAAAATGGCTGCAAGGCAGGAGAGTTGCTCAGGGCGGAACTGACCCAGGAACGGATCCTGGAAATGGCGTTGTAAAGGAATGACAGAATGAAGAAAAGCATACGGATGACACGGGAAGTGGTACTCGCGATAATTGTCGCGGTATTCATTCTTTTTCTCTCTTTGACAACTAACTTCAACACGGTGAGCGGAATTTACAGCTTCATGCTGGATATCAGTCCGACCATTGTCGCCGCAATTGCTCTGTCTCTTGTTATTTTTACTGGAAATATCGATATATCGGCTGGAACAATCATGGGGTTTGTGGCTTATACAGCCGGAAAGCTGGCTGAGGCGGGAATACCCTTTGTTATTTTCCTGCCGGCGGGTATGCTGGTAGGTGTTGCTTTGGCAGGTTTGAACGGTTATATTACCGTAAAATTCAAAGTTCCATCCATCGTCGTTACACTTGCCATGAATATGGTTCATATCGGTTTTTATGCTACCTTTCTCCCGATGTCGGGATGGATTGAAAACCTTGGAGAAAATTTCACCTGGTTTGGACGGGGAAGATTTCTTAATATCATCCCCTACGGATTTGTCCTGGCATTTTTTGTCTCCCTTCTTTTTATGTTCATCATGAAATATACAAAATTTGGTAAAGCTCTCTATGCGGTGGGTGGAAGTATTCAGTCGGCAATGTACAGCGGGATTGATCCTGACCGGACCGTAATAAAGGCTTTTCTCATGGAAGGACTTCTGCTGGGTATAGCAGCGGTCATGAAAGCAACAACAAGAAGCGATGTTATGCCTTCACTTTTTATAGGACGCGAGTTATTTTTCATTTCTGCAGCCCTGGTAGGAGGTGTCAGTATCTTCGGAGGTGTAGGAAAGATATTCGGAACGGTAATGGGAGCTCTTCTTGTCTACCTTCTGAGTATTTCAATGATCTATCTGGGGTTTCAGGATTATTACCAGTTTGCTCTACAGGGAATTATTATCCTGGCGGCTGTCTATATAACTGTTACCGACTTTTCTCTTTTGAAAAAGAGCTATTGCAAAGAAACGGATGAGTTTCCCGGAAAAAAAGGAGAGGAAGCATGAGCATGACCGGAAATAAAATATCTATAAAATTGACGCATCAAGGTGTGCTAGTAACCCTGCTGTTTGGTCTGATTATTACCTTTGGTCTGATCGAGCCTGTCTTTTTCAGGCCTTCAGTTCTGCTTGATGTTATGGCGATAATGGGTGATGTAGGCGTTATGGCTCTTGGAATGACCTACATTATTACCACGAGCGGGGTGGATCTTTCTGTGGGTTACAACCAGCAGTTGAGCGCCGTCGTGTTTGGGATGGTATATCTCTCTACCCGGAATCTTGCACTTGCAATTGCTGCTGCTCTGCTCTGCGGAACCGTCCTTGGTTTTTTCAACGGTCTTATCGTGGCGAAGACTAAAATCCCGCCTTTGGTAACAACCCTGGCTACCATGTATCTCTTTCGGGGGATTTCGATGATCCTGGCCGGTTCCATGACCTATTCAGGGTTCCCCCAGGGCTTTCGGCTCTTTTTTACCTACCGGTTGTTCGGGGTTCTGCCGATACAGTTCATCTATTTTACCGCAGTATTTCTGATTCTTGACTCCCTTTACAGTTATGGAGCTTTAGGCAGAAATTTAAAGGGTATGGGTTTTAATGAAGAGTCGGTCCATTTCTCCGGGGTAAAAATACAAAAAATAAAGATCGGGATATATACTCTTCTCGGTCTGCTCTGCGGATTTGCCGCTCTTATGTATCTCGGCCGTCTTTCTGTAGCTAAGACAAGTATAGGTGATTGGATCAATTTCCAGGTTATTACGGCTGTACTTCTGGGAGGTACATCCATCAATGGTGGAGTAGGAAGCATTCGTGGAACATTTATCGCGATTTTGATAATCGGAGTTCTGAAAAAAGGTTACACTTTGATGAGCCTCAGTGGAAATATTTTCAATTTTACCCTCGGGACAATTCTTATTCTTTCCCTGATTGTGTTTGCAGTAACAGAAGAAAGAAAGAATGTTGTAAGCAGTAAAATAAGAAAGACAAATATCCCGACTAGGGTATAAGGGGAAAAAACAGGCTTATCCATGCAGCAGAACCCAACCCCATATCGGCTGGTTTTTGATATAGGAAAAACCAATAAAAAAATTGTGTTGTTTCAGGGTCATAAAATAGCACACGTGGAAAAAAAGTCCTTTCCGGAGTTCTTCCGGAAAGGACTTCTGATAGAGCCCCTTGATGCAATGGCAGAGTGGTTTATGGAGGAACTCAAGAAGCTGGCAAAACAGTATTATCTTGAAAGTATCTCTCTTTCCTGTCACGGCAGTGTATGTGTCGCTGTTGATAAGGACGGTACTCCTGTTGCTCCTGTTCTTTCCTACATGAACGAACCGCAGCCTCAGGTCAAAGATGCCTTCAAAGCCTTTGAAGGCAAAGGACGGGAGCTTTATAAGGAAACCTGTACGCCTCGGCTTGATAAAACAATAAATATGGCTATTGGATTTCTCAATGCATGCAGTCTGTTCCCCCATATCAGAGAAAAGGCGGATTCTGTCCTTTCTCTTCCTGCCTATATCGTAATGCTCTTGACTGGTGAGCGGTATAGTGAGATGACCTATTTGGGCTGTCATACCTATCTCTGGAATTACCGCAGGTGGGAGTGGTCAGAAATAGCTCAAGTGAGCGGCTTTGCAGAGATGTCTCCGCCAATACTGGAACCGGGAAGCTTTTTTCCCATGGCTGAAGAACTAAAAATGTTTTCAGGCCTGGATCATGGTATTGCAGTTATGCCGGGCTTGCATGATTCTAATGCTTCGCTTGTTCCTTATTTTCTTCAGTATGGTACGCGATTCTGTCTTCACTCTACCGGAAGCTGGTGTGTTACCATGAAGCCCGTCGAGGAAACAGCTTTAAGTACAGAGGAAATGAATAATGGGGTGTTCTGTAATATCGATGTTTTCGGGCTTCCTGTAAAAACTTATACATTTCCGGGAGGTATTATTCTCTCAAGGCATTTGGATCTGTTGCTCTCATGGGCTCCCGGTTTTAAAAAAAAGAAGGTGAAGCTGGAACGGCTGGCTACAATCATTGATGATAAGAAGTACTTCTATTTCCCTTCCATGGAGAAGAGTGATGAATTCTTTCTTATGGAAGGCATAAAAGAATCGCCCGAGGCTTTTCTGAATAAGATGCTTGAGAGCGGTATGAGCAGTTTAGATATTTGTTCAGATTATTTTGCCCTTGTTTCGGCGGGCATTGCCCTTGCTGTTCACAGGGTGATAGAAAAATTTGACTTTTCAAAGGTTGACTACCTCTTTCTCGAAGGTGGCTTCAGAAACAATCGCTGCTATTCTAACATGCTTGCGGTCCTTATGAATAATGTAACTGTCGCCAGAACAGATATCGAAGAAGCAACCGCTCTCGGTGCTTGCCTCTATTCAGATTTATTCAACAGGGATCTTCTCCCGGTTGAGAAGCAGGCCATCTTTTCCATAGAAGAAATAGCCGCAGACGAGCTGAATATGTCAAGTGTTCTGGAATACCGAAAAAATTGGAGCAGGCTGTACTGTGAACCGTCCAGCCTCTGAAACGATTCAGACCTGAATAATCTCTATCCCCTTCTCCCGAAGACGTGATACCATAGAGGGATCTGCTTCGGTAGTGGTAATAATAGCGTAAGCTTTCTCCACAGGATAAAGGGTAAGGCCTGCTACGGTGTTGAATTTTGATTCATCCGCCAGGATAATCAGTTTTTCCGCATGCCCTGTCATCGCCCGTTCAGACTGAATAAGCAGAGGATCTTCATTTGTCAGAACACTATCGGTTATTCCCTTTATCCCCATAAAGACGATGGCAGCATGATAGTTGGAAAAAGGATCGGCCATAAGGTTATTCAGAATCAGTTTGGATTTGGGGTTTACCGTTCCTTCCGGCAGAACTACCTCGCAATCAGAATGGTTTACCAGGTGCTCCGCAATGGCGAAGGAGTTTGTTACTACTCGTATAGAGTGGAGGGAGATATATTCGGCAATATGATAGGTAGTCGAACCGCCGTCGATGATTATGGTATCGTTTGGTTTTATAAGTGCAGCCGCAGCTTTGGCAATTCTCCGTTTCTTTTCACGGTTTATGCTCATACGTCGATCCAGGGGAGGCTCGGATCCGTTCCTCTCTTCCCCGTCTGCAACCCGCTCCACACCTCCACGGACACGGAGCAGCTTTCCCGACTCTTCAAGTTTGACAAAGTCTCTCCGGATGGTAGCTTCCGACGCACCGGTAGCTTCAACTACATCATGTATATTTGTATACGCATGGAGGTCCAGCAGTCGGAGAATCGTCTCGTGTCGCTCTTTTTCTATCATGATCAATCCTCCAAAATAGGCTATTCCGCTTCCTGCAGAATTAGAGCATTCATCTTTTTCATAGCATCCTCACGATCCATTTCTCTGGAGAAGATTGATGAGGTTCCGGCAACCAGGATATCGGCTCCAGCCTTAATCATCGCAGGTATATTATCCCAGCTTACATTGCCGTCTACTTCAATTAAAAGATCAATACCCTTTCTTGAACGATAATCGTCTAATTCTTCAATTTTTTCAAGCATCGAGGGGATAAGTTTCTGACCGGCATAACCGGGGTTTACGGTCATGACACAGACCATGTCTACAGCAGGAAGCAGATACTTGAACTGTTCGACTGGCATGGATGGATCTATTGCAAAGCCCGGACGCGCATTCAGGGATCGGATGAGTTCGATGCTTCGAAGGGGATGGTATGAAACCTCCGGATGAATGCATATGAACGGCTTGTTGAACTCGGCAAATTGGGGAATGTAATTATCAACATCTTCAATCATCAGGTGGATATCCAGGGGAATGGAAGTACGTTCTGCTATTTTTTTGCAGAAATCAGGACCCAGGGTAAAATTGGGGACATAGTGCCCATCCATAATATCTACGTGAATGAGAGGAATGTTGTATTTTTCAAAGAGTTCTATTTCCCGATCCAGATGCAGAAAATCGGCACACATTACGGATGGTGAAACCTGAATTATCCTTGTTTTGTTCATGTTTACAGCCCCGGTTTTACTATGGTTTTCAATCCACAGCGGGATTCGTGGTAGTCGAATGCTTCCTTTATTTCTGAAAGACCAAAACGTTTTGATATATACTTTTCTCCCCGTACCGTTCCATTGGCCAGCATATCCACCGCTATTTTGTGATGTCTGGGCAGGGAGCCATGGCTTCCCATAACGAAACACTCTTTATAGTGAATAATATTGGAATCAATGCAAAGCTTCGGCTGGTTTTTCAGTCCCCCGAAGAGGTTTACATAGCCTCTGTGTCTTACCATTCCAAGGGCATCCTCATGTGCTTTTACCGTTCCTGCGGTTGTTATTACCAGATCGACTCCTTCACCTCCCGTCTCTTCCAGGACGACCTGAACCGGATTTTCTTCCTCGGTGCTGATGAAGCGGGCATCTTCACGAAATGTGCGGGCCATTTCAAGCCGCTTTTTAGACCTCTGTACCGCGAATACTTTTGAAGCTCCATATGCCCGGGAGAGCTCAAGCATCATACATCCAATCGGGCCAAGTCCGATAATACAGATGCTTTTGCCAATACTCATCTGTGCCAGTTCCAGTCCGTTAATTGCGCATGCAAGGGGTTCGGCTATTGATGCCTCGTCAAACCCGAGCTTGTCAGGTATTCTGGTTACAGGACCATATTTCAGAATTGTTTCATTCAGCACCATCTTTTCCTGGAACCCGCCGGCAAACTGGTAGCCTATGGCGTAATTAATAGAGCAGTTTGTACCCATACCGTTGCTGCACCAATAACAGGTTCCGCAAGGAACATCGGCCCCAAGGGCAACCCTGTCACCGGGCTTCAGGTGGGAAATGTTTTTTCCTGTTTCTATAATGGTACCTGAAATCTCATGCCCCATAATTGCAGGAGGCTTGACCCGTTCATTTCCATAATGAAAGATTCTGATATCCGATCCGCAAACAGCGCAGGATTCAACTTTCAGTATCACTTCGTTATTACCACATACAGGCTCTGAAATAGTTTTTACTGTAATGTCTCCAATTTGTTCCAGTATTGCAGCTTTCATATCTACTCCTTGAAATATTTATTTCATTATACACACAAAATAGTAAAAATCAATCATTTTAGATTGAATATGATTGATAAAACTAAAAATGTATGCCAAAATTGTCATATGAAAGCTCTAGTGTTGTTAGAAAACAAGAAACTTCGTCTGATGGATACCGAAGTGCCGGAATGTACTCCGGATAAGCCCTATCTGATTTCGATCCGCTATTCCGGCATCTGCGGTTCAGATATTCCTCGCGGCTTTTACGGAAATGCGTATCATTACCCGCTTGTTATGGGTCATGAATTCTCCGGCATAGTTGAAAAGGCGCCGCCTGACGGAATATATCCGGTTGGAACCCGGGTAACTGTTTTCCCTCTTCTCCCCTGCGGTGTATGCAGCGCCTGTCAGAGTGGAGATTACGCACAGTGCAATAAGTATGATTATTACGGCTCCAGAAGAGACGGAGGTTTCGGAGAGTATCTTGCCGTACCCGAGAATAATCTTTTCAAGGTGCCGGATAGTGTCACTCTTCTTTCTGCTGCCATGACCGAACCGTGCGCCGTCGCTTTACATGGAGTGGAGAAGCTGAATGTTCAGGCAGGCATGAGCGGCCTGGTCATCGGTGGCGGGCCTATAGGCAATATGGCAGCGCAGTGGTTGAAGCTGAAAGGGTGCGATCCGGTCTATATTTCTGATACTGATGACCGGAAACTGGACATTGCTTCTTCAATGGGGCTGACACCAGTCAAAGTCAATGAGTCGAGACTGCCGGAGGATGTCGATTGTGTTATTGAAGCGTGTGGTTTGCCGGCAACTTTTGTTCAAGCCATAGAGGCTGCCGGTCGTTTTGGGCAGATTGTGTTTATGGGCAATATTCATGGCAGTTTTACCCTGGAAGAAAAAAGTTTTTCCGGTATTCTCCGTAATGAGCTTAGAATAATGGGTACCTGGAACTCAAAAATAACCCCAAGGGGTAAAGATGACTGGAGTCGTGTGCTTCAGTTTCTTGACCGTTCAATTCAGGTAGAACCCCTGATCAGTCATCAGCCGCAGCTTGAAGAGGGTGAAGCTGTATTTAACAATATTTTTTCAGGCTCTCAATGGTTTAATAAGGTAGTCTTCAACATATGACAACAAGCTTGAAAAGGAAGAGAACATGAATCTGGAATTAGGCATCAAAAGTGATCCCATTGAATACCGTTTTTCTTACAGCTGGCTTTTTTCTTTAATGAGAAGAAATGGTATACGGAATCTTCAGCTGGGAAGCTTTTTCGAGCTATATTGGCTTCCCGACGACTATTATATTGAATTGAAGGAAGAGGCTGCCTTTTTCAATGTAACCATCCGCAGCCTGTTCACGGCTCACAGAGAGCTGGGAGGTTTTTTCAGCGGCAATAAATATCTCGAGAAGGCTGCCAGAAAAAATTACGAACGTCTGATCGAGGTTGCTTCCATTCTTGGAGCTGAATATGCCGGATCGAACCCGGGAGCTGTGTACAGGGACAGGATGCATGAAAAACCTGTGGGACTGCAATGTTATCTCGATAACATGAAGGAGTTGATGATGTATGCCCGTTCCCTGGGGCTGGGAGGGCTTACCATCGAGCCCATGAGCTGCAGCGCAGAGCCTCCTTCGACCCCTGACGAGATAGAAGAAGTTATGACATCTCTTCACGCATTTCATAAGAAGAATGGCGAAAAGAGCTGTCCTGCTTATATTTGCGGAGATATTTCGCATGGGTATGCGGACCGATATGGAAAGGTAGTTCATGAGCATAGCGAACTTTTCCAAGCTGCCATTCCCTGGATGTGCGAATTCCATATCAAGAATACCGACAGAACCTATGGTTCCACCTTCGGCTTTTCAGCGGCTGAAAGGAAGCAGGGCATTATTGATCTTCATCACCTCTCCAAAATAATCAGCAAAAACCACGGAAGTTGGCCGGTAGAGAACATTGTCGGGTATCTTGAGATAAACGGTCCCAAGCTTGGACGCGATTACAGCGACTATCTTCTCGAAGAACAGCTGGTTTCTTCAATTGATTATTTACATACTGTTTTTTCCGGAGTAAAAGAGGAGGTTAAGTGATGAGTACGATACATGCTTTCAAGATGAAATTGATCCCGGGCAATGCCGCTGAATATAAGAAAGGCATGATGAATTGTGGCCGGAACTGAAAGAGCTTATCCGCAATCAGGGAGTGTACGATTATTCCATTTTTCTGGATGAGGAAACTGATACCTTATTTGCCGGTCAGAAGCTCAAGGGAGCTTCCGGCTCACAGGAACTGGGCGGTGATCCGCTGGTCAAAAAATGGTGGGAGTACATGTCGGATATAATGGTGACAAATCCTGATAATTCCCCCGTTTCCATTTCTCTTAAAAGCGTATTCTATCTGGACTAGGAGGTAATTATGAATTCCCGTGAACGTGTTTTACGAGCTTTTGGCGCCGAAAAGGGATTACCGGACAGACCGCCGCTGCAGTTTGATCTGTGCAGGACTCTTATTGAAGAGTTTGGAAAGAGGCTTTCTATTGCTCCGGATTATTCTGTTTCCTATTACGAAGACTTGACATACCGGATTTCGGCCAATGATATCAGGACCAGCCTTGGAAGCGATGTTATTGTGGTGGGAGGTACCGTAAGAGAAGGTTTTGTTCCGGAACAACTGGCTGACAGCATATCGGTGAACGAGTTCGGTATGCACTTGAAACCGACAGATTTGTATATGGAAGTTGTAAAGTGTCCTCTCGCTGCAGTGGAGAGTACTGAAGAGATTGAAGAGTACCCATTTCCTGACCCTTATGCCCCGGACCGCTTCGAAAAGGCGAAGAGAGACATGGCTAGGTACGGTAAAAGCCATTATATCATCGGAGACTGTGAGCTTTCCATTTTTGAACTGGCCTGGCATCTGACCGGGTTGGAAAAGTACATGATCGATTTCGCTATGGAGGAGCCTTATATCGAGGCTCTCAACGATAAGGTGGAATCCTGGACCCTTGGACTTGCAAAACAGCTTGTTGAACTGGGAGTTGATGCAATCTGGTTCGGTGAGGATCTGGGAACTCAGAACTCCATGCTCATAAGTCCCCTGATGTGGCGTGACAGGCTGAAACCCAGATATAGCCGCATGATAGCGGCATTACGCAGGTTAAATCCGGATATCCAGATTATCATGCATTCCGATGGTGCGGTTGCACCACTGATTGAAGACTTCATAGAGATGGGGATTGATATATATAATCCCGTACAGCCCAATGTGCCGGGTTCCGATCCGGCTGAATTGCAGGAAAAATACGGAGGCAGGATCTGCTTTTTTGGAGGCATTGATCAGCAGCAGCTGCTTCCTTCCGGGAACGTGGAGGAGCTCGAAGCGGAGTTGAAAAAGAGAGCTGAGGTAATGGGAAAAGCCGGTGGATACCTGATGGCGCCGGCACATATTATTCAGGCTGATACATCGGCAGATACGGTGGCGGCGATGATCCATATTGTCAGGAATATGGGATGAGAAAAGAACTTTATTCTATGGCAAAATTAATGGCTTTACTTTAGCTTTCCTGCGTATCCAGTCGATAGCACGGTGCATACGCGGATAACAGATAAGCTTCAGCTCAAGCCGGCGCTTGCCGGGGAAATCGAGTAGGGTCAGGCCGATAAATATGGTGAGGAGTCCCTGTCCGGGGATGAAGAGCATGACGAAGCCTGCGAGGATAAACATCAGCCCCAAGCCGTTTTTAAGGAGATGAAAGAGCAGGCGCAGGAGGGGATGGCTCTCCGCAAAGGCTGACGCCGTCCTGCTGTCATCGATAAAGTAATCTTCGGGAATGGCCGCGATAATAAGCGGCAGGG
>JAGYPA010000075.1 GCA_018399255.1 Spirochaetales bacterium | reverse complement strand
CGACAACGGCCTTGAGGTTTTTGAACGCCGTGAATGGAAGAGTGCGGGGGACCTTTTCAAACAGGTCCTCGACATCTTTCCCGATGACGGCCCCGCGGAGTTCTTCCTTGCCAGATGTCGAAAGTTTCTCAAAAAAGCCCCCGCGGATAACTGGGACGGGGTATTCAACCTGTCCTTGAAATAGGCCTGTGGGGAATCAAGTTAAGCAGTTAATGAGAGATAAAAAATGATGTGGAAAGGTTCTAATTCTTATGATTCAAAGCAGCGTCTCAAAAAGGAAGATCTTGTGATGAAGGTCTTTTACCTGATAAGCGAGATGTATGAATTGAGCGATAAAGAATCGTTTCAGGATATTGAAATTCCTATGGAAGAGATACGTTCACACCTGCAAGCCGAATTCGGGGTTTCCTACAACAGCAATCAATGGATCTATACCCAATTGAGGCGGTATGAAGAGGAGATAGGAGTAAAGCTGTTCAGCAAGCACAAAGGCGGAGGAGACAAAAAGAATTTTTCAATCTCCGTGTATGAAGATATGGTGCAGTTCCACCAAAAAAAGCATCTGTATGTGAGTCAGAAGCTGAAGGTTGCAAATGGTGTATATGATACCATCTATAATTTTTGGGACACTCAATTTCGTAACAGGCCTGTCCGTCTATTGTTGGGGGCGGGTACTACGATTTATCATCTTTCGGATATTTTTGCCAGGAAATCATGGGAAAGCAATATGAGGTACGACATCTACACACACAACCTTGGTTCTCTTCAGGTATTTCTGAATCGCTGTATAAATTATCAGCATGTCGGACTCTCCGTATTGAACGGAACCATCGATCCCGTTACCTACACTATTGTAGGGGAGAATCTGGATTTTTTTACAGATAAGGAATTTGATTTTATTATTCAGGGCACCAGTTGTGTGCATAATGGGGATCTGTACATAGAGTCTCATGAGGAACGAAGTATAAAAGAGACCATTCTCAAAGAATGTCGGGGTACAAAAATACTGGTGCTTACTAAACATGAATTCATTGATCGAGCATTTCCTGATACCGTGCCCTATGGTAGCATAAGCGATTACGATTATATTGTTGTCCCTCGCAACAGAACAGAGGAAAAAAATGGAAAAGGCTACGAATTACGTTTTGAAGAGACCATGAGCCGAATGAATCCTGAGATAAAAAACTGGCAATATTCCGTGTATACCACCACATGATTTGACATCCTTTTTTTCCTCCCACACCCTATGTGCACTATCTAAATTTGTCTATTATGCAAATATCTGAGAACCGGTGGGATAACGTATCAGAAGCTTATTGCATACGAAGTATTTCTCGGGCCATTAGAATACCCCCTATGGCAACGAAGGGAAGCAACACCGTATAACCTATAAGGAAGACGGATGCCGCTGCAAATGCAGCATCAGAAGGTGCAGATTCACCTGATATAATTCCGGCTATGAGAATTATCAATTGTGAGGTAAACAACATCGCACAGGAAACCGTGGATGCTGTAAGTATGAATATGCCGTGCCTGCGGATTTTGAATGCAGTCCAGGAAAGAACGATAAACCCTGTCAAAGCCAGCAAAAAAAGCTCCCCTGAAAGCATGTAGTCAAATACCGGTCTGCCGAGTCGAAAGATCGACAGTATCGTGAGGAATAGCGGCGTTAGCACAGGTATGCTCACTAAAATAACCCCAAGCACTACAGCTGTCAGCAGTGTTTTCATAGTACACAGCTCCTGATTGTCTGATTGATCGTGATCGAAATGTGACGCATTATACCCGCTTAATAGATTGTGTAATACACAGCTTTTCCGAAATAACAATACATCTATTGCGTAGCTACTCCCAAAGGAGAGTTAATCCAGTTTCTGCATCGAAGAATTGTGCCTTACGCATATCCACTGATATATTTATATTTGAATCGAGGCTTATTTTATTTCCAGGTTCGGTAAGAAGCTGCATGCGCTGTTCCCCAATATTACTTACTATCAGATGTTCGCGGCCGAGGGACTCAATAAAAGTAACTTTGCCCCTGACCGAACCGTTACTATCCAGCTTAACATCCTCCGGCCTGATTCCGAATTTGACCATATCTCCATCCTTACATGACTTGGGCGTTCGTTCTCCTGGTATCGGCAGAGTCGTACCGTCTGTAAGTTTAATATGAAGCGAGCCGTCGATGCTTTTTAGCTGGGCGTCCAGGATGTTCATTGATGGACTTCCTATAAACTGACCAATAAAGAGAGTGCGGGGACGTTCATGAAGCTCTTCGGGTGTTACATACGCAAGAAGGTCTCCGTTGTGCATAACTGCAACACGGTCTGCCATTGTCATAGCTTCGACCTGGTCGTGTGTTACATATACACTGGTTATCCCCAGATTTGTTTGCAGCCTGCGAATCTCCTCACGCATGGACATCCGCAGCCGTGCATCGAGATTAGAAAGTGGTTCATCGAAGAGTAGCAGCTTCGGCTGTTTGATCAATGCGCGAGCCAGTGCTACACGTTGTTGCTGTCCTCCTGAAAGCTGAGAAGCTTTTCTATCAAGCAGATGTCCAATGCCAAGCATATCAGATACACGCTTTGCTTCTCTTTGCATTTCTTCTTTCGGTCGCTTCTTCAGCACCAGAGAGAACACTATATTCTGATAGGCGTTCATGTGGGGATACAAGGCATAACTCTGGAATACCATACCGATATCACGCTCCTTAGGCTGAAGACTGTTCACCCGTTCTCCGTCAAAAAAAATATCGCCGGAAGTAGGTTTGTAGATACCTGCAATGGTAAGAAGTGTAGTGGTCTTGCCGCATCCGGATGGTCCAAGAAATGCCACCAGTTCTCCGTCGTTTACTTTCAAATTTAAATTCTTAACCGCAGAAACGTCTTGAAAGCTCTTATTAAGATTAACCAATTCCATTTTCATAGTAAAATTACCTGTCCTTTGTTATGGATTCTGCGCACTGTAACTCTGATGTTATCATGAACCACCCTTCATACCTCCGCTGAAGATCTTTAGCAGATATTTCTGGGTAAAAAGATAGAAGAACAGGATAGGCAGCAGCTGAAACAGTGCTACAGCCGAGGCTACCCCGTAATCAATCGGTCGGTCACCACTAGTCAGAAGGTTTAAATAGGTCGACATTACCGCTGTTCTCGCATCGACCATGAATGTATAGGGTATGATGAATGAGCTCCATCCATGCATGAAAGCAAAGATTCCAAGGGCTGCAAGTCCGGGTCGTATCTGGGGAAGAAGTATTTGCCTCCAGGTCCTGAAACGTGAGCAGCCGTCGATAAGTGCTGCACGTTCAATATCCCAGGAGATATTGTCAAAAAAACCTTTCATAAGCCAGATGCCTAAAGGAAGCATAAAAGCAATACTTACCAGGAGAACACCGCCAAGGGTATTGTATCCGAATCCGCCTATCAGTGGCAGACCGCGACCAAATATTGGAATAGCAGAGATCCATCTCAGAACGAAGAAGATAGCAATAAGGAGCGTAACGCTTGGAAAGGCATGAAGAATCAGAGAAAGGGAAAGATAAATCTTTCTCCCTCTAAATGCCATGCGTGACAGGGGGTAGGCTGCAGCCGAAGAAATCAGGAGTATTCCGATAGTCAGGCCAAGTGCCAGTATGAAAGTATTTCCTACAAGGTTCCAAAGGATAGGGTCTTTCAGTATCAGAGCCCAGTTGTTAAGCGTAAATCCGCCGGTGGGGCGCATACCGTACATACTTCGGGTGAAGGTTCTAAGGAATACCCAAAGGTACCCGATGAAAATCGGAGAGGATATGATAATCAGAAAGATGTAGGGCAATGATTTAATAGAATAATCTTTAATTTTCATCAGTGTGCTCCGTTTTTATAGTACATCGATCTTTGGTTCCTGAACGAGTTCATCGAACTTGAAAAACCGCATATATACGGTGGACAGGATGAGTCCGATCAATACCAGCATGGTTGCGATGGTTGATCCGATACCATATTGAAAATTACCGTAGTAATTATTGAGTGCCAGATTAAACGCCCACAATGCCCATACTTCTGTTCCGAAATTTCCTCCGGTTAAAACGAGAATCTGTTCATAGGACGTAAGCAATGAGAGGGTCTGGTATGTCGTTGCAAACAATAAAGGCCACCTCAGCTGGGGAAGTATGATATATCTGATGCGCTGCAACGTTGATGCTCCGTCTACCAGAGAAGATACCATAATGTCCTTTCTTATTGATTCAATGGCTGAAGTGAAAATGATCATTCCGAAGGAGGTACCGATAAACCCATTGACCACAACTATGAAGAAAAACGGATACTGCGGAATAAGATTTGTAGTGGATAAGCCGAGGGGCTCAAAAATAAGCGTGTTGATTATACCATGTGGAGGCGCAGCTGCCAGTATCTGCCACATAAATGTATAGATGACCACGGGCGTAATACGAGGCAGCAGCCAGATAGCTCGAAAAAAAGCTCCTGCCTTTTTTGGTATATGGGTAGTTATCAGGGAGATTAAGAGTGCAAGTCCGATGTTGAACAGGACCAACGTTAAGAAGACATATCTGATGGTAAGCCACAGTTTTCTGAAAGTATCCGGGTAGTTTAATAGATTTTTGTAATTCGCGAAACCAACCCATTGGTATCCCGTTAATCCTGTGGTTGTACTCATATTGGTACCCGATATAAGAAGCGTCAGGATCACCGGGATAAAGAAAAATACAACCATGATAATACTTGACGGAAGCAGAAACCAGAACCAGGTGATTTTTGGTCTAATGCGCGTCAGAGAGAGTGTCTCTTGAGTAGAAACAACATTATTTTTCTTAGCCTTTCTCATAGCAACTCCTCTGAATGGAAAATATTGTCAACCGAACCGAGTTTTTCCCGGCCCGGTTGACACAAATACGTATAAGCTCAGTACCCTTCAGTGTAAATTTTATCGTACGATCAACTGATCGCCGATCTCCATCTTCAGACGATTGATTGTCTCCTGGGTACCATCTTCCGCAGAAACCTCTCCCTGCTGAACAGATACCATTCCCTGGAAAAGAGCATCAAACCACTGGCCGTACTGAGGATGCTGGGGAGCATAGTAGTTGTAGTTGCTCATGTAGCTGACATCTGAGAGAAATTCAGCGGACTTGTAATCCGGGTCATCGAGCTGTGATTCAAGGATCGCGAGGTGTGCGCTGAGCAGCGCATGGCGAGTGTTCAAGTCGGTTTCAGTCATATTTGCAACAAGTTCAATCCACAAATCCTGATAGTTGTTGTCTGAAGCTTTCGGACTGGTCACAAAGTATACGATTGGATGTGAGAGCGTATGTCCGGGGTTTCCGGGGATTCCGGAAGGCTGCAGGGCATAACCAAACCGTTCAAACATTTCAGCTTCTCCTCCTTCTGCCTGGTTGGTGGACCATCCGCCCCAGCTCCAGGTACCGGCATTGAAGAACAGCACTCCGCCGTTAATCACTGTATCGTGCCAGATATCCCATGAGGTACCGATGAAGTTTTTCGGGGTAATTCCAGCCGTAACGATACGCCGATGAAAGTCAAAGAAATTAAAAAGCGCCTCTTCTACGATGACCAGTTTGTCTTCAACAGGATCATAGATCTCACCGCCGTAAGCTTTGTAGTACTGAATGAAGTCTCCACCTGAAGAGGGACGGTGCCAGTAGCCGTAGCCAGGTTCCACAACACCTTTTTCGATTGCATCCTGTGCAGTTTCAATGAGGTCATCAAGGGTGAAATCACCATTCTTTATACGATCAGGAAGCTCCTCAATTTCCGCATCGCTCCATCCCGCTTCGCTAAGCAGTTCTTTGTTGTAGTACATGGGACGAGCCTCGGTATCCTGAGGGACTGCCCAGATCTGATCACGCCAGGTTACTGCATCCCAAAGTCCGTCAACAACATCGTCAAACTGAGGATACATAGCTTTTACTTCTTCTTTTGAATCAGCTATTGGTACAATGTACCCGAGATTGCCCCAGAGAGCAACATCAGTATGGCCACAAGCCACGATGTCCGGCGCTTCACCAGCTTCAGCCGCAAGGTTGAACCTTCGCTTGAAATCCGTCCAGCCTGCAGGGTCACTCACCGGGTTCACGTTGATCGTAATCTCCTCCCCTGCTGCGGCACGCTGTTCCATTACTGATTCAGCTGCATCAACCAGGTTCAGCGCTCGATAGCGGTCCAAACCGTCCGGAGGGGCGTTCCCGGACCAAAGATTTACTTCCACCTCATCTGGAACTGAGGTGTCAACTTCCTTCTCGCCTCCGGAGAATACAGGAACCGAAGAGATCAGGAATAATGCCAATACGAGTAAAGTAACACCAATCCTTTTAACCATAATCATTCCTCCTAATAATTGTTAAGGGTATGACTTTATAAAGTCAATCCTTTATTCTGATCGGAATACACGATTTCCGAATCATTCTTA
Organism: Spirochaetales bacterium; assembly: GCA_018399255.1. Lineage (GTDB taxonomy): Bacteria > Spirochaetota > Spirochaetia > JABMQR01 > JABMQR01 > M55B182. The sequence goes on along the minus strand of JAGYPA010000075.1, from coordinate 7,654 downwards.
CAAGGGGTTCTACTCTATTTGTAGTGATGGAGTTAACACCCAACTGTATACAAGATTGCATATGCTCTTCTTGGTCTACAGTCCATACAGCTATAGCTATATAACGTTTTCTAAAATATTCCACAAAAGCTTCATTGCAGTACAGGTATTGAATATTCACCGCTCCGCAGCCCAGCGTTCGAATCCTGTAGAATAGATCGGGTAAACGCTTCTCCGGATAGGGAGGAAGAAGTCCCTGTCTGTAAACATCTTCATTAAGTAATACCTGAACTGCAGGTTTTCGATCTGTCACCATCCGAGCCCGCTCATCCTCACATCCGGAAATAATGATTGATGATTCCATGGCATGATCGCGGACAATGTCCAGAAACGGGTCGATTGATGCATCAGCCTTCAAGTCCGCATTGACCAGTTTGCCGGCACTCTTGATATAGTCTAAAATATCATGGACCGTCCCGGGGTTAGCATCACACAGAGACGGATCCAGCAGGCCTTTGAGTACCGCATCCTGCAGTTCCTCCAGGGTACATGAACTAATCTTTATTAAGCTGCCGTCATTAAGTTTAAGGTCGTCATCGTGCTGTATTATGATCTTTCCGTCTTTTGTCGCGTGCAGGTCTATCTCAGCAGCATCTGCTCCGGATTCAATATTCCTGACTATAGATTCCAACATACTTAATTGTGTATTTCTGTTATCACCGTGTGCAACAATGAATGGTCGGACACATTTTTCAGTAGACAAAATCTTGGCTCCTTATCCTGACATTCAGTCCTTGAACATAATAGGATGGATAATACGCTATCATGAGCGCACTCGGTTAGCAAGAAATTAAAATAATGCTTTTAATTTGTTAAAACTGTCTATAATGCATACCAGATTAGACAAGTAATATATTCCTCTGTTGATAAATTTGTCTGTTAGGCGAAAAATGCCTATCAAGTCTTCTGTTATACTAAGCGCTAAAGTTTTTTTCGTTGAGGAATTTGAATAGAAGAGAGACATCCGAAGGTATGACAGCACCAGGGAAACATCCCGGAATTACCGAACGATCCTTCAGTTAATCGCTCATTAAATACTTCATCAATTCATGGGGATAATCGGTTAAGATGACTACATGATCCAGATCCCTTTGAATATCCCAGAACCATTCTGCATCCGGCGGGGCCCAGAAACGCATCAAGGTTCCATATTCTCGGCCTATTCGGTCTGCCTCTTTCATTTGTTCTACCAGATAGTCAGATACTTTCATCATACCATCTTCAACAAGTTGAACTGCTAATTTCCAGGTTTTCCCGTCAATGGTCTGTCTAAGAGCAGTATAAAAATTGCCTTGCGTTAATCCCGGATAGTCTTCTGCATACTTTTCTACTATATCCTGCTTTGGTACCAGATAATGAAAAAATTTGGTAATATCATTGTAAGCAAGGATATTACTACTCACAATAACAGTACGATGTTTCCTGCTTTGATATTCTTCTGATTCCCATACGTTCGGGTCAAAAATATTACCGAACCTGCCGTCGACAGTGCTGTAGAACACTGACCATTCATCAGGAATTTCTTTTGGTTCGTGGCTGGTGAAGACGATGACCGGTCCGTCAATCACTTCTGCAGAATCTTTGTGAAAGGTTGTAAAAAGTCCGGGATAATTTGCAAGCTGACTTTGAAGAACATTCCATGTTTTATCACAATCAGTCTTGAAATCCACGTGAAGCAATAATTTCTGATCAGGAGAGTTAAAGATCATGCCGTCTTTTTCTTTATAAATTTCATAAAGGGGATCAAGGTACAGATTTTGTAACGTTCCCTTTGGACTGCTCCATCCGGGTGCTCCTGTTATTTCCTCCCAATTATGGGCTACAAGAAGATCTTTATAGACTCTTTGATTCCCTTTATCATCAATTATGGTATACTCAACATAATAGACATCAGGCTCGATACTGGTCATACCACTTTCCAGGGCGTCGAACAGTGGTCTGTCCTGATAGTAATCATTGTGAGAATGTGTAGCCGGGAAATAAGGTTCACTTGCTCCCTGACCGAATAATAAAAATGATCCCAGGGTCAAGAAAGCAGTCAGAAAACAAACAAAAACATATTTCATAATATCCTCCTGCTTCTATATTCGTATACTCAGCCCATCATATGCCGGGGCGTAGCCGTGTGCTGCATGTTCCCGTTCCATATCGCTGTGAGTAGAATTCCCCTCGTGTGATATATGAGTAGCAAACACCAGCGTCTGTTCACCTGCAATCCCATTTTTGCGCATGATCCTCAGTTGCTCTATGAACTGATCCTGGTTCAGATGCCCTTCTCCATTGATGCCCGATCCATAGGTGTGATCCATCACCACTGCCGTGAAATGAAACTCATATGATATGAGAAAGTCCCAGATTTCCTGACTGAACGATGTCGTGTCTGTGGCATAAAGAAGGGTACTGTTGCCGTCCTGAATACAGTAAACCATGGAGCCGTCTCCCGGATCATGACCGCAGGGTAGCGTAGTAATCCGGTATCTGCCGGCACTGAACGTGGAGTAAGGGAATGCTTGATGTATCTGAATGCTGAGTTTTTGCATCCCTTCAGGGCTTAGCATATCCGTTCCCTCGTCCTCCCTGAAGACTCCTTCCGACATATGCTTCAGTGTCAATGATGATCCGCAGACCTTCATCGGCACCACACCTGCAGATGCATATTCAGGCAGGCGGGTAATCAAATGAGCGGGATCGAAGTGATCAGAATGAGAATGGGTTTGCAGGCAGTATTGTACCTGTTCCAGGGGGAAGCCGTATAAGTACGCAGCGGATGCGGTATCAGGACCAAGATCCACAAGGAGATCGTCATTTACCGCCATGGAGGACCGTTTTCTGATATCCTTCCCTCCTGAGGTTCGTGCTTTGCAACACAAAGGACAATTACAGAACGGCAGGGGAAGCGCTGTAGCCGCACCAGTACCGAGAAATGTTATTTCCATGAAAAACTCCTGAAATTATCTCATAAGCAAGTCACAGCCATCCTCGATTATTAGATCTGCCTGTTCCCTATATAATCTACCTCACCGGTAGGAGTAAGACAAGAGCATATTGATGAGATTGCAGTCTAAGTCCGCATACACTTGTGAAATAGCATGGGAAATCTATGGGGGTGTGACAAGTACGGATAAAAGCTCATACGGCGAATAATGGAGGTGTATGCAGTTGTCCAGGACCTCCAGAGAGTGCTGCTGACGCTCAAGTAGGTCAACAAGCAAAACTTTCACTGAAGACTCGTCGTTCAGCTTGATGACTGTTTTACCGGCTGTGCCGGCGGTTTCATGCAGTCGGATTATGTAGCCCTTCCTTGTGTCGGCCGGTTTAATCCAGCTGACGGTGAGTGTTCCGGCCTCTTTTACTGTAAATCGAGGAGGTATTTGCTCGGCGGAAGTGTACACCGGCGGGAGAAAAAGGGTATCCGCCGCCTGGGGGGTTGAGAGATGGTCCGGTTTTGTTTCCGCATAATATGGTCCAATTGCGAATTCGAAAGTATGAACGGCTTTATCGGCAAACAGCTCTTCTTCCCTGATACCCTTCTCGTCGGCAGAACACGGACTTCTAAGCAGTGAGAGTTCAATAATTCCGTCGTGTACCGAACAGCCGTAGGAATCTGCAGAAATAACGGCAAGTCCCCGGTGCATTCCGTCGAGAACCGCCAGCCATCGACTGGCGGGCACCTCCCACATAACCTCATTTTGGACAGGTCCGCTGGAGCAAAGGCGATCGATACTTCCGAAGGGGGTTCCAAAGCGGGATGTCAACCCGGTATACCCGGTAGGCAGCTCATAGGTAAGAAGGGTGTGCTCTTCCTGCCAGTCGATCCTTACCGAAACGAACAGGTACGGTTGGTCCTTCACCACGCTGTAAGTGACCTGCAAACTGCTGTGCCGACCGAAAAAACCCTCCGTTTGCAGCCGGGTGACAAGAGGTCCATCGTCAATAAGGTGCAGCTTCATCGACTCGAAGGCAAGCGCACCGATGTTTTTCACGGAACGGTCGATTTCCCATGCATCATAGTTTGCCGGATGATCCGGATAGAGTTTGAACCGGCATGGAGCGGTAAGCTGGAGTCTTTCTCCGTCTATGATAAGTCGGGACAGAAATCCGTCGGGGGAAAAGTGTACTTTGCTCCGTTCGCTGCTTATCACTCCAGTTTGAACTCCAAGATTCTTTTCAGGCATCGGTACAAATACGGCGCGGCACGTCGACAATCCCTGCATAGTAACCAGAGCGGCGACTTGACCGTCGCGGAGTCTCTGGAAGGGTACGGTCATGCCCTTATCCCGGGATACTGATGAAGCCGAATCCACCTCCTCCTTGTCTATCAGCACCAGCCAGCTGCCGGCGATGCCGGAGGGATTGAAAAAGGCCGTAGTCCGGCTGTCGGAAGACAGAAGACTACGGGAGATCTCATCTGCCTGTCGACTAAGTTCCTGCAACTGCGGTATTAACTCTTCATAGACCATTGCAATAGAGCTGCCGGGCAGTGCGTCATGAAACTCGGCGAAAACAAGTTTCTTCCACAGACCGGACAGCTCAGGGCGTTTCTCTGTGCAGACCGCTGCAGCTTCAGTTGTCTGAAGCGCTTTTTCCGCTTTGCGGTAGGCTCTCTTCATCGCGTGGTTTGTGGTGAAGGTACCCCGGTGGTATTCGAGATAAAGTTCTCCCCGGTAGCGCGGAAGTTGGTCCCGTACATCCGAGAGACGCCGGAAAAAATCATCCACCCTTTGCCAGGAGGCCGACGGCAGGTCTGAAAACCCCCTGATTCTTCTGACCCGTTCACACTGCTCTTCGGTAACACCGCCCCCGCCATCACCGAAACCGACCGCGAGAACGGCGTCATCGAAAAGAGCTGCCTGCTTATTTGCCTCGGAGCTGCGGATGAGTTCTTCCACGCCGGCTCGAGACTCATAACCAACCTGAGAGACGTGACACAGCAGTTCAGACCCGTCCAGGCCCTGCCACACGAAGCTTGAATAGGGAAATGTGGTCATCGAGGACCACAACAGTTTTGTAGTGTAGAACGAATCGATTCCCGCTGCAGAGGCAATCTGCGGCAAGGACTGGCTGTACCCAAAGACATCCGGAAGCCAGAGTGTGCTGCACAGAGAACCGGTCTCCCGCTGAAAGACTTCCTGACCCAGGAGACTGGCTCTGACCAGAGCTTCGCCACAGGGAAGGAGAGTATCCGGTTCGACATACATTCCACCTGTGAGCTCCCATCTTTCTTCAATGATACGTTTCCTTACCTGGCGATAGATCGGAGGGGCGTCCTCTTTCAAGGCATCCAGAAGCCAGGGTTGGCTCATGGTAAAGGTCAATTCGGGGTAGTCCTCCATAAGACGGAGGATGGTGCTGCAGGTATGAATATTTTTCTCTCGAGTAGCACCTTCGGGCCATAACCAGACAAGGTCGAGGTGGGAGTTCCCTATCAGCGAGAGTGAGCCGTTCAGGGAAACGTGATGCTCTAACAGGTCGCTCAGCTGTTCGGAACAGGATTCAAAATCCTCTTCGTCATAGGTATCAAGCGCCAGATCAGCATTGTGGAGGAGCTTTCGAAGCCGTGAAGGCAGGACGTCCAGGGGTTTGTGCTTTCCAACATCCGGTGAAAGTAATTTCAGCCGTTCAAGTTCGTACCGTAGATACTCATCTATCAGAAGAAGGTCGTTGTATATCTTCCAGTGTTCGTGGTTTCTCACGGCGGAGTAGGCTCCAAAAAAGCGGATACCGCCCTCAACCGGAGGGGGAACTTGCGCTTCTCCCTGACGCATCCAGAGCCCTGTTTCGTAAGTGCTGCAGCGGATGTAGAGCTCATTCGCCCCATCAGGAATTCGGGCCCATCTGTGGGCCGTATCCAGACCACACCATGGCTCACCGGCAAAGAAGATTGTCGACTCTCCGTTCACCTCCCAGAGTATATGACTCGCTCCCTTTGGAGGGTTCAGGGTGAACCAGACGGTGTTCCAGCCCGTCTGGGCAAAGATGTCACCGGGCTCAAGAGAATGATAGTGAAGTCTCTTCGCTTCGGAGAAGCTGCTCTGCAAACGGCAGGAGGGGGAAACAGAGATCCTCAGCGTTTCTTTGTCACGCCATATCCTGTTGTATACGGTCTCAACATGTCGGTGTATACGTTCTAAGATAAAATGTGAAAAAAAGGTTCTCTGCTGCCGAGCCTTCTGGTTCATGAGTTGCTCCTCACCTTGATGGTGAACTCGAACATACCGTTGTCATCATACCACATTGGGAAATTGGTACCCCACAGGTTGTTGTGTAGATTGAAATAGATTCCCTCACTGCACAAGGGGCTGCGCTGGTCAAAATCAAGTATTCTGGGTTGACCAACACTCACCAAGGGCACATCCCTTGTGAGCAGCTCTATCTGGAAATTTTCTGAAGTGATACGTACTCCGCTGTCAACGGCATGCATAGATCTATTTCCGTTTTTGGTTACTCGCTGCGACGAGAGTGAAAGACCCATTTTGTCGAGATAACAGTCGCAGCTATCGTCTACTGCGGGATCAAATTCAATCCATGAAGACTCGGGTATTCGGTTGGCATCCTTGCCCTGCCAGTGCAAGGTGACTGTGACGGCGTCATTGTCTTTACGAAGTTGATAACGGGTGAGAAGTTCACGGGGAGAGCCAAAATTTCCCCAGGCCTCCCGGGGCATTCGGGTATAGATTCGCAGTTCCAGCTCATCTTCACGTTCGAAATAAAATCCTATCGGTTCTACAGGATGGTAGATATAGTGAATCAGGTCCGTCAGTCGGCTTAGACCAGGTTTTGTATAATCAGGCAGGGACCAGTTGTGATGGTCTCCTTCTTTGAGAATATATTTTTCATAGAACTGTTGATACTCTTTGTCGGAATAGATCTCATAACGGTAGAGTCCAAGTGATCCCCCCTGCCGGCAGATATCTATAGCTAAATCACGATGAAAAAGGGAGATAAGGGCACCGGTTTGCATTGAGAAATGGCCGACCCACCTTCCGAAGGAGACCGGACTCTTCAGATCAATTTCTCTAAATCCATCACTACCTGAGTCACTTGATGAAATCCAACGAGGCTCAACTTCCCTTAGCGCGGCCTCCGCCTTCAAGCGAAGGTTAGATCCGTTCAGACAGACAAGACTTTTTTCTAAATAGTCCCGCTGTTCCTTCCATGAAGATTCAAATTCACGGTAGGAGCGGATTCCGGATAATTGAACATGATTGTCGTCGGTCTCTTTTTGGGGGAGATAGTTCCTTTGGCCCTCCTCCTGTACAGATCTCGGAATAATATCATCCAGTTTTGCCTTTAGGAAATCCTCCTTGCGGTAATTGAGGTAGTCGGGCAGATAACGTTTCAGATCCATTCCCCAGGTATGCTCCGGAATAAGCAGCAGTTTCTGCTTCATCTCCTTTAGCTGTGCACTCTTCTCGTTGCAGAGAACAGAGTGCTCTTCAGCAGCGATAAAACGGCAGAGTGCTCTGTAGCGGGAAACCTTCAGCGGATCGGTTCCTACACCATGAATCCAGGTATCACCGATCTCCTCTTCTACAATCGGTAAATCATCTGTGTAGGGGAGTATTTGAAGCGCAAAATCATCCATGCCGGATGCGGACCCACCGCGTATTACCTA
>JAGYPA010000074.1 GCA_018399255.1 Spirochaetales bacterium | reverse complement strand
CACGATGGCGGCAAACACCTTGGGGATATACTTTTTTTCAGCCAGAACCATGGCCGTATTTCCGAAGCCGCAGGCCGTGTCGCCTCCGGGTATGGTACCGGTGGATCCGGCAATGGCGGTTATTTTTTCCCAGAGAAACTGCATGTCGCGGACGCCGAGGACGGCCATCGAGAAGATCACCTCCTTGATATTGCAGTTCATCAGGGCTTCGTCGCAAACCTCTTTGCCTCCCGTGCTCTCGATCGAAAGCAGATTGCCGCCGGCCTGCGCGCCTTCCTCAAAGAGCTGCAGCATTGGTTCCAGGTAGCGTCCGGTTCTCTGGCGGACAGGCCTCTCGTAATCTCTGATATCGTTCGGGGTCAGACGGATTTCACTCTTGATTCCCCGCTTCTGATAAGCCTCTTCACAGAGATCGTTCATGATCCGGACCAGGTCGGTTCCCAGTTCCGGTTCGAGGGTCATCTCCATCAGGGTTTCAAACTCGAATACCACCCCTTCCTGATGCAGCTCCTCGGCCCTTTCGAGAGCGCCTGTGATAATCTGGCGGTAGTGGGCCTCAACCTCTTTGCGCGTTTCCTTATTTACGGCCATTTGCGGCAGGGTGAAGTTGAGCTCCGGGTAGACTTTTCCTCCGCCGATAACCAGGCCGCGGGGGGTCGTTACGGGAAACGGTGCCTGCCCGAATATCAGATCTTCCGGTTTGCTGATAACCAGTTCCTTGTATTTCATGGTATTCGCTCCTTTTTGGGGGTTTTTGCATAGTGAGCATCGAGGATTTCGATGATCCGGTTTTACTATACGCGCCGGGGAGCTGCAGGGGTTAGGAAAATTCTTTGGTGTTTGGTAGTTTCATGCGGTTTTGTTTTTCGGTTTTGTTTTTCGACGCATACGTTAAGCCTGCCTGAACCATACATTCGTTCTGTTATGTAACCTGACGGTACTGTGCGGGGATTGATTTATCGTGTAAACTGTGTTTGAATAATTCTTTACATTCGTCAGCAAAGGATACTGAGTGACATCAATCTATACCTATTCCCGGCTGAAAATTGCCGGTTTCCTGATTCTCATATTTTGCATGGCCGGCACTGCAGCCGGAACGCTTTCAGCCTCTGATATCCCCTACGTCATCGGGGATGTAACCTTGCACATCGAGGGAAAGTCGAGCAAATGGCTGCTTCTCAACGAGCTGAATATTACTCCCTTCAAAGAGCAGTTTTCCTCTGAGGAGAGTCTCCGGGCACGCGCTGAGGAGCGCAAGCAGTTTCTTTTTAACAAGCGTATTTTTGAAAGCGTTGATTGCACCCTTGAACTCATTGAAAGTACCGAAAAACAGCATATTTACAGAGTTATCTATGATATAACTGACGGCAACACGTTTCTTCCCATCCCTTTTGGGAAGTACGATTCAAACTACGGTGCCAAGCTTGGTCTCAAGCTCTTTGATAAAAACCTCTTCGGCCTGCTTTCTGACTTCACCCTCGATACCAGCATACGGCAGCTGAATGTTACTGCCGTGGACAGCTTTGCTATCCTGTCAATTCTGGATCTCTCCAAACTGCCGATTTTCAATCAGCGCATAAACCTGAACATGCGGCTTGATATCAACACCATTGAGGGAAACCTGCAGGACGGAATATTCACCGGATCAATTTCCTGGAACGACATCTCTTTTCTCGATCAAAATATAGGGGTATTCTCGAATATTACCATAAAGCAGTACTCTGCTGGCGACATCAGCACATGGGGCGATCCATATCTTAATGCCGGCTTTACCTGGAAGGGCATACCGCTGCTGGATGAAAAGCTCGATATCTACTTCAATACTAACTTGCAAAAAGAAGGCATCAGCTGGGAAAAACCAGAACTTACGTTTACCTCCAGGCTCAGTTCCAACACCCTGCAGGCTTGGGATAAGAACCTGTATACCTATATTGAGCATATCTTCGCCTATGATACAGAGATCCGGGATGTTACCGCCCAGCAGTTCAACACCGGAGCGGCAATCTCCTTTGCCCTGCCCGAGAAGATATCCTACCGGTTGGGCGGAAATCTGCTTACCGACCATTCAGACGGCCTCTTTGACATTTCAAATATCTCTACAACCCATGTATTCCGCCACGGCAGGATTAACTGGAAGGAAAACTTCCGGGAGGGAGATTCGACCTCACTATCACTCTCCACCCTGATGCCGATCAACAAGGGAATTATCGGCCTCGTTTATGACTTCTCGACCCATTCTGTTTTGCAGAGTACTTTTTTCACCATGATAGGCGACTGGCTCAATTTTGGATTCCGCGGAATAGGCTTTCTCACAACCGGCGCACCGCAGTATTTTCCCGTGGTGCCGGGCGAATATATGCGGGGTATCCTTGACCGGCATCTGCCGAACAAATCCGGCTACTCAGGTATATCGATAAATACCAATTTCACGTTCAAGCTGTTTGAATTTACCATCTACATGTTCGGGAAAAGCCCGGACGGTGAGTTTCTCATATCCCCATTCTTCGACTTTTCCCTGTTTGATACCACTCCAGTTGGAGATAACTCCGGTTTTGACTGGGTCAGGTATACCGGCGGGCTTGAATTTTACCTGATATTCGACCGATTCAGGAGTTACCCCTTTACAACCTCCTTCGGTATCGACCTGCAGGATGCTGCGTCGTTTATTCGTGGAGATCTCGATTTTGATGAAATTGAGTTTGAGCTGCTGCTCTCCCTGAATATGTTCTATTAACCTGAGCCAATTTCAAAATGCTTCGCATTTTTGAAATTTGAACAGGTTCTCGTAAAGGAGTTGTCTGCATTGTTGGAACTGCGCTATAATACGGGTAATTAAGACTATGCAGGTAGTAAAACGTGGATCAATGGAAAGATAATAAAAGCTTTATTTTACGAGTCTCCGCTGACTTATCAGCAATAGCTGCCTCCTGGTTTCTCGCCTATTTTCTCCGTTTTTACATTATCCCTGGGGCATCGGCAAGCCTCTGGATTTTTCGCCCGCCTCGGTATTATCGTTGTCATTGTTTCTCTTTTTCCTGAACAGCAATAAACTGTACAGCAGCATGCGCCGCTTTACCTGGATAGATGAAATAACTTCGGTAATCCTGGCCTCCTGTCAGGCGGTACTGGGACTGGTTATAATTCTCTACTTTTTCTTCCCGTCATGAGTAAGCCGCCTCCCACCATTTCATTTTTCTGATAACATCAATCATATTTCTCATACTGGAACGGATCTTGTCAAAACCTTCTACCGTCTCAGGGCAAAGGGCTGGAACGTTAAAAATACCCTGCTGGCAGGGTTCGGTCCTGCCATGGAGAAGTATATTGATACCTATAAAACCCGCAGCGAATACGCCTGATCGGTCAGTCTGCTATGTAAACACCGGAGCAGCAGATAGCGGGCCTGCAGCAGTATCAGGAAACCTGAAGAAACGATAGAACAACTGAAACCCGATATCGTAGTATCACCTGCCGGAAAAGTACAACGATATTACACAGACCTATATCCGCTTGCTATGACCATATGTCGATGCTGATGGTAATCCTAATTTTCAGTTTTTCCACCATCGTTTCCCGTGATCGACGCTCAACGGTCAGCATGTCATGCAGATAAACAACACAAATCTTTCTATTTACGATCGTATGGCGAAGCGTCTGTCGATGTAGCTTTTTTCTCTGCTTGGAATTATCTCCTTTCCCCGATCATGCTGGTTATTACATTATTAGTTACAGCCACCTCCCGCGGTCCTGTGTTTTTGTACAAAAACGGGTAACCAGAAACGATCGGGTATTCTCCATGTACAAATTCAGAACGATGCGCAGCGGCGCTGATACTTCCGGTCAGGAACCAAGGATGGACAGTCAAGAATGATCCACGGACCACCAGAGGTCGGCAAATTTCTTCGCCGCACGAGTCTTGACGAACTGCCGCAGCTGTTCAATGTACCGGCAGGCACCATGAGCCTGGTAGACCGCGTCCGGAACGCCCGGAACTGGCACATGAGTTCGGCTATGAAATTCCCGGATACCGCCTCAGGCACAAGGTGAAGACCGGCATGAGCGGGTGGGCTCAGATACATGGATGGCGGGGCAACACATCTCTGGCTAAACGGATTGAATTTGATCTGTACTATATCCAGAACTGGAGTCTGCTGCTCGATGTAAAAATTGTCGTACTGACTTTGGTAAAAGGGTTTATAAACAAGAATGCCTACTGATGATTGATAATGGTCATAGTAAGGATCAGGCGCAACGACAGACATCTGATTGTCTGATCGACTAACGAGGTACTGCTTCAGATGAAAAAAAAGATACTTACCGCCCTGCTGATAACCACGGTAATTTCCGTTTTTCCCCTTTTCGCTTCCCAGACACTGAAGGATCTCCTTCCCGACATCTCCGAGGCCGATGAGGCTGCATTACTTGCGGGAGAGCTGCTTGCCAGTGATACCACCATTGCGGGGTCAATTAAATATGCACCGCTCTGGATGCCGACTCCTTCAACGGGAGATGGAAAAAGCAATACCGGAGCAGATCTGTCCAATCCCCAGACAAAGGAGACTGAAAGCTTCACGGTTGAAGCAATATCCCTCGTTCCGCTGCCTGATTATCTTCTGGAGAGTTCAGAGACAGAGAAAATGCTGCATATTCTTAACACCCTCCGGGCGGTCTCCACGCAGGAAGGAATTACCTATATATCGTTTCGCAGGGGAAATACCCCCCATCCGCTGTTTACCAAATCCTACCATGTGGCGCAGGCGGGCAGCCGGAGCAGGCTGGAAGATCCGGTTCTTGATGAGCTCTCCCCCAAAGTGCAGGATATAGTGTTCCAGCGGGATACCAGCTTCGCGGGAAATTTTTATGAGCATACGTATACCATTTATAAGAATAATATCTATCTGACGGTAGATAATCTCACGAATCTGGCAGTTTACGGCCTTATCCCGGCAGTACCTAAGCAGACACTCAGAATCGCCTTCGGAATCACCATCATCGAAGAAGGGGTACTCTGCTACTCTCAAGCCCATATAACCGGCCAGAAGCCTAAAATAACCTTTCTCGGGTTCTCCGTGCACCTTCCCAGTGCCTTTCAGCGCCGCATCACATCCCTGCAGGAGTGGTTTTCCGACAACATTTCCTGAAGACCCGCAAGCCAAGCTCAGCGGTTCAGCGGTTCAGCGGTTCAGCGGCAGAGCGGTTCAGCAGCTCAGCAGTTGAGTTTGCTCAGTAGCTCAGTCTCTCCATCAGCCGGATGCCGGACAGGATATCTTCCCGGGTCGGAAACATATGCCATTGCTCCCCGGCAAAATATTCATAGAGCCTGTTATGCCCTTTCCCGTAAATATGGTCCAGGGTAAAATCCAGATCCGGACGTTCCATTCCTTCCACATCCCAGAAGTCAATAGTATTCAGATTTGTGCCGGAAAGGCGTATGGTACCCTTTTCTGCAATCAGGGTGAACTCGGTAAGGTAGTTCTGTCGGTAGGTTCCCACTGTCGCATTTATGGTTCCAACAGTACCGTTGGTAAATTTACAGGCAGCTGATACCGAATCATGAACCTCCAGGTTTCGCAGAGAGCCTCCGATTCCCTTGCTTTCAGCGATTTCCCCAAAGAAGTAGTGGACCATATCTACATAATGACTGGCCTGGGTATAGAGCACTCCGCCGTCCAGGGCTTGCGTACCATGCCAGTCAATTTCAAAATACTGACTGTTCCTGCTCCAGAAGATGTTGCAGACAAACTGATAGATATTCCCCAGCCTGCCTGAGCTGATAAGGTTTTTCATAAAGACTACCAGAGGATTGTAGCGGTTCTGATAGACGGGAAGCAGCCGCTTTTGCGCATGGTCAGCTCTGATGAAAAGGTCATATGCCTCACGCACGGTCAGGGATATCGGTTTTTCAACGATAATATTGGGTATATCGGTATGTTCGGCAATTTCTGCAGCATGCAGGGGATGATTTCCCGAAGGCGTAAGCACCGCGGCAGCATCGACATCCCGTAACTTGGTATAATCGGTTACATAGGGGACCTGCAGCACTTCGGAGAGAGCGGCGGCTTTTCTCTCGTCTATGTCGCAGACTGCAGCAACCTCAGCCCCATCGGTCCCCTGAATGGCCTCTATGTGGCGCTTACTGATTCTCCCACAGCCTACCAGGGCTATTTTTTTCATGGTGTTTCCTCCTCCGGTGCTGGAAGCTGTAAGCTGGAAGCTTGAAGCTTACAGCTTACAGTTTAAAGACGTTTCCGGATTCTTCGCTGACGGCATTGCGCAGATCCACTACCAGCCGGGCATTGGCGGTAATCCAGGCTGCATCAAAACAGCTGTGGTTTGTCGTTATGACAACACAATCAGCATTTTTCAGGACCTCTGCCGTCAGGGGCGCTGAGGTAAAGTCTCTGCCTTCGTGGGTCGTCACGCTTGGGATATAGGGATCGTGGTAGGATACATCAGCCCCCTTATGCGCAATCTCATCCATTATTCTCAAGGCGGGGGACTCACGCTCGTCACTGATATCCGGCTCAGGCCACTCCTGAAAAGAATTTTCGAGCCGTTGGATCGTGCTTTTTCGCTTGTTGAGGGAAAAGCTGATTTTTTGATGACCATCCGATGGGGCATGATGGTATCGATTCTTCCCTGTATTTATCATGGTCAAATCAAAATTGTACCGTTTTTGGCGATATGTTCCAGATAGAATGGGTCCAAGGGTATGCAGTGGCCGCCAATCCCTCGGTCCGGGTAAAAGGGCTGAACCAAAAAAGGTTTGCTTTCTTGCCGCCCTATCACTTCCCAGATATGATGTCCATTTTCCCGGCGAGCAGCGCCAGTTCATTAATAAGGGGAAATATTTACCAGCCGGTAGGTATTTTCCAGATTTTCACCATTTCCCCAGCAACCCTCGGGGTACTGACCGGACAGAGGGTATCTATAGCCAGCCCGCAGAGAGCAAGGCCAGTTCTCTCGCATCGTCGCCTAACGCACCGACAACTTTCGGGGTATTGTGGGTTTTAGAGGTCTTGTTGCCTCGGGTCTACCTGCTCGGGTGAGTAGCAGAGCTGTAGTTCCGCCCCAGCCTCAGCCTGTTCTTCTGCAGTACCGGCAAAAAATGAAGTCTCGGTAGTGGTGGGATAGGTGGTGCTCCTCGAGGGATATGAATATGCCGCTTGTCATATGGGCGGCCATGTCCTCGCAGGCAGCACATAGCTCATATCGGCTTTTAAACTTGTCCAGCGGGGTGGGAACGCAAATCAGGGCTGCATCAACCTCCCCAGATGGAAAAAATCAGCGGTAGCCGAGAGCAGGCCGGTGGTTTGAACTGTGTCAACTGCAGGTCCTCATCCGATACGTCGGCAATATAGTTTTCGCCCCGGTTTACAGCTTTCAGCCTTGGCAGGGCTTTTCTTTAAATCCGAGGACTGTAACTCTTTTGGCAGCGTTACGGCTAAGGGAAGCCCGACATATCCCAGTCCCAGAACTCCGACAACGATTGAATTGTCCCGAATTTTTTCCAGCAGCTGTGCAGCTTTCGGTTGTTTCATCAGCTTTTCTCCAAGGTTCAAGGTAATTTCCTGAAATACGAAGTATTTTGAAATCACTTTGGTATAGATTGATTTGGCATGATTCTGTCATGCAGGCAGTTAAAACTAAAACGTCGCTCTTGCTTTTTGCAAGAGCCTCACCTTTTTGTAATTTCTCCGCTTTCGTTGACATATCCGCAGATTTTTGCCGGGTTACCGTAAACCAGGGCATAGTCGGGAACATCCTTTGTGACAACCGCGCCGGCTCCCGCAAACGAGTATCTGCCCAGTGTTATTCCGCAGACGATGGTTGCATTTGCCCCGATTGTCGCTCCTGTTTTTACCAGAGTTGTTTTGTACTCATCTTTCCGTTCGACAAAGGCCCGCGGATTGATTACATTGGTGAAGACGCAGGAGGGGCCGCAGAATACATCATCCTCGAGCACAACGCTATCGTACACTGAAACATTATTCTGAATTTTTACCCGATTCCCAATTACCGCTCCGCCGGCAATGTTTACATTCTGGCCTATCGAGCATTCTTCGCCAATGACGGCACCGCTCATGATATGGGAAAAGTGCCAGATTCTGGTCCCCTTCCCTATCTGAGCTCCCTCATCAACATAGCTCGACTCATGGACAAAATAATCTTCTGCTTCATTTTTCATGCAAGGGACTCCTTAACAGCCTGCACTACGGCGGCAAGCTGATCATCGGTAATAAAGGGGTGCATCGGCAGGGAAAGAACCTCACGGGAGAGGCGTTCGGCAACTGGATACGGGCCGGAATCCTGCAGGTAGGCAAATGCTTTCTGATGGTGCAGCGGCAGGGGGTAGTGAACAGCAGTGGGTACGCCCTGTTCCTGCAAATACGTTCTTATGCGGTCTCTCCGGGCAGACTTGATGGTATACTGGGCCCAGGTTGAACGGTCGCCTTCCCGTACCCGGGGAGTTTCGACTATGCCCGTCAGCTCACGGGTATAGTATTCGGCCGCCGCATTTCTTGAAGTCAGCTCTTCTTCAAAGTGTTTGAGCTTCACTCTGACTATCGCCGCCTGCAGGGTGTCCATTCTGCCGTTTATGCCGATCATGGCATGGTGATAGCGTTTTTCCTGTCCATGGCTGAGAAACATGCGCATCCTGGCCGCCATGTCGGGATCATCGGTAAACACTGCTCCGCCGTCACCATAGCAGCCGAGCGGTTTTGCAGGAAAAAAGGAGGTGGCTGCAAACCTGGTCATACTGCAGGAGTATTGTCCGTTGTACCGGGCCCCAAAGGACTGCGCTCCGTCCTCGAGGATCCATAGATGGTGCTCATCGGCAATCTTCTGCAGGGCATCCAGATCCGGGCACTGACCGAATAATGATACGGCAACTATCCCTTTTGTGCGGGGATTTACGGCTTTTCTCACGGCCTCCGGGTCCAGGTTGAAGGTAACCTCATCAACATCGACAAATACCGGCCTGGCTCCCCAGAACGAGATCATCGAGGCGCTGGCTATGTAGGTAAAGGCCGGGACAATCACTTCATCCTCCGGCTGGAGGTCCATGGCTGCAAAGGGAAGCAGCAGGGCATCGGTACCGGAGCTGCAGGCAACCGCATGCTCTGCGCCGCAGTAGGCTGCCAGCTCTTCTTCGAGCGCCCTCACATCGGGCCCGTTTATAAATGCCGCTGTATCGACAACCTGCTGCATGGCTTCGTCAATTTCCTGCTTGTACGCCTGATACTGGGCTGATAGATCTACAAATTTCATCTTTAACTACCTTTATTTCAGTTTTCCCTATGGTGCGCTCTGCTTATAATACTAGTTTACCTATGATCTCCGCCATAGCATCGGCGGCATTCCCCTCACTGAATTTTTTAATCTTCATCCTTTGGGTTGAAAATAACAGAACCCGTCTTTCTGAACTCGGTATACTGCTGAAGGATAAACTCCTTTAAAGCAATATAGCTTGTCGTATCTGCTGCTTCACAGCATACCCCTAAATGGCAGCGCTCGATAATGGTCCGCATTTCACTTCGGGCCTTGTTCCTGATACTACGGCTATGAGGGGCTTGCCCATCATCATGTATTCCATCAATTTACGGTGAGAATCCTCCTGTCCGGAACTGTTCCAGGAGGCCAGAAACAGGATATGCGATCGGGCTTGAATTTTGAGGGCTTCCGGTCGGCTGACAAGACCATGGTCAATAATGGCAGTCCGCATAGTATACCTTTCCGCCTCCTGCTGGAAAATTGCTGAAGATCTACCATATGCAAACCTGACATATTCCTTGTCAATCTGTCCATTGGATGCCAGCTCATTCAGGGCGCAAAGTGGGGCCGCATCACTTTTACCGCGATAAAGACTTCCGGTATACGCTATGGTAAGCATATTATTATCTGCCGGAACTTCGGGCTTTACGGGCTTCTCATCAGGATCAAACCCGTTGGTAACCTCGTTCTGAACCCGGAGGCAGATTAAGACTCTTGGAGGGGCCAGCCTGCAGAAACACAGGTAATGATGTCGGCAAGATTGCAGCTTCGGGCGATATATCTATGCAAAAATCTCTTAAAGGGAACATGATCTACGGGGGGAGTCACCACGGCATCCCGGAAATCTGCTATCCAGAAGGCTTTCGGATTATCAGCTTTTACTTTTCTGGCAATCCAATGATTCGCATAGGGGCCAAAAGATGATATGACAACATCGACGCCTCCGTCCTTCATGCGCGGCAGCGAACGCTGTACTTGCCCGGAAAACCCGATACTCTGCAGAATATCGAGCAATGTATAGTAGAAGGTAAAGAATTTTCCATTTTTCTCCGGCCGTACAGCCTCTGGGTTCTTTTCAGAATTGTCCCGCTTTTTTTCTGTATGCTTGTGCCTGCCAATGCTTCTCAGTGATTTGTATATTGTCGCGATACTCATCAAAAGTTGCATGGAGACTCTTATCCCTGCTCCGCCGTTTGGAAAACGCAGAATTTCGTCGCAGTAAGCAGCATCTCCAGCAAGAAGGGCATCCTCTTTCATGGACTCCTTGCTCCGGGTTACCACGCGTATATGAGCTTCCGGGCTGGCCTTCTTGAGGTACTTGGCTATTTTGGTCATCCGAACCGAAGCTATTTTGTTTTCCGGAGCAAAATAGTAGCTGATTATGAGTATATTGAGATTATCCTTCATGGTTTTTCATCACTTCCGTCTTCGAGCTGCGAGTTACGTGCATGAAATAGGCGAAACTTACCATTGAGGAGAGCACTGTTACTCCAAGCGTAGAATAGGCGGCCCCCACGGAACCGAACCGGGGAATCAGAATGATGTTGCCGCCAATATTGATCAGACCTTCAAATATACCGGAAAAAAGATTGAATTTAAGCTTTCTCTGGGTTACCAGCAGATTCCCGGTAGTCTTTCTTACCGTAGCTGATAGAAGGTACCCGACAATCAGGATTCTGAACGGTAATACTGCATCCATATACGCCGCCCCGAAAACCAGTTTTATTATCCAAGGCGCCAGAGTGAAGAGAAAAAGCACCATTGCCGTGTTAAACAGTCCGAAAAACCCCAGTATGGCTAGATACTTTTTCCGAACCCATGCATAGTCACCATAATGTTCGGCAAAGTAGGGATAGACATACATCATGAGAGCCCCGGGAATAAACAGCAGGGCATTGGGAATGAGGGTTGCAACTTTATACGAGGCCAGGATCTGTTCATCGAGAAGAATCAGCCCGACAAAAAATACATCCAGCAGATAGAGCAGTCGTCCTGTTGCTATATTCAGCATGGAAATGCTGGATATTTTCCATAAATCCGCTTTTTCGGTTCTAGACAGCCCGGAGAGAACTTCTTTTTTAATCCGTACCGGTACCTTTAACAGCACAATACCAGCAAGAATTGTCAGCAAATAGGCACCATATCTGAAAAAGATAATTCCTGCTGTTCCCCACAGCAGGGCACCGGCCGCCGAAAAAAGAAGAATGAGCAGGGTATTTGTGCTGGTCAGGTAGGAAAACGGTCGGTTCCTCCGTTCAAACCTGAGATAAATCTGTATGAGTTCGTAGAGCACCGTGAACAGCGGCAGCAGGCTCATATACCGAATCAGGATATCAGCATGTTCAATGGGCAGCTGCAGTATGTAGGTTGAAGCGAAAATGCCTGCAGCCAGGAGGAGATTGAATCTGACCGCTATCCGGGTTCCATAACGAAAAAAGCTCTGCGCTTTTTCTTTGATGCGGTAATTTTCACTGGCTAACTGAAAGATCCCGGAAACCATCCCGAACCCGCTGAAGAGTAAAAAGAATGAGAGAATATTATAGGCATAGGCAAAAACACCATACTCACTCTTTGATAAAATTCTTATAAGGATAATACTGCTGAGAAAGCTGACGATCTTGTTTATCGCTCCTGCCCCGAAAATGTGCGAGAAACCGGTTTGGTGAAGTTTCACCAGGGATTGCTGCAGATAATCAAATATTTTTTTTCTATTCATCAGTTCTCAAATTATCAGCGGATTATATGGTCACATCAGTATCTTTCTTTTATACGATGGTAGCACATCTTGGTAGAGTTGCGATAGCCTTTCTGCAATGACCTGCTTGCCAAATCTGTTAATGCAGTCATCCCTGATACTCTGGCTGTCGTAGTTGTCTATTGTTTCTATCATTCTATCGAGAGCCTTGGCCAATTCATCAGCATCTCCTGAAGGAACAAGTATTCCATTTTGCTGATGGACAATTGATTCGGGCCCGCCGCAGGAAGTTGCCAGTACTGGTTTCCCGCATGACAGGGCTTCTATATATACAATTCCGAAAGTCTCATAGTGACTTGCCAGCACGAAGGCATCGCAGAGATTCATCTGATCCAGTACTTTTCTGCGCTCCAGCGAACCGAGAAACTGGACCCGGTCGCAGACTCCCAAGTCCTTACAGAGCTTTTCGAGAGCTCCTCTTTGCGGTCCGTCACCTCCAATGCAGAGCTCGGCATCCGTCCTTTCTAGAGACGCAAAGGCTTTGATCAACTGGTCGAATCCTTTGTTTTTCACCAAAGCAGCTAAAGAAAAAAAACGGAAAATCGACCTGTTTTTTCTCAGGGGCTCCTTATCTATTGTTTCAGAAAGCTGGCTCTCCGGCTGAAAAAACGTGGTATCAACCATATTGGGAACAACCGCAATCTGCTTCTCTGGTACCGCGTAGGCAGCAAGGATATGATTTTTCAAAAAGGGACTGACAACTATCAGCTTATCTGCTTCCAGATACACCTGCTTCACTACCGTTTTTTTCTTCCGCTGTATCTTACCGGTAATATGGGCAGATGAGTGCTCGGTCACTACTAAAGGTATGTGATATTTGCGGTGCAGTCCGACAGCCCCTACTCCGGCATAGTAGGCAACATGACAATGTATAATATCAGGCTCCCCATATTCAGCCTTGATGAGCCGGTACATCCGCATATAACGTGAAATGTAGAGTTTTTTCTGTAAGAACTTAAACTTGGGAAAGTAGTTAATGCCTGACCAGCTGTATAAAGGCAGCTCTTGATCCTTTCTGAACTCCAGCCCGAGAGAACCTCTCCGGTTCCAGGCGTCCTTCAAGCTGACCATTTTCTGAAAGGCAACTACGACCTCATGGCCATATTCGGTCAGCAGCTTTGCCTGCTCCTGAATAAATATTCCAGAAAGAGGATGCTGCTCATCGGGGTACCAGGAAGGTATGAGTAAAATTTTCACGTGATTTCACACACTATGTACTCGTGGTTTTTCAGAATCTGCTCCATATGAAAACCTTGCTTTACAATCATGTAGTCCCGACCGTTTCTACTGTGTCAGCTGCTGGTATACAGATAGCAGCTTCCGTGATTCCTGCTCCCAATTATATTCTTCCTCAACCGCTTTTCTTCCATTTTCTCCCATACGTCTTGCCTCCCGGGTGTTGGAAAGCATATAGGTTACTGCATCAGTAACTGCCTGTTCATTTGCAGGGTCTACCTGAATTCCGCACTGGTGCTTTTCAAAAATCGGCCGCCATATGGTAAAATCCGAGGCTATGATGGGAAGACCTCCCGCCATATACTCAAACAGTTTGTTAGGAAGACTCTGTACATGGTTTTTAGTTGGCAGAAGCAGCAATAAAGCCGCATCTGATTCTCTGTATATCCCTAACATATCTTTCCGCGTATAGGGCCCCCTGAATTCTACATCAGGATGGGTTTTCAAAAGCTTATCAAATTCGACATCCTCATTGATAAATATTTTTCCAGCAATTATCAGCCGGGCATCCACAGTTTCCACAATCCTGAACATTTGCCGCATCCCGCGGGTGATGCTGATATTCCCGGTAAAGCAGAGAACCGGGGGCGTTTTCCTACCTTCCCGATCCTTCCCATCCGCTTCTGATTCTCCAGCCTCAGCTTTCTGGAAAGTTCCGAACTCTGACAACAGCGGATAATTATGGATAGTCTCGGTCTTAACCCCATAGCTGGCAAAACGGCCTGTTATAGGTTCGGTTACCGAAAAGACATAATCCAGCTTTTTAGTAACCTGTTTTTCAAGTATGTAATACGAGAATGAGACAATCTGACGCAGTAATACGGGAATCCATGTCTTAATCTTTATCTGGGCAGGCATATCCTCATGGGAATCAAATATTACCCGATAGCCCTTTTTCTTGAGTTTTCTGCATAATGGAATCAGCTCGGGGTCATGCAGCTGATAGACATCGGCATCAATTTCCAGCGCCTTCTTATACAGTGCTTTGACGGTCTTCGTTGCTCTTTCACGCTTGCTGACGGGTTTTCCGGATGCCGGAACAATG
>JAGYPA010000073.1 GCA_018399255.1 Spirochaetales bacterium | reverse complement strand
CGGGGAAGGCACACTGACCTTCTCAAAAGAAGTCCCCATGACCGTAACCTACCACGACCCCTGCCATCTGGGAAGACAGGGAGAACCCTATGAACCCTGGGAAGGGGAGGAGCAGAAATTCAAAAACCAGATCGTCGTGCATTCGCCAAAAAAACCACGTTATAACGGCATAAACGGCATATATGAGGAACCGAGAAACATACTCAACGCAATCCCCGGAATCGAACTCCAGGAAATGGAGCGAAACAGGGAATTCAGCTACTGCTGCGGTGCAGGAGGCGGAGCACGCGAAAGCTATCCCGAATTCTCCCAGTGGGTGGCAGGAGAACGCCTGGAAGAAGCAAAATCTACGGGAGTCCAGACACTCGTCACCGCCTGCCCGTGGTGCAAGACTAATTTTACCGAATCCTTGGGGGATGACGCAGAATTTGCCGTTGTCGATATCTTAGACCTAGTAAAGAAGGCACTGTAAATAGGGAGCAGAACGATGAGTTTAACAGATAAACAGTATCAGGAATATGAAGCAATAGTGGGAAAAAGAAATATATCGAGTGACACGGGAATCCTTGACGGGTATCGATATAACCTTTCCCACACCGCCATTCATCTGGGACCGCATTTCGATGTGCTGACCCCGCGAGGCATAGCCGTCCTCCTTCCCGGAAGCACCGGAGAGGTTCAGGCAATTGTGAAACTCTGCAATAAATACGGCATAAAATACAAACCGTCGTCCACCTTCTGGTCGGCACAGGGATACCCCTGCGATGACAATACCATAATCCTTGATATGAGAAGAATGGATAAAATCCTCGATATCGACTCCAAAAACATGGTCGCCGTTGTAGAACCCGGAGTTATCGGAGCCACCCTGCAGGCAGAAACCATCAAAGTAGGATTGAACTGCCACATCCAGGGATCGGGGTGTTCCTGTTCAATCCTCGCCGGCGCAGCAGCCTGGCTCGGATCCGGACCGGGGAATCTCTATGCCGGGTGGCAGTATGAAAACCTTCTAGGGGCAGAATGGGTTCTGCCCACAGGAGAAATCGTAAGAACCGGATCCCTGGGATATGATGAAAACAGCTGGTACTGCGGAGAAGGTCCCGGCCCGAGTATGCGCGGGGTTATGCGGGGGATGTTTGGGACGAAAGGATCAATGGGGGTATTTACCAAATGTGCGGTAAAGCTCCATGCCTGGCCGGGACCACCGCAGCTGCCGGTATTTGGCAGGGCACCTGCCTATACCACAAAACTGCCCGATAATTTCAGGGCCTTTACATTGGCCTTTCCCGATTGGAAAGCCTGGGCCGATACAGCCCACCTGCTCTGGGAGAACGGAATCGGCTATTCAGCCCATCGGCAGTTTAATTTTCTGGGAAGAGACTTGAAGTGGGGGATGATTCAGATCCTGACAGACCCGGAAAAAACCATATCCGATCTTGAAGAGCTCATCAATGAACCCGGCTACAAGGAAATCAACGACTCCATGAAAATTGATTTCCAGATAATCCTGGCGGGAATGACCCAGAGAGATTTTGACTGGCAGAAGGAAACCCTTGATGAAATATTAGCCATGACCGGGGGCTATATTGTCGAGTGCATGGAAACCGAACATATCCGGAACTACACCTTGCTATATCTGCTCAGACTGGGGCACAAAGCCCTCAACCTTGTCTACGGCGGAGGCTATGACGGAAACTTCGGTATGATAAATTCCATCGATTTCGGTTCCCAGCGGGCTGAAGAGGTCGGCGACTTCAAGCGCGAATGGGAACAGAAAGGGCAGATTGTTGCCGGCGGCGGCGACTGCATGATGGGTCCCATAGGAGGCCAGGGCGGAGGCGGAACCGGGCTGTGGGAAAACTTCACCTGCTTTGACAGCGCAGACAAAGAATCCACCGACGGCGCGCTCGCCTTCTTCGATGCATCATTTGAATATACCAAATCCAAAGGCTGGAGCGGCTGCGGCTTTGAAAAACTCAACTCCATGGCCCGGGGCTATGACGGTTATGCAACCCCGAAAGAGATTCGCGACAAGGGACATGCCGGATCCCCGTTTGCCCCGGCCTTCAGGTATCAGGCAAAAGTCTACCGGGCATTAAACCCGAACGATATGGGTGATACCTACTACGAAATCCTCGAGTAACGAAGGGTGTCCAAAGAAAAGTGTCTGACACCGGATTCCTGAAAAACCACCGTGTTAAATTGCGGAATCCGGAATCTGAGACCTCTGGAATTGCGGAATCCGGTGTCAGACACCATCTCTCATTAATAAACTGAACATTTTAAGCATGTTTTCCACCGCCGTCGCAGCTGCCGAAGATATACCTCCCATGAATATGAATGCATGGATCAACTCTTCGCAGCACATATAAGAGACGAAAACCCCGGCTCTACGAAGTCGTTCAGCATAGGCGGCCCCTTCGTCCCTCAGCGGATCATACTCCGCAGTAATAATAACAGTTGGCGGTAATCCGGATACATCTACCGCACGCAGCGGGGAAGCAAGAGGATTGTATGCATCCAGCTCTTCAACCAAATACTGGTCCCGGAACCACAGCATTCCCTCAGCCGTAAGAAGATAACCCTCACTGTTCTCTAAATAGGATCTGGTGTCCATCACGGCAAGGTCAAGAGCGGGGTAGATAAGAAACTGACCAGCGACCTGGGGGCCGTCAGCACGACTGGCAGCCTCCAGGCTGACGGCAGCAGCAAGATTACCGCCAGCGCTGTCTCCGCAGAGGAAAATCCGATCGGCAGTTGTCCCGAAATCATCAGGATGGGCGAAAACCCAGGCAAAGGAAGCGAAGCAGTCCTTGAAAGGTGTGGGAAAGGGGTACTCCGGAGCGCGACGATATTCCACTGATGCCACGTTACAGCCGGTCTGTACAGCTAGAAAACGACACCAGGGGTCGTAGACGTCTATATTGTTAAGTACCCATCCTCCACCATGATAGAAGAGAATAAGCGCATCGGTTTTCCGGCTGTTTGGTATGTATAGACGGACCGGTATAGAATATGTCGCATTAAAAGATTGATCCTTCCCAGACCCGGAAGCTTTTCCGAAGGTATCTGTAAGCCCGACCAATTCATGAAATGAACCGGGGATAGTCACATCACGAGTCACCAGGTTATCCGGTAACGGACTGGCGGCCAGCAGCTTCTCCACCATTACCTTATCTAGAGCGCGAGCCTGATCAATGGAAATAGTTGAAAGGGAAGGATTATGTGCCGCTTCCAATTCATCAAGAAATTTTTTTATAGCTGGATCAACCATAAGACCTCCCAATACAAGAGTGCTCACGCAGCCTCCAGCTGCTTTTTTTTCTGCTTCCGGTTCTGCTGCAGACTGTCAACAATTACAGCCAGCAGCAGCACCAGCCCCTTGATGACCAACTGATAATATTCATTCACCCCAATGATGATCAATCCATTATTCAGCACCCCGATGATCAGCACCCCGATAGTCGCCCCGAAGATGGTCCCCCTCCCGCCGGTTATACTTACCCCACCAAGAACGATTGCAGAGAGGACATCCATTTCATACCCCCTTCCGGTGATCGGCTGTCCTGAATTCACTCTCCCAAGAAGTATAAGCCCTGCAATCCCGGTAAGGAATCCGCAAATAGTATACGTGAGGATGCGAATGGAATGAACATTAATCCCCGATAGCCGGGTTGCCTCCTCATTGCTCCCCACTGCATAAATGTACCGGCCAATATACGTGCGCTTGAGAAACACCCCGCTGGCTGCCAATATTACAAGCATGATAATCACAGGAATCGGAATAACCCAGACATAATTCTGGGCAATCGTTTTAATACCGGGCGGAAGCCCATATATCGGCAGTCCGCCGCACGAAATATAACTTACCCCCTGAAGGATCGTCATCATAGCCAGCGTTGCAATCAATGGGGCGATCTTTGTCTTGGTGATGATAAACCCGTTAAAAAAGCCGATAGCCGTGGTAAGGCCCAAACCAAGAAGGCTCGCCATAAAAGGCTGCAGACCTCCGTCACGCATCAGCAGAGCGACAATGACGCTGATCAGGGAAATCTGCGAACCAACCGATAAGTCGATCCCGCCGGCGATCACCACAATCGTCATTCCTGCGGCAACAATACCCAGCATAGATACCTGACGAATGATATTCATAATATTGCCGAGTGTTAGAAACACCGGTGACAGCAGTGTGAAAACCAGCATAATCACCAGAAGAATAAGTACAATTCCATACTTCTTAATAATCTTGGACAGCGTCATATGTGTTCCCTTCCTTATAAATTGCCTGATGCCAGATGGAGGACCCGTTCCTGATCAAATGCATCTTTTTCCAGCATGCCTGTCTGCTTACCCTCGCATAAAACAACTATACGGTCAGACATGCCAAGCAGCTCCGGCATATCCGAAGAAATCATAATAATTGCCAACCCCTGCTCGGCGAGATCGTTCATAGTCTGATAAATCTCGAATTTAGCTCCGATGTCGACACCTCTGGTCGGTTCATCAAAGATAAGAAGTCTGCTGCTTCCGGCAAGCCATTTCGCAAGAACAACCTTCTGCTGATTTCCCCCGGTTTTTTTACCAGTCAGCTGATGGGGGTTTTTATGTTCAGCTGCCGTACAAGCCTGCCGACAGTTTCCCGCTCCCTCTTACGGTTAATAAAGCCTGCCTTTGACAGTTTCCTGATAACCGGCAGTACAGCATTCTCCCTGATCGAAAGTTCAAGCAGTACACCGTCGTTCTTCCTATCTTCGGGAACCATACCGATACCGTTGGCGACTCCCTCATGGGGTGAGGGGATAGATACCGGTCTCCCGTTGAGAAGGATGACTCCCTGATCAACTTTGTCTGCCCCGAAAATTATCCTGGCCAGCTCAGTCCTTCCGGCTCCCACAAGTCCGCCAAGTCCCACGATCTCACCAGCCAATACCTTGAAATTGATATCCTGAACACCATTGCCCGAAAGATGCTCTGCCTCGAATACCAATTCTCCCGGCTGTGTGTTTCTTCTGGGGAATGTCTCATTCAGAGTGCGGCCAACCATGTGACGAATCAGCTGCTTGCGGTCGGTGTCTGCCACCCGGTCGGTAGAGATTATTTTTCCGTCACGCATCACCGTAACCCGGTCGGCTATAGTGAAAATCTCTTCCAGCCTGTGGGAAATGTAGAGAATCGTCACTCCCCGTTCCTTCAGCTTTCTGACAAGGCTAAAAAGAATATCGACTTCAGAAATGGTCAAAGGAGCAGTAGGCTCGTCCATGATAAGAAATCTTGCCTCTTTCGAGATCGCTTTGGCTATCTCGACCAGCTGCATATAGGCTACCGACACATCCTCGACTTTCTTACTGGGATCAATCTGCACATTCATCGACGCAAAGAGCGAATTGGTGTCGCTGATCAGTTTCTCGTAATTAACAAAGGGCGTTCTTCCTTCTCTGCCGCCGAAGAAGACATTTTCTGCGACACTCAGAGAAGGGATAAGATTGAATTCCTGATAGATGACCTCGATTCCCAGCTTTCTCGATAGATGAGGATTTAAATGGGGGTAAACCACATCATTAAATCGGATTTCCCCACTGTCCGGCTGTTCAGCACCGGAGATGATTTTTACCAGGGTCGATTTTCCCGCCCCGTTTTCACCAACGAGCGCATGCACCTCACCCGGTTTAAGGGCGATCGATACATCTTCCAATGCCTGGACGCCGGGATATGACTTTGATATGTTGTATACAGAAAGCAACGATCCAGATAACAAAGATCCAGTGAGCAAAGATCCAGTGAGCAAAGATGAAGCAGACTTTGTTCCCATAAAATAATTCCTGATTGGATATAGATACGATACGGTTTGATAGATCCCGGGGGGCGAAAGCCCGCTGCCCCGGGATAAACGCTTTCCGGCAGATTCTGCCGTTTCAGTTGTCTGCACCTGCAGTGGGCCCTCTATTGGAGCCACTCCAGGCGGCAGTTCCTTACAGGTAGTCGTTCACATTATCAATGGTGATAGGAATCGCGCCCATCGCGACGTCTTTCTGGTAATCCTGATTTGCAGCAGCCTTGTAGGCCATGTCAACCAGAGTATAAGCAGCCTCCACCATATTAAGGTAAATGGTGGAACGATAGATACCTTCATCGGCAATGGCATTCAGGGCATCGGCGGTCGCATCGCAGCCAAAAAGACCGATCGTTGCACCAGTTTTCCCGGCCGCTTTGAAAGCCTCGTAGACGCCAAGGATACCGCCGTCATTGATGCCGGCTACAACCTGCATATTTGGATGGGCCTGGAGAAAATTTTCTCCTACTGAAACGCCTTCATTAACATATCCGGCAGTGGCAGAGGCCACAATTTTCGCCTTCGGGGCGACACTCAGCAAGCCGTCCTTAATCCCCTGAGCCCTTTCCACAATAATCGAAATAGTCGGGTATTCACAGATACCTACTTCGGCGGACCCTCCAAGGACTTCATTGATGAATTTCCCCGCCTGCTTTCCAATTTCCAACCCGAGTTCGTAATTGGCGACACCAAGCCAGCCATCGGTTCCATCAATTTTGACATCGTAAGAGATGACCTTCACCCCTTTTGCCATGGCATCCTCCGAAGCGCTTTTAGCCGATTCCAGATTGAATCCATGTACAATAATTGCCTGACATCCGGAAATAATGAAATTTTCGATGGCGTTTATCTGAGAGTTCGGATCGTTTTTCGCATCGTTAACTATAAGCTGCACACCCAGTTCATCAGCTCTCTTCTGCATGTTCCTGACCATTTCAACCCAGACAGGATTGGAAATGTCGCTGATGGAAAACCCGATTTTCATCGGCTTCTGGTCTCCGCTTGCTCCGTTTTCGTCTGCAGTTCCGCCGGCAAAGGCCATCCCGGCCGTTATGGTCAGTACTGCAAGAAAGATGAGTAGAAAATGAATTTTTTTCATGAATAGTTCCTCCATAAGTTTGAACGGCCCGTTTCTGGTTATTATATAAACACACTTTACAAACCGGCACAATGAGGGGATATTTACTTTTAGGGGGGTGATATTTAGGAGCTGGTGGTGCTTTCTCAGACACCTAGCGTGTGATGAACAGATTTAGGATTTTTTCCTTCACAGCTTCAGCAGATCCCTCGTCCTCTCTGGAAAATTCTCCCTGAATTTGTCCCTTACAGAAGTAAATAATTCGGCTGCTCAATTTCAGCAGTTCCTCCAGGTCAGAGGAAATCAGCAGGAGCGCTGTTCCAGCCTCCGCCAGGTCGCTCAACAGCCGGTAGATTTCCTCCTTAGCAAACATGTCTATACCTAGAGTTGGATTGATGAAAATAAGCACTTTAGGTTTAATGAGCCTCCACCGGCTGATAATGAGTTTAATTCTGTCAATATCGCTGAGTACTTCGATAGATTCGTATGGGCTGTGGGACAAATGCAACTGCAGCAGGCCGGAGTTGGCAGCATATTTTTCCAGATCCGGTCTGATAACCCCGTAGGTGTTTTTCATCTTTCTCGGCAGCAGAAAATTCAGATTCTGCGCAATGGAGAAATTATCGTAGAGATCGGTCCGGCAAGCATGTTCCCTCACCAGCCCGATGCCGTTCCGGATTGCGGCGGCGGGATCCTTCAACGTTATCGGGCGGGACGTTCTGCCCGATAACGGATAAGCCTCCTGGCCAGCCTGCAAGCCAGCTTCAGTATCAGCCTGCATGTAAATCGTTCCCTCCGTTTCCCTGCTGCAGCCGAATAAGGATTCCCCCAGCTTGCTGCGTACCATACTATCGTTTACCGCCAGACCGAGAATCTCTCCTTTATGAAGCGTAAAACTGACATTATGAATAATTCCCGGGTAGGAAAGGCCCTCTGCCCGAAGAACTTCCTCACCTGTTGCCCATCGGGCAAGCATCTCTTCGTCTCGAGATTCGAAATCTGAAAGGAGATTGATGATGGTCTGTTTTGAATACTCCTTACGGCTGAGCGTCCGGAGATTTCTTCCATCCTTGAGAATCAGAACCCGATCGGCGTGCTCAAATACATCATCAAGCCGGTTATTGACATAGATAATCGCTATTCCCTGCTCTCGTACCCGTTCCAGCAGTAACATGAGCGTCTGCATCATCATCTGGTCATATGTGCCGGTGATACTGTCAAGAATCAGCAGGCGAACTTGCAGATTAACCGCTGTACAAATCTGTACAATATGCTTCTCTTCCTGCGAGAGCGAGTCAATTTGCTGATTCGGTGAGATATCGAGCCCGAACATAGTAAGAACCCGTTCAGTCTGTGAGAATATCTTCTTCTCATTGATGAAAAAACGCTTCCTGCCGCGCAACCCGATAACAAACATATATTCCATTACCGTCATACCGGGAATCAGCTTTATTTCCCTGTCAATGTAATAGATGCCGGCTTGCAGTTCAGTGCTGCTCATCTGGGACAGTTCCCGCTCACAAAAATATATGCGTCCCTTCTCACATTCCCCGGGAATCAGCCCGGCAATGATCTTTGTAAGTACGGTCTTGCCGGATCCGTTAAGCCCCGTCAACCCGAGAATTTCCCCCTCATATAGATTGAGCATGATATTGTTCAGAACTTTCCTGCCATGGAGGTGCCTTGTTATGTGTTCGAGTCGAAGTACCTCATGCTTCATCTTTCAAAGCCCCAATATTGCGCAGTTTAACGGCATCGATGAGGGGCAGAGTTATTTCGACATTTGTACCGTAGTTTTTTGTGCTTGTAACGAAGACCCCGTAACCGCTCCCAAAATTGAGGGTTATCCGGCGATTCACATTGAACAAAGCTATAGAAGTGCTCTCCCGGCCAGTATCGTCATGTATCATAGATTGAATGGAGTGCAGTTTCTCTTTTCCTATGCCGATACCGTCATCGACAATATTGAGAATGAGCCTGATATCGGTTATCGTGATACGTATTTCCACCCTTCCCGGGCCGACTTTAGGTTCCAGACCGTGGTATATCGCATTTTCCACGATAGGCTGTATCGTGAGCTTCGGTAAATAGAATTGAGAAAAGCTGGCTGCATCCTGGCAGCCAGTAATCGACATCTCAAACTTGTTGTGAAATCGAAACTGCTGAATCGTGAAATAGTCCCGTACATTGTTAAGCTCATCTTCCAAGGTTACCATACTGCCCTTCTGGCTGATACTGTAACGGAAAAAGGTGGCAAGCGCTTCGGTCATCTCGGCGATTTCATGAGCCCCTTTAACCATAGCGTTGCCCCTGATCGATTCCAGTGAGTTGTAGAGGAAATGGGGATTGATCTGACGCTGCAGAAAGTTGATTTCCGCCTGTTTTCTGAGAATATCGGTTTTATAAGCTTCCCTATATTTCTTTTGAACTACCCGCAGCAGGTGAGGAAGTGGATAGGCATCGATCTCCTTCTCCAGAGTCGGCAGATCAGCAAACTTTCCTTCAAGTCTTTTTTCGAGTCTCATGCCGAGCAAGCTGATGCGCACCTCTGGAACCAGAACCCCGCAGGAATACCCGGCAATCGTGATTGCGAGAGCAACCCCAGCGATTGATCTCACCAAACTATTTTCCAGAGGAGTGCATATCACAAGAATAAGGAGGAAAACGAGCAGGATAGGGATAAGTATGAGCAGCGCCAGCCTGTAACGGGAACCAGTTAACTTTTTCATAATTACAAATGGATTTTCCGGAATTTTGCGGGATTAATGCCGACATACTTCCTGAATAGTCTGCTGAAATATTTCGGATCCGAGTACCCGACCATTTCAGAGACTTGCGCGATATTGAAGCGACTGTTTTTCAGTAAGTCCTTTGAGATTTCCAGACGATAATTCTGGATATATTCAATAATATTCATTCCTGTCCTTTTTTTAAAGACCACACTGTAGTAGACAGGATTCAGATTGACAACCTTTGAGATGTCATTGAGATTGATTGGTTCATGGTAGTGCTCACTGATATACTTCTTCCCCAGCCTGATCGGTGCGTAATTCTGCTCATCTAGAATTTTCCTGTATTCCGTAAGCTTGGAAGTGACTTCACCCAGTATTTTTCGTTCAATTTCAGGTACCGAAACACAGTCGGTCAAGTCGATGTGCAAAGGACCCGGCATTTCAAAGGCGGGTGAAGGACCAGCCCGCGTATTGGAGGGATCGATACGGGCTTCGGTCATATCAATATGAATCCTGCCCACAGCGTTGCTGAATATTTCCTCGATTTTTGCCGCGACACTGAAGAATATTTCAGGGTTTATATTCGTCAGCTGTCCAATTTCAGTAATGATTTCGTGTATGATTGCTGTTGTTTTTTCCGTATCCAGAATTTCCATGCTATTTGCAAGATCCCGGACCCTGGAGGAAGGAAGTACGTCATGTGCATCGATCACATGCAAATTAAGCGAGTCAGAGAGCAGAACTTTTCCAGTTCCCTGAATGATCCTGTACCGAACCGCTTCAACTGCTGTCCTGATAGATTCAGCAATTTCCCCAAACCGGTTAAATTTTCTGCCGATGCCGACGGTAATGGAGTAGCATTGCAGGATATCCAGATACTGGGCGAATTCATCTTTGGCATGTCTGATTTCCTTCCACAGTACGTCTTCCACAGCTGCCGGATAATTGATTATCCATTTATATCCACCGGAGGAGCTCTGCAGTTCAAGACATCCGGGTTTCACCAGACGGGTGAGTATGTCTGCAAGTTCATTACGGCAGCTTAAATTATACCGGGCATCGACCCCCTCTTCAGATTTCTTATCCAGATGAAAGATAATGACCCGGAATATCCCGTGAGAAAAAGTGAACCCGTACTCTGCGTTCACTTGATCCATAGTAGAATCTGAATCAGGCGAAGATTTTCCGTTGAGGACACTGTCTATAAACTGGCGGCCAAGTTTTTCTGTGCGCTGGGTCAACGTCTCGCGGATAGCCAGCTCTCCGCGAGACCGGTTAGCTTTTTCGACAATTTCATGACGGATTTTATCAAGGACTTTGTTGATGTCGATTTTTTTTATCGGTTTCAGCAGATAGTCGTCAACACCATATTTCAGGGCCGTATGGGCATATTCAAAATGCCTGAATCCACTGATTATAATAAAGTGTGTATCCATATTCAGATCTCTGGTTTTTCTTACTAATTCTATACCATCTATACCAGGCATTCTGATATCAGTAATGACAATATCGGGTTTTTCAGTCCTGATAAACTCAAAGGCGGATAAGCCGTCCTCAACCTGCCCGGTCAATTGAAGACCAAGATCTTCCCAGTCCACGATCTGGACGATCATTTCACAGACCCACTTTTCATCATCGGCAATAAGAACTTTCAGCATCTATGCTAACCTGCAGCAAACTTGTTTGAATCTTACTAATACTACCACAGCAATCTAAAAGGTGCCAATCAAAAAGGTGCCAAGGTGTCAGACACCATCTCCCCCTTCGACCGGTTTTTCTATATAGTGTCAGTTGTGAGGTGGCTTCGGGTGAAAAAAATGAACGGGTATAGTCTGCATATAGCTACTCTCTTGTTGGGTTTTGCAATACTAGTATTAACGCAGGTGCTGCCTACAGAGAATCTCAGACTGGGCTCAGAGGGCATGAAGGAGCTAAATTCCGGCTGGACCCTGACTTACGAAAACCAGGTCTTCGAGAATCAGCAGATTCCAGTCGATATAAACCTGAAACCCGGGAACACCTACACCGCCAGCAGAATTCTCGATGCTGATTTTTCTTCCAGTACGGTCCTTCGCATACGATCATCCATGCAGGAACTTGCAATCTACCTCAATGGAAGTCTGCTGTATGGTAAAGACAAAAGAGCCTCAGAAGCCTCAGAAGCCTCAGAAGCACCCCCAACCCCGATCTCAAGGCTTGCTCCCCCGCCTGCCAGCGTCTGGCATCTTGTCAGAATTCCCTCCGGCAGCGGTGGGAAAGAGCTGATGCTGCAAATGAGCTCGCCTGTTGCGGCTTTTTCCGGTACCATCAACCCCATTTACTATGGACCTGGCGAAGCGCTGCTGTATGACCTCGTCAACAAAGAATTCTTTGGAATTCTCATCTCCTTCGGGCTCATGTTTATCGGAATAATTCTTCTTGCTGCATCGCAGTTTTTACGGCAGTTGACCGACAGACGGTTTCTTCATCTTGGACTCTTTGCCGTTTCGATGAGCCTCTGGATACTATCAGAAGCCAGAGTTCTGCAGCTGTTTACCGGAAATCGCTTTCTCATCGGCAGTTTGAGCTACGTAATGGTTACCTATATCCCGATACCGCTGATTTTTTATCTGCGCGATATCGTGCTGACCGGATATAAAAGAATTCTCAATGTTTTTTCTCTTGTCTTTGCAGTACTGCTGATGGTTAACCTGTCGCTTCAGACCAGCGGGATCGCTAACCTGATAGAAACGCTGCCGCTGACGCTCATATCCTTGATTGTTCTCGCTGGAATAATTCTTTTTTTGTTATTTCGCGAAGCCTTTGGAGCCGGAAATATCGCTGCTCAAAAATTTCTCCTGTATGCAGCAATCCTCGTCATATTCATGTTCATGGAGGTTGCCGCCTTTTTCTTTCACGGATTCAACACGATATCTTCGTTTCTCCGGATTGGTATTTTTATCTTTTTCGTATTTCTGGTATTTGATTCGATACGGTATATTAATGAACTGCTTGCGAAAAAAAAGGAGGCCGCCTTTTATGAGGAAATGGCCTTCAAGGATATACTGACCGGCGGCTTCAACCGTAATGCCTTTGAAAGGGAAGTGGACAAACTTATCAAGGATCCCCAGCATAAAGAATTCCGCCTTGTTCTGATGGATTTGAATGACCTCAAACTGATCAACGATACCTATGGACATAAATCCGGTGATCAGGCCCTTGAACTGGCATATTCTGCCATTGATACGGCTTTCAGCCCTTACGGTATGTGCTATCGTGTAAGTGGTGATGAGTTTGCTTGCATCATGTTTGACATACGAGAGGAAATTTTCGCTGCAGGAATAGTCAGGATGAGAGCCATTCTCCGCGATAAGGAGAGCGAAGTTCCCTACCGCCTGGGAATAGCATCAGGCAGTAATATCTATAAACACGCGGAGCAGGAAAACTTCATATCCTTCTATCACGAAATTGACAGCCTGATGTATCAAGATAAAAAAAGGTTGAAGAGAGCTGGCAGAGATATACCCCTATAGCCGCATCATAAGTTACGGGAATTTCCATCGGCTAACGATGGAGTACGAATAATGGTATGGGCAGAATTACAGGTAAATAGCAGAATTTATAGACATGAGGAGAACCATGAAAATGAAAACCAGGAAAATGAAAAATATTCGCTTGCACGTATTCATTTTGGTGTTTATCAGCTTGTCAGGGTTAATTCACGCCCGTGATCTGAATAATCATATTGCTGGAATTCCCGAAGTCGGGAAGGCCTCTCCCGCGCTCAAAGGTAACTATGATGCGCTATTTGCCAATCCGGCTGGTTTGGCTTATAGTGACGATACAATCACAAAAGCGACCCTTTCACTTTATTTACTGCCCATGTCCGGAGACCCTATGCTTTATTTAGAGGATGGGAGCGACCCTAAGTACGAACTACTCAGTGATAAGCTGATGGATGCGGAATTCAATATCAGTGATATGCAGTATGATCCCTATACGGGCTTCATGTATACCGATGAAAACAGCAACGGCAAGTATGATCCGGAAGAAACTATTGATTTTACCGAATACGGATTAACTGAAAGTCAGTCAGCTTTCCTTCATCGTGACAAGTCGGCCCTGGACTTGCGGAGTCTGGCTGAAAACTTGAATCAGAAAACCTGTAACTATTTAAACGTTCTGCCGGAAATCACTTTTCTCTGGGAAAACTTCAGTTTTGGCCTTTTTTCAGGAGTTGATTTCAGCACGGCTGTGGGACTGCTTGATGATCAGCTGCTGTATGGAATCATCACCCAGAGTCGTGGGCTTTCAGCCGGAATGGGGTTTCGTGAAGAGCAGTCAGCTTTGGGGTTTACCCTGAATATCTATGAAGAAATTGTTTCTCCATTCATGATCGATACTTTTCTAGTTCATAAAGACAATACGCCAGAGCTGCTGTATCAGGTTCTGGTTGAAGACATGCTTTCCTATCAAAGTCTCTCCAGCAGGAAAATAGAACTGGATGTGGGGGTATTGGTGACTGCAGGGAATGTTACGCTTGGGGTACATGCGGAGAAGCTTGCAGGAACTTCTTTTGGCATGGGTTGGGATATCCAGAAAACACCATGGAACTATGTACAAGATGCTATTCAATATCTTGATCTTGGGTTAGCTATTGGCTCCATTAATCATCCCGATGCTGGGGAGCGGGCAAGTGTGTCTGCCCTCCATCTGGATTTTTTTGATATTGGCAATGCTGCTGAGCGGTCAGTGAGCCTGGGAGGAATTCTGAAATCGAATATATCCCGTAATTTGCATATTGAGCTGATGGCAGGGTACTCCTTGCAGATTCCCGGTACACTTTCAGATATCGTAAGTAACTTAACTGATGATCAGCCTGTGGGAGAGAGTATTGCCCGGTTCAAGCTGCGGTTTTGGTTCCTTACTTTTGAGGCAGCATTGTTCGGGTTTGAACATTTATTCCTGTTTGAGGAAGAATATTATGAAAGAATGAGAGCCCCCTCGATTACCATCTCCGGCGGTTACGAGTTTACCTGACTCTTTCACAAGGTGGGGGTGTGGCACCGTGCAGCATTAAACACCGTGCAGCATTAAACACCGTGCAGCATTAAACACCGTGCAGCATTAAACACCGTGCAGCATTATCTAGAGTGTCTGACAGCGCGTAGGGGATGAGCAAAGCCCTCTCGTATACGGCCACAGCCTCCCGTATACGGGCA
>JAGYPA010000072.1 GCA_018399255.1 Spirochaetales bacterium | reverse complement strand
ATCAGGGTTAAAAACTAAAGGGGTTACTGAAAAAACCGCAATTGCGACAAAAAAATAACAAAGAGAAACCATAGAAATAAAGACCGGCCTTCCCTATGCTGTCACAAAACCCTCTGCAAAGGTATTTGATTATGAAAATGAAAAAACAGAACAACTCCAGGTCTATTTCCGTTAAAGAATTCGGGGCTGTCGGAGACGGCATTCATGATGACTCATCAGCCATACAGAAAGCCCTTTCATCCCGCTTTTGTTTCATATATATACCTGCGGGAACCTATCTGCTGGAATCAACATTAAAAGTTCACTCGTATACATCCATCCACTGTGAGCCGGACACAAAGCTGATTCTGGCTGCTCATCCATCACCTGACCGGTCGCGGTTCATCCTCACCAACGAGGACCATGAACGGGGCAACTGCAACATACAGATCGAAGGGGGTATATGGGACGGCAATGCCGTGGGGAACGAAAGAGGTCCCGATCGTCCCGATTCCTATACGGGAGTGCTGATCAATTTCTTCAGGGTGGAAACCCTTTCACTTCGCAGTATGCAGCTCAGCAGTCCCGATTCCTATCATATCCGGCTCTGCCGTGTCAGGAATTTTCAACTCCACTCCATCTTTTTCAGAAATACGGTCATTCGTCCCAACCAGGACGGGATTCACATTGCGGGCAACTGCATAAATGGTTCCATTACTTCCATTTCAGCCATCGGAGCCCGGACCCCCAATGATGATCTCATTGCCCTTAATGCTGACGACAATAACTCCAGAGCCCAGAACCTGGGATTGGAAAATGGCCCGATCAGGAACATCGAAATTTCTCGACTGAGAGCAGAAGACTGCCACAGTTTTATACGGCTGCTCAGTACAGAATCCCCGATTGAACACATCCGCATCAGTGATGTGGAGGGGGGATTCCGGGAACATGCCGTCAATATGGATGCCGGCAGGTACTGTGCAGTTCCCGTGGTTCCAGCCGGGGATCCGCGTAACGAAGCCCCTCTCGGCCTGCTGCAATCTGTCTCTCTTGAGGACTTTCGCGTGCACAACACCCTCCGGGCTGGAAAAGCATATGTAAAACTGGAAACAGCCTGTAGCGACCTTTCAATTACACGCTTCAATAGAATAGTTGAAAAAGAGGTCGATGCCGACTCAAAAACATTTGAAATGAATTATCTTCCAGCCTGCAACCTGAAGTACGTCGGAAGCGGAAGCTTTTCGGCTCTTCCAACAGGCTGTGAAAATTCATCGGGGGATAGGATAAACTGCCGGCTTGAGGAGAACACCTTCTTCCAGGTTGATTCCGGAGCTATCCACTCCATGTTGATTACAGAGCAGTGAATCATTCATTTTCGACTTATCTGTTCTGCCGACTTCTATCCTTTCTCAGTTATTTCAGGTACAGCCTCACCGGCCTCCTGCATCTTTTTCAGCAGCAATTCTTTCAACTCTTTCCTTACTTCGGTATAGCCGGGATCATCAACAAGATTGTTCTGCTCATGCGGATCGCTTCTGAGATCATAGAGATACGATTCTGCATAATTGGAACTGTTCATATCATTCCATCCGTCACCCTCCGGAGCAGTAACACAGTAACACCAGCGATCCGTGCGAACGGCTCTTCCTACCTGGGATTCACTGATCTGAATGAAGACCGAATTATCTCTGTCCTCAGGAAATCCATCACCGGCAACATACGGAAGCAGAGATTCCCCCCTGAAGGTATACGGAATGTCACAACCGGCCATATCAAGAAATGTCGGCGCAAGATCGATGAGACTGACCATGTGAGGGATATGCGCCCCTTTGTGTCCGTCGGGATGATACACTATCAGGGGTACATGAGTACTCGCCTGGTGGCAGGAGCGCTTGTACTCTCCATTTCTCGTACGAAAATGAGATCCATGATCACTGGCATATACAATAATGGTATTGTCACTCAACCCAAGATCTATGAGCTTGTTTCTGATTCGACCAAGATTTGAATCCAGGCTGTGTATGGCTCCCAGGTAGTCAGGATAATTATCCTTCCAGTCTCCGTCATGTCCCTCAAGATCACCGGGTACAATATAATCCCTGAACCTTTCTTTTGAGCCCTTTGGTCCCTCGTAGCAGTTATGATCATTCTGATGATGCGGCTCGATATAAGACAAAAAAAGAAAAAACGGATTGCCGGGATCATCAGACCACCTTTCCAATGTTTCCAGGGCCCAGTCTGTCTGCGCATCAGGCCTGTATCTATTTTCAGGGAAATATTTCTTTCTGTTTTCCTTATCAAACATATATCCGTCATAGGAGTGTGAAGTAAATTCAAGTACATCGCTTACAATCCACTCATCTTCCCAGCCGCCTCTATACTGGACAGGTACCGGAGCCTTGTGAAAGTTACGCGACGGGCGGGCCTTCTTCATAAAGCCTGAATTAAAACTTGCATTTACTGCTGCATCAAGAACAGATGTTTCTCTTTCTTTCCCATACACAGCACTGTCGGCATCTCCTGAGTTTGTAGATGCCAGATGCCACTTGCCGATGTACCCGGTCCTGTATCCATGTTCATGTAGATT
This sequence comes from Spirochaetales bacterium, assembly GCA_018399255.1. Taxonomy (GTDB): domain Bacteria; phylum Spirochaetota; class Spirochaetia; order JABMQR01; family JABMQR01; genus M55B182. Next base: position 12,791 of record JAGYPA010000072.1, on the reverse strand, counting down.
ATGGGCAATGGTTTTTTCATCAAGGGGGAGACCAAGATCATTGCGGTAGCAGCCGGTTTCAGTTGCATATTTTCCGGTCTGAATACATGAGCGTGCAGGGCCGCAGACAGGCTGACAGGTGTAGGCATTTTCAAAGAGCACCCCCTCTTCAGCCATGCGGTCAAGATTTGGCGTCACATCCAACTGTTGACCGTAGCAGCCGCATGTATCCCATCTTTGCTGATCAGAAAAAAAGAAAATTACATTATACTTATTCATTTTAAGCCTCGCTTGATAATCTTTATTTGAGATTCATTGAAACAGCCTGAAAGATATATCTTCTGAGCAGAAGAAACAGGACAAGTGCAGGTATAAACGTATACATAGTAGCTGCAGCAATCATATTCCACTGCGTCAACTGCTCCCCTGTCTTTAGCTGAGAGAGTCCGACAGAAAGGGTTGTCACATTGCCTCGAGTCATGATAAGCGGCCAAATGAAGCCTCTCCATCTAAAAAGAAAGTTATAAAGCCCCATAGAGGCAATTGCGGTCATGGACATTGGAACTGCAATCGATACCATAATCCTCAATTCACCTGCTCCGTCTATCCTTGCAGACTCCAGAATTTCAGTGGGAATAGTAATAAAATATTGATAGAGAAAGAATATCGAAAAACCTGTTGATGCCATGGGAATAATCATCCCTTTCCAGGTGTCAATCCAACCGAAGCCTGCGACCAGGGTATACATAGGAATCGCCCGTATCTCCGGCGGCAGAAGCACCGAAGAAATAAAACACAGCATGATCAGCCTGCTTCCAGGCAAATCAAGTTTTGCAAGAGCATAGGCTGCCATTGTTCCCGTCGTGATCGTCAGCACAGTTGTAACAACAGCATAAACAATTGTGTTGATAAAAAAACGGGTAACCGGAATGATCTTATTCACATTCCATAGGTTTTCGAGATGAAAACTACTTGGAATGAATTTTATCGGGAGCTGCATCACGTCAGCCCCGGGCTGCAGGGACAACTTGAATAGATAGAGAAACGGGAAAGCCATCAGCAGAGCAACGATGAGCATCAGAATATCTTTTATTATTTTTGTCTTATTACTCATATCGTCACCTACTCCAATCCATGAAAATTCTTATTCTGAAAGCGAAACTGTATGAAGGCAAGCAGAACAAAAACTACAAAGATAATCATCGTAACAGCATTTGCCCTCGACAGATCAAATCGATTGAACCCAAGATCAAATATATATGACATCATTACATTGGTAGCCTGAAAAGGTCCGTTATTTGTTATCAGCTTCGCAAGCACATACGAATTGACAAATCCATAAAGCGTTGAAATAGTTATAACAAATACGAGTGTAGGTATTAAAAGCGGAAGAGTTATATAACGCATCTTCTGCAGGAAATTTGCTCCCTCAAGCTCTGAAGCCTCAAAATAACTCTGGGGAATTGCCTGGAGCCCTGATAGAAAAAGAATCGCATTGTACCCCATCGTATACCAGACCTGGATAATAATGAGAGATACCAGAGCAAGCACAGGATTCTTAAACCATGAAATAGGATCAACATTGAATACGCCTAAAAACACATTCAGAATCCCGTAAGGGTCCGCAAGTATGTTCTTCCATACAAGAGCTCCTATTACCGGCGTTGATATATACGGAACAAAAAAAGCGGAAACAATAAATCCGTAGAATCGTCTGCGCTGGATCAGATACAGACCCATAAGTAACCCCAGCCCTGCACTAAAAATGATAAAGAAGACTGTAAAAATGATGCTTACTTTTAAAGAATTCCAGAATTCAGGATCAGAAAAAACCTTTGCATAGTTTGCAAATCCGACAAATACAAGTTCTCCCCCTGAAAACTGTTTCAGACTCACCGCAATGCCTTTTATCAACGGCATAAAAAAGAAAAGAACGAAAAAGAAAAACGCCGGCAGCACACATGCATACCCGAACAGATAACGTTTCACTCTCTCCCTGTTAATATTATGTGTTCCCAGCGAAGACACAGAAACCTCCCAATGCAGCACACCAGAAGTACCGAAGCAGCAATCGGCTCCGATACTTCTGAACGCACTGTTTCACAACATCTGCCTGATGTTTCTTGATACTTACTCTCGCTACTTAAGCAATCTATTCGTCTCTTTTAGATATTCATCAAGAGCATCATCCATACTTTTATCGGTATACAACATCTTCTGATACATTTTTGTAAAAACGGACCCGCCCCAGGTTATTTCAGGAAGTCCTATTTTACGGACATCTATATCAAAAGGAGTAGCATATGGTAGTACCTTGCCGAACAGCTGAACAGCTTTCTCTTCCGCAACCCGCGGATCCTTCGCCCATGAGGCTCTCGGCATCAGCATCCCGGCTTCAAGCGTACCGGCCACTTCGGTTTCAACATCTGTAAGGCGTGTCATCAGTTCAAAGAGTTTCTCTTTTGGAATATCAGCACCCTTTGGTATGGCAAGACCTGTTCCCGCCGTAAGTGTTCTCGCTTCAACTCCCTCCAGATGAGGCACCATCACAAGGCCGTAATCCAGATCCGGATAGTTGTTCTTTATGTTACCGATTTCCCATGGACCACTGATCATCATGGATATTTTTCCAGTGAGGAAGAGAATACGCACATCACCGCGAGTATCCTCGCTGCCGGGGTCAGGAACAAAGACCTTTCCGCTCTGCGCAATTCCCTGGAGCGTTTTCAGCGTTTTTCTCACAACAGGTGTATCAAGAGTTGATTTACCATCTTCTATCAGATAGGGTGTTTCAGCACTCGCCAGGAATGGAACCAGATACTGTCCGGTAGGGTCAAAGCCGAACGCCTGGATATCCGGACCAAGCTTGCTGTCAATACTATCAACTGCTTTGACCAGATCTTCTAATGTCTCAGGAGGGTCAATTCCGGCAGCTGCAAAGTGTTCCTTGTTGTAAAAAAGTCCAAAACATGTGTGATGCAGCTTCATACCGTAAATTTTGTCGTTGTTCGAAACTTCAGTCCAGGTGGACTCAAAGAAATCATCATAACTTGGGTGTGACTTGATCTCTTCCGTCAGATCAACCAGAAAACCCTTGGAAGCGAACTCCGCAATCCACGGAGAAGGCACTTCGATAAGGTCGGGAACTGTCCCTGCGGTGAAGTCCGCTGTTATTTTTGTCTTGAATTCACCCCAATTAAGAACCTGCTTATTGATTTCATACCCGTTCTCTTCAGCGAACTCATTGATTACCTCATCATATACATTGTATAAATGATCAGGGTTCCAATAATAGTTGAGAACCTTCTGCTCTTCAGCCGATGCCTGAGCCTCATTTTGACCAGTGGCGCTCATGGTCATCGGCAGGAGCACTATAAGAGCTCCAAGCAGAACCATCAGTTTTCTTCTACTCATAACTTCCTCCTATTTATTTTGGCTTTTCTAAGCCTTTTTTACCTATACACAACAGATGCAAGGTTCCAGTGCCTCATCTCCTGACACGAATCCGTGCACCAACCCATACCGGTGTCCGGCTGTTTTCAGAGATAAATCATCGTCTTGTCCCTGGCAATAATTCTTACAACTTCACTGAGAAACTCCAGCTGTTCCTTAGGATCTTTTCCTTCTATGATAATCCCCGGCATTATCTGCAGGAGAAAGGGAAGCGATTTTATAAATAGCGGGTGCTTCAGCGGTCCGATCGAAACATTCTCAAGCTGCTCGATGAGCACTGATGCAAAGGGATCGGTACGATAGAATGGCTTTTCCAGCACATCCCGTGAACAGGGGATCATGCCGAAATCATCAAAGTACCTTTTTGAGTTCTCCTCATTATTGCTCAGGTAATCAATCCACTTATAAGCCTTCTCCGGTTCCCTGCATTGCCTGGATATTGCCAGTGAATGTGAAAGCAGAATGCTCTCCCCTTTTCCGGAAGGTCCTTTGGGAATGAGCGCTATAGAATATTCACCGTCAAATTCCTTGCCCCTGCCACTCAATCTCCTCAAATGACCTCTGCAGTAAGGGCCGTCCAGCAGAAAGCCCACCTTGTGTGTCGAGAAGAGCATTCGGCCGTCATTGATGTTTCTCGCTTGCACTGCACCGCTGTAACGATACAGATCCGACAACCACGTGAGAGCCTCAACATTTTCGCTGCTTTCAATTGTCAGGTTTCCTATCGAGTCACTGAATCCGCCCCCTAAGGCCATAAGAAACGGATAGAGCTGAAGATAGTTATATGCAAAAGAATCAAGGGGAAGACAAATTCCGTACGTATCACCGTCGGAAGCATCGGTAATCTGACGACACATCCTCTCAAAATCATCTATAGTCTCAGGAGGCTTCTCCGGATCCAAGCCGGCAGAAGCCATAACTCTCTTGTTGCAGTACAGTACCTGCGGACAGAGTGACCAGTTAATTGCATAAATCTCATCGTCTATCTCTTCAAGCTCAAGTGCTCTCTGATACTGATTTCCAATATAGTGGGGTTGAGAAAAGCCGGAAAGAGGATACAAAGCATCGAGATGCTTGAACCTTTGAAGCCAGAACGGAGTTGTCTGCATAATGTCCGACGACTCATTATTCAAAAGATGCTGCAGAATACGTTTGACATAAAGGGTGTACGGAATGCTGTCACTGATAATCCGTATATCCTCATTGGTGCTTTCAAACTGGCGAATGAACTCCTGAATCAGCGGTACATCTGTGAACTCAGTCTCCGCCCAGTTGGAAAAAATAAGTTCAGTCTTGTCGTTTCTTATAAAAGTACCTTTCCCCTGAATTTTCTCGAGACTGCCGCTCTGTACAAGTTCGTTTACCGCACTTCTCAGCGTATTTCGTCCCACCCCCAATTGACTGATAAGCTCACTCTCCGTTGGTAGAAGAAGCTCTCCCGATCGCTTCATCTTTGCAATCATTCCGCGGAGATGTTCAATTGATTTATCCTTCTGAGAAACAGTCATATTTCTTCAGCCTCATCTTTGCATATCCGATACAGTTAATTTGATCTGTAAAAAACCTTCACAACATGGTATCAATTCATACTATAGATACCATTAGATTCGTACCTATTATACGATAAGTCTGTCAAATTGTAAAGAATTAATTAATGCAATTGCTTACAGACTGTAATATGTCTCATTCCACCTTAGTTCATTTCGAAAATCAACAAGATTAGTAGCACTGTCGATCACAACAATTTCCATGCCGAGAAGATCGGCAAAGATTCTCAGCTGTTCAGTCGTAACAACCTGACTGAAAACTGAATGGTGTGCTCCACCCGCATATATCCAGGCATTCGCACCCACTTCGAGGTTGGGCATAGGCCTCCAGAGCGCCCGTGCTACAGGCAGTTTAGGGAAACCTGCAGGAGGGGCAACAACCTCAAGCTCATTGACCACAAGCCTGAACCGTTTGCCTAGATCTATCATTGTAGCATTCAGAGCCTGTCCGGCCGGAACATTGAAAACAAGCCTGACGGGGTCTGCCTTCCCCCCAATGCCCAGCTGGTGAACTTCCATGCTGATTTCACCGCCGGCGATGCTGGGACAGACTTCAAGCATATGCGCACCCAGAACCAGCGAATCTTCTCCGTCAAAATGATATGTATAATCTTCCATGAAGGACGTACCGCCTTCGGCAGCACTTCCCATTACCTTCATCGTTCTCAGCAGAGCCGCAGTTTTCCAATCTCCTTCAGCGCCAAACCCATAACCCTTCGCCATCAGATTCTGCACTGCAATACCGGGAAGCTGCTTCATCCCGTAAAGATTCTCAAAGGTTGTCGTGAAAGCCTTGAAGCCTCCGGTCTGGAGGAATTTTTCAATTCCGAATTCAATTTTCAATGCCTCGGTCAAAGAACTGCGAGATGCTCCTCCGGTTTTCAGCGATTCCGACGTTTTATATTTCGTCGTATATTCATCCGCCCTGGCTTGAACTTCACCGTTGCCAACTTCTTCGATACATGAAACAAGATCTCCGATTCCATAACCGTGGACTTCGTATCCAAAATCAATCTGGGCACTTACCTTGTTCCCCTCGGTTACGGCGACATCACGCATATTATCGCCGAACCTGGCAATCTTCATGTTCCTGCTTTCAACAACCGCTTTCGCCACAGCAGCCCATCGGCCTATCTGATTCTGAACATCTTCATCCTGCCAGAAACCGGTAATCACCGTTCTGGGTATGCCCATTCTCGTATTTATATAGCCGAACTCTCTTCCTCCATGAGCAGACTGGTTTAGATTCATGAAATCCATATCAATCTCATTCCATGGTATTTCTTTATTGAACTGAGTATGTAGATGAAGTAAGGGTTTGTTCAAACTTTTCAGCCCCTTTATCCACATCTTTGCCGGTGAGAAAGTATGCATCCAGGCGATCAGGCCTATACATTCCTCAGTTGATACAGCTTCAATTATTGTTCTGTAAATTTGATCAGATGTTGTCAGTACCGGCTTCGGGACGATCTCCCACCCCACCTTTCCGGAACTGTTTAAACTTTCCACTATTTTTCTCGAGTGTTCGGCAACCTGCTTGAGGGTTTCCTCGCCGTACAGATGTTGACTACCGACAATAAACCACAGTTTATGCCCTTCTTTCATTTGAAACTCCTTCAATTCTGGCCGTAATACGCGTTTTTTCCATGTTTTCTATAATAATGCTTGTCCCGCAAGCTCTGTTTCAACTGTTCAGTTTCGATCCTCACCGTATGGGTCACAAAAGCCATCTTCGCCAGCTCCTCGAGGACAACCGCATTATAGAGAGCTTTCTCAGGGCTTCCTCCCCACGTAAAAGGCCCATGACAGGCTACGAGAACCATTTCAATCTCTTCCGGATCCAAATTCCTGAAGGTTTCGACGATCTGAACACCAGTCTCAGTCTCATAGTCCTTTGCTATCTGTTCATCTCTCATCACAGCCGTGCAGGGAACCGGCTGCGTCAGGTGATCGGCATGGGTAGTACCGTAAATCGGGAGGTCCGTACAGGTCTGAGCCCAGCCTGTCGCATAAGTTGAATGTGTATGTACTATTCCGCCAATGGTCTTGAATGAATTATACAGAACCAGATGAGTGTTGGTGTCGGATGAGGGTCTTTTACTTCCTTCGATAACTGTTCCCTCAAGATCAACAACGACAATATCATCAACCGTCAGATCTTCATATGATACACCACTGGGCTTAATCGCCATACAATGCCCCTCTCTGTCTACCGCACTGACATTACCCCAGGTGAATATTGCGAGCTTGAATCTTTGAATATCCTTATTACAGGCGAGTACCTGCTCTTTTAGTAGTGTATATTTGCTCATTATTACTATCCCGTCTGAAAAATTTCCTTTCTAAAAGTATGCAAATTTTCTTTCGTAATTATGTGTAACGGCATTATTACTTCACTTTCAGGATGTCTGTTCAATACAAGAACGTCATACAGCATCATCAAACCGAGACGGGCCTGCTCTTCCGGTTGCTGAGTCAGGATAAAATTAATGGTTTCGTTTTCAACAAACCGCTCCTTTCCTGGAATTAGATCATACCCGATTACCGGAATACCCGTATACTTTTCGGTCAGTTTTTCCAAATAGGAGGCGAGATAATAGACTGAAGAATTGGCAACGTAGATTCCGCATGGAAGCTGCTCCGTTTCTTTTATATGGCCGGCTATTTCCGAATGAAAAAGCCTTTCGTCGTCTGTGTCGATTTTTACCTGCTTCAGCATTAATGACGTGCAGTTCTTTTCCATATAAGAACGGAACCCGGCTATTCGGCTTTTCAGATGATAATTACTCCCCGGCGGGTCTATAATCAGGATATACTCTCCATTATTGGTAACTTCTTTCTTCAGCATCATAAGCATCAGTTTGCCTGATAAAACCCCGCTCTGGTAACTGTCCTGACCGATGTATGCGATCCGCTTGTTCTCATCAGGGATGTCTGTGTCGATAAACAAAAAAGGAATATCCGCATCACCAAGTACATCCTGAACAGCCTCCGGAATAACGGGAGCAATGAGAATTCCGTCGCAGCCGGAATCAAGGGCCGACTTCAGGGTGTGGACACATGAATCGGAAGAATATCTGTCGAAATGATACATCTCCGCCTTTTTACAGAAGGAGGATAGTTCTTCCGATGCCCGGTTGATCCCATCGGCAACAAGCTTCCAGTATCCTGAGTCCTGGTACTCCTCCGGAATAACGGCTGCAAATGAATAGTTCCTGGTTTTTTTCAAGCCACGAGCATGAATATTGGGAGAATAGTTGAGTTCTTTCATTATCCTGCGAACTTTGTCCGCCGTCGCCCGGGAATATCGCCCCCGGTTGTGAATGATACGGTCTACAGTACCTATTGAAATCCCGGCTGCTTCAGCGATATCTTTGATTGTTGCCATTAGCCCTCACTTGCGTTATCGTTAACGCAATTTTAATATGAGATGCCTGATCTGTCAAATAAAATTTGACAGATCAGTGGGGATGATAGTAGAATGCGTTATCGTACACGCATAATAGGAGAGATCATGGAATCTTCAGAGATAAAAACAATCATTATGGAAGGAAAGACCTCCCTCGGAATAGAACTGGGATCCACCAGAATCAAGGCAGTACTGATTTCAAAGGAAGGAGATAGTATTGCATCCGGCGGCTTCAACTGGGAAAACTCCCAGGTTGACGGAATCTGGACCTACCCGCTTGAAAAAGTCGTACATGGTCTGAAAAAGTGTTATGCGAACCTGAAAAAAGATGTTGAGGACAGATACGGAGTCACACTCATCAGATCAGGCTCAATTGGGATTAGCGCGATGATGCACGGCTACCTTGCCTTCGACAAAAATGGAGACCTCCTTGTTCCATTCAGAACCTGGAGAAACAATATCACGGCAGAAGCTTCAAAAGAGCTCACGAACCTTTTGAATTACCCTATACCACAGCGATGGAGTATCGCACATCTTTATCAGGCACTCCTGAATAATGAACCTCATGTGGAGAAACTTGCGTCCATCACCACCCTCGCAGGCTGGGTACATCTACAGTTGACCGGAAAGAATGTACTCGGAATAGGTGATGCTTCCGGAATGTTTCCAATTGATATCGATACTAAACATTTCAACTCCCGGATGATTGATATATTCAATAAAAAAGTCTCCGAGAAAGGATTCAATCTGGACATCTCGAAACTTCTACCTGAAGTATTATCCGCCGGTGAAGATGCCGGTACTCTCACACCTGAAGGAGCCAGACTTCTCGATCCGGAAGGTAATCTTGAAGCGCACATACCACTCTGCCCGCCTGAAGGCGATGCCGGTACCGGAATGGCTGCGACAAACAGCGTGAGAGTGAGAACAGGGAACGTCTCTGCCGGGACATCCGTCTTTGCAATGATTGTGCTCGAGAAAGAACTCAGCCGGGTCCACCATGAAATCGATCTCGTCACAACTCCTGACGGGAAACTTGTTGCAATGGCGCATTCAAACAACTGCAGTACTGAGTACAGCGCCTGGGTTGAACTCTTCGGACAGGCGGCACGACTTCTCGGCACAGACATCTCTGAACAAGCCCTTTACGACAGCATGATGAACGAAGCGCTTAGAGGGGACGCAGACTGTGGAGGTATACTTGCCTATGGTTATCATTCCGGTGAACATATAACCGGTTTCACTGAAGGCCGTCCTCTGCTTGTCCGCACACCGGGGGCAGCCCTCACTCCGGCCAATATTATGCGTGCCCAGCTTTTTACATCACTCTGTGCCCTGCGGACGGGTCTGAACATCCTTTTTGACGAGGAGAAGGTAAGGGTTGATCAGATAGTCGGCCACGGCGGCTTTTTCAAAACCCCCGGAGTGGGAGAACGGATTATGGCTGCAGCGGTACACAGTCCCGTTTCGGTCCTCGATACCGCTTCCGAAGGGGGTGCCTGGGGAATTGCCCTGCTGGCTGCTTTTTCCCAACGTAAAGAACGCAGTATCACACTTCCTGATTTTCTAAAGAGAATTTTCTCTTCCGACAAAAGCAGTACGGTAAAACCGACAGCCGAAGATGTTACCGGTTTCAACAGCTTTTATAAAAGATACCATGACGGCCTTGAAATAGAGAGACAGGCAGTAAAGAACCTGAAGTAAACTGAATAGTGCTTATATGGAACGAACTCGAGCAAACTGTGACTGGATCTAAAGGTTCATTCTCAGCTGCCCCGGCTCCAATATTCCAGATCCCACTCATCCATCCATGCCAGAAAGACTTTCCCATCTTCAGCAAACTGTACGGGCAACCAGACATATCTGCCGTCAATCGCATTTTCAGGTTTCCATCTGTCGGCCATGAAGATGAAGGCGTTTTCCCGGTTGCGAACCGGTAGGATACAAGTAACTTGTGAGTCATAGGTCGTCTCTTTCCCCGTAGAAATGCAGGGATTTCCCAGTTCCTTCCATGGTCCGAAAATACTATCGGCAACCGCAGAACGAGCTGCATTGTGTGACCATCCGGTGCAACCTGAGGCCACAAAGTAATACACCCCCTTATGTTTAAATAGAGCAGGAGCCTCCATATAACGCCCTGGAAAAGCCCTCACATATTCACTACTGAAGGACTTATAGTCATCACTTAGCCTTGATATGTGAATTGTACTATTCTCTTCTGAAGAGTGAATGTGATAGGCTGTTCCGTCATCATCAACAAAAAGGGTCATATCACGCGACATTTGTCCTTTTTTAAAATCGCGACCCAGGATGTTTACCGTATCAATAGGTCCGGACAGGCATCCTGGACCACCACAATAACTATCCTTTGTTGTCTCAGGGACTCCCCGTTTATGAAATGGCTTCACATTTAGCGGCCATTCTCCGGCATTGGGTCTGAGACTGTGAACATAACAATATGGTCCTGTGATGGTGTTGGATACTGCAAGTCCTGTCAGGGTTGAACCGTAACCTCTTCCTTTCAATTCATGATGAAACCACATGATGAACTCATCGTTCTCTGCATGATAAATCACTTTCGGGCGTTCTATAATACAAGCTTTTACAACCGGGTTGTCGGGGTCTTCCGATACGGAAAATGCAATCCCTTCATCCTCCCAATGGTACAGGTCTTTGGATGAGTACACATGAACACCGACATGTGCCAGATTACCGGCTTCACCTGCAATTTTATGTTCACCAAACCAGTAGTATCTATCTTCGTGATAAATTACACCGCCACCATGGGCATTTATATGAACTCCATTGTTATCCGGCCAGATTATACCCTGTTGAAACACTTGCCACCTACTACCTGTTGTGTTTGATTAGACACCAATATATTAAACTACTCTGCATTAATACAGTACTCTTCTATTCTAATTCCACTTTGCCGATAGAATCCCTAGTTCTGCAGCCCTTTAAATACTCCAAAGAAATAGTTTTCGTGGGCACCACAACACAGAACCATGGAGGTAGAACGAAGCCCCTGCCCGCTGTTCACCCTTCGGTTTCCAAAAGATCTCGATTAATCTCATCCGAGCCGGGGGAATGTATGGGAGGGGGATTCCGCTTATCTGTGAAGGATAAGTTGATCAGAATTGCTGTTGCTGAGTAGATATCCTTGACAAAGAACGAGAGTCTCTCTTTAATGGGAATAGGAGTGAATACGCTTACATGGCAACAATGACTGATATTGCACGTCTGGCCAATGTGTCCCAGGCAACGGTGTCCCGGGTACTGAACGGGAGCCCGGCTGTTTCCGACGAGACAAAGGCAAGGGTGATGGAGTGGGTCCATCGGCTGAACTACGCAACTAACTATTCCGCAAAGACCCTCGCGGAAAACAGGTCTCTTCTGATCGGGCTGGTTATTCCGGATCTGTTGAATCCTTTTTTTACGGATATTATCTACCATGTCGAACATATTTCCGGAAAGAACGGCTACAGTATTCTGCTTTTCAATTCCGACGGGAATGCGGAGAAGGAGAAGGAGATTGCACGGACCCTGAAGGCGAGGCAGGTGGACGGGGTTCTTGCCGGACTGATCCACCGGGAATCCCCCCTCTATCATGAACTCCTGGCAGGCAGAATTCCCACGGTACTTCTCACGCAGAAGGACGAACATTTTTCCTCCGTTTCGGTTTCCCATGAGGCCGGGGGAAAGCTGGCGGCGGAGCATTTCATGGAAAAATCTTTTGAAGTTTTCTTTTTTGTCGGCAAGGAGGGGGACCCGAAATGCCGGGGATATATCGGTGCGCTGGAAAAAAACAGTCCCGTCAAGATGGATGCGCGCTGTGTGGATATAGGGGATCAGTGGTTTCATACCTCCCGCATTTCGAGCCAGGCAATTCTGCAGCTCTACCAGGAGGAGCCTTCATTGAAGCAGAAACGGTGTGGGTTTTTCTGTGTGAACGACTTTGTTGCCCTGGGGGTGTTGCAGGCGCTGCAGCAGCTGGAAATGAATATTGGGGTGGATGCGGGAATAATTGGCTTTGACGATACTTACCTTTGTCGGAATGTCAGGCCGACTATCTCTTCGATCTCACAACCGAAGGATGAAATCGGCGGTCTGAGCTTCAACCTGCTGCTTGATGTAATGCGAACTACCCGGGAAGGGGAAAAATCGGAAATAAAAACCCTTATTCTCGAACCGAGACTTGTCAAACGACAAAGCTCATGATATTATTTACAGGATGAATGCGCATACATTGCTATACACACAGAGGAAATTTTCCATGAGATCTGATATCCGCCCTTTATATCACTTCACACCACGCAGGAACTGGATGAACGATCCCAATGGGTGCGTCTTTTTCAATGATCAATATCACCTTTATTTCCAGCACCACCCCTATTCCTGCG
>JAGYPA010000071.1 GCA_018399255.1 Spirochaetales bacterium | reverse complement strand
AATCAGCTGCGGCTGATACGGCAATTGCTGTTCAAGGCATACTGGAAAAATATAGGAAAGTTCACTTCTGGGATGATGAGGACGCTCAGAAACAGGCGGTTAATGAGATTGATGACTACCTCTATGATGAGCTCAAGACGAAAAGAGGGATTGAGCTGTCGCTTGATCAGATGGATGACATCATCGAGAAGGTCCTGCAGGTGGCAAAGCACAGGAGTTATACATAAAGGGGATATTGAGCCACAGCAGCAAACACTCGGTTGTTTACGGCCGGAAAACCATTGACTATAGCAGACTGAACAGCTCAGCCTTCGTTATCTTTTCAGCTTTCGTTATCTTTTCAGCCTCTTTTTTTCCGTATTTCGCCCATAGAAGAAATAGATGGCTCCCGTAGAAATAATCATGAGAATCACGGAATAGATAAACATTAACGCCTTTGCATCACCAATGCTTGTCTCTTCTGTTGCCGTCTTGATAACAATCCCCAATGGCTTGTAGGCAGGATGATACAGAAACACCGAAAGATCATAGTTCCCTAAGAGATTATTGAACGTAAGCACAATAACTGCGAGGACCGTCGGCAGCAGAATCGGCAGAACAACCTTGCGAAACGCATAGAAGCGACTGGCGCCCATGCTTTTTGCCGCATCCTCCAGGGATGCATCCAGGCTGAAAAAAGCCGCCTTGAGCATCCGCAGCGAAAACGGGAGAGATACGATAATATAGGCAAACAGCATGAGAAGAGGCGATCCGACAAGAATCTGATTACCCATAATAGGCTTGGGCAGATCATAGGTCAGGATCAGGCTCATGGCAATCAGCGTAGCCGGCAGCAGCCAGGGAATAAGCAGGGAAAACTCCAGAAGCGTCCCCACCTTTCTGTTCCCTTTGTGAATAATCCGTGAAGCCATAAGACAGATAATAGTCACAATTACCGCTGCAGCCATGGAATAGACAATACTTACCAGATAGGGATCAAGTGCACCCCTTCGGGTAAACAGCATGATATAGTTGCTCAAGGAAAAATTCCTGAGAGAAAGATCAACAGTGTTGATGGCTACGGTGTTGGTAAAGGAGAAAATTATCACTAACACCATAGGCGTTACATACACGGCAAACAGGATATAGGATACAGCATGCATCAGCACACGTACCGGCTTTGAGGCGATTTTCTGCTTCAGAATCTTTGTGGGTGTTTTCGAAATTGAGATATAGTTCCCGCCTTTTTCCACCCTGTTCATAATGATCAGCAGTATGAGGGTGGAAAGACCAAGAATGATAGCCATAAGTGCCGCAATTTCCCGGGATGTCGGAGACTTGGAAAATTGGAGAATCATGGGGTTGATAGTCTGAAAACCCTTGCCTCCCACAACAATCGGAGCGGAAATAGCACTCAGCCCCGTCAGGAATGTCAAAATCGTGACCGAGAAAAACGTCGGTTTCAGAACCGGAAGAACTACCGTCCTGAGAATTCGCAGCTGCGATGCTCCCATATTCCTGGCAGCCTCAATCGTGCCATAATCAATATTGCGGATGGCGTTGGTGAGAAATATCATATGGTTCGATGTGCAGGCGAAGGTCATAATAAAGAGAACCGCAGAATACCCGGTAAACCATTCAGCCTTGTAATCTGGAAATATCCCGGATAAGGCTTTCACCAGAAAACCGTTGGAACTGTAGAGAAACTGATACCCGGCAACAAGAACTATGCCGCTGTACACCAGGGTGGACATAAACCCGATCCTCAAAATCCTTGCACCCCGGATATCAAAGTATTCGGTTACCAGAACAATAAACGTCCCGACAAGATTCACGGTAACAACCATAGAGAATGCCAGCAGAAAGCTGTTTCGAAAACTCATCATGGCTCTCTTTGATGAAAAGAGCTTTGAGAAATTTTCAAACGATACCTGACCATCCTTGACAAAGGTGTTTATGAGCAGGCTGATATTGGGATAGATCAGAAACGCGACAATGAACCAGGCAAGAAAAAGATAGATAATGAGAGCAGCGGGGTTGAATCTTTTCAGAAAGCTATTGTGTGTGCTCATGCTGCATCCCCTAAAATTGCTTGATATCTTCGGGGTTGATAAACAGGTCAACGGCATCCCCTACAGCACCCGGTTCCGCTCCGATATTCCTTTCCAGCCCCTTCAAAATCTCACCATCCACATCATAGAAATATTTCGTGAATATCCCGTTGTATTCCCGGTCAATTACGCTCCCCCTCAGCTTCACATACTTCGGACCGGGGTTCGCGGTTCCTGTCAGAATCCGTTCAATCCGCAGATAGGCAGGTTTATCCCGATCAAACTTCTTTTCGGACTGCCCGTTAATACTGTCGATAGTCCGCCCGGTGCAGGTATTGATATCTCCGATGAAATCACAGACAAAACTCGAGTTTGATTCATTATATATTTCGAAGGGAGTTCCCACCTGCTCAAGATGGCCTTTATTGAAGACTGCAATTCGATCAGACAGCGTCAGGGCCTCCTCCTGATCATGGGTTACATAGATAGTCGTTATTCCCAAATCCCGCTGGAGTATTTTCAGCTCATGGCGCAGCTGTCCTCTCAGTTTCGCATCCAGATTGGATAGCGGCTCATCCAGGCAGAGAATACCGGGTTTGAGAATCATTGCCCGGGCTATGGCAACCCGCTGCTGCTGTCCGCCGGACAACTCGGAGACATTCTTATACAGCTGCTCCTCTCCCAGCTCAACTTTCCGCGTTATTTCCAGCACCAGATCCCGGATTTCGTTCTTTCCCAACTTCTTCACCTTCAGTCCGAAAGCAATATTGTCATATACATTCATGGTCGGGAACAATGCGTAACTCTGAAAAACGATACCGATATTCCTCTTCTCAGTCGGAACATCATTGATTATCTGTCCATTGACCTTGATCGCCCCGGAAGAAACATCAACAAACCCGGCAAGGCTCCTGAGGATCGTCGTTTTCCCGCAGCCGGACGGACCTAACAGAGTAAAGAACTCACCCTCGTTGATTACCATAGTAAAATCATGCATTGCCGTAAAGTCACCATACTTAATGACCACGTCTTCAAACTGTATCATCGCTGCTCCTCAGCTGGTGTGTGAAAAAGCAGGCCGCCCCATTCAGGAATCGATGAAGCAGCCCGCCCCTTGGTTTATTACTTACCCGGCTTCTGTGTTATTCAACAAACTCGAGTTCAATTTTCTCAACCCAGTTATCGACATACTTAAGAACAAACGCCCAGTCAATATATTGCGCCTTGGTTAAAAAGTTATCAAGAGCTACCGCATCCGGCAGGGCAGATTTCATGGCTTCTGAATTAGCCGGAGAGGTCCCGAATTTCTGAGCCCATGCAGCCTGCACTTCGGCAGTACCAAACCACTCAACAAACGCTTTTGCAGCCACAGGATGTTTTGTTTTCGCCATAATTCCGACCTGTTCTACCACGAAAGGAACGCCGACCTCGGGATTCATGACGCCCAGAGTGGTATTGTACGTATTCTGCTTTTCGACGACTCCGCTGCCCCACAGCATGGTCATGGGAACCTTGTTGTTTATCAGGTTCAGAATGTAGTCTTCTCCTTCGGCATTCATATAGCCATGTTGAATATACTGCTTGATTTCTTCCCAGCCTTCGGCAGAGATGCCGTACTCGCCGTTCTCGTCACGATACCGCATGGCAATTCCTGCAAGGACAGTCCGTGAAGTTCCGCCGCCCAAGCCGAAAATATTGTACTTACCCTGAAAGGCAGGATTCTGCCAGAGCTCAGTCCAATCCTTCGGGGCTTCGGCTTCAGAATAGACCTCAGGATTGTAGACCAGAACAATTGCCTGCTTAACTATTCCATGATAATACCCATCAGCGTCTTTCATGGCACTGTCAACCTGAGCTGCCCAGGCCGGGGTAAAGGCCATCAGCATTTCCTGATTTTTGAACTCTGCAAAGTTAAGCATATTCAAGCCAATGTAATTTTTCTAATATCCTCAGCAATGGACTGTTCTTTCTGCTATTGCCCGGTTGAAAATGCCGCCCCCGCCTTCTACAACGGTAATATTAAATCCGTTCTCCGCTGCCAGGTCGGTAATCCACTGATCCCCGCCGTTCGAGCCCGAGTTGGTATAAATCACGAGCTATCAGATTTGCTTCCTCCCTCCTCGCCGACTGGTGCCCTCCTGAGAACCGCCGCAAAAGTGGGCCAGACTTGCCAGCAGGCAGAATACCATCATGACTACGATTTTCTTCTTCATTTTTCTCTCCTTCCTTCAGTTCTTCTCAAATATGTAAAACAGGTTATTCACCTGCATTCCCGCATCCTTCTGCCCTAAACCTATTCACCCCTCTCAGCTGCTGCCTGCCGGGAAAAACTTTTTTCCTTCAGGTACCGGTCCAATATCGGTGTCCAGTCCGTCTGCAGAACATTAAAAACCCATATCAATCAGCTTCACCTTTGTCAGGATGATCGAGCATAGCCAGATCATCGCCGATTCCAGCACTCAGGCAGTATCCCTTGCCTAAGGTAATGGCGTTTACCCACAAAATACCCTTCACGCTTCAATGCGTTCAAAAAGTCTTCAGAGATATGGGACTGCTTCAGATCTGTAAAAATAATCTCAAACCCGACAATATCTGGCCCCGGATATGACATCGCCCTGTCAACATCCGCTTCACTCAGCACTAAAGGGCACAAACATAAAGTCACTATCATGCCTGCTGACCATGTCGAGAAACGCCTGATCGCTCTTTCCCCTTGATCAGCAGCTGCTCCTCCATATTCAAGGTTTTCAGTTTGTCAAGGAGATCGGTCTCGAGCAAATCGCATTTATCCACATTTATCAGAACGTCCGTCGACCGCAGAATTTCCATCATCTCATCCATCGTCGCCACTCTGAACTCGATTCAATATGAGCACCGTTCCAGAGATAGAGCTCCTGATTTCATGGGCATACATTCGATCAATCTTCTTATCCACACAAAGATGCCGGGTTCAGATCCTGGTGAAAGATAGAAGAATTCACCATCCTTCGATCGAGAAACATCAAGTTCTACAATATCGGCTCCCATATTGACGGTATTTCTCATGGCATTCGGAGAATTCAGATGATGTTTCCGCCCTTCGGGAATGCCGCTTGCCCTGGGGTATCGATACCTTTCATTTGAAGAACAGTCTTCTGCCTATAGCGTAGATACAGCTAGCGTAGATACAGCAAAATGAAATCATTATGAAATTGAGCCAATTTCAAAATGCTTCGCATTTTTGAAATTAGCTTTTGAAGTTTGCCTATATATTCAAATAATTAATTATATAATAATTAATTATTTGAAATGCAAACTTCTAACCAAAACGTCGCTCTTGCTTTTTGCAAGAGCCACATTGAATATACCCAGTCTCATGGTATACTCTTACCGTGAAAGCACAATAACCGCTTCAGGAGTCTGCATGCCAACTATTAAAGATATCGCAAAAGCTGCCGGTGTTTCACATGGTACAGTCTCCAACGTTCTGAACAACCGGGGCAATGTCAGCTCCAGAAAAATCGAACTCGTCGAGCAAGCGGCCCTCAAGATGGGCTACAACATTAACAGAAGTGCCAAGCAGCTGCGGAAAGGCACTTCGGATGAAATAGATATTCTTATTCCCGACAATGAGATATCACGCTACCGGGATCTGAGCAGCACCATTTCACGGTATGCCGAAGAAACAGGATTCTCCTACAATCTCTACATCAGTGAAGGGGTGCCGCTCAAGGAAAAGGAGATCATAAAACGGCTTCTCTCAGCCAAGGCTCATGCCATAGTCATCATCTCCTGTCTGAACAAGGATGATGATTTTTACGCGAATCTCAACTTCGGGGATACCCGTTTTGTCTTTGCAGAAAGAAGAGTGAACTGCGGCAGCAATCCATTCTCCTTTTACTCCTACGACCCAGTCACCATAGGTGAAAACATTGCCAGCTATATCCGCGGCAACGAATTTCACAACATTGTCTATTTTTCAAGCCGGAAAATATATTCCTTCGAAAATGATATATATCAAGTTCTCCTTCAGAACTTTAACAATCCTGACTATGTGATAACAGAATACAGCTGCGATACAAACCTGAATATACAGACTGCTTTCAGTATAGTCTTTTCGGAATATGACTGTGATGTCATTGTCACGACTTCGAAAGAGAAGGCGGAAATCCTCAGCCGCATTATAGAATTGAGTCGGAATGGAAAAAAATTTGAGATTATTACCCTTACTTCTTCGGAGATTCTCCACCACTCCCCGTTTGCGGAATGTGAACTGGATTACAGAAATTTTGGAAGACAGATTGTACAGAGCCTGCAGCAGGGTCGGGAGAATACAGAGCACATTACTGCTGCTCAACCACTTTCCAACCGCAGGCAGGGTTCCGTACAAAAAACAGCAGCCATAACCATCGCCAGCATCAGGGGGAAGTCTTCAGACGCCCTGAGCCACATATCCCGCCTTATTGAAGCATCAACGGGAATCCGGGTACACATTATACCGTATGAGTACAGCACCCTGTTCAACCTGCTGAAAGAAAAAAAACTCGATAAAGGCATAGACCTGATCCGAATCGACATGGCCTGGATAAACAGCTTTGCCGAAGAACTCTTTATGCCGCTGGATGCCGCGGACTTCGACTTCACTCCCATCTTCAACAGCTTTATTGAAGGAATTGACGATGCCTACTCGAAGGTTCAGGGCCGACGCTACACCTTCCCTTTTGATCCTAGTATTCTTCTTCTTTTCTATCGTAAAGATCTGTTTGAGAATGCCATAAACTCACGCCTTTTCTATGAACAGTATCGCTCCGAGCTGGCCCCGCCGGACGACTTCTATCAGTACAATCGAATCGCATCTTTCTTTACGAAAGCAGTCAATGCCCGATCTGAGACAACCTATGGCACGACTTCAACGCTAAGCTCCCCCCAAAGCATCGCCTGTCAGTTTCTCCCCATTTACTACAGCCTGGGCGGAACCCTGTTCAACAAGGAAACCCTGTTTCTCAATGCGGATATTCTGAAAAAAGCCATGGAAATCAATCTGGAAATTTTAGACCACTCACAGTTTTCAAACGAATCTTTCTGGAGCGATTCCATCCGCCGCTTCGCCTCAGGGGATGCGGCAATGAGCATAACGTTTTCAAACAGAACCTCGAACCTGATAAACAGCAAGGTTTCCAATGTTCTTGGCATGTACGACTTCAAGACTCTGCCAGGCGAGGAACAGATGATCGGGGGCGGCGTTCTCGGAATCTCCCGCACTTCAGACAATACAGCTGCTGTTTACCAGTTTCTAGAGAAATTTTATTCTGAAAAAATGTCAATTCTGTTTGCTTACCTCTGCGGATCTTCCAGCAGCAGATACGTATATGAAAACGAAGCTGTCTCAACCCTCTATCCCTGGATGAAGTTTGTTCAGAGGAATCTGAAAAAGGGAAAACGAAGGTTCAGCATCGATAACTATAACGAGCTTGACTTCGAATATTCGCTGGGTTCCGCCCTCAATCTACTGTTTCATAAACAGATATCCCTGGATGAGTGCGTTTACAGCATCATGACAAAACTCCCTTCACCTGGCAGCAGCCGGTAAGGCTTGAACCATTCTTCAGGACAATAACCTGACAGGAGATAGTATCCAACAGACTCAAACTCCCGGTTTTCGGGCTATGCAGGTAAATCCATTGGAGCGATTGCCGTTCATGGTGGTAAAAACCGTCTCCTCAAAGTGCAGAACCGTAAAAGCCTGGACAAGCGCCTCCGCACGCTTTCTGGTGTGGTGGCGGACAATCCCGCCGTCAGGAAGCTCAAAAACCCCGTAAGTACCATATGTATCCGCAAAGCGGGCATACCGTTCCAGATTACGCTGGTCATGGTTAAGCAGAAAATCACAGAGATAGATAATTCCGCCCGGCTTGAGAACCCGGAAGGTCTCAGCCATAAGCAGATCCTGATCAGCATCCCGGTAATTGCCGGTAACCACAGCGAAAATTATTACCGCCCCAAATGAAGCATCACTGAACGGAAGACTGCCGCCGGATGCAGTCCGGAGATCGAGATGAGGAAAAAGATCGCGCCCTCGGGCGATCATCCGGGAGGAAAAATCGATCCCGGTAAGTCGGCGATACCCGATTTCGTAAAGCTCCTGCAGCGTTCTCCCATAGCCGCAGCCGATATCGAGCACCGGAATATCCAGATCTGCGTGAGACTGAGCCCGAGGCTGCTCCGACGGTATCCGCCCCGAGCGGCCCGAACCTGTCCAACGTGAAAAAAGCTCGAAGGAAAACGGCAGGGTGAATTCCTTCGTCTCCGCCGCTTTGTCCCAGTAGTCCTTCTGATCCATCCCGTAATCCTCCAGTAATCCTCCAGCAATCCCTCGTAATCCCTCGTAATCAGTGAATTCTCCTTGCACTGTATACCATTCGGCGTTATCATGAAACATGGATGTTTCCAAATTGGAAAATAATTTCCTTCACAGCCACAGCTTATTTGGAGGACTCACGAACGGGGAACTTGAGGAGATTCGGCACTATTTCAAGGAGGAGCACTACCGCAAGGGAGAGATAATTCTTCACGAAGCCGAACCCAACAGCAAGCTCTTTTTTATCGTGGAGGGATCGGTATCGATCCTGAAAGACCGGCGCGAATGCATGCAGGGGAAAAAGGAAGATCAGAACAACGAAGAACTGCGGAACGATAGAGACGCCACGGGAGAAGAACCCTTCAAGGCTTCCCCCGGGGAACCGGAAGCTGACGATCTCGTCGAACTCAACCGCATGGAAACTGGAGATACTTTCGGTGAGATGGAGCTCATTGATATCCAGCCGTGCGCCGCTACCGTTCGTGCCGAAAGTGATACGACCGTGGTCACCTTCACGAACGGTGATCTTTACCAGCTCTCAAAGTGGAATCTCAAGACCTACTCGATGATTATTATGAACCTCGCCCGTGAGATCAGTCGTCGTCTCCGCGTCTCCAATGAGCTGCTGTCACTCGAACTCTACCACCACGAAAGTTAGTCTGGAAACCGGCCGGCTGCCAGCACCCATCCCGCTTCCTTCGACAGAACTGGTGTTGTCAGTCTTCCTGGAACAGAGCCGATATCGCAGGCACCATCACCGATGCCCCGTCGGTCACATTTGACAGCAGACTCCAACCCCGGCTCGTTTCAGGTTGATACCAGGCTTCAAATCCGACACCGGCATCACACCCTGACATGCGCCATATCCTTCGGTTCCCGATCTCCTGGATATAGATCCCGTAACCGTACCACAGGCTGCTGCCCACCTGCTGCCGAGGCATCACCATCTCATCCAGCACGTTTGAAATACCAAAGTTACCCGGCAGATTCACCGGCTTCGTGAGATCATTCTTACCCGGCAGATTCAGCTTACCCGGAGATTGCATCCTGCTCCCAAAAAGCGCTCCCCCACAAAGGGCATCCCAGAACCGCTGCAGCTCAAGCCACGACGTATACATACCCCCGTCACCGCCGCCCCGCAGCGGAAGACGATCAGCATTTGTCTCCCACTTATAAGGCATTACCGGCACATCGAGCTCATTGAACGCATCGAACTCCCCCGGCTCGCCGGTACTCCCGGCTTCCCCGTATGCAGGACAATAGCCGACAGCAGTGTTTTCCGGCAATTCTCCAAAAGCATGAAAGCCGGAACGCTCCATCCCGGCCGGTTCCAGCACCAGTTCCCGCACCGCATCCCTGTAGAGTCGACCGGTAACCAGCTCCAGACAGCAGCCTAACAGGACATAACCTCCATTAGAGTAGGAAAACCGATCTCCCGGCTGGAATTTCGGCTGGTGCCCGATAAAAAGCGGCAGATAATCGGCCGGAGTCGTCAGCTCGCTCCAGGGAATCGCCGTCGTAAAGTGGTCAAAATCGGTAACCAGCTCCTCATCATAGTAATCCCAGATCCCGGAAGTGTGGGTCAGCAGATGGCGGATTTCAGTCTGCGAATCAATACCGTCAAGAGGGCCGGTAATATCGAGCACCCGACTCTCCAGAGAAAGTCTGCCTGCGGCTGCCAGCGCAAGAATCGCGGCTGCCGTAAATGTTTTGGTCCCCGAGGCGATACCGAAGAGGGTATCGGCATCAGGGGGCAGCCTTCGAGCACGGTCTCGGAAGCCGAAAGAGCCGGCATACGCAAATCCGTCCCGAGAAAACCCCGAAATAACCCCGGAAAAATTATTCTTTTCCGCAATTCGCTCAATTTCCTGCACATCTGCTCCCTGTTTCATTTTTTCAGCTCCAGCGCTCATAATCTTCCCAGGTATTAATATTGATGAACGACCTGCCAGCCGCATCGAGACCGACTGCGACCTCTTCCGGGGCATACCTTACCGTTACGGCATCATAAAATGATATAATTCTCCGTTGTTCAGCAGCTATGCTGCCCTGGATTGCCGCCAGACAGGAGCGCCGGTAGACCGCGAACAACGGCTCCGGATATCCGTTCCATATCGGTACATGCGCGTCGGCGGTTCCAATCCCATCAACCAGATACCTGGCCAGCTGCAGGCTGGTAAAGGGGGCATCGACCGATGATACAAAGATCAGCTCATTGGCAGCGGCTTCCAATGCCGCGGCAATTCCCATAAGCGGACCGATTCCTGCAGCTCCGTCCTTCACAATCCTTATCGGGGTATCGCCCGCTGCCGGATCAGAGGGCACCTGTTCCACCAAGTGAGAAGGGCGAGCTGCGGATACCGAGATGATGATTTCAGAAAAGATCGGGGCAAGGAGTCTGATCTTGCGCTGCAGAAAGGTTTCTCCGGCAAGAGAGAGGAGGGATTTGTCCTTCTGACCCATCCGGGTTCCTCTGCCGCCCGAAAGAATAACGGCAGAAGCCGTCAGTCGTTCAGGAACTGCGTGCCCTTCATCAACAGAATGTCGTTCAGGAGCTGCATGCCCTTCATCAGCCTCGTAATGTTCTGTACGTTCTGTACGTTCTGTATAATCTGCAGGAGCAAACCGCTCCAGCACTGCCTCCACTGCCGCATCAAAATCCCAGTTGTACACAATACAGCTGATGCGATCGCGGACGGCCTCAGCGGATTTTTTGAAGCGCCTGCCGTCGCCTGCCATCATAACCGAAAAGTCGGCATCGATATGCTGCAGGACATGGTTGCCCTCAAAAATAATGCCCGGATAGTCCTTCAGCCGCTCCAGCACCAGCGGAAGTACCTCGGCCAGTGATTCAGGACGACTTTCCACCCAGATAACACGAACGGCTCCCGCTTCAGCATACAACCCGGTATCGGTGGCAGGCTGCTGAATCACGGCAGGATCCTCGATTATCAGGTAGGGAGCATCCAGGGAATTGCAGATCCCGCAGGTATCCTCCTGGCCTCGCGGACAGATCCCGCCGGGGTGGTGAAGGCAGGTAGTGACCTTGCAGACAGCCCAGCCGGGCAGCAGCGGTATGAGTCGGCGGATAAGGGCAGTCTTGCCGGTTTTGCTCGTGGCCCCCGTAACAGCGAGAATCTTCATGGAGTAAAGCTTACTCCTTTTCTGCGAAAGACTCCACCTTCACGGCACAGGCCTTGAATTCCGGGATCTTGGCAATAGGATCGAGCGCGGCAATGGTCAGCGCATTGGCCGGATGCTCATGAAAATGAAACGCCATAAAGACCGTTCCCTTCCGTACCTTCTCCGTAATGTTGACCGGAACATGAATCATTCCCCGTCTCGAACTTACGGCAACCGTATCTCCCCTGACAATTCCTCGCGCCTCGGCATCCTCAGGATGCAGCTCGAGAGCTCCATGGGGCACCAGATCGTCGAGCACGATGCTCTTTCTGGTCATCGTACCCGTATGCCAGTGCTGAAGCATCCGCCCGGTCGTCAATATCAGCGGATACTCCTCATCCGGCATCTCCCGCGGCTGAATATAGGTAACCGGATGAAACTTCCCCTTTCCATTGGGTCGGGAGAAACGGTCCTTGTGCAGATAGGGGGTTCCCGGATGGTTCCGATCGCGACAAGGCCACTGCAGCCCGACTTTTTCCAGCCGGTCGTAGAATATACCGCCGTAGATCGGGGTCAGGAAGGCTATCTCTTCCATTATCTCTTCTGCTGAGGCATAGTGCATATCATATCCCATCCGACGGGAAAGATCGCAGATTATTTCCCAGTCCAGGCGGGCTTCTCCCGGAGCCGTTACCGCCTTGCGCACCCGCTGCACGCGTCGCTCGGTATTGGTAAAGGTCCCCTCCTTCTCGGCAAAGCTGGCCGCAGGCAGGACTACATCGGCAAGCTCTGCGGTTTCGGTCAAAAAGAGATCCTGAACAACGAGAAAATCGAGATTTCTCAGCCCCTGCTCCACATGAGTTATATCGGGATCGCTGAGCATCGGGTTTTCACCGACAATCAGCAGCCCCTTCATCGTCCCCTCTGAGGCCTGGTTCATGATCTCGACAACCGTGAGTCCGGGTTCTTCAGGCAGCTCGACGCCCCAGGCCCGGGAAAACTTCTCCCTGGCTGAGGGATCGGCAACTTTCTGATACCCGCTGTAGACATCGGGCAGTCCACCCATATCGCAGGCTCCCTGAACATTGTTCTGCCCGCGCAGCGGGTTTACCCCGGCATTCATTTTACCGACATTTCCTGTAAGCAATGCCAGGTTGGCAAGGGCAAGCACATTGTCGGTCCCGGTAGTATGCTGGGTTATTCCCATCGAATAGATTATCGAGGCGGTTTCTGCCCCGGCAAAGATGCGGGCTGCCCGGCGGATATCTTCTGCTGGAACTCCGCAGATTTTTTCGGCGAATTCGGGGGTATGACTGGCCAGAGTTTCCGCCATCTCGTCAAATCCTTCCGTACGCTCCTCTATAAAGCCCCGATCCTCAAGGCCTTCTTCCAGAATTACGTGGATCATGGCATTTATAAGGGCTGTGTCGGTGCCCGGCCGATGCTGCAGATGGATAGCGGCATTGCTGGTGAGTGATATTTTTCGAGGATCGGCAACGATAACGGTGGAGCTGCCCGAATCGGCAGCCTGCCGGATGGTGATCCCGATTACCGGGTGGTTTTCGGTCGTATTGGAACCTATGACAAAAATCACTTCAGCCTGCTTTATCTCTTTTATACTGTTGGTCATAGCGCCGCTTCCGAAGGCTCTGGCCAGTCCGGTTACGGTAGATGCATGGCAGAGACGGGCACAGTGATCGATATTGTTCGTTCCCATTGCGGAGCGGACAAATTTCTGTATAACATAGTTTTCTTCATTGGTGGCCCGGGCAGAGGTGAATCCTGCCAGTGCATGCGGCCCGAACTCGCTCCTCAGCTCGGTGAAGCGTCGGGCAACGAGATCCAGGGCTTCATCCCACTCAGCTTCGCGGAATTTCCCCTGTTCTTTGATGAGAGGCTTGGTCAGTCGTTTGGGGGAGTGGACAAAATCATAGCCGAATCGGCCTTTCACGCAGGTATTCCCATCATTGGGGATCGAGCCGGGTTCAGTGCTGACCATTACCAGTTCCCCGGTTTTCCGGCTGATATTGAGGTCAAGCTGGCAGCCCACTCCGCAGTAGACGCAGGTGGTCCGGATTTTCTCGAGATCCTTCGCCCGGCCCTTCTGCTTGGCTGCTTTTGGGTAGAGCGCCCCGGTGGGACAGGTGCCGACGCACTGTCCGCAGGTCTCGCAGACGGTTGTCTTGAGCGGTTCATTGAAGCCGGTCGTCACCATAACTTCATAGGAGCGTTTCATGAAGGTAATTGCATGGATGCCCTGCACTTCAGCACAGATTTTCACACAGCGGCCGCAGCGGATGCACTTGGACGGATCATATACAAACGCCTTTTCCCTGGCGGTATAGTTCATGGTGGTTACTTTATGTTCCAGGCTCGGGTATTTGTGTTCGTTTATATGGTACCGGTAGGCGTAATCCTGCAGCAGGCAGTCCCCGTCCTTGTCGCAGGTGGTGCAGGAGAGCCGATGTTCGGCAATGGTCAGCTCGAGAACGGTCTTGCGCAGCTTACGGATTTCCGGGGTTTCAGAGTGGACTACCATTCCCGGTTCTGCCGGTGTCGAGCAGGATGTCTGCAGCTTGGGGCGCCCTTCAACCTCCACCAGGCAGAGGCGGCAGGCGCCGGTCGGCGTAAGTCGATCGTCTTTACAGAGATGAGGTATATCGATTCCTATCTGCATGGCAGCGTCAAGGATGGTTTTCCCTTTTTCCACAGTGACAGTCTGATTATCTATTGTTAAGGTTACTGTTGAGTTCATAGGGAGCAGTATACCATAACTCTTTTAATCAGGTAAAATGAAAAAGCCGCAGGTTCGAAAGTTTTGCAACAAAATGCACAGGGTTAGCGAAGCTTACCCAGGGTTAGCGAAGCTTACCCAGGGTTAGCGAAGCTTACCCATTCTCTCCCTTGGGAGGCACATGGGAGGAACCTGCAAAGATACTGACTTATTATCCTATCCGGATGACCAAACCAGAGAAATTATCTATAATCGATCCCATGAACACGACAGCAGCCACTTCAGCAGAATTTTCGAATGATGCTCCGCCAGCCGCAGCAGCAGAAACCCGACCGCCAATACGCATTCTGGCAATCGATCTCGATGACACCCTCCTCCACGAGGACCTGACCCTCACGCCTGCGAATCGCGATGCACTGCGTCAGGCAGAGGACGCCGGAGTGGCCGTACTGCTTGCATCCGGCCGCGTTCCCGGATCTATGTACCGCTATGCTAAAGAACTTGGCATGCTTGAGCGGGAGGGCTACATGATTGCCGGCAACGGTACCCTGCTGATCCGGACGGACACGGGGGAAGAACTTGTCCGCCAGACCCTTCCTGTCGAGGAGGCTGCAGCAGCCTTCAGGGAAATCCACAAGCTGGGACATCCGGTCAGTGTATACCACCAGGATACTATTTACGCCTCCCGCGACGGACGCTGGGTCGAAGAAGACTGCCGCCTCTCCGGTTTCAAAAAAGTTATTGTTGAGGATTTTGCCGCATTTATCAAGGAGTCCCATCCGCTGAAGCTGCTTATTCAGGATGATGCCGACGTCATCGCTCGACTGGAACCCCGGCTCAAAGAACTGTACGGTGACATATTTCACATTATCACGTCAAAACCATTCTTTCTCGAGCTGCTGCCGAAAACGGCTGACAAAGGGTCTGCCTTACGCTATCTTGCCGACTATCTGCAGATTCCCAGTTCCCAGGTAATGGCGATAGGCGACTCGATAAATGATTTGGGCATGATTCGCTTCGCCGGAATCGGGGTGGCTGTGGGCAATGCCCTGCCTGAGGTCAAAGCTGCTGCATCGGTGATTCTTGATACGCATCACAGTGACAATGCGGTTGCGGAAGCAGTGGAAACCTATATCTTGAAGCCATTCCGGGAAAGGAGAGCTTCGGCAGACCAGCAGTAAAGCAGTAACGGCGAGGAATTCAATCCCGCTCCAGCAAGGCCTTCAGCACATCACCCAGAGACCCGGTTCCTGCCGCCTCATACTCCGTG
>JAGYPA010000070.1 GCA_018399255.1 Spirochaetales bacterium | reverse complement strand
TCCAGAAACTGGCCCGGTAGTTGAGATCGAATGAGATCTTTGTTCCATACTTTTTAGCAGCCCGGGCAATATCGAGACAGAATCTTCCGGTCTCCGGCGAGAGGGCGGCAAACAGGCCGGAAAAATGGACAATGCTGACACCCTGCTCCCCGAATATCCGATCAAGGTCGAAATCCCCGGCATCGAGCATGCGCCCGACTTCCCCGGCCCGGTCATTATGCACCCGCGGCCCACGGGGTCCGTATCCGGAATCGGCAATATTGAACTGATGCCGGTACCCCCACGGCCCCCCCTGCTCCACCTCGGGACCTTCGACCTCGATATGGCGCCGAGCTAAATCATCCTTAATAAAGCGCGATATCGGGCTTCCCTTGACAAAGGCAGTCAGGATCTTGGTCGGCAGGCCGAGAAACGATGAAACGCTGACAACATTGCTCTCCGCGCTCGTCGCCTGCATAGTAAAGGTGTTTACCGCATATACCGGCTGCCCGTCGGACGGGGTAATCCGCACGCCCATGCTGGTAGGAGTAAGCAGGGCATAGCGGCAATTTTTCCTGATATCACTGATCATGTTCACATCTCCTCTGTTTGCATTTTTCAGGTCTAGTTATTTTCTCAGGCTTCATAGGTTCCCGATGCGACATTTCCACCGGTTCCGGTCCAGTTGGTGTGAAAGAACTCGCCCCGCGGCCTGTCTATCCGTTCGTAGGTATGAGCCCCGAAATAGTCCCGCTGGGCCTGCAGAAGATTTGCCGGAAGCCTGGCGCTCCGGTAGCCGTCAAAAAAGGTGAGTGCCGAGGTAAGCGCCGGGGCCGGAATACCCAGCTCAACCGCCTTTATCACCACTTTGCGCCAGGAACTCTGACACCGATCGATTACCGCATGAAAATAATCATCTATAAGCAGATTTTCCAGAGTCGGATTCTTGTCGAAAGCATCCTTGATTTTCCCCAGGAACACGCTGCGAATAATGCACCCGCCTCGCCACATCAGGGCAATGCCTCCATAGTTCAGGTCCCAGCCGTTCTCCCTGGCTGCCTCACGCATCAGCATATAGCCCTGGGCATAGGAGACAATCTTCGCTGCAAGCAGAGCCTGCCGGATATCCTCAACAAATGCCGCCTTGTCACCGTCAAAAGGACGGGTACCTTCACCACGAAGCGTTTTCGCCGCCGAGACCCGCTCATACTTCATATACGAGAGAGCCCTGGCAAAGACTGCTTCCCCGATAAGGGTAACCGGTACGCCGAGCTCGAGTGAACTGATGCCAGTCCATTTGCCGGTCCCCTTCTGGCCTGCGGTATCAAGAATCTTTTCAACCAGCGGCTCGCCGTCCTCATCCTTGTAACCCATAATATCTCGGGTTATTTCGATAAGATAGCTGTCCAGCTCACCCTCGTTCCACTCAGAAAATATCGTCTCCATTTCGGCATGGCTCAAACCCAGCCCTTCATGCATCAGCTGATAGGCTTCGGCAATCAGCTGCATATCGCCGTATTCTATGCCGTTATGGACCATTTTCACGTAATGACCGGCCCCCTCTGCCCCGACCCAGTCGCAGCAGGCTTCTCCGTCTTCCGTCTTGGCCGCAATGGCCTGCAGAATCTCCTTTACCTCCGGCCAGGCTTTGGGATTGCCTCCGGGCATGATTGACGGTCCGCGTCGGGCGCCCTCTTCGCCGCCGGATACTCCGGTACCGATGAACAGAATTCCCTTCTTCGCCAGCTCCCGGGTTCTGCGAGTGGTATCGGGAAAATGGGAGTTTCCGCCGTCGATTATAATATCACCCTCTTCCAGGCAGGGCAGCAGCATATCGATAAACGCATCGACGACTGCCCCGGCTTTTACCATCAGCATAACCTTGCGGGGCCGCTTCAGGCTGGCAGTCAGCTCCTCGATTCCGTAGGTACCGTATATGGTTTCCCTGCCGGCAGCGGCATCGGCAAGAAAATCATCCACCTTGGAGGTGGTCCGGTTGAATACCGCAACACTGTAACCGTGATCATTCATGTTGAGAACCAGATTCTGGCCCATCACTGCAAGACCGATAAGACCGATATCTGCTTGTACATTCATTTCTGTGCTCCTCTCTTTGCATGGTATACCTGTTGTATACGTTAATTCTTTGGTAAATCGCTCTTCAGCAGCCCAAAGGCCCAGCGCCGGGTTTGCGATAAAGTAATAGCTTTCCCCGTCAATTTCGTAGTATCCGTCCAGCTTTCCAGCCGGCTGATACCGCTGCAGCATCTCATCGATATCCCCGAACTGATACCCTGCCGCCTCAATCTCCTCCCGACTCAGTCCCCCTGTACAGTAGGTTACCGTAAAGCGGCCTTCGGTTGATCCATGGATAAGGTGAGCAGCCGCAGCCAGGTTTTCACGCAGGTCTTCCTCATCGGCAGCCAGCTTCAGCACACGCGGGGTGCCGCAGTAGCCGTATTTGCGAATCAGAAGGTCGATGGCGGCATCCTCCCCGAATGAGGCAACACCCGGGGCCAGGACGATAAGATTTCCGCCGTCGGCCAGCGCCATGCGGGTGCGGTAGATGCTTTTATTTCCCAGCCAGGTGCTCTTGAATTCCTCCGGATCGAGGTAGACAACCATGGTTTCAGGCGGCTGCCTGAGCAGCGTTATATTTATTTCCCGTGAGAGTTCGGCCGCCTGCTCAAAGCAGCTTCGATCGTCGGCGGCATAGAGGCCCCGAAGGGTGGGCTCACCGTCACTATTGCTGCCAATTACGGTCTGGATAAACACCACCGGCAGATGGGCGGCAAAGCGGTTGAAGGCGGCGTCAATTGCGGTGCGTACGGGATTATCGGTGCGGCCGAGGATGGTTTCCATATCGCAGGCAGCCCCGAGAAAGTGGCTTTTGTTGATGGATTCGCTGCCTCCGGTGCCGACACAGATATTCTTGGTATAGTTGGCCATGCCGATCACCTCATGAGGAACTACCTGTCCCACCGAGAGAATGAGATCAAAATCGCCTTCAACCAGCAGCCGGTTTACCTGAACCTTCCAGGAGTAGGACACGTTTCCGCCGGATATCTCCTCGATATATTCTGCCGGCAGTTCGCCCAGGGTCAGGACATCGTTTCTCCAGTCATGCACCTGGAACAATTCTGCGGGAACGCTGCCGAACATTTTCTCCAGTTCGGGTTTTTTCATCGGATAGTGGGTCCCGAGAGCGGGCATTATCGCTTTTACGGCCGTACCGTAGTGCTCCCAGATCATTTCGGTTATCTTTCCGGCCCGACTGTGATAGCGGGTCATGTCCGGAGGGATAATCAGGATCCGCTTTCGGGGGCCGAGTCGGGCAAAGATAGTATCAAGGGCCGCCCTGAGTTCTGTATCGGTTATTGTGCGGTTTGCTGATCCATCAGCATAATAGTGCATTTTCTCCCCCTCCTGCCATCTGATCAGGAATCCCGAACGCTGTCCCATGGGGGATGCTCGGGCAGATTCGCAGTAAATTCCTGCACCAGAGCTTCCTGATAGGCTCCGGTATACGTACCCTGATAAAATCGTGCGGCAGCTTCGGTATGCAGCCGCTTCCAGGATGCACCCTCCTGTCCGGGGATGATGGGGTAGAACAGTGCTCCGTTTTCCCGGGCAGCCTGCAGGTCCCCGGGAGCGTCACCGACCATGAGCACCTTATCGGATGCGTATTTACCCCCGGTCCCGAAGGCCAGATGTTCAGCTTTGGTTCCCAGTTCCTGCCCCGCTATCAGTCTGATGAACTGATCCAGCCCATGCTGATGCCACTCACGCGAAATCGCTTCGTACGGGGTCTGGGAAACGACAATAATATCGGCAAAAGCCGCCAGATTCTGCAGGCTTTCCCGAACCCCGCTGAACGGCGGCACCTGCTGCACCACCTGCTCTACATTCTCATTAACTTTGCGTGACCAGTCAAGCACTCTTTTCAGCTCCTCGCTTTCACGCCCGCTTCCGGCGGCCGCTGCGGCTTCTGCCAGAACAGGATTGCCGAGCCGCGTTTCCCTGTGCACCCACGCTTCGAGTGCCTTCATATCGGGGACAGCTCGGGCTGTCTGGTGATTACCGGTGTTTTCCAGGCGTTTTTTCAGCAGTTTCGTTGCCTGAATAAGTGCAATAAAACGGTTGCAGCCTCGTGTCCGGGAGAAAAGATTGACAAAATCCCAGACTTCACGGGCAGCGGTTTCGCAGGCCTGCAGGTTGTACAGCTCCACCCATGCCGGGGCAAAGCATTTCCGGTGCTTCAGGGCCATCGTATCGAAGGCGCACCCATCGGAATCTATTCCGATAAAGAAGTTTTTCTCGGGCTTGAAATTCTGCAGCGCAATAATGGTATCCAGAATGATCCTCCCCTCTCTCAGGATCTTGAGCCCGGCAGCTTTCTGCTGAAGCTGCGGCTTTCTGCAAAAGACAGTTTTCTGCTTCAGCAGCAGTTTTCTGCAAAAGACAGCTTTCTGCTGAAGCTGCGGCCTTCTGCTGAAGACAGCTTATTTCACAATCTTGCAATTCGAAACCTATCGCAACCTGAAAAATGTTGTATCACGGATCGTCCAGATCGTCAACCCATAGCAGCAGCACCATGAGAAATATCAACCTATTCCTTATATCATAAGTTTTAACTTCGATAACTGGCAACACTGTCAGGAACTTTCGTTTTTTATTGACATTACTTTGCTATCCAGTTAATCTGTAATTACGAAAGTAAACAAAAGGCAAAATGATTGTATGTACAGCACGCGGCATGAAACAATTCTGAACATAATCTCAACGGATCGAGAAGTAACTGTTCAGGAACCGTCAACCAGACTCTCAGTTTCGGAAGTTACCATCAGAAAGGATCTGACCCACCTCGAAGATATCGGTTGCTGGATCCGGACACGGCGGCGCCCGTATAGCAGAAGATTTCAGAATTATCCGGACATTCGCCGTCAGACGTCGGGAGAACATTCCTGAAAAGGAGGCGCGACGCGAAACAGGTACGACTGCTTATCCGGAAAGGTGATACCATATTTCTCGACTCGGGCAGCACCTGCCTGGAAGTAGCAAAATCATAAAACGATGGAACTTCGGATCGTCTCCAACTCCCCGATATTCTTGCCGAACTCTCCGGAGCCCTCAAATCACGTTGAGCTCGCCGGCGGCAGCTTTCGCAAGGAATCGGGAGCTTTCGTCGGACCGGAGGCGGTGCGGTCGCTTCAGCAGTCCCAGTTTTCTCTCTGCATTCTCGAGCGACGGATTTTCCCGTGACGGCGTATTCTTTCGCAGAACACCTCGAGACCGAAATGAAGCGGCAGGCCCTGCTCAACTCGAAAAAACGGGTGGTAGCGGCGGACTCATCAAAACTTGACGTCAGAGCATTCTCTATTTTTGCCCAGCCGGGCGATGTCGATATTCTGGTAACCGATGACCGGAGAACGGCTGACTGCGGCGATCTGAAAAAGTCGGCCTCGAGGTCATCATTGCCCGGACAGAAAAAAACACTTATGAATAAGGAGGGAATTTCAAAATGCAATCATTTTGAAAGATCCTCTAAGGAGGGAACAATGGATACCACAACGTATGTAAAGGATTTATTCGGACTGCAGGACAAGGTGGCAGTTATTACCGGTGGGGCGGCGTCATTGCCGGAGCTCTGCCGAGGCCTATCTCAAAGCGGGCGCCAAGGTGGCTCTCTGAACCGCAGCACCGAAAGCATGGAAAACGTAGCCTGTGCTGTTCTGCAGGCTGTTCCAGAAGCAGAAGACTCCATCAGAACCATCCTCGCCGATACCGGGAGCGAGGAAGCCGTGAGCAATGCGCTCAAGGCAACGGCTGACCAATTCGGCACCATCGATATTCTGGTAAACGGCGTCGGCGGCAATAAAGGCAAAGGCCCCTTCGTCGATATTGATATACAACAGTTTCAGGATATCCTGAATCTGAACCTGGTAGCGGGGCTGGTAATCCCCACCAAGGTTGTCACCTCCTGGTGGATAGAGCATAAAATTCAGGGGACTATCATCAATTTTTCATCAATGACTTCCCTATATTCCCTCCGGGGTCTGGGCTCTACGATGCCGCAAAGGCGGGAGTACTCAATCTCACCATGGCTGCCGCTAAAGAGTTTGCCCCCAATAATATCAGGGTCAACGGCATTGCCCCGGGTTTTTCCTGGGACGACAGAACAAGGCGCCGCTGGTAGACGAAACAACCGGCAATCTGACGCGGGCGGGGACAGGATATCATCAACCATACCCCTACCATCGCTTCGGAGAAGTATCTGAACTTGCCGGCACAGCCCTCGTTTCTCGCATCGAGCAAAGCTGCCGGTTTCATTACCGGGGTTACCATACCGGTAGACGGCGGCTATCTGATCCATAATATCTAGAATTCATTCATCCATTCATCCAGGAGCTCCAGATGAAACCATTTCTTGACCATAATTTCCTGCTCAACTCAGGCGCAGAAACACTCACCACGACTACAGCAAAAAATGCCGATTTTCGACTATCACTGCCACCTGCCGGTGGAGGATATAGCCGCCGACCGCGCTATGAAAACCTGACGCAGATCTGGTTGCACGGCGACCATTACAATGGCGGGCAATGCGGGCCAACGGGGTCGACGAAAACCTCATAACCGGTAAGGCATCAGATCGGGACAAATTCCATGCCTGGCAAGACCATTCCAGCGACTCTCGGCAATCCCCTCTACCACTGGACCCATTTTGAACTGCAGCGCTACTTCGGCATAACCGACCTGCTCTCTGCCTCCACCGCCGATGCTGTCTTTGGACAGAACTGCCGAACTGCTGACTTCGGGAGAATTTACCGTCAGCAGGATTCTGGAAAAGTCGCAGGTTCGGGGAATGTGCACCACTGATGATCCTCTCGACAACCTGACATTCCATCGACAGATAGCAGAAAACCCTCCATGGAGGTGCGGGTGCTCCCCACCTTCAGACCCGACAAAGCCCTCAATTTCGGCGATCCCGAGGCCCTCGGAACCTACCTTGACCGGCTCGAGGAGGCTTCCGACTCCGAAATTTCCAGCTTTACGACCTATATTGATGCCCTGCGCAGCCGCCATACCTGCTTTCACGAAGCCGGCTGCCGCCTGGCAGACCATGCCCTGGTGGTACCGCCCTATCGGCCCGCCTCCGAAAAAACCGTCGACACCCTTTTCAATCGGGTTCGCGGCGGTGAGACGCTCGACACTGCGGAGGTTGAAATTCTCTCGACAGCCGCCCTGCAGGAGATTGCCCGCATGCATGCCGATAGAGGATGGGTAATGCAGCTTCATATAGGTGCCCTGCGCAACGGAAATACCCGAATGTACCAGCAGCTGGGCCCCGATACCGGCTACGACTCTATCGCATCAAATGCAATTATCGCCCCCCTGGCCGGTTTTTTCGACAGTCTGGAAAAAGAGTCCCGACTGCCGAAGACCATTGTCTATCCGCTGAACCCCGCCGACTTCTATCCCGTCGCATCCCTCCTCGGCAGTTTTCAGGGACAAGGAATTCCGGGAAAAATGCAGCTCGGCTCCGGTTGGTGGTTTCTTGACCAGAAAGACGGCATGGAGTATCAGCTTAAAGTGCTCGCCAATATCGGCCTGCTCTCCCGATTTGTCGGCATGCTGACAGATTCGAGAAGCTTTCTCTCCTACCCGC
Organism: Spirochaetales bacterium; assembly: GCA_018399255.1. Taxonomy (GTDB): domain Bacteria; phylum Spirochaetota; class Spirochaetia; order JABMQR01; family JABMQR01; genus M55B182. Next base: position 7,944 of record JAGYPA010000070.1, on the reverse strand, counting down.
GGCATGAGTACTTTCGCCGTATCCTCTGCAATTATCTGGGCAGTCTGGTGGAGCTCGGGGAAATCCCGGACGACTACCGGCTCCTGGGAAGCATGGTTGAAGATATCAGCTATCATAACATCATCAAGTATATCGGAATCGACGCATAGTCTGCATGGTGTACCGCTGCTTTGCCGGGACTCAATGCTTATACCATAAGGAAGGTAGAAAATGATTACATCAGGCCGTTTTTCTTTCGGAATGGGTGACCGCTTTGCCCATCAGGGACATGCTCAGCTGAGCGCGGTATTCGAAGCCGCCCGCCTGGGGATCGAGATCACCCCGGTCTGGAATAAGTCTTTCAGGGAGCACCAGATAATTCACACCGACCCGGCAACGGTCCGGGATGAAGCCGATGACGCGGTACGGACGGCCGGCTGGCAGGGAGCCTACTTTACCGATGCCGATCACATAACTATCAGCAGCGTGGATCTTTTTATCGATTCTTCCGATTTTTTTACCCTCGATGTCGCCGATTTCATCGGGCAGACTGTCGGGAATGAAGATATGGCAATTTTTGCCGCTGCCCATGCGGAACTTGTCGGAACGCTCGAAATCCCCGGGATAGACCGACCGCTGAAAATTACCGAAGAAGCCCTCCGCCGGGCAGCCGACCGCTATCTGCTGGCAGTAAGGAAAGCCGGGGCTTTGTATCGACATATAGAAGAGAAAAAAGGAGCAGGGAATTTTGTCACTGAAGTTTCCATGGATGAGACCGACCTGCCCCAGAGTCCGCAGGAGCTGCTGATAATCCTTGCCGCCATTGCCGATGAGGGAATTCCAGCCCAGACGATAGCCCCGAAGTTTACCGGACGCTTCAACAAGGGGGTTGATTATGTCGGCAGCCTGGAGCAGTTCGAACAGGAGTTTGCCGATGATATTGCGATACTCTCGTATGCTTCGGAAAAATTTGGACTGCCTGCAAATATCAAGCTCAGTGTTCATTCGGGCAGCGATAAATTCTCGATTTACCCGATCATCAATCGCATACTGGCAGCTTCCGGAGCCGGGCTCCATCTGAAAACTGCCGGGACCACCTGGCTGGAGGAGCTCATTGGTCTGGCTGAATCAGGAGAAGCTGGCGCAGCCCTGGTAAAGGAGATCTATCGCAGCTCGTTCAATCGCTACGATGAACTGACAGGCCCCTATGCAGCGGTAATAGATATTGATACCGGGCTTCTGCCCGATCCTGATGAGTTTGACCGCTGGAGCGGACCGAGGATAATCTCCGCAGTCCGCCACGATCTTTCGAACCCGGACTACAGCCCGCACATCCGCCAGCTGCTGCATGTAGGCTACAAAACGGCAGCCGAGATGGGTTCCCGCTTCACTGACGCGCTGGCAGCCAACCAGGCGGTTATCGGGAAAAACGTCCGGGAGAATTTATTGGAACGTCATATAAAGCCGCTTTTCAGGCTGGAGAAGGGTGTCTGACACCGTTTTCCGCAATTTTCCAGGGGGATGTCACTGTTTTCCGCAATTTACCACGTTTTTTTTCAGGAAAACGGTGTCAGACACCATTCTAGACACTCAGGAGCGAGATGTGTTCAGCAAACGGCCTCCGGTATGGAGTAAGTTCTCAATTAAAACCAGGCTCATGCTGTTCTTCACGCTCATTGTTATCTGCATCAGCATCCTGAGCGCCTATATTCTGAATACTGCCTTCAAGTATCTTGATATCTACGAAGATGATCTGGTGAAAAATGCATCCATTCACAATCTGGGTACCACTATCGCCCAGAGCAATGCCTCTTTTGAAAACTACATCATGTATTCCAACGAAACCTACTTGTCGGATTTTACCAGCGCGAAGGCTGAAATCTGGAATCTCTGGAGCATAGTCTGGAATCAGAACAATGCTGATCTCGCCTCATATTTTCAGATTAATGCCATCCGCTACGGTCTGAATGCTTATTTCGAGAGTGCCGAAAGGACTATCTTCCTCAAAGGGACGGCTTCGGAGGATTTTACCGAGCCTCTTTTCCGGGCCCGGAAGATCTACTCCTATATTGATATGTATCTGCAGAATCTGGTAAGCATCCGGCTGGGAAAGGTGACGCAGCTGCATTCCGAGCAGGTGGGCAGAATGAATACCATCAAGTTCATCAGCTTTGGCGGTGTCGGGCTGATAGCCCTGCTGTTTATCGTTTTCGGGGTCCTTTTCTCGGAAAGCATATCAAAGCCCATCCGGCTGCTGGCAAAGAGTTCCAGTAAAATAGCGGAGGGGGAGCTGAATATCGGCAAACTGCTGCCTTCAAGTCAGGATGAAATCGGTATTCTGACCAGCACTTTCAACACCATGAGCAAAAATATTCACGAGATGGTGGAAAGTCTGAAAGACAAGGCAGAGCTCGAAAAACAGCTGATGGCTGACGAAGTAAAACTGCTGGCGATGAACAAAACGGTTCAGGAGGCCCAGTTCCTCAGTCTCCAGTCACAGATCAATCCCCATTTTCTCTTCAACACGCTCAATACCATATCCCGGATGTCGCTGTTCGAGCAGGCACCGAAGACGGTCCGGCTGATCGAATCGTTATCCAACCTGCTCCGGTACAACCTGAACAACCAGAATACGGTTATCTCCATCGATGATGAGATAGCGATGCTTCAGGAGTATATACACATTCAGAAGACCCGCTACGGCAGCCGACTCGCCTTCTCGGTAGACTGTCGGATCGATGCCGCCACTATATTTATTCCGGTCTTCACGCTGCAGCCGCTGGTAGAAAATGCCGTCAAGTACGGGATAGAGCCGATGGAGGAAGGTGGAGAGATACGGGTAGGCATTTTTGAGAGCGGGATCGATGAAATTCTCATCACCATTGCCGATACCGGGGCCGGTTTTGCCCCCGGAAAGACTCCGGAAAGCGCATTCCAGTCAACCGGCATCGGACTGAAAAATGTTCAGAAGAGACTGAATATTTATTTCCACGGCAAAGAGAAATTTATCATTGAAAGCTCCCCCGGAAAGGGGACAACCATATCAATTACCATACCGGGAAAATCATGCTGAGAATCTTACTGGCAGAAGACGAAAAACTGGAACGGGATGCCCTGAAATTCATCATCCAGAAAAATATGACAGCCGCTCTGGAAATCGCGGAAGCGGAAAACGGCCGGTCGGCTATTGCGGCAGTAAGGACGTTCAAACCTGACATCGTACTGCTGGATATTAAAATGCCCGGCATCAACGGTATTGAGGCAGCCTGGAAGATCCGGTCTATCGACCCGCAAATAAAGATCATATTCATTACCGCCTATAATCAGTTTGAATATGCCCAGGAGGCAATTCAGATCGGGGTTACCGATTTTATTGTAAAACCCGCCTCAGAAGAACGGATAATGGAGCTGCTCAGCAGGCTGGTCTCCAGTCTCTCTCAGGAAAAGCAGGAGCTGATGCAGAAAGAAGATGCCTGGCTCCGGCTGGACAAGTTCTCAAACTATCTTGAAACAGAATTTATATACAATATTGCCGTAAGGGGGATGGCCGAAGATAAATTTACCGCCTATCTGTCCATTCTAGATATGGACTTCCATGCCGGGAGAGGAGGAGTACTGCGGATTCTTTACGACTCCTACCCCCTCTCTATTCAGAATACATTTCAGAAAGATATTCTGAAAAACCGTTCAATCGCTATTCTGAAAAAAAAGCTGCTGAATGAAAAAATTCACTGCCTGGTAAATGTCGAGTTCAGCAGTCCGTTTATCCTGTTCTACTCAGCCAACGAACAGCCGTCCCTGGCGCATAAAGAGAACTTTGCAGAACTGCTGCGTGCTGCGGCGGCCGAGATTAAAACAACCTTGTCCCTTATCGTAGATATCGGTTTCGGAAAGCTGTTTTTGACCCCGGAAAAAGCCCCGGCTTCCTTCTTCGGGGCACGGAACTCTTTAATCAGCATGGCAGAGATGGCGGCTGATGCCGCAACCGATGCTGATGCCGACCCCGCGAATCATCAAGCTGATCATGCTCGAACGCTTGCCATACCCTTGGAATACGAAATTGATATCGAGCAGGCCGTAATACAAGGCGAACGGGCAAAGGCTAAGGAGATTTTCCAGTCAATTCAGCTCTGGCTTCAGAAATCCGCATTTGCATTTCCTGTGAGAAAAAAACTGCTGCTCGGACTGGCGGCGGTTCTTCAGCATGCGGCAATAGCACAGCTTCCCGACAGAGCTCAGGAACCGGTCAGCAATGATCTTTTCGATCTGACGGCAGAGGAAGATCTCTTTACCTCCTTCAGCCTCCTGCTGAATGAACTGCTGGACGGCGTCATCAGCAGTCAGCAGATGGAAAACTCCTCTGCCATTCATATCGCAAAGGAATATATTGCTGAAAATTTCCGCAGAGATATCAGCCTCAATGACATAGCCGCCCACTGCAGCCTCTCGAACTGCTATTTCAGCAAACTCTTCAAGCAGCACATGGAGATAAACGTTATCGAGTATATAACCTATATGCGCATCCGGGAGTCAAAAAAACTGCTGATTGACACCGACCTGTCCATCAAGGAGATCGGCAGCGCTATCGGATACAACGACGCCAACTATTTTGCCAGAGTTTTCAGACGTGTTGAACAACTGTCTCCGAGGGCTTATCGAAACAAGAAAATCCAGAAACAGCAAAATAATGCTGATACGTCAGAAAGTCCTTTTAAAACGCCTGGCAATACGCAATAATGTATTGATATAGAGCAAAATTCTGTAGAGCCGTCCGGAAAAAGCCGTGGTACGATTATTGCAAGACAAACAATTCTAAGGAGGCTTTCTATGATTAAACGGTTAATAGGTATTGCCATGATTCTTACCCTGGCGGCAGGACTGGTGTTTGCGGCAGGACAGGCCGATACTGCATCGGCTGCAAAACCGATTGTTCTGCGGCTTGCGGAAACTCACGGAGCAGACTACCCCACCACCCAGGGCGACTACGAATTTGCCCGTCTTGTTGAGGAACGGAGCAACGGCCGGATAAAAATTGAGGTATATCCGGGGTCACAGCTGGGCGAAGAACGGGCGGTAATCGAACAGGTTCAGTTCGGCGCCATAGATTTTACCCGGGTAAGCATATCTCCCCTCGCAGCATTCTCTCCCGATCTGAACGCCCTTCAGATGCCCTATCTCTACCGGAATGCTGACCACATGTGGGAAGTTCTCAACAGCAAAATCGGGGATGACTTTCTGGACAGCATGGAAGATGCCGGCTTTGTAGGACTTTCCTGGTTTGATTCAGGCGCCCGGAGCTTCTACAACTCAGTTCGTCCCGTTAAGAGCGTGGCAGATCTTGCCGGCCTGAAAATCCGTGTTCAGGAAAGCGACCTGATGATCGGCCTGGTTGAATCCCTCGGCGCAGTAGCTACACCCATGCCCTTCGGCGAAGTATACAGCGGAATTCAGACCGGTGTAATCGACGGAGCAGAAAATAACTGGCCAAGCTACTACTCGACCAGCCATTATGAGGTTGCCAAGTATTTCACCCTTGATGAGCACACCCGGGTTCCCGAGATCACCATAGCCAGCAAGCTTTCCATGGACAAGCTGTCAAAAGAGGATCAGGCACTGATAAAGCAGGCCGCAAAAGACAGTATGGCCTTCCAGATCAAAGCCTGGGCCGATTACGAAAAGGTAGCTGAAGAGGCTGTAAGAGCTAACGGCAATCAGGTTGATTATCTTGATGACAACTCAGCATTTCAGGCTGCTATGCAGCCGATGTACGATGCTCTCTCACCAGAGCTGAAAGCGGTAGTCGCAGAAATCCGCGCTGTAGGCAAGTAGCTGGCAGCAGTATCTGATCGAGTATGGGCAGGGATGGTGCAATACCGTATCCCTGCCCATTTCCATTTCTGTTATTCGTTTCTGATAAGCAATCCGTGTGAGGGGAAAGGGGGAAAGGATGAAAGGATCATCAAAATCCGTAGTATTCGCCATCAACAAAATTCATAATTATTTTGTCTACTTCGCGATGATCCTAATCGTCATAATGACGCTGGTAATTTCGGTCAATGTGTTTATGCGGTATGTGCTCAATTCCGGTCTGAAATGGGGAGAGGAGGTGGCAAAACTTCTGGTTGTCTGGTTCACCTACATTTCTCTGGCTGTCGGCGTCAAGCAGGGGCTTCATATCAGCCTGGGACTGCTGCCGAAAAATTTGCCCCGATGGGTTGACAATGCCCTCGATTATCTGAAAATTGCCGTTATCATTTCTGTTGCCGTGGTCATGATAATCTTTGGGTTCAAGCTGGTTTCCATAACCAGCAGTTCCATAATGCCGGCAACAAAGTGGCCAAGTTCCACCCTCTATTTCATTGTTCCCTTTTCGGGCATATTGGTGCTTTTAGAGGCTGTCATTGTCCTGCTGAAGGTCGAGGACGCTGCCTTGCCCGTAGAAACTGTATTGCAGAAGCTGGCTGACAGCGGAACTGACGGTAAAAAAAAGAAAGGAGCTGAGCATGACACCAAATGATATTGCAGCAATTCTGCTGCTTGGATCCTTTGTCATCTTTCTCATCCTGCGGGTACCGATAACATTTTCCCTGGCTATTTCATCAATTCTTACCACCCTCTACCTGCGCATCACCCTGCTGTCGGTTGTCCAGCGAATGGTGCAAGGGGTCAACTCGTTTTCCCTGCTGGCTATACCGTTTTTCATACTGGCTGGTGAGATCATGAGCCAGGGCGGCATATCCCGGCGCCTGATACTCTTTTCAAATCTGCTGATCGGCAGACTCCGGGGCGGTCTGGCCCAGGTCAATATTCTGGCCAGCATGTTCTTCGGAGGAATTTCGGGATCCGCAGTGGCCGACGTATCTTCCATCGGCACCATCCTGATCCCCATGATGAAGGAAAAGGGCTACGACGCAGACTATTCGGTAGGCATCACGGTAACCAGTGCCTGTCAGGGCGTCATCATCCCTCCCAGCCATAACATGATTATCTATGCCATGGCAGCCGGCGGCGTATCGGTAGGCCGCCTGTTCCTCGGCGGCTTTCTCCCGGGAGTCATTCTTGGACTGGCCCTGATGGTCATAAGCTACATCATTGCCGTCAAGCGCAAATATCCCAAGGAACAGCGGTATTCGCTGCGGGAATCGCTGTATATTACCAAAGATGCTTTCCTTGGTCTGCTTACAGCGGTAATTATTATCGGCGGCGTAATCTCGGGAGTTTTTACTGCAACCGAATCTGCGGCAATCGCCTCTGTGTATGCCTTTATTATTACCTTTTTTGTATATCGCGAAATCCCGCTCAGACATTTCCCCAAAATACTCTATGCATCCCTGAAAACTCTGGCCATGGTAATGAGTCTGATCGCTGCCGCCAGTGCATTCGGCTGGCTTCTGGCATATCTGAAAATTCCAGCGGCGGCAACCAATGCCCTCCTCGCCCTGACTGACAATAAAATACTGCTGCTGCTGCTCATCAATGTACTGCTGCTGGTTCTGGGAACTATCATGGACATGGCTCCCCTGATCCTTATAACAACCCCGATCCTCTACCCCGTGGTGGTAACCACTTTAGGTATGAGCCCTATCCAGTTTGGCGTAGTGCTCATCCTGAACCTCGGGATAGGACTCTGTACCCCTCCCGTAGGATCCGCCCTTTTTGTCGGATGCGCCATAGGAAAAATCTCCATTGAAGAGGCCACAAAGGGGATGCTGCCGCTTTACTTTATGATGATAGCCGTATTAATGCTTATAACCTTTGTTCCTCAGGTGGTCATGTTCATCCCGAACCTCATTATGGGCTAGGAGCCTGTCGGAGTTATCACCACAACCAGTTGGTGTACTCACCAACTGGTTGCTTTTTGGCTGCAAAGAACGAGGGTTTTGCCAGGATCCCGTGTTTCAATCGCCTGATAATGCAATTATCAGGCTCTATCAACCCAAAATCCTGCCTAAAACCTCGTTCTTT
>JAGYPA010000007.1 GCA_018399255.1 Spirochaetales bacterium | reverse complement strand
ATGACCGCAAATTTACCGCTTCCGAATTTACAAGAACTCTTGCTGTCCTGCACCGAGCCGGCTTTTCCTATAGGGAACTGCCAGTATACATTCTAGCCGGCCTGCCGGGGCAGACGGCAGCTGAGGTTGAGGATTCCATTAAGGAGGCGGCTTCAGCCGGTGCAAGCGTCTCTATTGCCGAGTTTTCCCCGGTTCCGGGAACTCCTATGTGGGAAGAAACGCTCAGGGCTTCCGGACTGCCGCTTGATGAGGAACCGCTGTATCACAATAATATATTTTTCCCGGGAGGTTGGGCGAAGCAGACACGGGAAGATCTCAAACGTTTAAAGCAGCTGGCACGCGTATCACGGGAGTGAGCAGACGTGTGTAACAGAACAGGCTTTCTTTAGGTATGCGATAGACTTGTAATAGTGTAATAGACTGCCGTCGCTGCTCAGCCGGTAATCTGCCGCGCCGCTACCGAGCGGGTTGCAATAATCCGGCACTGAGTATCGGCAGGGTTTTCAATCACCATATCACCAACGGAAACCGGCGCTCTCATGACGCAATTTCTGATCACATTCATAACAGGAATAATTTTCTCTTTTGGAACCGGTTGATCGGTTTTGACTCCAGTCAATGATTCCGCTCCTCCGAGAACCCGGACAGATGAGCACACAATTCTGACAGGATTAAGCAGCTCCCGGGTTGCCCAGACCTTTCCCCGTTTGCACAGAGCATTATCCAGTGATATAATACTGCCGGTTTCCTTATCGCGTTCAACTTTGATAACGCAGCTGCGGGGACATACAATGCAGGTGAGGTTTTCAACAGCATGATCTGAATCGCTAGTATTCTGCTCCACCTGATACCTCCAAGGGTTCTGCCTTCGGGCAGGAAACTGTGATCCGGATCATTTCTGAGGGACTGACCCGGGCAAACTTTTTTGAAAACAATGGGGCTGCAGGCGGCAGATCTGAGGGTGGTGCGTCGTTTCCGGAACCTGGCAAGAACTGAATCCTGAAATTTATTTCCGGTGCAGTAACGCGCAATGAAAATTCTATGCGCCCGCCGATGCTGATCTTCTGGGGTAAAACATACTGGATTCCGTGCAAAGCGGTAACCGGACAGGCTGTCCCGGTCTCAACATCTCCCCGGGCATAGCGGGCTGCATTACGGCCGGCCGATTCCGCCTCTTTTGAAGCATAATCCACCAGGTCATGGACCTGAAGAAGGTTGCCGCAGGCAAAAAGTCCGGGAATGCTGGTCATCAGATTCTGATCAACTACCGGTCCTCTCGTTACCGTATCAATCAGGGCTCCCGCATCCCGGACCAGCTCGTGTTCCGGAATCAGCCCGACCGAAAGAAGAACGGTATCGCAGGGGACGAAGCGGGCGGATGCTGCATCAAGTGTCCCATCAGGATCGATTGAAGCCATAGTTACGCCTTCTACCCGCTTTTTCCCATGAATCCTGATGATTCCGGTAGAAAGATGGAGCGGAATGTCGAAATCGTACAGGCATTGTCTGATATTACGGTCGAGCCCGCCGGGAAATGGTTTGATTTCGGTAACGGCAGCAACTTCAGCTCCCTCGAGAGTGAGCCTGCGGGCCATAATCAGCCCGATATCACCGGATCCAATAATAACTGCCCGTTTGCCGACAGTAATATTCTGTATATTCATGAGCCGCTGGGCGGTTCCCGCCGTCATGATGCCTGCCGGTCGGGTTCCAGGCAGTGATATTGCCCCGGCCGTCCGCTCGCGGCATCCCATGGCAAATATTACCGAGCGGGCTTGAATAGCGGTAAATTGTCCCGAACTCATACAGTAGAGGATGAAATAACCGGTACCGCTTCGATGTATGGTCTGAACAAAGGTACTGGCAGCCAGAAAAATTGTGCTGTCCGATGGACTGTCTTTATGATAGGCCGACAGTGACTGGATTTCCCGTTCCGCATATTCGGGGCCGGTGAGTATTTCACGATAGCGCAGCAGGCCGAATCCATCGTGGATGCATTGATTGAGAATGCCGCCGGCGCGATAATCCCGTTCGAGCAGAAGAACGGATTCCGCCCCTGCTTCAGCGGCTCCGGCAGCTGCCGCCAGACCCGCCGGTCCGGCTCCAATCACGGCAACGGCAAATCTGGTGTCAGATACCAATCTGGCTGCAGTCGAAACAAAGCCGGTGTCAGCCACCGGGGGCTGGGGGGCTGCGGTTCGCATCATTCTGAATACTCCCGGCCTGTTTGCGGCAGGTTGGCTGCCTTGTCTGGATCGAGAGGCCGCAGTCTTCCAGTAAAGAGTTCAGTGCCCGGCCCTTTCAGGGTTTGCTGTTCCGCAGGAATGTTAAAGTGTTCTTCCAGAATTTCCGAAATCCGCTGCAGGCAGAATCCGCTTTGACAGCGACCCATCATTGCCCGGGTCCGGTACTTGATGCCGGCAAGGGTTATCGGGCCGAAAATCCGCAGGACAGCATTCTTTATTTCAGCGAGGGGGACGGTTTCACAGCGGCAGACGATTGACCCGTAGTCTGGATCACGGGCTGTCATTTCCGCTTTTTCTTCCAGTCCGGCATTGGCAAAACGGGTCGAGAGAAAGGGGGTCCCGTTTATCGGTGGCCGCCCAGTGATGATATTATTCCGTTTGCCGAGCGGCAGCAGCTGTCCCACCATTTCTTTGACATGTTCAGCGATAGCCGGAGATGCTGTCAGTCCCGGACTTTCTATACCGGTTAAATGGATAAACCCGGGGACTTCAGGAGACGACTCTATAATAAAATCCCGGAATCCGCCTTCATCCGGGGGGGCAAGCTTTGGTCTGATGCCGGAAAAGCTTCGGATAAAATCATTGGTGTCGAGGGACGGGAGGAGACGATGGCCTTCGTTTCGTAATGCCTGGAGTATTTCAGCAGTGGTTGCGGTATCTTCTGAGTCCTTGATATATTCATTTGAGGGTCCAATCAGGATCACTCCTTCGGTGGTATTGGTCAGGTGGATCCCCAGTCCGCCGCTGTGAGCCCCCGGAACCGGGTAGATAAGCAGATTGAGGGAGTCTTTCAGTCGCTTGTCGAGAATGTAGTATTCGCCCCGACAGGGGAATATATCGGGAGTTTCGATGCCGGTCATCCGGGCAACTTCGGCTGAACCGAGCCCCGCCGCATTGATGACAACTCTGGCCTGCAGCTGACTGTTCGCGGCAGGTCGGTAGGTGCTGCTGTTTGCTGTCCTTTCATCTTTTTCGACAACGAGCCGGAAATGAGGGCTGCTGCTGCCTGGCGGCTTGATTTTGGACAGGCGGCTGCAGAAGCTGAACTCGACGCCGTTTGCATAGGCTCGTTCTGCAAGAGCGATGGTCAGTTCATAGGGGCTGACTATTCCTGTTGTAGGTGTGTAGAGTGCTTTTATGCCTGATATTCCCGGCTGCAGGGTTTCCATAGCATCCCGATCGATAATTTGCATGTCGGGAACACCGTTGGCTAGTCCTTGTTCGTAGAGTTTAATGAGTTTTGCCGCCTGTTGTACATTCCAGGCAACGGTAAGTTTTCCGGTTCGCTTGAACGGCACTTGAAGCTCGCGGCAGAGCGGTTCCATCAGTTGGTTGCCGGCGACGTTAAAGCGGGCCCGATTCGACCCGGAAGCATAGTGGATACCGGAATGTACTACTCCGCTGTTGCTGCTGCTGGTGCAGAATCCTGCATCAGCCTCTTTTTCAAGGACCAGTATCGAGAGCCCGGTTCCGGCAAGGGCTGCAGCTATTGAACAGCCGATAACACCTGCGCCGACGATAACAACATCATGCAGAGCCATGGCTGTCCTGTTCATTCAATTGCAGTGAGTCGGTTTTCATTTTATATTTTTTGCAGCAGCTGTCATGATCCGTGCCGTTCGTGCAGCAGCAGACATTTCCGCCCTCTATGACTAGAAGTTTTCCCTGTATGAGCACTTCTGATACTTTTTTATGGGCAGAAGTCAGGATGTTTCCGAAAGTTTGACGGGAAACCCCCATCTTTTTGGCTGCTTCTTCCTGGTAGAGACCTTCATTGTCAGTCAGGCAGATAGCCTCAAGCTCATCAAGAAGCAATACAACAGATTCCAATTCGCGGGCCGGGATCCCCGCCGGTTTAAAATTTGAATATTTGGGGGTGCATGAACGTACCCTGCGAACTCTTGGGGGTCTTGGCATCCGGCCTCCTCAATTGCTGCTGCAGACAGCAGGTTGTTTCTGTCCTGTGATATACACAATTAAATTCTATCACAAAAAGAAAAAAAATATAACATGTGTCGGAGACTGCCGAGAGCAGACAGCAGGCCTCTCATAATTACAGACTTCTGAACCCCTGCAGCTGCTGATTACGTACTGAATCAATCATTTTGCATTCTCGACCCACTTATTCAAGAAAATTGTTTCCTCAAACGGTTTTCTCACCTGCGGGGCCTGTTCAAGTTCCCGATGCTTGTCGTTAAGATAATCCCCTACGCCAGGATAGCCGAAAGCGACAGCAGCAATCGGGTCATATTCATCAGGAATAGAGAACTCTTTTTTGAGAATCTCAGGTGAAAACCCGGCCATAGGATGACAGATCAACCCTTCATGAACAGCCTGCAGCAGCATATTCTCAACTGCAAGACCCGTATCAAACTGAGCATACTCCCTGCCGTCGGGCAACTGACAGTCCAGTTCGTTTTTTGTTAGGGCAAAAACAAGAAAAGCAGCCTCCTTTGCCCAGTAATTGCCCCCGGAAAGAGCCTTCCGACCTGAAATCAGGGCATCTCCTTCCATACAGACGAGAAAACGGGCAGGCTGCTTATTGGCGCAGGATGGGGCACGGCGGGCTGCCTCCATAATCCGCTCTGCAATTTCCCAATCCACTTTCTTTGCTGAAAAAGCGCGGAAAGCCCTTCTCTCTACAATTTCTGGTAATATCCTTTCTGAATCCATATCATGAGCTCCTTAACGATAGTAACAAAAGAATCGTATGTAAAGTATACATGCCAGGCTAGATCCGGCAAGACAATTCCAATGAACTTTACAAGGAACATCAACTGATGCCTTGGTGAAAAAAACCGGGCAGATGGTTTTTTCCGCCACTCGAAAACGATTTCCGCTGTCTGGAACCATTCCATCCGTCTTCCAGACAGTGGGGATAGCCGGAATTTCTTTTGGCACGCTTTATGCTTTATGCTGTATATACGCAAATGAAATTTGCAGAGATACAAAACCATGGAGGAAATAACATGAAACCCGCAAGCCGAATTAAGCATATCACCCAGGCCAACATAAATGCGTTCCTGGACAAGATGGAAAAACCGGAGAAAATGATCAGCATGATGATCCAGGAGATGGAAGATGCAATAATCGATCTGAAAACGTCAGTGGCCGCAAGGGCTGAAGCAAAGCACCAGGCCGAGATTGAGCGAAAACTGATCATGCAAAAAATCTCACGCTGGGAAGAACGCGCCGTAACAGCCGTAAAAAGCAGTCGTGATGACCTGGCTAAAGAAGCCTTGGTTGAGAAAAAGCGCTATGAAAAAAACCTTGAAATTCTCATGAACGACATCAGCCAGTATGAGAAACTTAACGACCAGGGACAAACCAGCATAACCGAGCTGGAAGAAAAAATTGAACTGGTTCGCCAGAGACAGCGCCTGCTGCTTCAGCGTGGAATCCATGCCGTTGAAAAAAAGAAAGCCAACGAGATTCTCCGAAATGCGGAAAGCAGCGAAGCCTATCGCCGATTTCTCGAACTTGAAGCGAAAATTGAAAAAATCGAAGCTGAAGCTGAAGTCGCCGGATTTTCTGCTCCTGCCGAGTCTGAAGACTCATTTGTAAAAATGGAAACAGATAACGCCGTAGAACAGGAACTGACCTTGCTGAAAAAAAATATGCAAAACGAGAGCACTGACAAGGAGTAACGGATGAACCATCATTACCATAGGTACTATACAGCGTACCGTAACAAAGTAAAGAGTAATCGATTGAGAAGGTCAAAAGACGGCATCATATGGGGAGTCTGTAAAGGACTGGCCGACTGGCTGGATATCTCGACCGGTCTGGTCCGGGGGATTTTTCTCATTCTGATGGCTCTGACCGGATTTTTTCCACTTGGATTTGCCTACATCATTGCAGCAATACTGATACCCCTCGAAGGTGATTCGTTTAATGATTCCCGGGACACCTACTGGTAGTCCGACAGGAAAGCACTATGAGCATCAATAGTAATTATCTGAGTACATACCACAAAATAACGGCTTGGTTCCTGCTGACAGCAGGAACCGCAGTGGCCGTACTCCGGGTTGTCCTGATCGTATCCGGAGTATTCTGGTTTCCTGAACAACCTCAGGAACTTCTTGCGGCCGCCCTCCATCTGGGATCTGAGAGCCTGTTTTCTGCGGTCAGTATACTCACCGGGGTGTATCTTCTTTTCAGATCAGAAAAAGCCCGTCGGGGACTCTACTTTACCCTTGGCATCTTGTTAAGCTCCACCCTGAACGGTATAGTTTTTTATGCTTTCTCATCAACTGATCCTGACATGCTTATGACCGTTATCCTTGGTATTATTACACTTACCGCAGGGGGTCTCTTAATTACCGGAATCCTGAAAGATCACCTGTCAGGAGTAGAAAATCAAGTTCTGTTTAAATCCGGCTTAACTCTGCTGGGCTACAACTTCTATCTGCTTCTGAATACGGCAGCCCGATTTGCCTGCCCGGGTTTCTGGCCCTTCTTTATGCAGACAGCAGCTTTTGGATTAGTCATACCGCTCTATGCATCAGCCCTGATAAGCCGTAACAACGATCCGCCCCGAAAACCTGCAGGATGATAAAAAGAAGCTCCTGTACTTTATCAGTAATAAGCGATACACTGTTTTCATATTAGTAATAAACCTCGGATTTCTGTTCATCCCTTTCGGGGTTCAGGAATACGATTTACGTGCATATGGAATTATTTGATGAAAAAGAGTGATGCCTGGTTTAAGCTCGATACCGCAGGAAATCTATACCCGGCTATAGAAAGTTTACATTATCCCGCAATTTTCCGGCTGTCGGCAACCTTAAAGGAAACGGTCGATGTTCCCCGCCTGGAAAAAGCCGCTGCAGTAACGGTTGAGCGCTTCCCCAGTCTGAAGGTGCGCATCAGGCGAGGACTTTTCTGGTTCTACCTCGAGCCTAACCCGCTTTACCCGGAAATCTGGCCGGATAATCCCTACCCTTGCCGCAGGATTCCGAGAAAGCAGAATAACGACTACCTTTTCCGGATCTTTTTCAAAAACACGACCATTTCGATCGATTTCTTTCACGCTCTTGCTGACGGGTACGGATGCATCGTATTCCTCAAGACCCTGCTTGCAGAATACTTCAAGCTTGCCGGAATCCCGATCCCCACCGAAAACGGCATTCTCGATACCGAAGCCGATCCTGATCCGGAAGAATTAGAAAATGCTTTCATCAGATACTACAAAGGAAAACGAAAGCGACCGGTCAAGGAACCCAAGGTGTATCACATCTCCGGCTCTAAACTTCCTCAGGGAGTGCTGATGGCAGTAACCGGAGAAGTACCGCTCCCGGAACTGCTGAAGAAAACTCGTTCTTACGGAGTTTCGATAACGGAATATATCAGTGCTGTTCTCACCTATTCTCTCTATCAACTTCAGGAGCAGGAGCCCCACCTGTTTCGAAAGAAGGCGATCCGCCTCTCCGTTCCCGTAAATCTGCGAAATATGTTTCCTTCGAAAACCTTGAGAAATTTTTCCCAGTTTATTAAGCCCGGCATCAATCCGGATCTTGGAGACTATTCATTTGAAGAAACACTTCATCAGGTACATCATGCCATCCGCTATGAAAAAAGTAAAAAATATCTTTCTGCGGTCTGGAGCTCACACGTCTCGATGGAACTGAATCCCGTTATCAGGGTAGTGCCCCTTTTTATGAAAAATCTGGTAATGAACATTATTTTTAACTATTTTGGTGAGAATCGTTTTTCAGGAACCTTTTCCAACCTGGGACCAATAGATATTCCGGAAGCTATGCAGGAGCATGTTGATCACTTCGATCTTGTGCTTGGTCCCAACCCTATTAACCCTGTAAACTGTTCTGGCGTCAGTTATGATAATAAGCTGAGAATTACTTTCGGAAGAACCATAAAAGAAACAGGACTGGAACATCTCTTTTTTACCCACTTCATAAAAGAGGGCATTCCCGTTACAATTGAATCCGACACTGCAGCAGGTGTCTGAAAACAGGAGAACCAATAATGAAAAGAAAAGTATTGCTTATAGATTATGAGAATATTCAGCAAATAGACCTGTCGGTGATTGAAGATATGGACATTCAAGTGAAGATTTTTATCGGCAAGTCACAAAACAAAATTCCATTCTCACTGGTTGCCGAAGCCCAGCGGTTCGGCACTAACTTTGACTGGATTAAAATTGATGGAAACGGCAACAATGCGCTGGATTTCCATATCGCCTACTACCTCGGGTTTTTAACCCGGGTTGACCAGAAAAGTGAATATATTATTCTCTCCAAAGATAAAGGCTTTGACCCTGTTGTCCGTTATGTTACAAAAAAGAAAATCAGCTGCAAACGGATCAACAGCATTGTGGAAATTCTGGAGAGCCAGAAAAAACCCTCAATAAACCAGGCTCATATGGACAAGGTTCTGGAAAACCTGAGGAAAATAGATAAAGCCAAGCGCCCGCGGAAAAGGGCAACGCTCCACAAGCATGTGGTCTCGCTGGTTAAGGGCACGATGAGTGAGAAGGAAATCACTGAAATTATTGATGAACTCTTTATTGAGGGCCTTATCACCGAGGAAAACAACCGCATCAAGTACGAAATGGAGTAAAAAACTCATTATGCAGACAAAAATCAGTTACTCTTCTCTGATGCAGGAACGTGTTTCATGCCGTTCATTTACCGATGAACCGTTGTCACCGCTTCACTGGAAAGCCCTGCAGAGTTTTATTGATGCCCCTCGGGAACTTCCTTTTGGTTCCCGTACACGTTTTACCCTCATTGATAAAAATCCTGAAGACCATTCTCCGGAAGCCCGGGATACTGCAGCGGGGAGCCGTGGCGGAGCCAGGCTTGGTACGTACGGGGTTATACGCGGAGCCCGAACATTTATTGCTGGAATGACAGTTTCTGATGGTGATGATCAGGCTCTGGAGGATTACGGTTATGCCTTTGAACAGGTTGTTTTATTTGCTGAAAGTCTCGGCCTGGGAACCTGCTGGCTTGGCGGCACCTTTAATCGTGGAGGGTTTGCCGAGGCTGCCGCTCTGGCGCATGGGGAGATAATTCCGTGCATTACACCGGTCGGGTACCCTTTGGGAAAAAGGAGTCTGATTGAGCGGGTTATGCGTACAGCAGCCCGTTCATCAAAAAGAAAACCATGGAATGAACTTTTTTTCACGAAAAATTTTAATCATCCCATACAAAAAGATACGGTCGGAGATATTGAAGAGGCTTTGCGGATGGTGCAGATTGCTCCTTCAGCCTCCAACAAGCAGCCATGGCGGATTGTGTTTGATCCGGGTTCATCAGCTTTTCACTTCTATATGCATACGCTGGCCGGCTATGCAGGAAATAAGCTGGGTTTTAAGATTCAGCGGATAGATATGGGAATTGCTATGTTTCACTTTGCTCAAACTGCTGTTCAGGCTGGATTCACCGGGACATGGAGCCGGAAAGATCCAGGAGTTTTCATTCCTCACTTTCCCAATGGGCAGGTTTCTTACTTTGCCACATGGCACCCTGATAACAGCGGCTCGATCGGGGAAGCATGAATCGGATAGCGGTAGTTGGAGCGGGACCGGCCGGGATCATGGCGGCGATTTCTGCTGCCGAATATGCGGCACAGCGGTCTATATCAGTCGGTATCACGATATTTGAGAAGAATTCCCGGCCGGGAAGAAAGCTGCTGATTACCGGTTCGGGGCAGTGCAATATTACCAATCTGCGTGATGAGAATTATGATCCAAAAGAGTTTCTGAGCCATTACGGGACACGCGAACAGGCCCGTTTTCTCAGAAATTCCTACTATGCCTGCACGAATTCTGATATCAGCGAACGGTTTGCTGCATGGGGAGTTCCCCTGATTACCCGGAAAGACGGGAAGGTGTTTCCCAGGTCTCTGCGGGCAGAGGATATTCTTCAAGCCCTGGTTAACCGGTGTCATGCTTCGGGTATCACGATCAGGACTGAAGTCCCCGTTGATGTCTTGGAAAAAGACAAGGCGGGAACTCTGTTTACGCTCTTTCTGTCGGGCGGAACATCTTTTACCTGTTCTTCAGTAATTATTGCCGCAGGGGGCATGTCGTATCCAGCTACCGGGTCTACGGGTGACGGCTATCAGCTTGCTCAGGGGCTAGGTCATACGCTGGTGCCCCCCCATCCGGCTCTTTGCGGAATTACTGTTGCTTCTCATCCCCTTAAAGCACTTTCAGGACTCTCTTTCCCTGTCTCCACGATGGAAATCCGTCGCAAAGGTGCGAGAACAGGAAAGTATGCCGGTGAACTGCTGATAACCCATACAGGATTTTCGGGGCCGCTTGTGATTAATCATTCGAGGGAAATACGGACTGGCGACTCCCTTCTGCTTGATTTCACCGGTCAGGGGCCGCTGTTTGCAGAGACTTTAAAGGAAGCTGCTGCAGTGCAGGGCGGGCGGAATATCGAGAACCTGCTTCATAGGACTGGAATTCCCTATCGTTTGGCCAGAAGGGCAGTCGAGGCAGAAAAGTTGGACGGAAGCCGCAACAGCTCAGAAATACCGGGAAAAAAACTGCTTGCGTTGGCAGATCGTCTGACCTGCTGGAAACACACCGTATCATCTGCAGGGTCGTTTTCTTCTGCTATGGCAACAGCCGGAGGCATTTCTTTGAAGGAAGTTGATCCGGCTTCCATGCAGTCCCGCTTGATACCAGGACTCTTTTTTGCAGGAGAGGTGCTCGATATTGACGGTGAAACCGGCGGTTACAACCTTCAGGCTGCCTTTTCAACCGGGGCTGCCGCCGGACGATCTGCCCTCATGTCATTGTTGTATTTTCTTGATCACTGAGGCGGCCGTGGCTATGACTTTTGAGATATCGGTAAGATCCGCCGGGATAATCATGGTATTGGTTTCCTTTGCCAGCTTGCCGAATTCTGTGAGATACTGCTCAGCAATTCGGAGATTTACTGCCTCCATGCCGCCTTTTTCCTGAATGGCCTCGGCAATTTTTCGCAGTCCGGCTGCCGTAGCCTCAGCGATTTTCTCAATTTCTGCGGCGCGCCCTTCGGCCTCGTTGATCCGTTTTTGCTTCTCCCCTTCGGAATTAGCGATCAGTTCCTGACGTGATCCATCGGCCCTGTTCATTTGTGCCTGCTTGTCACCCTCAGATTCAGCAATTTGAGCCCGCTTTTCGCGTTCGGCCCGCATCTGCTTTTCCATCGCTTCCTTTATGCTTTGCGGGGGTACGATATTCTTGATTTCGTATCGGGTTACCTTGACTCCCCAGGGATCTGAGGCATTATCCACCGCGGCAACAATTACCGAGTTGATAGTATCCCGTTCCTCGAATGTCTTGTCCAGTTCCAGCTTTCCGATAACGCTGCGCATCGTTGTCTGGGCAATCTGGGTCGATGCAAATTTATAGTTGTCGATACCGTAGGAGGCTTTTTTCGGATCCACCACCTGAAGATAGAGAATTCCGTCCACTTCTATAGCCACATTGTCCTTGGTTATGCAGGTTTGTGACTCGACGTCGATTGCACTCTCTTTCAGGGTGTGAGCATAGGACACTTTATCTATAAAAGGGATCAGAATGTGGAATCCCGCCTCGAGGGTCTGCTGGTATTTTCCCAGCCGCTCAACAATAAAAGCCGATTTCTGCGGAACAACCCGTACGGATTTTATGAGAATGACTAATACCAGAAGTATCAGGACTACCAGGATAATGGTGGAAAGGAAAGTTTCAAACATTTTCAACTCCTTGATTTACCTATAGGCAGCAAACAATCTAAAAATATGGGGATTGCCTGTATGAACAGGACATTCCTTCAGGATTCCTTTTCGACGGTCAAGATCAGGCTGTCTCTGTCGGTTATAATAACCCGTTCTCCGGTACTGCATTCACTTGTTGATTCAGCACTCCATTCGGTTCCGTTAAGTGATACCCTGCCGGGAGATTTCGGTGAGATTGCAACTGTAACGATTACCCGCTTGCCAATCAGCTCATCTTTCTGATCATCGGCATCCTCCCCTGCGACGGTTTTTCTTCCATGAAAAAGGTGCTTCAGATATTTGCGGAGGGTGATAAGGGATAAAACGGAAATAAGCAGAAAACCTATCAGCTGCTGGTCAACAGTCAGCGGGAGTATCCACGTAAGGAGCATCATGATAAAAGCTCCAAATGAAAAAAAGATAACCAGAACACCCGGAATGATAAACTCAAGAATCAGAAGCACCACACCGGCAGCAAGCCACAGGAAGGTGGGATTGGTTAAAAGATCCATGCGAACCTCCTTAAGCAGTTTTCACTATACTCCGGAAATGGTGTTTGTGGGTAGAGGGCTCTGACAGCCATTTATCAAAAACCATTCAGAAAAATCTGATGCAGGCCATTGACGTTGGTTAATCTGCGGGAGTATGGTTTCTTTGTGGCCAGGAGATTTTGTCATGCGATGGAGATAGGAATGTGAGATCATCAAAAACTGGAAAAAAGGCTGTCGCAGTAAGGGTTGTCAGGGTGTTGACGATCATGCTGATGGTTACAACAGCTCTTTTTGCATTGTATGCTGCGGGGGTGCTTATCGGTGGACTGATTCGTGTTAATCCTGCAGAAGCCGCTCAAGGGCCAGTGCAGGGGTCCGAAACGCAGTCTGTTTTCGACACCGAAGTGGGGCAGGAAGCGGAGGATGAGTATGCAATTTTTTTCCTCAACAACAAATACCATGTAGAAATATGCCTCCCGGCCTCCCTCTGTCCATTCCGGGGAGAAATTCTTGAAGCCAGGGGTGATGCCGGACCGGAGCGGGGCTGCTACTGTTTCGGGTGGGGCGATCGGGTGTTTTATCCGGTGACGCCGTTTCTTGAGGATCTCAATTTCACCCTGGTAACCCGTTCCCTTTTTCTGCCCACCAATGCCGCTGTCAGGATATCATTTTATGACGGACCTATATCGGGAGAAATAGTCACTCCCTACCGGACCAGTCGAGAGCATGTCGAGAGACTGTATGAATTTATCAGCTCCTATCTGGAGCGCGATGAAGAGGGTCGACTGACGGTAATACCGCCAGAGACGATAAATCCTGTCTACGGCGACAGTTTATTTGTCAATGCTGCCGGGACCTATTCCCTTTTCTTTACCTGCAACAACTGGAGTGCAAAAGCCCTGAAGGAAGCCGGGCTGGAGACCGGCTTGTGGACTCCGCTGGCCTGGAAGGTGATTCCGTCGGAAATTCCGTGAATCCGGGTCAGACCGGGTGCAATCCCGCTGTGAGCGGACAGCTCCGGGGGACTCCGGGTATGCTGCCTACCACATAGGTCCGGGATGGACGTATAGATCTTTTTCCGGATTGTACCAGAACTGAAGCAGCTCAAACCAGCCGTCGACAATACCGTCTGCACGCTTTTCTTGAGGAACTGCGCAGAAATCAATATCCCCGTAGAATATGGGTCCGGTAAACTTCCCGGTGCCCCATTCCTGCAGTTCGTTATGCGGTAAGCTTGTGTAAAAATATTGATAGTCCCAATAGGTTTCGGTTTCGTGGTCGGCGGCTCCGTCGGGAAAGAATATTCCCAGCCCGTTCCTGCCCGGCTCAAAGCCGCTGTATGAGCTGCCTGCCCAGGATGCCGTTACGGCAGCATCGACAGCGGACATAAGGGTTTCGGCCTTCTGGCGCACCTCTGAATCTTCTGAATCTTCTGAATCTGAAGAAAAGGAGGGGTTAGTGGAAATCTCCTTTGCCAGGGCATAGAGATCGAAAGAGGCATATTCTTTCCATTCACTTAGTGAAGCCTCGTTGAAATAGTTGAGCAGAACTGCCCCGGCGCTGGAATTGTCCCTGATATTCTCTATAGTCTCCCGGTGATCCGGCAGCAATGCCGACAGAGCGTCGACAGCGGTCTTGACGGATGCTATCTTCGTCAGGTCGACGGCTGTCTGGGTCTCGTAGTTTATTCCAGAAAATGCATCCTGATACTCTTTGACGATAATACCTGCCAGCTGGAGGGCGGTAAGATCTTCTGCGTCATAGCAGGGGTCTTCTTCCTTGTCAACCTGATCGTTGCCGCTGAGGCGTTTCAGGATTCGTTCATACTCCCACCCGTCTCCCTGCTCATTGGCCGGGGAGAAAACGGCAGCGTCTGCCTGAAAATCACCGATACCCGGTCTGAACTCATAGGCGATTTCGACCATTCCCATGAGGCAGGCATCCATGCCGATAAGGTCAACCTGGTGATCTGTGTTCAGGACGTCCTTAATTTCTCCAATGTAGAGCATGTCCCCGCCGTCTGTATCATCGATGCAGATGGCACGAGAGCCGGAACTGCTTTGGCTTGAAGATGGGGTGATGCTGCGCACTCCGCTCCCATGGTTCCAGAGAATGAGGGCATGATGCTCGGCAGGGTACTCGGTTTTGCAGAATTCAATGAAATCTCTCAGTTCTTCGGCATCCCCCATATTCGGCTCCGGAAATGAACTTCCGATTTCTCCTGCACTGGGGGCGCTGCTGTAATCTGGAGAATCGATGGGCTGAACCTCGAAACGGCCCTGGCTGCCTGCGGTTGTTTCATCGTACTGAACAATAATTTTCAGCTTGTCCGTAAGGTGCGGATCGTGAATTTTTGCAGCGGCAAGCCCTTTTTCCATCTCGTGGAAGTCTTCACGGGCCTGTTTCTGAAGGCTGTTGTCGCCGTCGAGCCAGACCATGATGGTCCATCCGGGATAGAGCCATTTTGCGTAGAGGGTTATATCGGATCTGCCCATGGTGAAACTGCCTTCATCAGGGTACAATGCGCTGCCGTACTCGCTGAGAGACCAGCCGGAAAAGAAATAATTATCCTGGCTGTGGGTAAAGGTATTGCTTGGCAAGGTGATCACGGAACCGCTGGTCAGGACAATACTTTCCATGGTGCCTGATCCGCCGTTGGGCGCAAATGTGATGGTATACTCACTAGGAAACAGTCTGCAGGCAGCTGCAAAAGCTGCAAATAAAGTCAGCAGAATGATAAAGACTCCTGCGGTTCCTGCCCGGACAGCTCTTGTTCTTTTGCGTCTTTTGCACATCAGCCTTTCCCCGTCCCCTCCCATCGTAAAGATATGTGCGATTGTATACTTTACCGGATTGGCTGTAATATGAATAGAGGGATTTCCAAAATGCGAAGCCTTTTGAAATTGGCTCCCTATCTCTTTTTTATCACCATATCGCCGGAAACGGTATGCCCGGTAAGAGGATACAGACCGCTTCCGATGGTTCCCTTCCTGGAGTTGGCTGAGGTTTCAGTGATCTCCACAGGCAGCTCCGAGCTGAAAGTTCCTGAAGCTGATGAGTATGAGACAGCAGCTGAGGTCGATTCCGGCAGGCGAAGGTTTATGTCACCGCTGGTAGTATTGCAGGTAATGGGACCGGTCAGCGCATCCAGGCTGATAGAGAGGTCTCCGGAAATTGTTTTTACTGTCAGGGAATCCAGACTGCCGCTGTAGTCTAAATTACCGCTCGTTGTAGTGAATTCTACGTTTGCACTTGCTGCTCGGGAGAACTCGGCATCCCCGGATACTGAGACAAGCCTCATGGGCCCGTATTCACCATCCGCTCCCTTGATGTCGCCGCTGACAGATTTTACCGACAGCTGGGAAAACTGCGCATCCCCGGGCAGGGTAATGTCTCCGGATACCGTACTGAAGGAAAGGCCGTTCCGGTAGTTCTGCGGAATAAGCAGTTCCAGGTTCATGCTGCGGGTATTGTTGCTGGTATTTTTAGGCCACTTGACTGCGATTGTTCCGGTGGTGCCCTCGGTATAGGCCGTCAGCTCAGGAGCGTTTCCCGCTTTACCGGTCAGGCGGGCCTGAATCGTTCTCCCGCTGGTTCGTGAGATCTGAATATCGGCTGATATCGTCGATACATCAATAATCTGGAGACCTGAAAGGGGTATTTCCTTCGTCTGATCTATCTCTTTTGCGGCAAGGGGCAGTATATTCGGTATAATGCCGCTGTTCAATCTGTTTCCGGTTATGATTCTGCCGATACCCAGGGCAGCTATGATGATAAAGATTCCCCCCAGGACGGCCCTGTTCGTGCGTCTTTCACTACTCATGTTTTTTTCCAAATGTTTATTATTGATTATTGATTCTGGTGCAGGCGGGTTTTTGCAGCTCTATGCCGGCTGCCCTCTATATGCAGGCAGCCGGAAAACTGCTGACTATCGTTGCTTAGCTATTCTTGCTCAGCTGTCCTTGTTGAAACGGCTGTCCCAATCTTTTTCCTTGTCCTGGTCGTGCAGGACATCATCTTCCATGCCGGCCACTTTACGTTTCAGCTTCTCAAACTCGTCCTTAAGATCGTGAACTGTCCGTTTTCTGTTTTCGCGGTACTCATTTCTGAAATCTTCGTCAAAGTCGCCCTTTGAGTCATCCGAAAACTTGGATTTGTACAGCGGCTCGACCGGCAGAAAAACTGCTGCAAGCACATAGATTATGATAACGGGCATGAATCCGCTAAAAACAGCCAGGAGTATTACTGCAAGCCGGATTGGTCCGACAGGCAGTTCCGCCCACCGGGCAAGACCTTTGCAGACGCCAAAGACCTCACCTTTTCTTGCTCTATATAATTTACCACGTATTGCCATGATCATTCCCTGTTCCTTTTTTCTTGATAGATGGTTTCGAGGTTCTCGATCCTGGTTCTCAGGGATTTTATGCCCCTGTAGATCTCTTCGATGATTTCAGATTCCCGGTCGTTTCTTACCGAGCCCTCCATCTTCATCCGCCTTCTCTGGTCTTTGCGCTTCATGCCTTCAAGGATGATAAGCGTTACGCATACTACCGGGATCCCGACGGCAATAAAGACCACCATTACCTCACTGCCGAACATATTATTTCTTTTCCTTCTTTACCGAATTTTTCAAGGCCTGGAGTTCCGCCTCGACATCGGAGTTGGATTCCAGTTTCTGGAATTCATCCTCAAGTCCGCCGGGAACAGCAAATCCTGCCACTTCCGCTTCCGCTTCCATCCGTTCAATTCTTCCTTCCATCTCGCTGAAGCGCTGAAAAGCTTTTGATCCGGCTGCTTCGCGAATTGTTTCTTTAGCCTTGATCTGTTCTTTGGCATGCATTCCGCGCTGTATGAGAAGTTTGTGCTTCTGTCGAACAGTCTGGAGCTTTTCCTCGATCTTGATGATATTCTCTTTGCATTCAGTAATAAGCTTATCATACTGCTCAACATCAGCCTGAATTATTTCGGCATCCTTCTTGTATTTCATCTTCTCGGAAAGAGCTTCGCGGGCAAGATCGTCTTTCTTTTTTTCCACAGCCAGTTCTGCCCGTGCCTGCCAGCGGGTCATCATCTGTTCGGTTTCCCGAATCTCGCGTTCGGCCTTGGTTTTAGCAGCCATTTTTGCGGCACAAGCCGATTTCTGTTCAACCAGGGTATCTTCCATCTCCTGGATCATGAGTTTGATCATCTTTTCGGGATTCTCGGCTTTATCGAGAATCGAATTGATGTTTGCGCTCATAATGTCTTTAAATCTTGAAAAAACTCCCATATGTATCCTCCATAGTAAGGTATAACCTTTTTTTTATACTGACAAGATTCCAATCCGAACAGGACAGTAAATTCTTGTATAATTAATCTATGCAGGTAGCGTGCCAACTTATAAATCACCATAAAATATACATCTAGAAGGGCTGCAGGCGGGGTTGTTGCACTTTTTTACGATCCTGGTGGTATATTTTGCCGTCAGCAGGTATAATATACCAAATTATGCAGGAGGCGGCATAGCGTATGGCAGACTCACAACCGGAGCGACGGCTGAACGAGACGCTTGGTGATTCAGAAGTATTCCTTGATTTTCAGCAGAAAATAAGTCGTGCAGCCGTTGTCGACCGCCCCATTCTGGTTATTGGCGAACGGGGCAGCGGCAAGGAAATGGCTGCTTCCCGTCTCCATTTTCTCTCGGGACGATGGCAGGAACCTTTCATTACTATCAATTGTGCGGCCCTGCCGCCCAGTCTGATCGAGACCGAGCTTTTCGGGCATGAAGCGGGGGCCTTTACCGGGGCATCCAAAGCCAGAAAAGGGCGTTTTGAGGAGGCTGACGGCGGAACGTTGTTCCTGGATGAGATCGGGCTGATTCCCCTGGAAGTACAGGAAAAGATTCTCCGGGTTGTCGAGTATAGAACCTTTGAGCGGGTGGGCAGTTCCCGAACCTTTGAGGTGGATGTCAGGATTGTCGGGGCAACAAATGCCGATTTGCCGGCGCTCTGCAAGGAGCACAGGTTCAAGCAGGACCTGCTCGACCGGCTCTCTTTCGAGGTCCTGTTTATGCCGCCGCTGAGAACGCGAGGTGATGACATTATCCTGCTTGCCCAGCATTTTGCTTCCCGTATGGCTTATGAGCTGGGGCGGGAGGATATTCCTGAGTTCAGTCCTGAGATTGCGGAGCAGATGCTGGCTTACGGCTGGCCGGGAAATGTCCGGGAACTGAAAAATACAGTTGAACGGGCCGTGTATCGAACCAGGGATACGGTGATTACCGAGATCACCCTTGATCCGTTTTTCAATCCCTTTCAGCCGGCGGAACCGGAGGCAGGCAGCAGGGAGACTCTGGATACTTCTCAGTTTATGACGCTGCCGCTGGATGGATACAATGAAGCCCGCGAACTGCTGGAAATTACCTTTGTCAAACGGGCCTTGAATGCGGCCGGCGGCAGTCAGAAAATTGCCGCAGAAAAGATAGGGCTGACCTATGACCAGTTTCGCGGACTCTATCGTAAATATAAGCCCCAGCTGGGCAAAGAGGATTATTAGATGAGCAGTCTGTTCATGGTTGCCACGCCGATTGGCAATCTGGAAGATATTACCCTGCGCGCGCTCCGCATTCTGAAGGAAGTGGATGTCGTTGCCTGCGAAGATACCCGGCATACCCGGAAGCTCCTGACGCATTTTGAAATAACGGCGCGTCTGATTGCCACCCATGCCAAAAACGAGGAACAGTCAGCCAAAGGAATTATTATGCTTCTCGAGGAAGGGAAGGATGTTGCCTATGTAAGTGAT
The DNA here is from genome assembly GCA_018399255.1 of Spirochaetales bacterium. GTDB lineage: Bacteria > Spirochaetota > Spirochaetia > JABMQR01 > JABMQR01 > M55B182. The sequence goes on along the minus strand of JAGYPA010000007.1, from coordinate 84,055 downwards.
GCCGGTACGCCGGGGATCAGCGATCCGGGAACGCGGCTGGTCCGCATGGTACGTGATGCCGGATTTTCCGTAGTTCCTGTTCCGGGTGCTTCGGCCTTTTCGGCTCTCTGCAGCGTATCCGGATACACGGGGGGATCAATTTTGTTTGACGGCTTTCTTAGTCCCAAAGGCGGTAAGCGGCGTACGCGTCTGCAGCAGCTGCTGGATCGCGGCGAAGCGTTCGTTCTCTATGAGTCACCGTTCAGGATCGTGAAGCTTCTGGACGATATGGCCGGCCTGGCACCCGGGCGCACGGTACTTGTCGGCAGGGAACTTACCAAGATGTACGAAGAGCTGGTTGAGGGGACTTCAGAAGAGGTTTTTGCCGATTTCAGCCAGCGCCAGTCGATTAAAGGGGAGTTTGTCCTGCTGGTTTCGCCGGAAAAGCGGGTGCGTATGAAAAAGAGCGCTGCGGACGAAGGAGCACCGGACTGGTGATAACGCTGAAAAAATTAGCCAGTCTTAAGCCCTCGACCCGGCTGCGAAAATGCGGGTACCTGTTTCGTGAAGCCGGCATCGCTGTTCTTACTGAGGGGATAACTGCCGAAAAGCGGAATTACCTGATCGGGGTGCTGACGATTGCGGCGGTGGCAATTGCTGGTCAGAACGATACTCCAGATCTGCCAAACCGTTCAGATCTGATACCATTTTTCTCAGAAAAAATGGAGCTGCTCAGGAATCAGCCGGTTCAGGAGCTGGCCTGGACTTGTGACGATATATATTACCGCATCATGACTTACCTGGGAACAACCGCTGCAGACTGGGATCTTCCTCTCCGGAGAATTCAGGATCAGGTCCAGGATGGGCTGAAACCTGATGCACGTTTTCGTCAGATCTATCCTGTCCGCCCGTATCTCGATCATGTGCGTTCACCATTCAATGTGGGAGCAGTGTTCCGGACCGCCGAATCGTTCTGCTGCGACAGTGTTCTGCTGTCCCCGGAAACAGCTGATCCATCCCATCCCAGAGCCCGACGTACAGCAATGGGGGCTGACAGCATTATGGCCTGGGAACAGACTGATGTATCGGCGCTGAAGGCACGGGGGCCGATATTTGCCCTCGAATCGGGAGGAATTCCCATCCATCAGTTTGTATTTCCCCATACAGGTACGGTTATTGTAGGTTCGGAAGAGATGGGAGTGAGTCCGGAAGCGCTGCGTCTTGCCGATGGAGATCTGGGACGGGTCACCATCCCTATCTATGGCAGTAAGGGATCACTCAATCTTGCGGTAGCTTTCGGCATCCTCATGAATCAGTGGATTCGCGCGATAATCCGGGATTAACGGTTTTTTCAGGTTGTGATATAGTGAGCTGTGGATAATAAGCAGGGTAAGGAGTATGATAAAAACAGCAATTTCAGTTTGAGGTTGTCATAATATAACATAAAACAGGGCTCAGTTCTGATACCTTTCATTTTCAGGCTGATGCTGCAGGAGAAGCTTCTATGAAAATAACCCTTTTCGGGGCAGGCAGTGCCCAGTTCGGGTACGGCATGCTAGGTGATTTTTTTCGCAGTTCGATTCTGGAAGGGGCGGAGATAGCCTTGATGGATATCAATCCCCAGGCACTGAAGGTTGTCCATGAAACCGCGGAGGCCTATGCGGCAGAGCATAAGCTGCCGTTCACGGTTACTGCCACCGTAGACAGGGAGACAGCCCTTGCAGGAGCCGATTTTATTTTTATTTCGATCGAGGTGGGAGACCGGTTTGCCTTGTGGGATGAGGATTGGAATGTTCCGCAGCAGTATGGCATCCGTCAGGTCTATGGGGAGAACGGTGGTCCCGGAGGGCTTTTCCATGCCCTTCGTATTATTCCGCCCATACTGGAAATCTGCGGAGATGCGCAGAAAATCTGTCCTGATGCGCACATTTTCTGCTATTCTAATCCCATGACAGCCATAACTACCGCTGTCTACAGAAAATATCCAGATATCAAGTTTTACGGGATGTGCCATGAGGTTGCATCCCTTGAACGATATCTGCCGACAATCCTCGGAACTCCGTATGATAATCTGGAACTTCAGGCTGCCGGGCTCAATCATTTCAGTGTTCTGGTGAAAGCTGCATATCGCGACAGCGGCAGGGATGCCTATCCGGATATTCTTGCCAAGGCTCCAGGGTTTTTCGAGAAAGAGCCAGGCTATAGTGCCATCTGGGAGTATGTCAAGAAGACGGGAAAGATTCCGGAAACCGAAGGTGCCCGGGAACGTCTCCTGACAGAGGTGACCTCAGCCAAACCCTGGGCGGACAGAGGCCTCTTCCGGGTAATTCTGGAAAAATTCAATCTGCTTCCGATAACGGTGGACAGCCATCTGGGTGAGTACATATCCTGGGCGTACGATGCGGTCGATCACAAGGGGATTATAGATTTTTATGCGTTGTACCGGCAGGCTTTGTCTCAAGTCGCACCGACGATATCGGGGAACAGGCATGAGAAAGGGGTTACGATAGTCGAAGGAATACTCGAGGATCGGCAGTATGTTGAGGAGGCTGTGAACCTTCCCAACAGAGGGTTGATTCCCGGACTTCCTGAAGATGTTGCGGTGGAGGTTCCTGCGCTGATCGGCAGCAATGGCGCCCGGGGTCTGGAATTTCCGGATTATCCGAAAGGGTTTGCCGCCTTACTTCGCAACTATACCGGGGTATATGATCTTACTGCTGAAGCTGCCCTGACGGGCAGCCGTGAACTGGTATTACAGGCTTTGCTGGTAAACCCTCTGGTAACCGAGTGGCGGAGGCTTGAAGAACTAGTGGATGTTATGCTGGACAGGCAGAAAAAATGGCTGGGGTACATTCGCTGATTATTTTGAGATTGCCTTTGCAATAAAAAAAGACTCGAAGTACCGTGCAATGTACCTTTTTGTACGTTTCGAGTCTTTTTCTGCTTATCTGTCGCGGTAGCCGGGATACCGCGGTATCCCGGAGGATATGCTGACGCAGTATCGGCTAGCGTTTCAGGGCGCGCTCTATAGCCGGCTGGTTAAAGCCAATTATTACCTGCCCGTGAACATCAATTACGGGAACACCCATCTGGCCCGATTTTTTGACCATTTCCTGGGCTTTTGCCATATTGGCAGCGACATTATGCTCAGTAAAAGAAATGTTTTTCTGTCTGAACCAGGATTTCGCCATATTGCAATACCCGCAGGTAGGGGTTGTATAGATAGTAACAGCCATCAGTGGCCTCCTTATGTATGAAATACATTAGTAAAATAGTAATATAAAAGAAAAGTGTCAAGAATATTTTTGCACGTAAATTCAGGATTTTTCGAACAGCAGAACAACCGGGCAAGCGGGCTGTCTGCGATGTGCGTCACTTCAGACAGCGCATCAGTTTTGCTGGCGGGAAATCTCATAGAGCCGTTTGAGCTTGTCTTCCACCAGGCGGTTGATGGTGTTTACCGGGAACACTCCTTTGGTGTTTCGCATTCCGGCGGGCCGGGAGGAGAGGACCTGCATGCCTTCATCGATGTGTTCAATCGGGTAGATATTGAACATTCTGCGGCGGACTGCATCGATAATTTCATCGGGAAGCAGAAGATTCCGGATATTCAGGCGAGGAATAATAACCCCCTGACGCCCGGTAAGCCCTTTCCTGCTGCAAATGGCAAAGAATCCGGTGATTTTTTCGTTGATGCCTCCGACCGGCTGAATCTCTCCCATCTGGTTGACCGAACCGGTAACCGCTATATCCTGCCGTACAGGAATGTTTCCGATGGATGAGAGCAGGGCGTAGAGTTCGCTCGAAGATGCGGAATCTCCGTCAACCTCGGCGTAGGATTGCTCAAAGCAGATACCGGAATAGATGGAGAGCGGGAAATTACGGGCATACATTTTTCGCAGATAGCCTTCAAGAATCAGCAGCCCTTTATCATGAATTTCTCCGGAGAGTCCGGCCTCATGCTCAATATTTACAATTCCTTCGGTTCCGGGGGCGACAGTGGCCGATATTACTGCCGGGATACCGAAACTGTAAGTTCCCCGGTCAAGCACTGCGAGGGCATTGACCATACCGAGCCGGGAGCCTTCGAGCTGGATCAGCATTTCGCCGGATATGATCTGCTCGATTATTTTTGATTCCGGCAGCCCTGCCAGATAATCGCGTTCCCGTAAGGCGCGTTTTATGATTTTTCTGTCGATCCTCTGTGCACCCTCTTTAACGGCCCAGTAATGAGCTTCCCTGAGCAGGTCGGCAATGAGCGAAAACTGGGTGCTGAGTTCATTTCTCTGCTCAACCAGGACGGAGCCGAACCGCAGAATTTCAGCTGCTGCGGCAATGTCGACCGGAAGCAGCTTTTCATCATCGACAACCATTTGAATGAAGCCGATGTAGTTTCCGATATTCTCATCGGTAGCCGGCATCGAGAAATCAAATTCGGCATTAATTTTGAAAAGCTTGTAGAAATCATCATCCTCAATAAAGAGATAGTCATACAGCTCCTCGTTGCCGAGAGCGATAATCTTAAGATTGACGGGAATCGGTTCGGGCTTGATGCCGCCGGGATTACGCTGATGCGAGCCAGCCGAGTTCTGCATGGTCACCATACCGTTTTTGATGGTCCTTTTCAGATGGTCCCACAGACCTTCCTCCTGGAGCAGATCAACAAGATTGACAATCAGATAGCCGCCTGAGGCTTCGAGAAAGGAACCCCCGTGAATTGACAGAAACGGCAGGCTGTTTTCATCCCGGCTGTCGCCTTTGTCGTCGATCGAACCGAACAGGGTGGAGAAGGTCGGGTGATTTTCATAGACTGTCGGTGCCGAGACGGTACCGCTGTGGTCGACAAGCAGGTTAACTGAATAGCGGAGAAAGAACTGTGCACTTTTTACGGTATCGGTATCGACTCCAGAAAAGATAAAGGAGTATTCCACCAGGTCTTCCAGAACATCATCAAGGTATGTATTGATTGTCGGATGCGGGAAAGCGGTGCGGATATCCTGAAAATCTTCTGTCAAAGCTTCGGAGAGCTGGTCAGGGTTGACGATGCATTTGTCGCCTGTCTCTCCCGTGCAGGCTGTGAGCTGAAGAATAACCTCTTCTCTCATTCTCCTTACGAGGGTTTTCATTGCCTGAAGGAACATCTGTCCTTCACCGGGATCAAGCAGGAGAAGCGTCGGGATTTCGGGACGCAGGAAGTTATGGATGTAGAGAATGTCCTTCAGATCGGGAGGGAGCGGACGGGTTTTAAGCATCATGCGGATAGCGGTCATCCTCCCGGTTCCCGGTTCGCCCGATACGAAAATGTTGTATCCCTTGCCTGGAATGTCGAGGCCCATAGATAATGCCCGGACAGCACGCGGCTGTCCGATAATTTCGCCGAGGAAGGATGTCGGACGGCACCGTTCGATACGATCGGTATCGTAGGAAAATGACGCCTCGTCGGCGGTCATTGCAGTTATGGTAAAGGTGAGATCAGCCATGGTGCCTTACTATATGATTGGCGGGGGCAGGTGTCAAGATGCCGCAGCTGGTGTAAGGGAGGTGTCAGGTTTTGACCTGATTATACAATAATCGGGTTTTCGGGTTTTTTTTCTCTCTTCTCATAATGAAGTTTTGTCTTTATACTGCTTATATGAAAATTGAGTTATTATTGGATGCGCTGAACGAGATTCTTTCTCCGGGGGATTTTTCCCGGGCTGACAATTCCATGAACGGGCTGCAGGTGGGCAGGAGATCGGAAGAGGTGACGAAAGCGGCCTTTGCGGTTGATGCCTGCATGGAGAGCTTTCAGGGGGCGGCAGAGGCGGGCGCCGATATGCTGATCGTCCACCATGGGCTGTTCTGGGGAAAGCCGCTGGCGGTTACCGGGGCTCATTATGCCCGTCTCGCGTATCTTGTTGAGCATGACCTGGCTCTGTATGCATCGCACCTGCCGCTTGATGCCCATCCTGAGATTGGCAATAATGCAGGCCTGGCCGGAAAACTTGGCTTGATCAACATTGAGCCGTTCGGCGAGTATCATGGTGTTATGATCGGCATGCGGGGTGAGCTGCCCCGACCGGAAACCGTAGAAAGCATCCTGACCCGTCTGGGAATTCAGGATGAGGATGCTGTCTCAGTACTTCCCTTTGGTCCTCCGGTTGTCCGGAGTATTGGCGTAGTGTCCGGGGGAGCCGCCGATGATGTGCTGGAAGCCATCGATAAAAAACTGGATATGTATATTACCGGAGAACCGTCACATCAGGTCTATCATGCATGCCTCGAGGCGGGCATACACATGGTTGCTGCCGGTCATTATTTTACCGAGACTTTCGGGCCAAAACTTCTGGCAGAACGGATAGCCCGGGAGACAGGGCTCGAAACCTGTTTTATTGATCATCCAACAGGATTATAGGCAAATGAGAGATGAAAAGCAGGATCAGCTGGCTGGAAACGGTAAGGCGGGGGGCGGTGTGACGAACGGTGAGGCAGGGATGACGGCAAAAAGCAAGGCGATACCATTTATTCTTTCAATAATAATTATAGCAGCTGACCAGGTGACAAAGTACTGGATTGTCAGCACGATCCCCCCGAACACTATCGGTTTTCGGGTCTTTGCCGGTGATTTTCTGCGTATTATCCATGTGAGGAACAATGCTGTCGCTTTCAGTATGGGTTCCGGGCTTCCCGATACTGTCCGGTTGGTGCTGTTTATCGTGCTGCCGGTAATCCTGATCGGTACCATTATTGTGTATGTATTGCGAAGCAGTGAGTTTGCGCTTTTTCAGCGGTGGCTGATAGCCGGAGTTGTCGGAGGAGGCCTCGGGAATCTGATTGACCGCATTTTCAGGTCAGGGCTGGTTATCGATTTTGTTGACGTCAAATTCTATGGGCTTTTCGGTATGGAGCGCTTTCCAACGTTCAATGTTGCCGATTCTTCGATTGTTGTATGTGGAATTTTGCTGATTATTTCTTTTATCTTTTCTTTGAGGGAAAACAATGAATAAAAAAATGAACACGGTGCTTTTTATGATTGCTGCAACAGTGGTCAATATTCTGCTGATGCTGGTTCTGCTTATCCTGATGATAGCGCTGATCGGCGCCCTCTTTCCCGAACCTTCCAGCGGGCTGGCTCAGTTTCTGCTGATAGCCGCCTTCCTGCTTGCTCTAGGCGGATCCTTTGGTTTATATACGCTGATTATCAAGCTGATTACCCGGAAAATTGATATGGAAAAATATTTTCATCCGATATTCAAGCCCCGGGGCGGCAGGAAGCCGCCCCTGAGATGAGATTTGTTAAAGCTGAGTTTATGTTGATATAGCGTAGTGCCGGCAAAGTGGATCCAGCTTCTTAATAATAGGTAATGGTGGTAGTTTCCCCGGCTTCGATTTTCCGGTTAAAATAACTGTCCAGTTCAAGATTGAAGAAGTTAGCTATCTGGATATCATACGCTCCCGGCGGCAGGGTGAGAATTCTGCTTTCACCGGGATCAATCACGTTGTTTTCCAGAATGTCTTCTCCCCAGCTGTTTTCATTAGGTTTACTGATATAGATAAAATAGATCGTATCTTCATCAGATTTGTTTTCAACCACAAGGGTTCCGGTTACTTCATTTTGACTGAGAGCCAGACATGAAGATGCTGTTAACAGTATCCCTGCGGTGACAAATGTTATTAACAGTATTCGCAGTGCTTTCATTATTTCCATCTCCCTGATGCCGGCGGAGCATTTTGATGTTTCCGGCGTGTTTCCTTTCTTCCGGGTTTCCGCATTCATTCTACCCTGCAAGCTGAAGGATGGCAAGTCTGCTGCAAAAATGAATCGAGCCTGAGAAAAAAAAACAAGTCATCGTTCAACAATGACTTGTTTTTTTAATTTGTTTTTTGGAGGTAAGGGGAATTGAACCCCTGACCTCTTGAATGCCATTCAAGCGCTCTAGCCAACTGAGCTACACCCCCAAAACAATTCCGCTTTTCTACATGCGCTATTTAGTAGTAAATGCGCATATAAAGGCGAAGTAAGATGAGAATACCTATTCGCAGGAAATCTGTCAATCAGTTTGCCCGTCTAACGCAATGAAAAATCTCATTCAAAAACAGTCTTTCCTCCATAGTGAGGAGACATCGCCCGTTCCCGTGCTATAACTGCCGGCACATCGGCTTGAGGGTTCTGTGTCTGCTCAATAGTGACCGCCAGCGTGTGCAGATTCCGGACGGCAGCCAGCTGATCGCTTTTGCCTATCTTTGACGAACTGACTGCCCGTTCAAGAATTTGAATAGTACTATCGTAAATAGCAAGGGGTACAGGGAAAGGGTGGCCGTCTTTTCCTCCATGGGCAAATGAGAAGCGGGCAGGATCGGAGAACCTGACGGCCTTTCCATAGATGATTTCGCTGACCAGGGCCAATGACTGCAGGGTACGGGGACCGACTCCTTTCAGCAGGAGAGCCTCAGTAAACGATTCGAACTGGTGTTCGTAAGCAGCAGCCAGAACAGCGCCAAGGCGTGAAGGGGAGGCATCGGCAGCAGTTACCTCATGCCGCTTCGGCAGGCTGAGGTTTCTGTCCCAGAGTTCCAGCTGCAAAGGTACGGGGTTTTGCGGAACCAGTCCCAGCCGGACAAGCTCCTTTTGCTGCAGATCCGGGTGGGTTTTGAGAAAATCCATGACGGCTTTTCGTGATTCATCGGCGCGAAAGTCGCTGAAGTTGACGATAGAACCTTTGTTTGTTCCCACAATGGCCGTTTGCGGGCTGCTGACAAATGAGCCAGCTTTGGAAGAGTGCCAGTGGTAACGGCGCGCCATTCCGGTTTCTGAGTTCATGCCCTGCTGGACAACTGCCCAATTACCGGATCGGTCCAGGGCGAAGGTGTGAAGGTAGAGTTGGAATCCGTCCTGGACGCAGGAGTTATCGACCTTTGCACTGAGGCGGGAGGCTGTAACCAGATCGGTATCGGGCAGCCCGAACTGATGTGAGACTGCGGTCAGCTCGTCCGGTGTCCGGCGGGATGCATTTCCTCTTCCCCCGCAGATGCAGATTCCCAGCTCCCGTGAGATGGGGTTCACGGCCCTCTTCAAGGCTCCCAGAACGGATGTGGTTATCCCGGATGAATGCCAGTCCATACCCATAACGCAGCCCAGAGCCTGAAACCAGAAAGGGTCGCTCATACGTTCTATCCAGCCGGAAGTTCCGTATTCGGCCAGCACAGCTTCGGTAATGGCCAGACCCAGTCTTGCCATCCTGCTTGCCAGCCATTCGGGAACTTTTCCATAATGCAGAGGGAGATCGGCTGTTCCAGTACGTATCATCTGTTAAGTATAGCAGATAATTACTGAGAAGAAAATCCTGAAAAAGAAGCAGAACCACCATTTTTATCAAATAACATATTGTACAAAAAATAACATTAAGTTATTATAGCAACAAATTGATTGACTTTAGATCAGGATAGTCCAAATTGTTGCATTATTTAAACAATTACGTCATAATGCTGAGACAACAGGAGGAGATATGGAAAAGATTAAAGTTGCCGTTATTGGTGCAACTGGTGCAGTCGGGCAGATATTTATGTGGATGCTTGCAAATCATGAATGGTTTGAGATCTCCTATGTAACAGCATCGGCATCGCGTATCGGAGAGTTTTACGGGGAATCGGTTCACTGGGTACTCCCTTTTGAAATGGATCCGAGGCTTTCAGGTATAGAGATCCGGGAGTACAGCCCTGAAGCGATGAAAAAAGCCGGGGTCACCATTGTATTTTCTGCCATGCCGGCGAATGTTGCCGCTGCAGCGGAACCCGAGCTCCGGGATGCCGGCTTCTATGTCTTCTCCAATGCCGGTGCTATGCGGTATGACAGTAATATTCCTATTCTTATACCTGAAGTGAATCTTGCTTCTCTCCACATGATCAAGGATCAGGGGTATCCGGAATCCGGTTTTATTGTGACAAATGCCAATTGCTCCACTACGGGATTAGTGTTAGCCCTCTCGCCGCTGGTTAAATTCGGGATAAAGGAACTGTCGATTTCAACTTACCAGTCAGTCAGCGGGGCTGGCTATCCTGGCTTGTCCGCTTTCGATATAACTGACAATGTCATTCCTTTTATCGGAGGAGAAGAGGAAAAAGTGGAGAAGGAACTGAAGAAGATTCTCTCCATAGATCCCGAGGTCTATGTTTACTGTGCCCGTGTTCCGGTAATGTTCGGTCATAATGAGACCGTTTGGGTAGAATTTGAGCAGGATGTTTCGATTGATGATATCATTGAAGCCTGGGATTCCTTTGAAATTGCTGAATCGGGTCTTCCTTCTTCTCCGGTCAAGCCGGTTGTGTACAATTCCAGTAATACCTTTCCCCAGCCGAAATATGCTTTCTGGGGAACTCCAAGCGGCATGGTAACCTACACGGGAAGGCTCAAAAAGAAAAACAACCGGATCGGCTTCAACCTGATGGTAAACAATGTTGTCAAGGGGGCAGCCGGCGGTTCAATTCAGAATGCGGAAGCCTTTGTTCAGATGTACAATCATCGATAGCAGATGAGGCTTCTGCGAAAAGCAAGAGCAATTTAAGCATCAGATTACAGGCGTCAGATTACAGGGACGGAAAGTCGGCAGATCGGCTTACCGTCCCTTTTTTTCTCCGCAAGTATTACGATTTATTGAAATTGTCTCCGTCTATAAAAAAATCCGATCGATTCTCGATGCCTTCTGATGACAACTGGTGCTGCAGCATTGTATACTACTGTAGAAGCTGGTAACGGAAGGAGCCTACGGAAACCGTTGCTTCAGCATATTCCAATAATTGATGCCAGGAGGCCGCGCATGGGTAAGCAGCAGATTATCCGCAGTATGCAGTATGCGGGATCGTGGTATGACAACGATCCTGATAATCTGAAAAACACCATTGATACAGCTTTGGATGAGGCCAGAATTCGCAGCGGAGGGCTGGGGGGCGGGGGGCTCGATGAAAGTGTGGACGAAGGGCTGGAGAGCAGGATCGGGGTATGTCTGGCTATGCTGCCTCATGCCGGGCTGGTCTACTCAGCCCGCGGTATAGCAGCTTTGTTTGCCAATCTGCCGGTGCTGGCTTCCCGAATACTTATTCTCGCTCCATCACACTATGCCCATATACCTGCAGATGTATTGACGACAGCCTCCTTTACTTTTGCGCGAACCCCGTTTGGCGATGTTTCGGTTATGCCGCTGTACGATCTGCTTCCCGGCCGTGTGGTCCATATCGATCGCAAATCAGTTGATCTGGAACATGCGGTTGAGATGTTTCTTCCCTTTTGTGCTGATTATCAGCAGACGGCCAAGCGAGAAATATCGGTTGGAATGGGTCTGATATCCCGGATAACTTCCGAAAAATCTCTGGATATGCTGAGCGGAGCGGTACTCGAGGCAGTCGGCGATGAATCTATCCTCAGCGGGGAGACCGTTGTCATTGCCAGTTCGGATTTCACCCACTACGGGAGCAGGTTCGGCTATGCCCCCTTCAGCCATCTTGGGAGTCAGAAGGCTGTTCAGCAGGCAGTTATGGAGCAGGACCTCTCTTTTGCCCGGTTATTTGCTGCTGGAAATACTGCTGAACTTCTCGAAAGGCAGAGAAATGAACGACCGTCAATCTGCGGCTTTGCCCCGGGCTTGATCGTTTCAACTATTGGTGCTCAGCTCGGGCTTACCGGGGAAGTGTTTGATCAGTACACTTCCAATGACATAGCAGGTTATTCAAGTGATTTTGTTGACTACTGTTCAATTTTATGGCGATAGGAGCACCTATGCTATCTGAGGAATCCAGGATTACGTTACTGCGTCTTGCACGAGAGAGTATTGCAGAATATACAGGCGGTCCGCTGTCAGCTGTCGCAAAACGACTGGCCGAGGAAGATGTTATGGATGAACTGCTTGCCCGTAACGGGGTGTTTGTCACACTGCACCGGCGTGAATCTGATGGAGGTGTTCCGGTTCTCCGGGGCTGCATCGGCAATATTATAGGTCTGTTTCCCCTTTATCAGTCTGTCAGGCGACTCGCGGTGGAATCTGCCGCTGCCGATCCGCGCTTCAGGCCGGTCAGGGATATGGAAGAACTTGAAGCCCTGGAAATTGAGATTTCAGTGCTTTCTATTCCGGCCGAAATTGAATCCTATCAGGATATCCGGTTTGGAAGGGACGGTGTTATCCTCCGCTATCGAGGCCGGTCTGCTCTGTTTCTCCCCCAGGTTGCTGTTGAGCAGGGGTGGGGTCCTGAGGAAACCCTCTCGCATTTAGCCATGAAGGCCGGGCTGAACCCCGAAGCCTGGAAAGATCCTGAATGCAGCTTTGAAACGTTTCAGGCAGAAGTTTTTTCTGAGAATTCTTATAATATGGAAGGTAAATTCAAAATGTAATCATTTTGAATTTACCTCATGGATTAATGATCATGAGCAATACGGTTTCCTGCAATTTTTGTATATATCGATGCAGCCTGTCCGAAGGGGAGACGGGAGTCTGCGGGGTACGGCAGAACCGTAACGGTCGAATTGAGACGGCCGTCTACGGGCAGGTTGCCGCTTTGGGTATCGATCCCATAGAGAAGAAGCCGTTCTATCATGTTCTTCCCGGCCGAAGCGCTTTTTCCGTGGCCTTGCCGGGATGCAATTTTCACTGTACCTACTGTCAGAATTATGAATTATCGCAATACCTCGAGTTTAAAAAAAGCTCCCGTTTTTCCGAATTCAAGTATCAGCATCTGCAGCCCGCAGAGGTTGTTATGCGAATGAAAGATCATGGCCTTGCTATTATGGCCTATACCTATTCTGACCCGGTAGTGTGGCAGGACTATATGCTGGATGCGGCCGGATTGGTAAAACAGCTGCCCGGCGGAAAGAACTGCATGATAACCAACGGCAGCATGACTCCCGAAGCGTTGGAGTCGATGCTGGGATTGATTGATGCTTTTAATATTGATGTGAAAGGGAATAATGCTTTTTACCGGCAGTACTGCGGCGGTCGGCTGGACCCGGTGCTGCAGAACATAGCAAGAATAGAGGATTCCGGTAAGGCTGTTGTTGAAGTGACGACCCTGGTTATCGAAGGGATTCATACCTTGCAGGATATCAGAGCCCTCGGCAGGCAGCTTTTTGATGTCGGGGTGAGGGTATGGCACCTCAGCCGTTTCTTTCCAGCCTACAATATGCTCGATCGGGCTCCCACTACCGAAGCCTTCCTTCAGGAGGCGCTGGAGACTGCTTCAGAATCGGGAATACCTTTTATATACAGCGGAAACAGCAGCAGTCGCTCATATTCTGCCACGATATGTCCCGGATGCGGTAACGTATTAATACCATCGCACAGTTATTATGGGGAAGCCGGTGAGGCGGCAAGGCTGAACATCCCTGACGGCAAGTGCCGGAACTGCGGCACCTCAATCTATGGTCTGTTTGCCTAGCCAGGTGGTGCAAGGGCTTTCACGTTGACTGGAAGCCCTGTCAAGTCTTCAGAAAACCATCATGCCATCAGCAAAATCAGCATCGGCTGTCTGCAGGAAAAAGATAGGTTATACATTCCTTAACGTAAACGGTAAAGTTCTTTTCCTTCTGTGTCAGCTTATACGGTCCGGCACTCATCGGGCATCCCTTGCAGCTTATTCCCAGACTCTGGTTCCTGAAGCAGCTTCGGCTGATAAAGAGCGGGGGAGAAAATGGTTTTTGCTTGTCGCTGCCTACTTCGGTATCTGGATGGGCTGCCGGGCTTGCTCCGGGATTGACCGGGTAGAGATTTCCAGCAGTGAAAAAACTGTCAGGTGAAAAATCCTCAAGCCAGTAGTACCCGGTGCGGATGATTGCAAGCTCATCCCTCAGCAGATGCAGAGTCCGGCTGTTGGCACAATAGAGATAGTAATCGATGAAAAATTCAGTATCCCGGTATTTTCGGGACTGCTTCAATTCCAGTGCCCAGTGGATATGTCCGATATTGTTCAAGCCGATTCTCAGTTTATGTCCGTGTTCCTGCCCGCCGTGCTGCAGCCGCTCTATCAAACTTTCGAACCTTCTCAGATAGGAATCTTCATCAAAAAGGATCGGATTGAGGGGCAAGTAGAGAGTACCGTTGATATCAGGCAGATTTCCTTCGTTATAGTGATCAGGATTCAGGATGAACGGGACCGGAGCATCCAGCTGCGGAACGATGAGGGCTCTTGCCGGGAGAGGCTGAACGGATTCGGTCTCAGCAGAGGAGTCCGCGTCTGCAGCAGCGTCTGCCGAGAAAGGGTCGAGCTGCTCACGCATCCTCTGGTTCACCGCGGTGGTAAAGTGTTCGTCTGCAGCAGAAAACCACGCCCGCCGCAGACGTTTAAGGTGGGAAAGGGGTATGAAAATAGCATTATCAGGCTTTCCCGAAGCATTGAGTATGGCAAGACTGCCGGTCCGAAAAAGACTATCCCCTGAGGCTGAAAAAATCTTACTTATGGAAGCAGAGGCCGACGAGTCAGATTCAGCTGACTCTACCGCCAGCGGTACCGTTACTGAAACCGGTTCATTTGAGATAGGAATGGTTCCCGAAACCGCGGCAGAGGAGCTCTTAATAGTTATCTGCAGATCAACAGGATACTTCCAGGCGGGAATTGATCCGGGAGTTATCTCCGGCAGCGTCTGGTCATGGGCTGATATTTTATAGATTACCGTACCTTCAGCTGCCTTGACGTGGACAGGGAGGGCCAATCGAATTACCATTCCTGCCTCAGCCTTAATCAGACTTTTACCGGCCTGGTTTTCCATCCGGGTTACTCCGAAGCGAACGGGCTCAGGCAGGAGAATCTCTGACTTTCCCGGCTGAAGGATAAGAAGACCGTCACGCAGTTCGAGAGGACAGAGAAGTCTGATTTGTGCGAAATGACGACGAGGATCCACGAAAACTGTTTCGGCAGCGGGAATTCCCCTGTGTCCGGGGTAGTCAGCGGCAATCATGGTATCGAACCCCGGCTGAATACCGGGCTTTGCCTGTTCACTGGCTTCTGTCTGCCTTCCGGCCCATCCACGGGTGAGCGGACCACCCCATCCACGGGTAATAGAGCGGGAAAATATCGTCTGCAGCCGGGATGCATCAGCCGTCTCTCTATTAATAAGGTTTCGGTAGAAGGCGGCAGCCTCGGCAGTATATTCCGGACTTTTCATTCGGCCTTCGATTTTCAGGGATGCAGCACCGGCTTCCTGCAGGCGCAGAACTCCCTCTTTCAGGGCAAGATCCTTCATGGAGAAAAAATACCCGCTGCTGAATTCCGTTTGGATCGGCATATTCTCCGGGTTGTCGAGAGAAAACCAGGTCCGGCAAATCTGGCCGCACTCCCCCCGGTTGGCAGATCTTCCCAGAAGCAGACCTGAGGCAAGGCAGGCTCCGGAAAAACTGAAGCAGAGGGCTCCGTGGATAAACACTTCCAGCTCGATTTCCGGAACCGCTTTGTGCAAAGCGGTAATTTCCGGAAGGGTCAGTTCACGGGAAAGGACAGCCCGGACGGCACCCAGCTTCCGGAGCATCCGGAGTCCGGATACCGTGTGGACAGCCATCTGAGTCGAGGCGTGAATCGGGATCCGGGGGCAGGTTTTCCGGATGTAATCGAGAACCCCCAGATCCTGCACGATAACGGCATCTATCCCGGCTGTCACAGCCTGGTCCAGAGCCGCCGAAAAAGCGGGAATTTCTGCCTCGCGCAGGATGGTATTGAATGTCGCATAGAGCTTTTTTCCATGCTGATCGGCATAGAATTTGAGTTTGCGAGCCTCCTCAAAAGTGAAGTTTCCGGCTTTTTTTCTGGCCGAAAAATCCTTGAAACCGAAATAGACGGCATCCGCTCCACTCTTCAGGGCATAGATGCCCGATTGAAAACTGCCGGCCGGCAGAAGTAGTTCCATAGTATTCGCATTCTACGTGTTTCCGCAGAAATCGACAAGGTCCCGGAATCCCGCCGAAAGCACCGGAACATAGTTCCGGTCAGGCTAATTCAAGAACCCCGCATATTGATAATTCGTCGATCTCATGCTACACAGTATCTATGTCAGCACGAATATTCATAGCCGAAGGTCACCTTATTGATTCCGGAATCCTTTCTCAGATTCTCAATACCATATTGAATGAGGGCGGGGATTATCACATAAACAGATTCAGCGTCGGGAAAAACCCCGAACAGGTCTCCTCCCTGGAAATTGCGGTATCGGCCGGGAATGGAACAGGTGGCGAAGAGGTTGACGAAACAGCTTCGGAACGTCTGCAGAGGATTGCCGACCGGTTAACCAATCTGGGAGTCTTTGAAGCCGAGGTTCCTTCCGCCCGACTGGTTCCCGCGGAAAAGGATGCTTACGCCCCCGAAAATTTCTACTCCTCCACCAATCACCCCACAGAAGTTTTTTTTGAAGGAAGATGGCGAATAGTTCAAAAGCAGCGGATGGATGCCATACTGGTTTGGGATGGGAAAACATTTACCTGCACCAAACTGCGTGATCTGCGTCGGGGGGATCTGGTTGTCTGCGGAAGCGATTCGATACGGGTGTTTCCTCCTGATGTGCGGAAGGGCGAGACAGAGGCCTTTTCTTTCATGTCGAACGATGTCTCATCAGAACGAAGCGGAAGCATAGCGGTCGAAAAAACCGCTGCGGAACTGCGGCGTATCCGGGACAGGGGAGGAAAGGTGGTGGTTGTTGCCGGACCCGTTGTGGTGCATACCGGCGGAGCGGATGCCCTGGCAGCGCTGGTCAGGGATAAATATATTCAGGGGTTTCTCGGCGGAAATGCGGTGGCCGTTCATGATCTGGAGTATCAGTTTTTTGGAACATCCTTGGGAATTGACTTGAAAACTGGAAAAGTGGTTGAATATGGACACAATCACCACATTCGGGCAATAAACATAATTAACGGATGCGGTTCGATTCATCGGGCTGTTGAGACGGGTGTTCTTACCGAGGGGCTGATGTATGAAATTGACAGAGCACAGATTCCCTATTGTCTTGCCGGTTCAATCCGTGATGACGGGCCCCTGCCGGAGACGGTGAACGATATGATAGAAGCCCAGGCTCAGTATGCCAGGATTATTGAGGGAGCTGATTTAATCATTATGCTCTCCACCATGCTGCATGCGATTGGAACCGGCAATATGACCCCGTCCTATATCCCGACCATCTGCATCGATATCAACCCGGCAGTTGTAACCAAACTGTCGGATCGCGGTTCAGGACAGGCGATCGGCATAGTCTGTGATGTGGGCGCTTTCCTGCGGGATCTGGCGAGGACGCTGGGCAGCAGCCCTGCAGAGGCATCTGCCGTTGAGCTAGGAGCGTAAAGCCGAAAATGGGGTCGATTGAACTGCAGGGCAGGACATACCGGGAGCAGCTTCCCAATTGTCATAATTTCCGGGATATGGGGGGAGTGGAAATAGCCCCCGGGATTTTTACCCGGCACGGACTGCTGTTCCGTTCAGGAAGGCTTTCGCATGTTTCTAAGCAGGAACTGAACTTTTTGCAGGAACTCGGTATACGAAGGATAATTGATCTGCGTTCCCTCGATGAAGCCGAAGCTCATCCCGACCGCCTGCCCGGCGATGTGCTGTATGTTCAGCACCCAATGGATGAGGGGAGCCTGACTCTGGAATCAGTTATTGCTTTGTTCAGGAGTGCGGCACAGGGAAAAGCTGACCCTGACCTCCACATCAGGGGAAGTTACCGCAGCATGCCGGAACAATACGGGTCGCATTTTCGTCAGATGTTTTCCATGCTGCTTTCTGCCGACTATATGCCCACCCTGGTGCACTGTACGGGAGGAAAGGATCGTACCGGACTTTTTTCCGCCCTCTTTCTCCTAGCCCTTGGTGCCCGGGAGGAGGCAGTTTTTGCCGACTATCTTATGAGCGGGTTTGCCGGTGAACGTCTGGCTGAGGCCTCACAGCGCTATGCCCGGCAATTCAGAAAATACGATATTGAGCTGGATCCTGTACTGACCTATCCTCTGCTGACTACCAGACCGGAATTCCTGAGAGCCGCTTTAGATGCTGTCTATGTTGCCTACGGATCGATTGATCGATACCTGCTTGAGGTGATCGGTCTGGGAGAAGGTGAGCGTCAGTATCTGAGGGAGCGGTTCCTGGAAGTTGCCCGTTAGCCGATCTCCCTGATATATAGATAAAGCAATAGCGAATAAACACACCCAAAACGGTCATAAGCACTTGATTAACTCAACTTAACCAAATAAGATCAATATGGATAACTTTATCACAGGAGTATTACATGGATTCAAAATTTACAGATTTGCTGAAAAGCAAAATGAGCGAGGCAAGTTACGCAAAACTTGCAGCTTTGGAAAACGAGAAAGTACTTGATTTTGTTGGTTCTTTTGCCGAACACTGCAATCCCGCATCTATTTATGTGTGTGATGACAGCGAAAAAGACGAACAATATATACGGGATATTGCGCTTGAGAAGGGTGAAGAATTCAAGCTTTCTCTTGATGGCCAGACAATTCACTGGGATGGGTACGGTGATCAGGCTCGAGATAAAGCAAATACGAAGTATATGGTCTACAAAGAAAATTTGCCCAAAATGAAATCGCTCAATTCCGTGGAATATGAACAGGGCTATACCGAAATAATGGATATTGCCAGAAACAACATGGAAGGCAAAGATGCAGTGGTGAAATTTTTCTGTGAAGGTCCTGCCTTCTCGCAGTTTACCATTCCCTGCGTGCAGTTTACCGATTCATGGTATGTTGCCCATTCTGAAGCAATTCTTTATCGCCCCGCCTACGAACATTTCAAGGCAATGAAAGCCGCTGAAAAAGATGATTTTTTCCGGTTTATACACTCAGCTGGTCCGCAGGATGACCGCGGCTGCTCAATGAACCTTGACAAGCGTCGGATCTACATGGATACCCAGAACAATATCGTATATTCCATGAATGCCCAGTACGCTGGGAACTCTGTCGGCCTGAAAAAGCATTCAATGCGGCTTGCAATTAACAAATCCGGTCAGGAAGGCTGGTTGTGCGAACATATGTTTGTCATGGCATGCGTAAACGAAGATGCCGACCGAAAAACCTACTTTGCCGGTGCCTATCCATCTGCCTGCGGCAAAACCTCGACGGCCATGATTCCGGGCGAGGAGATAGTCGGGGATGATATTGCCTACTTCAGAAATGTGGACAGTGAATTTCGGGCAGTCAATGTTGAACAGGGAATTTTCGGCATCATTAAAGATGTGAACGCCGAGGACGACCCGGTAATCTTCGAGAACCTCTACAAACCGCAGGAAGTGATTTTTTCCAATGTGCTTCGCGGTCCCGATAACAAACCCTACTGGCTTGGGCAGGGGCTTGAGGCTCCGAAAGAGGGCGACAACCATTCCGGTCCCTGGACAGAAGGCAAAAAAGATGCCAAAGGCAACACGATCGGTGTGGCTCACGGCAATGCCCGGTATACCATGCGGCTCGACTATCTGGAAAACTTCGACAAGGAAGGCTTTGAAGCGCGAGACGGCGTAAAGGTGGATGGGGTGCTCTACGGCGGTCGGGACAGCGATACCACGGTTCCCGTGGAAGAATCCCCCTCCTGGGAGGATGGGATTCTCCTGAAAGCCGCTACCCTCGAATCTGAAACCACCTCAGCAACTCTGGGTGCGGAGGGCGTGAGAACCCCCAGCCCCATGGCCAATATGGACTTCGTCTCCTATCCGCTCGGTGAGTATACCGAAAACAACATCAAGTTTATTGAAGGTCTGAAGGAAGTACCGAAGATTTTTTCCACCAACTACTTCCTCCTCACTCCGGAAGGAAAGTTCTGCACCAGCAAGCTGGCAAAAAAAGTATGGCTGCACTGGGCGGAAGGACGGGTTCACGGTGAATATGATGCCTTGGATACTCCTACTGGGAAAATCCCCCTCTATGAAGACCTGAAGGTGCTCTTCAAAAAGTATCTCGACACAGATTATGTACTTGAAGATTATACCTACCAGTTCACTTTCCGCTGTACAAAGTGGGTAAACAAGCTCGAGCGCTCCAAAGCCTACTACAAGAAAATGGATGCCGACTGTCCTCAGTTTATCTTTGATAAGTGGGATGAAGCCATTGCCAAAATCTCAGAAGCTCGCGATAAGTGCGGTGATGAGATCAAGCCCGGCCAGTATGCTGTCTGCTGCGGCAAAGGCGGAGCAGGCTGCGGCTGCTGCTGATCTCTGCAGGCTGAAGTTGAGTTTTGCCGGCTGTCAGGAGTCATGACGATACCGATAGCCGGCCGATGGACTGCAGCTGAATAATCCGAAATACCAGGCTGTCTTCTTCAGGGAGGACAGCCTTTTTTGCTGCTCCAGCGGCTCGGTCAGACTATTTCCACTACCTTGATAGTGTTGGTTTTACCCGGACTGCCCACAGGAACACCGGCTGTAATGACCACCTGGTCGCCGGTCTTGACGAACCCGAGGGATTTCAGGTAATCCGGGGCATAGGCGAGCAGCTGATCGAATGACGAGAAATCCTGAATATGGACCGGAGTTACCCCCCATGATAACGCGAGCCGCTGCACTGTCTGCAGTTTCGGGGAAAAGCCGATAATAGGGATGCCGGGACGGAATTTTGATATGAGACGGGCTGATCCGCCGGAATGGGTGAAGCATCCGATATAGGCAGCCCTCACGGCCAGAGCAAGCTCACGGGCGGCAATCCCGACCGCTTCGGTGATGCTTTTCCGCCGCCTCAGCTCTATCTGTTCCCAATTGAGCCGCTGATCGAGAACAAGCCGCTGGTATTCGATGCTCGATTCGGTAAATGCCGCTATCCTTTGCATCATCTCGACTGCCCGAAACGGAAATTCCCCGGCAGCCGTCTCCCCGGAAAGCATGATGGCACTGGTTCCATCCAGAACCGCATTGGCGACATCACCGGTTTCCGCACGGGTAGGGCGCGGATTGTGCATCATCGTTTCCAGCATCTGCGTGGCCGTGATAACCGGCACTCCACCCAGATTGCAGGCCCGTATGATCGATTTCTGGATTACCGGAACCTTTTCGGGAGCAACCTCCACCCCGAGATCTCCACGGGCGATCATGATGGCGCTTGACTGTTCGATTATCGCCTCGATATCCTCAACAGCTTCCGGCTTTTCAATTTTGGAGATGATGGGTAGTTCACCGCCGAAGGTCTGCTTCATATAGGTTCGCAGAGCAGCGACATCCCTTGCGCTTCGGACAAACGACAGAGCGACATAATCGACCTGATTTTTAAAGGCGAATTCTACATCATGCTCATCTTTTTTGGTAAATGATGAAAGATGGTGCAGCGGAATGCCGGGAAGATTAACCCCTTTGCGTGGGCGAATGACTCCTCCGTCCTCCACGATACAGTGGATGTTGTTACCGGAAACCTGTTGTACCCGCAGGGCTATAAGTCCGTCATCGATCAGAATCCGGTTTCCCGGAGAAATTTCCTCATGAAGATATGGATAGTCAATGCTCATCTTTTCCGCTGTTCCCACACAGGATTCTGTCGTAATTATCAGCTCGTCTCCGCTGTTCACACGAATTTCAGGAGCCGAGAGCTGACCGATTCTTATTTTCGGACCCTGCAGATCGATAAATATCGCAATGGGTATGCCAAGCTCCTGCGATGCACGGCGAGCCGCATCGTATCGGAGCTGCTGTACCGCGTGCGTACCATGGCTGAAATTGAGCCGGATTGCACGTGCGCCGAGACTGATGATAGTTCTGATCGAGTCATAGGTTTCAGATGCAGGTCCGATGGTCGCCACAATCTTGGTATAGGTCGGTTTTGTTTCCATAGTATCCTCCAGAATGGTCTCTGTAAGGCAACGCCCCCATAGGGCAATAACCATCGCAAGGCAGTACCCGCCTGAGTACTGTCTTTATCATACCATACAAAACGGGAGAAGGGGGCATTAGATGGGGGCAACAGATTACAATTTCCCTTTTCATTACTCATTGTTGATGTTACTATGGTGTAAATATTTCCTGAACGGTCAGACTTGCTGAATGGTTGTGCCTGTATTGATTGAGGACGATATTGTCGATATTGATGTATACCGATATTGAATAAAGTGTGGTGCGGATGATGAAAATTTTCTATCGAATAATTGTTGTTCTGCTTTTACTGGCAGCCGTGAGGGTTTCTGCTGCTGAGAGTGCCCGCCCGGGGGATATTGTCATAAACGAAGTTGCCTCGACCGGGGATTTCGACTTTATCGAACTCTACAATAGAACTACTGCAGATCTTGTCCTGGGACCCGAATGGGAGCTGGCCGACCGCAAGGAGAGCCGGATGGACAATGATCCAATGATACAGATTCCAGCCGGGACCGTTATTCCAGCCGGAGGATATCTCTTGATTGCCCCCTATAAGACGAGCGGGATGGCGGCCGCTGTTCCCACGGATATCCCGGATACGGCACTGGCTTTCCGTTCTTTCGGGATCGGTTCAGTAGATGAAATTAGTCTCTTCCATAATGGCAGCCTGGTCGATTTCGTTACCTGGTCTACCGCAGTAAATACAATCGGCAGAATCCCGGACGGTTCTGAAGCAGTCAGCACCATGCTGATTCCGACACCGGGGGCACAGAACAAAGCTGAAGCCCGTTATCAGGGAGAGTCTCCCCTGCTCCTGAACGAAGTATGCTCCAGAGGCCTCGATTATGTAGAAATTATCAACATCACCTCCCGTTCAATTACGGTCGGCAGAGAGGAATGGAGAATCGATGACTCCCAAAAGAAAGATACCGTTTTTTTACCGGAAGGAACCGTGATTCCTCCCGGCGGCCTGCTCGTCATCTATCCCGATGTTCTGCGGCTCCCCTTTTCCGCCGGCAGAAATTCCGTGGCCTCGTCAGCCGGAAACAGGTTTGGTCTGGGAAGCAGTGATACCGTGTTTCTGCGGTACAACAATCTGATAGCAGATTCGTTCAGCTGGGCAGAGCACGTAGTAAGTGCCGGGCGGTATCCTGACGGAAGTGAAAACTGGTATATGAAGACATTTCTGACTCCGGGCAAGCCGAACCGGAAGTAGAAAGCATCGTGGAGGGAGGCAGCTGCACAATGTTCCAGATACTGAAAATTATGTCCCGAAATAAAAAAGTTGCCAAGGCAGGTTGATATGCAGAAAGCTGTTTGTTTCGTAAAGTTCCTGAAAAAAGCTCTTGCAGTCCTTGTTCTGATAGTATCAGTCTCAGGATGTGAAACCCTGCCCGATCCCGCAGTGTATGGTGAGCGCTTTTCTGATGAAGAGCTCGCTGCTGCCCTGCCTGGACCGGTACGGATCAATGAAGTTATGCTGAAAAATGATTCCTTGCTGGAAGCCGATGATCACACTCTGCCCGCATGGCTGGAACTTGCGGCAGCCAGTGAGAAAGCGGTAGATATCGAAGGCTGGAAGCTGGTATTTTTCCTGAAGGATGGGACGCAGCAGGAACTGCCCCGATTCCCTGCCTTCAGCATTCGGCCGGGGGACTATCCCGTCATTATGTTTGTCCCCACCGGGTCCACGCTATCGGTAAAGAGTATTCGAATTTTTGCCGAAATCCCGGAGAATACCGCATCAATTGTCCTGAAGAATGCTGAAGGAGTCATTTCTGACCGCTTTGTTCTGCCGGAACCCGCCGTACCGGACAAGGCAGCTCCTCCGGTACGGAATATCTCTCTCATCCGTGATCCGGAATTTCCGTCAGCCGTCAGAATAGCTGATAACCCAACACCCGGACTGCCGAATGATGTGCGCCTGCCGGTTCCCGAGTTTGCTGAGGATTCAGGGTTTTTTGCTGAGTCTGCTGCGCTTGATTTTACCAATGCTTTCGACTATCCCGGTTGGGAAATCCGGTATACCATAAATGACGGGATGGAATTTAACGCCAATGATCGCCCTGTGAATGAACGAACCTGGATCTATCCAACCAATGTGTCAGGCACGCTATTTGATACCCCGCGGGAGATAGGGCGGACCGGAGCAGTCAAGGCGCGCTTCTACTCACCAACCGGGGCAGCCGGTCCCATTGCCGTGCGCACCTATTTTATAGGGGAAGAGACAGAACTTCCGGTCTTTTCGATAACGATGGATCCGGATGATCTCTGGGGGACAGAATATGGAATCCATGCAATTGGTGACGATACCGAAGCACCTAATTTCCGGGAAAAATGGTTTCGGATGGCACATATGGAATTTTTCCGGAATACTTCCCGCGAACAGCCCGACCTGCGGGACATCTACTTGCTGCGGCTCTACGGCAGCTCATCCCGGGGGTTTCCGCTTAAATCCTTTGCTCTCTATGCCAAAGAGCCGGCATCAGAAGAGCGAATTCCCAACCACTTCTTTTTCGAAGGGTCTGCCGGGGATGTTCCCGATTTTTATTCGATTGTCCTGCGCAGCTCCGGGGGGGATGCAGAAAGAACCCTCTTCCGGGATGGAATGATGGCCGGACTCGCTACCGGATATGATGTGGACAAGCAGGATTTTCAGCCTTCGGTGGTTTTTCTCAACGGCCAGTACTGGGGTATTCTCAATATCCGGGAAAAAATAAACGAATATTTTCTCGAAGATAATCACGGCATCGATCCGGATGCGGTTGATGTTGTTGAGGGGGCCTACAGCTCATCATTTCAGATAAACGAAGGTGATGCTGCCGGCAGCAATGAGCTGCTGGCTCTGGCGCAAAGCCTCCCATCCGGCATCGAACCGATTATTCAGAAAGCGGAGGACCTGCTCGATATCGACAGCATGATCGACTACTTTATATTCCAGAGCTTTTATAACAATACCGACTGGCCGTGGAGCAATGCTAAATTCTGGCGCTCGGTGGATGACGAGGTGAAATGGCGCTGGATTCTGTATGATACCGATGCCGGGTTTGACACGACAGGGTATTGGACGGGAAGTCTGGAGAGAGTTTCGGGAACCCCGGACTTCAACAGCTTCACCTATCTGCTGGGGGAGGAATTCAATAACGATTTATTCAGCAGTCTTTTCAAGAACCTGATGAAGCAGGAGGTATATTTTAACCGGATGGTCTTCCGCTATGAAGAGCTTCTGGAAACGGTATTCACGACGGAGAATCTCCTGCAGGCTGTGGAAAGACATGCAGTCTGGATTGAGGATGAAATTGCGCGACACATAGGACGCTGGCAGGGGGATGACCCGGAGTCCGGCTGGTATTGGAACCTCAGCGAAGAGCGCTGGCAGCGGGAGGTTGAAATCCTGCGGGAGTTTGCCCGCCTGCGCCCAGGCTATGTAACGAAGTATCTGGAAGAACTGAAAGCGGGATTTGTTCCCTCTTCTGCCGACAGAATTCCCGGCGGAGATTTTGAGAACGGTGCAGAAAAATGGAATCTCGCCTGGAGCCAGGATAGCGTCGAGCAGAAAATCATTACCCTGGATACCGGCAGCAAAGGCGGATACCTGAAAATCCTTGAGCAGAAAACTCAATTCTGGGATTCTGTCGCTTTTGTTCAGGATGCCCTCTATGTAGGTGAGCGTGAGGAGTTTGTCTTTTCGTTTGACGTGAAAACCGCCGGCATCTCATCACAGAGCAAAGAGATCATGGTTATCCTCTTTGCAGTGGATACCGGACCCGAAGTGTTCAATTACACATTCAGGCCGACATCAGTCTGGAAAAAGATACGAATACCGGTATCCTACACCGGGCCTGAACTCGTTAACGGGCGCCTGCAGTTCAGGGTAGGGCAACTGGCTGAGGGGCAGGAAGTGTTTATCGACAACGTGAGATTGGAGTAGCATATGAAGAAAAATAGCGTACTGACCGGGATTCTTCTCATCCTGGCAGCAGGATCGATGGTTTCCTGCGTAACTGCAGCAGTTGCCGGTCTTGAGCCGGTGCCGGCAGAACCCCGGATGGTTGTCATCAATGAAGCAGCTTCTACCGGGGAATATGAATTTGTCGAGCTGCATAATATCATGAACCATCCGATAATACTGGGAGAAGGCTGGGTTCTCGATGATAACGGAGAGGAGTATCAGGAGGGGGCCCGTGCTCTCAGTCTGCCGGCGGGGATATTCATACCGGCCGGCGGGTATCTGCTTGTCTGCCCCTTTACTCTGGATAAAGCGGCCGATGTACTGAATAATGAAGCAATACCGGAGACGGCATTGGTAGATATAGCATTCGGGCTCAATCAAATCGATTCGGTGATGTTGTACTATAATGGAATTGTTGTAGATATGATTTCCTGGGAAACGGATGTAAACAGTATCGGACGGCTTCCGGACCGTCCAGCCGAATTTTCAACACTGCTGCAGCCGACACCGGGAACGAAGAACGTTAAAGAACCTGCGGCGAGAACAGATTATCGGCTGGTGATTAATGAAATACGGTCGAGAGGTGATGATTTTATCGAGCTCTATAATACAGGAAGTACGGAGCTTGCATTTTCTTCCGGTGCCTGGACGCTCGAGGATATCGGAAAAGATACCGTAATCGTAATCCCCAGAGATGTTACTGTTCCAGCCGGCGGTTACCTGACGGTTTTCACTGACGGCAGCGGCACTCCTCGAAGTGAATCCGCAGCGAGCCGGATGGTGGTGATCCCGCCTGCCGAGGGCTTTGGACTGGGTTCTTACGATACAGCCATCCTGCGGCGGAACGGCCAGATAGTCGATATTCGATCCTGGTCCGGACATGCGGACAGCGCCGGCCGTCTTCCCGACGGGAGTGACAACTGGGAACTGAACCTGACTCCGTCACCGGGAAAAGCGAACGCACAGTAATATTTCAAAGACACAGATAGTCTCTGACAGGTTCTCAGGGGTTCTCAGGGGTTCGAGTCAGCTGGCTTATCGGCCTTTAGCTTGGCCGGCCTTCAGGCAAGACAGCCGGCGGTTACTGACAGGTGCTCTTCCTTAATCCGCTTTGCTGCCAGCTCCACCGCATCAACAATCTGCTGGTAGCCGGTGCAGCGGCAGAGATTGCCCCGCATGGCTTTTCTGATCTCTTCCCGGGAAGGTTCTGGATTAGCAAGCAGGAGCGCGTAAGCGCTCATGACCATCCCGGGAGTGCAGAATCCGCACTGGATTGCACCGGCATCGATGAACCCTTGCTGAATTGGATGAAGCGTGCCGTCAGGGTACTCCATGCCTTCGATAGTGATGATCTGCTTGCCGGCCATCTTTTCCATACTCATGCGGCAGGATCTGACCGCCCGATTATCGGCAGTTACGGTGCAGCTTCCGCATACCCCCTTTTCACAGCCGTTCTTTGTGCCGGTCATGATCAGGTTTTCACGCAGAAAATTCAGCAGCGACATCTCCAGCTGATCTTCACCGATGGTGTATTCCTTACCATTTATGGTAATGCTATTCATTCAAGTCCTCCGGATCTATCGTTATAGGCATTTTCTTGGAGCGGATGCCGGTTGCATTGTAGACAGCATTGGCAATGGCCGGAGCAATAAGTTCAAGAGCCGGTTCCCCGATTCCCTTAGCCCCGGTGAGGGAGTGGGGATCACTGTTTTCAATAATTATTCCGGTCATCTCGGGCATATCGGTCATTCGGGGGATTTTATAGGTATCAAAATTGTCGGTTACAACCTTTCCCTCTTCCATGCGGAATTCTTCCATAAGGGCCATACCGGCTCCCTGCGTGATGCCGCCGTACATTTGACCAAGCACCATAGCCCGGTTAACCGCCTTGCCGATATCATGTCCTGCCACGACATTCTTCAGGGTGATTTTTCCGGTGGATTTCTTGACCGTCAGCTCAACTGCCTGACAGCTGTAGACGTAGGTGAAATAGGCATTTCCCTGGCCGGTAGTATCGTCCCAGCTTACAGGGGGAGCCTGATACGTTCCGAATGCGTAGGGGGTAACCTGCTGCAGGTAGAGCTCCCGCATTGCTTCTTCCCAGGTAAGGCTGTAGGCGAAGTTGAGTCCCCATATTTTGTCATCATGATAGGTTACCTCTTCCGGTTTGCATCTGAGCCGTTCGGCCAGATGGAAAGAGAGCAGTTCACGGAATTTTCTGACGGCGGTGACAACCGCACTCCCTCCCATGATCGTTCCCCGCGTGGCAACCGTAGTGCCGCTGTCTGGAATACTGCTGGTTGATGAACGCCTGTAGCGGATTCGATCAAGATTTACCCCGAGCTCATCGGCCAGAATCAGCATCATGACCGACTCGGAACCCTGCCCGTTTTCATGGATCCCGGTCTCAAGCAGAATAGATCCGTCAAACTGTCCGTTGATTATGGCGGAACAGAAGTCCATTCCTTCCGCCCCGAGGCTCGATCCCCGATAGCTGATTGCCAGTCCGATGCCATAGAGTTCATCGTTTTCAGATTTTCCGAATGTGCATTTTTCATATTTTTTACGGTAGCCGATGGCGTGGACTACTTTGTTCATGACTTCTTCAAGGCTTACGGTATGATCGTCGAGAATCTGCCCGGTAACCGTCTCGCTGCCCTGCTTCACCATATTCATCCTGCGCATGCCGAGAGGATGGATTCCCAGCGTATGGGCTGCAATATCCATAATCTGTTCTACCGAGAAGTTTACCTGGGGAGCCCCGAAGCCCCGCATAGCCCCGCAGAAAATATTATTGGTGGCAACACCGTAGACGTCGGCATGGATGTTCTCAACTGAGTAGGGGCCGAAGCACTGGGCTGTGGAGCGCCAGGTTACCCAGGGCGTTACGGACAGATAGGGGCCGGAGTCGGCATACATCTTTGCCTTGACAGCTTTGACGAGGCCTTCACTGGTAAAGCCGACTTTGTAGCTGAGTTTGTAGGGGTGACGTTTGTAGGTCTCCCGGAATGACCATTCCCGGCTGTAGGTGAGCTTGACCGGGCGCTTGAGAAGGCGTGCCCCAAGGGCTGCCCGGGCGCAGACAGCTGCAGCATTATCGTCCTTGCCGCCAAAGCCGCCGCCGACTGCTATCGTGTACACTTCAATATTTGACAGGGGTTCTCCCAAAAGCGCCGCAGTAAAGCGTCGCGTGCTGAAGGGATGCTGCATGCTGCCGTAAATCTCGATAACCCCGTCGTGGCGCGGTACGCAGAGGGCCGATTCCGGTTCCATATAGCCCTGCTCAATGGCCTGTGTTTCGAACTCTTCCTCGAGGATGAGTTCGCAGGAATCAAAAGCCTGATCCGGATTTCCGTGTCTGAGTTTGTGCTCGACAACGATATTGGACTTCCCGTAGGAAGGGACTACCGGTGCATTGTCTTTGAGGGCTTCTTCAATGGTAAGGACAGCTCTTACCGGATCAGCCGTTATGGAGACCTTCGTTGCCGCCTCCAGGGCGGCTTTTCGGGTTTCTGCCACGACCAGGGCACAGACATCGCCCCAGGATCGAACCCTGTCAGATGCAATTATGGGATAGTCTTTTTCTATCTGACCGAAGACGTTGGATCCGGGGACATCCTTTGCCGTGAAGACCCGGACGCACCCGGGAACTTTCAGGGCTTCGCTGTAATCTACGGCAAGATTCTTTGCGGCAACATAATCAGCATAGACGGGGACCATGTGGAGCATGCCCGAGATCGAATAGTCATCGGCATAGGCTGCCCTGCCGGTGACTTTTGCATAACCATCATTACGAAAAGGTTTTTCTTGCATCATCTGATATCCTGTTTTATGGCAGCTGGAGCAGCTGGAGCAGCTTGCTGAAGCCGGTTTTCATTCTATTCTAAAGCATGAATTTCGAAAAGACAATGGAAAGATTCTAAATTTGCAACATATTGCAACATGATGGAAGTGTACCATGCTCCAGCATCCCGGAACGGCTGGTTTTAATGAATGAAAAAAATGCAACAATGCGCAACAAAATTCTTGTGAATATGAAAATCAATGGTATAATAGCACAAGGAAAAAGTGAACGAGTCTTTCCTTCACGTAATATACAGTCCAGGGGCAAATGCATGGCGTTAACGTTTCCTGAAAAGAAAAAACCAACTTCGCGGCAATCCCATGATGATTGGTTTGAGTTTTTACTGCGCACTTTCATTCCTTTCCTTGGAGTAGTAGCGGCTTTGCTCATAAGTGCGGTCATCCTGCTTTTACTTAAGACAAATCCGATTGTTGCCTATGGTTCCATGTTTAGAGGAGCCTTCGGCTCAATAAACGGATGGTCCCAGAGTCTGGTTAAGGCGACGCCGCTGCTTCTGGTAGGTCTCGGTATCTGCATAGCCTTTCGAGCCAGTGTCATAAATGTCGGCGGGGAAGGTCAGATTATTCTCGGTGCTGTTGCCGGCACCTGGTTTGCCCTGACTTTTCCGGAACTTCCGCGGTTTATCCTGCTCCCCGGCTGCATGATGATGGGGTTTCTTGCCGGTGCTTTCTGGGGACTTATCCCCGGTTTTCTCAAGGCAAGATATAAAGTAAACGAAATTCTCAGCACAATCATGCTTAACTCGATAGCTTTGCAGTTTATGAATTTCCTTTTGCAGGGTCCGATGATGGATCCGGAAGGCATTGCTGCCGGCACCTACCTTGCTCAATCCGCCCGTCTTCCCGAGGGGGCTTGGCTAGCCCGGCTGATACCCCGTACCATGCTCCATTCCGGTCTCTATATTGCTTTGGCTTTTGCCGTGCTTGTGTTTATTTTTCTCTGGCGCACCACAACCGGCTACCAGATCCGTTCGGTAGGGCTTAATCCGCGAGCCTCGCACTATTCTGGAATTAATGTTCCTTTTAATCAGATGCTCTCTCTGACCATTGCCGGCGGGCTGGCCGGGCTGGGCGGTGATTGAAGTGATAAGGTGTTCACCGGCGCATAATGGAAGGGCTTACCGGCGGTTATGGGTTTACCGGTATTGTGGCGGCCCTTCTGGGGAAGCCTGCCCGCTGGGGACTTATTCCAACCTCGGTTCTCTTCGGCGGACTGCTGGTTGGAGCTAATACCATGCAGCGGGCTGTTCAGATACCCGCAGCTCTTATAAATGCCATTCTTAGGCTTGTGGTGCTTTTCGTTTCCGGATCGGCCCCTTGTGGATCAATCAGTCATCAAGAAGCGCAAGACTGCCGCCGCAATTATCGTGTCATCCGAGGATATTGAGTCATGAACAATGTTTTTCTTTAACGCGTTATTTCCGGTGTGCTCCGGACCATGATCGCCCTGTCAACACCATTTTTGTATGCAGCATTAGGAGAGACCTTTTCACAGTTGTCAGGGTGGTCAATCTTGGTGTTGACGGCATTATGCTTCTCAGTGCATTTTGCTTTCTATGCCGTATATCGGCAGGCAGCATCTGGCTGGGACTGCTGATAGCCATGCTTGTCGGTCTGATTATGGGACTGATGATGAGCTTTGTGAGCGTTACCCTGAAGGCTCAGCAGGGAATCAGCGGTATCGGCCTGCAGATGTTCGGGCTGGGAATGTCAAGCCTGCTGTTCAAGGTCACTGTCGGTACAGATTAAAACGGTATCAGGGTTTACCCCGGTAAAATACCGCTGCTGGGTGATATTCCCTTCATCGGGCAAATTTTCTTCAATAACAGCCTGCTGGTGTGCAGGAGCCTTCATGCTCGTTCCTGTCTGCTGGTGGATTCTTGAGAAGACTAACCTTGGACTCAAAATAAAGGCTGTCGGGCAGAATCCTGCCGCGGCCGACTCGGTAAACATAAGCGTCAATCGCATTCGCTATTTCAGCGTCTGCTTCGGAGCAGTCCTGGCTGGGTGCGGGAGCGTCCCTTTCAATATCGATTGCCAATCTGTTTCAGGACAACCTGACGGCAGGGGCGGGGTTTATCGCCGTTGCCCTGAGGTCTATTTCGGAGGAGTGGACGCCGGTCGGCGTCGCCGGGGCTCCTGCTGTTCAGTCTGGCCAACTCGGCCACAGTTGTGGCTGCAGGTGCTTGGCGTCAATGTTCAGCCAGTCTGGCGGTTATGCTGCCGTATGTCCTGACCATTTATGTGGTTCTGACGGTTGCTGTTAACCGGGGAAGCAGCCGGCTGCGTTGAACAAGCGGTTTTTCCGGGGTGAGAACTGAGGTTTCTGTTTTGCAGGATGTTTGAGGTTTCAATATCTGCGATTATTGGATTATTGGAACTGCCTGTGGACTATCAGAATGGAGTTTCGGGAGGCCGTTGAGCTTCCTTCTATATCCCGGCTCGTTGGAGCGGGGGTGATTTTAATTTCAGGAAGATTTGCTACAATGAGGTCGATCAAAACATTAATGATTTTTTATGGTACTGCTGCTGGCAGCGGCGGGTATGTGGTTTTGCCGGGAGCAGAAAGGAGCTGAGCTGCGAGCGAAAGGATGAGTCGCTGCGGATTGCAGTTGTAATGCCAAGTGCCGTTACTGATTTGGCGTTCAGCCAGTCTATATTAGGATGCTTTAGTGAAAATGCAGGCTGAGCTGGGCGGTGAAAGTGCCCTGGGTGGTCTATTCACAAAAACATGTTCATTACTTCCCGATGCCGCTTCGGCAATTCCGGCGGCGCTATACCAGCCAGGGTATGATATCAGCGTAATAGCCCATGGGTCCCAGTATGGCTCAGTTGTACGTGGATTGCCCCTGATTTCCCTGAGGTTGGCTTCCTGGGGGGACCGATGTCAATACTTTTGGCTTGACGAATGTGTATGCCTATACTGCTGCAGCCGAACGGGGCGGATATGTGCTTGTGGTGTCGTTGCCGCACTTCTCAACAAGAGCGGACGCCTGGGAAGTAACCGGTCCCGTTGAAGTTGGTGATGCAAAGACCTATATTGACGGTTTTGTTAACAGTGTTAACTCTGTTGGCAAAAACATCACTATCTCAAGACCTGGACTGGAAGTTTCTGATGTGGCCTCATGGCCGCTGACCGCCAAGACCCATATTGCCAACGGGCTGAATCTCTCACCCGGATCATCACAGTCTGTTATTGGATCTATCTGGCGCTGCCAAGGAAGCCGGTGATGTTCTGTGGTTCAGTACTCAGTCAGATCAGGCTTCTTGCTCCTGAACTGATTGTCACTTCCAGATTTATGACTGGACCGGTATGCTCAGGATATTATTGCCAATCGTGATTCTGGAAAACTTGGCGGCGATGCCCGTATGTTCTTACACTGGCTAACGGCGGACTCCGGATCGACTTCAACCCGGCATTCAGCCTTCCTGCTGATATTCGGGCCTGGCTTCAAGATGCTGCAATTGAAGGAATTAAAAACGACAGTATAAAGGTGATGCAGTAGCAGAAGTAATGGTAATCGAGGTTCTTTCAAAATTCTTTAATTTTGAAAGAACCAGCCGCCTGCTTTCACCAAGAGGAGAATTCTTTAATGACGGGCATGATTCAACATGTTGAAATGGCAGGTATTGTCAAACGTTTTCCTGGAGTGTTGGCCTGTGATCATATTGATTTTGATTTGCGTGCCGGTGAGGTGCATGCGCTGCTAGGGGAAAATGGGGCTGGCAAGAGTACCCTAATGAAGATCCTGTATGGTATGTACCAGATTGATGGGGGCTCCATCAGCCTGGATGGTGCGATCCAGCATTTTCATTCTCCCGCCGATGCCCTTTCAGCCGGTATCGGTATGATTCATCAGCATTTCATGCTGGTGCCGACTATGACCGTTGCTCAGAATGTGGCGCTTGGTGATTCAACAGGACCCAAAGTAATGCTCGATTTACAGGCAGTAAGTGAGCGGCTCTGTGACTTGTCGGCAGAATATGGACTGAGGATAAAACCGAACGATCTGGTCGGGCACCTGTCGGTAGGTGAGCAGCAGCGGGTTGAAATTGTCAAGGCTTTGTACCGCGGGGCGGGTATTATTATCCTCGACGAACCAACGGCTGTATTGACGCCTCAGGAGGTTGATGATCTTTTTGTGGTTCTTCGCAAAATGGTCAAAGAGGGGCATGGACTGGTTTTTATCTCCCACAAGCTGCATGAAGTGACTGCCTTGTGCGATCGTATAACGGTACTGCGTGACGGCAAGAAAATGGGTACGACTCCGGCCCGGGGGGTATCGCGGGATGATCTGATAAAGATGATGGTAGGCCGCGAACTTAAGAAGCTGGTTCATCGTGAATACAAACCGGGTCCGGAACGGCTCAGCATCAGTCAGCTTCGAGTAACCGGAGACCGCGGTACGGAAGCGCTGGCCGGTATAGATCTGCAAGTCCATTCGGGAGAGATTCTGGGATTGGCCGGGGTTTCCGGTAATGGACAGCTGGAGCTGGCCGAGTGCCTGATCGGTGTTCGTAAAGCTGATTCGGGGACTGTTATCCTGAATGGTGTCGATATTACTGATATGAAGCTTAATCAGCGGATTGACAAGGGTCTGGCAATTATTCCCGAAGAGCGTATGCTTGACGGAGCGGTTAAAGATTTTTCTGTGCAGGAGAATGTTTTTCTGCATGATCATATGGTTAAGCCCTTTCGCAAGGGTATTTTTCTTAATTTTCCCAAGATGGCGGAACATGCCCAGAAGCTGGTGCGCGATTTTACGGTTAAGACGCCTACGCTGGATACTCCCATAAAAAACCTTTCAGGGGGCAATATTCAGAAACTGATTATGGCGCGGGAGCTTTCCCGCAAGCCTTCGGTTCTGATTGCAGCCCAGCCGACCCGCGGGGTTGATATTGGGGCTTCGGAATATATTCATCAGCAGTTGCTCAAGCAGCGGGATTCCGGAACAGCTATTTTGCTGACCTCGGAGGATCTTGATGAGCTCTACGGGCTTTCTGACCGTATTGCGGTTATTTATGAGGGGCAGATTATGGGTGTTTTCAATCGTCAGGATACCGACATCCAAACCCTCGGTCTGCTTATGGCGGGTATCAATCCCGAGGATCCGCCCAGGCCGGAGCCGGCTGAGGCCGTCTGCCAGGACTAGTAACCTGTCGGATTTATCACCACAATCAGTTGGCGTGTTCACCAACTGGTTTTTTTGGCTGCAAAGAATTTCGGTAAACTCCTGGCAAGCTCAGAAGGTATAGTATTCTTGATGTTGCTATAGCCAACCAGGTTTTGTAAAACGATGGAGGGAGATGTTGTCTATCATGGCATTGCCAGTCTGCTGAAGGAGATACACCAGCGTTTCAGCAATTTCATCTGGGTGTATGAGGTCGGTTGTATCAAGATCCGGACGAATTGCCGTGGCCATATCTGTTGCAACTCCTCCCGGTGAGATTGTGTATACGCGTATACCATCATTTTGTACTTCTTTGGTAAGTGTTTTGGTAAAGCCAAGAATAGCGTGTTTTGAAGCTGCATAGGCACTTTGGTGTTCATATCCCTTGAAGGCAACTACTGAGGCTATTTGGATTATTACTGGATGAATTGATTTTCTGAGGTGCGGCAGGGCGTACTTGCAAAGAAAGTAGGGTGCTTTGGCGTTTACGGTCATTACTGCATCCCATTCGTCTTCCTCTGTGTTTTCCAGGGGTTTTGACAGGGAAATTCCGGCATTGTTTATCAGAAAGTCGATGCCGCCCAGTTTGTTAACAGCCTCGTAAATGATTGCTTGAGGTGTCTCCTTGCTGGACAGGTCTGCAGCAAAGGGCATTACGGTAATATTTCTGTATTCATCAGCCACTGCTTTTGCAGCCTTAGCGATGGATTCAGGGTTTTTTCCGCTGATCAGCAGGTTAACCCCATGGGCAGCCAGTGCTTTAGCTGTGGAGAATCCGATTCCGCGAGATCCTCCCGTAATAATTGCCCGTTTTCCGGATAGTTTTTCTGTTGTCATGTTGTTCTCTCTTTATTGCAACTTGGTGAGAGGATATTTCAACATGAAATAATTGTGAAATTTCCTCAACCACCTGTGTTTTCAGATGATTGTTCCAGGAATTATGAGTTCTGCGTTTTTTGCTCCGCATTTCTGCCCGTTTCTCACGGCATCGGAAATAGTACTGCCTGCTCCGATAGCTGCAGCTAATCCAGCTGTAAAGGCATCTCCGGAGCCTATGGTGTTTACCGGGACTATTGAATGTACAGGGAGGGATGTTATTTTTCCTTCTTCAATAAAAAGGGTAGGATTGGCTCCCGAAGTGATAACTGTTGTTGTTTTGAAGGTTTTATAGATTTCCAGCATTTGTTCTGTTACAAATTTATGCTCTTCGGCAGCGATCGCATGTTCGCCCTGTTCTGCCTCTGGTTTGAATGTTTTCAGGAATTCCGAGAAGTTGGGTTTAATGATTGATGGTCCGAAGGGGAGCGAATTCCGCAGATCGTTCCCTTTGATGTCAAGTATTACGAGCTTATCCTTTTCCCGGGCTGATTTGACCATTCGCGGCAGGGTCTCTTCGTCATATCCCGGTGCGCTGGTTCCAGCAATAATGACTGCGTCAAAATGAGGCATTGCTCCCTCATAGGCGGCTATGATTTGATTCTGTGCTTCCTCACGTACTCTTTCGGGTTCTTCTACAATTTCGGTAGTTGTGTGATTTGTTATGTCAACGAGGGTTGTGCAGGTGCGTATCTCACTTTCTGAGTCGACCCACAGCAGGGGTATGCCGTCTTTATTGACCATGGAGAGGAAAATTTCTTTCTGGCTGCCTCCAAGATGGGTGAGGTGCTTAACCCGGCAGCCAAGCTGCATGAGTATCCGTGCGGTATTCATCCCTTTTCCGGCAAGGGTAAGGTAATATTCCTGACTTCTGTTAACTTCGTTTACCTGAAGTTTTGGAAGTACCAGGGTTTTCTGGAATGTTGGATTTAGGCAGACAACTAAATATGATGCATCTTTCATTGGTTACTCCCGGATATCAAGGTCAAGAATAATTTTTTTATAAGTTGGTTCCATTCTCCGGTAACTGACCCCGGCTTGATCCAGCATCATTTTAGAAGCTTTTACTATGTCAGTTTCTGCGTATTTATCAGAGAGGTAGATTATTTCGCGGATGCCGGACTGGATGATTGCCTTGGCGCACTCATTGCAGGGGAACAGGGCTACATAGATGCTGCACCCGGAAAGGTCCCGAGATATGCTGTTAAGAATCGCATTCAATTCCGCATGACAGACAAATGGATACTTAGTCTCGAGAAAACTTCCTTCACGCGCCCAGGGAAGAACATCATCATCGCAGCCTTTAGGAAATCCGTTATACCCGACACCGACAATTTTTTTATCGGTATTTACTATGCATGCTCCAACCTGCGTTGAGGGGTCTTTGCTTCGCTGGGCAGAGAGCAGGGCAATTCCCATAAAATAGTCGTCCCAGCCGATGTAGTCTTTTCGTTTTCCCATAGGCTCTTCCTTGTCAGTATTATCGACCCATATTACCATAGTTTTTATAACATGTCACGAAGACAGCAGGGACGGCGCAGAGCTGCCCGACCCTGCTCCACTCAGTAACAGGTAAGGAATCGGGGGAGGTACATTGCCGTGTGCACCTCAGGATTCTTCACCAGGCGCATCCAGACCAGCTGCTCAAACCAGGTCAGCTTCGTCCGCACATGGCTGAAGAACTTCCTGCGGGTGTAGATATTGGCAGTCGCCTGCTTCACCGCCTGCTCATCAATACCGGCCTGGATGGTAATTGGCGATAGTGTCATCATCGACACCGGATCGTTAATACGGAACTGCTTCAGATAGTTATGGTAAAAGAGATAGCTGTGCATGCGCTCGAGCTGGGTATTTGACGTTTCGGCAATGCAGACGGTCTTGCGTCCATGCTCCTGAGATCCTGAAACTTCCCGGTCCACGTAGTTGACCGGAAACAGGATTCATCCGGGTCCAGGTCCTGGAGCTGGTCTTATGGGTAACCTGCATGGATACCGGGCAATAGGCTTCCGGGTAGGCAAGATGCTCATCGAGAAGACGGTGAGTTTTTGTCCGGTCGGGATGGCTCGGGTCGACCTGGGAGGGTAAAGGATCTGACAGCCTTGTCGCTTGTAGAAGGGCTGGGGTTCCTGATTTTTAGTTTCTGGTTCTGACCTTCTGCTCCTTGGTCATGCGGCCCTTGCGGTTGAGCTGGGTAAAGGAGGCTCCATAGACGAACTGGGAATCGGAGCCGGCAGCGATGTTGATGTTATTGGGATGATAGTTGCTGAGGGTTTTGGATTCGAAGCCGTCGAGGGCGATATTTTCCTTTAGCTCATGGGTTTCGAGGATTTCGGCATTGGCAGCGATAAACTGGCGACTCAGGCGCATATTGCGGTTGGAGACGGTATCAGGGGAGCAGTTGAGGTGGCGGGCGGTTGCACGGAGGCCGGTAGAAGCATGGGTGAGCCGCTCAAGTTCCTCGTAGTCGATAACGCGTTTGGCGTAATAGTCGAGGCTGAAGGTCTGCTCACTGCAGGTCTTGCCGCAGATGGTGCAGAGGAAGCGCTGGACGATGCCGAATGCTTGGGTAGAGCGAGTGCCGCACTTCTGGAAGGTGGGCTCATTTTCCTCTCGGAGTTTTTCTACTGCTTCTGGGTAGTGCAGCGGGCAATCGGGGTTAGGGCAATGGGGGGGATGATTCATGGGGACCTCCTGGATCGGGGTAGTGGAATACGAGCGGCTGAGGAGCTCAGCGTATGCTCTATATATATGTACTTCGGAGAGTTGGGAAAATATTCAAGTTTGAGAAAAGTTTTTGAAAAAAGTTGAGATGGGTATCATTTACCGAGCAAAAACATGACTTATAGCGTGTATCGGTCAGGCCATTTCCAGAAAGTGCGGACCACACTCTTTTCGGGACATGTTGTTAAAAGTTCGTTAAAAATCAGTTTTGGCTCTTGACAACCCTACTCCCACCATATATTCTGACCTTGGAATTCAAAAACGATAAAAAAGATTCATAAAAAACCATAATTCTAATTTAAATCCATTAATGAGGAATAGCGTATGGCAGCAGGACTGATACCGGCAGACAGGCAGAAAGCCATCAGAGAGATGATTCATCATCAGGGTATCGTTCGAGTCAACGAACTGAGTGAAATGTTTGATGTTTCTGTTCTCACAATACGGCGCGACCTTGACTTGCTTGAACAACGGGGAGTTCTTGAGCGAACTCACGGGGGGGCCATACTTCGCCAGAATATGCCGGTAGAACCGCTGTATTCGCAAAAAGAACAAATACGAAAAAACGAAAAAGAGCAGATAGCTCGCGCTGCCGTTGAGTTGATACAGGACGGGGATATGGTCTTGATAAACAGCGGCTCAACCACCCAGGCTGTAATCAGTGCTCTGGCACATAAGAAAATCACCATAATAACCAACAACATTGGAGCAGCCAGAATAGCGGATGCTGCTGATTTTGATCTCATATTTATCGGGGGAAACTACAGAACTAAGTCTCAGTCTGTCACCGGTGACATCGGCCTGCTGGCATTAGGAAGAATATATGCCAACAAAGCCGTTATTGGAGTGGATGGATTCAGCCTTACCTATGGCTTGACAACACCAATAATGCAGGAAGCTGAAATGACAAGAAAAATGATAGAAGCGACCGTCGGAACCATTATTGTTGTGGCCGACAGCAGCAAAATAGGAGTAGTGTCCAATTTTCGGACAGCAGACCTGCGCCGCATCGACTACCTGATAACCGACGAAGGAGCAAAAAACATATTATCAGAAAACGAACTGAACCAGGCCGGCATCGAAATGATAATTGCCGGGAGCTCAGGGAACACTGCAACATAACCTAATCGCACCAGTTCTGCAGCTGCAGTCAGTGCGTACCGGCGTATTGCCGGGAAGAGAATTGAAAAGGAGGCACAATATGGCGTATGAGGAAGCGTACAAAGATTGTGTTTGGGTTGATTTTGAAGTTTTGGAAAAATTTATGAAAGACGTTCTGCTACATTCCGGTGTTCCGGAGGCTGATGCGGAGATCGTAGGAGAAGTCCTCATCACCTCTGACAAGCGAGGGATTGATTCGCACGGAATCGGCAGACTCAAACCTATATATATAGACCGGATTGATGCCGGAATTCTCAATCCGGTAACAAAAATTGATATAATCAAGGATGATAAGACTGCAGCCGTGCTGGATGGAAACAATGGAATGGGCCATGTAGTATCAAAAAAAGCCATGGAACTGGCCATAGAAAAGGCCAAGGAATACGGCATGGGCATGGTAGCCGTAAGAAACTCAACCCATTACGGTATAGCCGGATATTTTGCTTCAATGGCTACCGATGCGGGGATGATCGGTATAACAGGAACAAATGCCCGACCATCAATTGCTCCAACTTTTGGAGTGGAAAACATGCTGGGAACCAATCCCCTCACATTCGGGATACCAACGGACGAGGAATTTCCATTTATTCTTGACTGTGCCACATCAGTATCCCAACGAGGCAAAATAGAAGTATACGGAAGGGCTGGAAAAGACCTGCCAGCAGGCTGGGTAATCGGCAGCGACGGGCAGACACGGACTGATACCAAACAGGTGCTTATTGACCTGACAAAAGGAAAGGCCGCCTTGGCTCCCCTTGGAGGAATCGGAGAACAGACCGGCGGCTACAAAGGCTACGGCTATGCCATGGTTGTTGAAATTCTATCAGCAGCCCTTCAGGACGGCGCCTACCTGAAAGACCTTAACGGTTTTGATGCCGAAGGGAAGAAGCTGCCGTATCCTCTCGGACACTTTTTCATAGCAATAGACCCTGAGCGGTTTATGGGACTGGAAACATTCAAACGGATTGCCGGAAACATCTGCCGGGATGTTAGGAACTCGCAGAAAGCCCCCGGAGAAGAGAAAATATATACAGCTGGAGAGAAGGAATTTATAGCCTGGCAGTACAGAAAAGAGCATGGGTGCCCGGTTCCGCCATCTCTGCAGAAAGTAATGATCGAACTGAGAGACCGCTGGAAAATGGACTACACCTTCGATTTCGAACAGGACTGAACAGGCTATACCCGGACAGCCGCCAGCGGATGTATTTGAGGCAGCCTGTGACGCATATATAAAAAAAGCTATTACAGCAAGGAGAAAAATTATGGATGAACTGAAAGAGAAAGCACTCAGGTATCACACGATGGGCGGTAAGCCGGGTAAAATTGAAGTAGTACCAACAAAACCCTGCCAGACGGCGGACGAGCTCTCCCTGGCTTATACCCCTGGAGTTGCTAAGCCGGTTCTCGAGATTGCCGACAATCCTGAAGATGCCTACAAGTATACCTCAAAGGGAAATCTTGTAGCGGTTATTTCCAACGGAACAGCAATCCTCGGTCTCGGTGATCGTGGAGCACTCGCCTCAAAGCCGGTTATGGAAGGGAAAGGGGTTCTCTTCAAGAGATTTGCCGACATCGATGTATTTGATCTTGAAGTTGATACCAAAGACCCCCAGAAGCTGATAGAAATCGTTAAGCTGCTGGAGCCTACATTCGGCGGGGTTAACCTTGAAGATATCAAGGCCCCGGAATGTTTTGAGATAGAACAGACGCTGATCAGGGAGTGCAATATTCCGATCTTTCATGATGATCAGCATGGGACGGCTATTATATCAACAGCGGGTATCATGAATGCAGCCGAGATTACCGGCCGTAAGATGGAAGATCTGAAGGTTGTGTTCAACGGAGCAGGTGCTGCGGGGGTTTCCTGCGGTAAAATGTTTGCCGCGGCAGGGGTGAAAAAAGAAAACATTATTATGTGCGACAGCAAGGGAGTTATCTTCAAGGGACGGACTGAGCGAATGACTCCGGAGAAGGAAGAGATGGCTGTTGAAACTGATGCGAGAACCCTGGCAGAAGCCCTGGTCGGTGCGGATGCTTTTATCGGTCTGTCGGTCGCAGATTGCGTTACTCCTGAAATGCTCCTTTCCATGGCGGACAATCCCATTGTTTTTGCCATGAGCAATCCTAATCCTGAAATCACCTATGAGACCGCTACAGCAACGCGGAGTGATGTAATCATGGCCACGGGCCGCAGTGATTACCCCAATCAGATTAACAATGTTCTGGGTTTTCCTTTTATTTTCAGGGGTGCGCTTGATGTTCGGGCTACAACAATCTCTGAAGGCATGAAAATGGCCGCAGCAAAGGCACTTGCAGATCTTGCGAAACAGCCGGTTCCTGAATCCATCAAGAAGGCCTATGGAGGTAGAGAATTCTCATTCGGGCGGGATTATATTGTGCCTAAACCGTTCGATCCGAGAGTTATCGAGTGGGAAGCGGTTGCCGTTGCCAAGGCGGCCTGCGAGGAAGGTCTGGCAAAGTATCCCATCACCGATTGGGACGGTTATGCTGCCGGACTCCGTGAGCGGATGAAAAAGTACTGGGAATAAATCCCGGATAACCAGTTTGCCTGACGGATTGGCAGGCAAACCGGCAGATTAGCTGAAGGCAAATAGAAGCCCGCCGCAGGAGTTTTTTCCCGCAGCGGGCTTTCTTATCTGATAATGGCTTGCCGGCCGCTGTCAATGCATTTAAACTACTGCAGCTGACTGGCGACAACTGCAGCTGTCGTTTCCGTCATCGTCAGCGCTGCACTGTTTTTGAGTTCTTTTGCCAGCACCGCCTTACCGGTCAGCAAAAAGGTTATTACCAGCACCACCATAAAAGTTACGGCACCGATCAGCAGTTTGTTACTTGTTTTCATCTTCAGACTCCTTGATTGATTTTTCATAGCGGGTGAGGATTTCCTCCGGGGGGATCTGCAGGGTTCTCATTGTCCTGAACAGATCCGGCAGCTGTTTTTCAATAAAC
This sequence comes from Spirochaetales bacterium, assembly GCA_018399255.1. Classification (GTDB taxonomy): domain Bacteria; phylum Spirochaetota; class Spirochaetia; order JABMQR01; family JABMQR01; genus M55B182. The sequence goes on along the minus strand of JAGYPA010000007.1, from coordinate 41,586 downwards.
AGTGTTTTCCTTTCTGCCAGCACGCGTTCCCTGGCATCTTCTGCGGCAAAGTAGCCGATTCCCCGTTTGTTGAAAATTATCCCCTTATCCTGCAGATGCGTATAGGTACGCAGGATGGTGTTCGGGTTTACTTCCATCTGTACCGCAATTTCCCGGATGGCAGGCAGGCGCTCGCTGTTGCGCCACACCCGCAGGATAAAATTCTCTTCCAGTCGATCCGCAATTTGCAGATATATCGATTTTTGTTCTTTAAACTGCATCATATGCCTGAACCTCCCTAACTCTGAAGTAACTGACTACCCAGCAGAAGGGGGCAAGCAGGGCCCAGTAGATAACCTTTCCGATTGTTTCAAATACTCGGAATTCCACGTATTGGTCTGGTGAATCAAATCTGACGGCAAAGTTGCTGATGAAAAGTTCGTTATTGAAGTTCATGCCGGTAAAGAATTCGCTGAATACGACCCTTCCTGCCAGAATGGTTACCATTCCCAGACCGAATCCGATAAGTCCAAGAACCAGGACGGTTTTTATGAAGGCGGCCTTTCGGAAATAGGCGGATCCCATCAGGAATATCGATCCGACAACCATAAAGTTAAGGATGCTTTTCCAGATTGACGGGTTGAGAGGGTTGAGTACCTGGAAGCTGGTTTTGAAGACGAGAAGGTTGAATCCTTCAACTATGAGTGATGATGCTGTTATGAATAGAAGCAGGGCGACCGGATATATGATCAGGACGGTAATCATTTTTACCGCGAGTTTTTCCACCGGGGAAGCGGGCAGCATGAGCCAGTTGTGCTGGGTTGATTTTCCGTACATGTCATCCCGAAAGGCAATGCTGCCGATAATGAATCCCCCGAGAAAAAGGAAGCTGATGAAGAAATCCAGATAAGAGTTGCTGCTGGTATTGTAGTAATAGGGGCCTTCTGTCAGTATGGTGAGGATGCTGGAAATCAGCATGATGATAAAGAGCGTAAGACCGTATATCATCATGGCTTTTCGGCTCTCTAGCAGGTCTTTCCTTAGCAGGTTGATGGTTCTCATTAGTTGCCTCCTTTTTGGGAGCCCGAGATTCCGGGCCGGGTTTGATTTGGTGTTATCTGCTTTGAGGTGCGCAGCGGCACGAGGCCGCTTACAGCTTCAGGGTTGGTGATAACTGCATTGAACAGGGTTTCAAGATCGATGTTGGTCTCCATATCATCCGGCTTGCGGGCCCGCAGCGAGGACCAGCCTCCAGGTACCTGCTCTTTGTAGAGACAGGCGGCATCTGTCGGTTCAGATGGGGTAAGGGTCAGGGTCAGGGCTGAGGAAACATCATCCAGTGGGGAGTTGAAAACGACTTTTCCTTCGTGAAGGATGATTATCGGGTCGATCAGATTTTCCATATCCCGGACTTGATGAGTAGAGATGATAAAGGTCCGGTCATCGCGCATTGCTGAGGCTATCGTTCGTCGAAACTGGCTTTTTGAGGGGATGTCCAGGCCGTTTGTCGGTTCATCGAGTATCAGCAGGGATGTGTTGGAGGCCAGTCCGAAGGAGAGGAGGAATTTTTTCTTCTGTCCGTATGAGAGCTGGCTGAGTTTTTTATTGTAGTCCAGTCCAAAGGCTTTTGAATAGGCTTCAAAGGCTTCGCGGTCGAAGGCGGGATAGAAGGCGGCGTTGAGGCTGAGGTACTCTTTCAGCTCAACATTGGGCAGGTAGAACTCCTCCGGCAGGTAGAAGATTTTCTCCAGCAGGGCGGCTTCCCGCTTTCCGGGATCATGTCCCATCACTTCTGCCTGGCCTTTCTGGAGATAAATCTGGCCGGAGAGGATTTTAAGCAGGGTTGTTTTACCTGCTCCGTTCATGCCCAGCAGGCCGTAGATGTTTCCGCCGGGGATGGAGAGGGTGAGGCCTTCAAATAGACGGGCTTTGCTGTAGTGAAATGCTGCATCTTGAATCTGAATCATATGCTGCTCCTTTTTGTTTTATCCTACTAGTGTCCTAATCAACTAATACACTAGGAATATAAAACAGTTGGAGCAGTCTGTCAAGAGCTGGGAAAACTTTTTTTTACTTTTTTTTCAAGTTGAAATGTTACATTTTCTCAGGCATTTTCTCAGGCATTGATAATTTCCCTGAGGTTCTTGCGGATCTCTTCAACACCCTCCTGGAAACTCTCTTCCAGGTGCTGATAGTTTGACTCGAGGAACTTTATGAAGTCCGGATCCTGTTCGGCCTGGAGGTTTACCTGACGACCCGTCTGCTGAGACATTTGCTGCTGCTTGCGCTTGAGGTGGGGTTCGTACTGCTGCTTCGCCATATCGAGGAGCTGATCACGTGACTGAAGATACTGCTGGTACATTTGGTCGATTTGTACAAACAGCGCGGTTATTTCTTCACTGCTTTCTGATAGAAATTCGGCAGCCTTTTTTACCTTTCCGAGGGCATGAACATAGAGGTCGTCCTGGGGCAGGGAGATGTTGGTCAGAAGGGTCTCGCCCATTTGTTCCCGGACGATTGCGCGATCAGCTTCGGGTACAGCCTCATACTGCTTTTTCAGGGAGTCAACATCAGCATCTATATCGAAAAGAAACGTTCCCATGAGGCGTTTCCCGGTCTTCTCGAGCTCGCTTTTTCTGATTTTTTCGGGATCTCCGACAACTGATTCGGTTTTTTCCAGTACTATTTCCAGGGCGGATCGTATACGTGCCATATTGTGCTCCATTATCATGCTTCAGGCTTTGATTTCCAGCAGAAGAGCTGAATAAAGTTATATGCTAAAAGATAGCGAAGTTTCCCTGCATATTCAAGTAAAAAGAATCCTTTCGGGTAAGACACTTCGGGGATCAGCCTTCGGTGAATACAGCGGAGTCGGTGGGGGCTGTCCGGGACGTATAAGTTGTCGTGCTTATCAAAGGGGTTGTCTTGCCTGTTGTCGGGAAACTCCTTACAATAGCTCCATGATGACACCAATTGTAACTAAACAGGTAAATTATCAGGATCAGTATATCAGGGAACTCGAGGCAGTTGTGCAGGATGTGGCAGCGGTCGGCAAAGAGTGGGGGATTCTGCTCGATCGAACCATTTTTTATCCTGAGGGCGGCGGCCAGCCGGGGGATTCGGGAACTGTCGGGGCAGTTGACATCCGTACAACCATAAAGCGTGACGGTAATATCTATCATATTACGGGCAGTCAGCCCGATCTTTCCAGGGGAGAGACGGTAACTTGTCGTCTTGATTGGGAGCGCCGCTATGATTACATGCAGCAGCATACCGGTCAGCATATTCTTTCCGGTGTTCTGCATACCCTGTTTGAGATCAATACGGTGTCGGTTCATCAGGGTGAGACCTACTTGACTATCGAGACCGACAGGGCTGATATGCTGCAGGAGGAGATTGAGGCTGTGGAGGATGCTGCCAACAGGATAATCAGCAGCAATATTCCGGTTACTGCTGTTGAGGTAGATGAGGCCCGGGCTCTGGCGATGCGGCTGCGGAGAGAACCCAAGGTATCCGGGGTTGTCAGGCTGGTAAGGGTCGGGGATGCCGATACGGTTGCCTGCGGGGGTATGCACACCGCCAGCAGCAGTGAAGCCCGTCTGGCTATGTGGATTGGAAGTGAAAAAATCCGCGGCCATTTGCGTTTGTACTGGAAGGTTGGAGATCGTGCCATCCAGGACTATCGGGAGAAGACGGCGGTAGTTCGAGTGCTTTCCGATCTCTATTCAACGCCTTTGGAGGGGATAGTCGGGCAGGCTCAGAACAGACTTGAGCAAATGAGGATCCTCCGGCAGGAACTTGATGACCAGGAACGGCGCTATGCCGCGCTGCTGATCAGAAATCTTGCTTCTCAAGCGGATATCTCCGGGTCGGTAAAGATAATCACTGGAGATTTCAGTCAGGAGAAATCCGGATTTCTTTCGCGGGCGGTTCAGCAGATTCCGGAGGATGAGCCGATTCTGTTTTGCGGGATTCAGCGGGTCGGGGCTGAGGATATCCGCTGGGTAATTGCTGCAAACCGGGATGGGCTGATTGATTTCTCTATGATTCGGGATCGGCTATTCAAAATTATTGAGGCAAAGGGCGGCGGCAGAACGCCGGTGTGGCAGGGGAAAGGATCAAAACCGGAGAATGGGGCTGAGTTTCTCAGGGCTTTTCGTGAGACGGCTGGTGCCTGATGAGAGTTTCTACCAAGTCTATCGACGGCTATGGGGATTGAAAGTCGGATAAAGCATTTGCTAAGAGTGGGGAGGGTGTCAGGATGGATAATGACCAGGTTGCTGCGCAATTCATTATGGATAAACTGCAGGAAAAAGCTGATCCTGCCAAGGCTGTCCAGCTGAAGCGGTTTTTCAAAACCGGGCCGGGTGATTATGGAGAGGGTGATACGTTTCTCGGGGTGGGTATTCCAGATCAGCGGGTTATTGCCAGGCTCTATTTTCGTTTTTGCTCATTTGATCAGATAAGCATACTAATTAAGTCACCGGTGCACGATCATCGGATGACAGGGCTGCTTATGCTCGTGTATGGGGCGGAAAGCCGGAAGGGCCGATCGGATCCTGAACCCTATGTTAATGTATATCTGTCTCATCTTGATTATGTCAATAATTGGGATCTTGTTGATGTTACCTGTCCGAAAATTCTCGGACCCTGGTTTTTGACTCGCAGCAGGGAGCCGCTGCTGGATTTGGCCAGATCTGGCAATCTCTGGTATCAGAGAATTTCTATCATTACCACGCTCTTTTTTATCAGGGAGTTGGATTTTACGACAACTTTCGAAATTGCTGATATTCTTCTGGATCATCCTCATGATCTGATTCACAAGGCTGTCGGCTGGATGGTCAGGGAGGTTGGCAACCGGGATCCGCAGGCTGAGCGGGGTTTTCTCGATTTACGCTATAAGCGTATGCCGAGAACGATGCTCCGTTATGCTATTGAAAAATTTCCGGAGGAGGAGCGGCAGGCGTATCTACGGGGTGAGATTCCGGAAAATTCGTATGGGAACGGGTCACCGTGAAAAGTGAATCTGATGTGAAACCACCGGATGATGAGAATTCTCTGGAATGGAAACTGCTCATATTCAAAACGCTTCGGGCAGCGGTGCTCTTTTTACTTTTCTATATTGTTCTGGCTCTGTTGTTCCGTAAGCAGCTTGCTTTAGCTGGAATATGGCTTGGAAATACTCTTGGATACGGCGGTGTCTTTCTCTACACCTATGTTGTTGATACAATTATTGTCCCGGCAACGGCTGATGTGGTTTTTCCTTTTGCTCTGGACTGGAATCCCTATGTGCTGCTGCCGATCATGTCAGCTGCTTCGATGTTGGGGGGGATATCCGGATACTGGATTGCCCGAAGTTTTAATCATTTCGGCTATGTTCATCGGGTAACGCGTTCCTATCGGGAGCGAGGAGAGGGCCTGATAAGGAAATATGGGGCATGGGCGGTTGTGATTGCAGGGTTGACGCCTGTTCCATATTCGACTGTCTGCTGGATTGCAGGGCTGCTGAAAGTGCCAGCAAAAAGCGTATTCTATGCGGGTTTTTCCCGGCTGCCGCGGATGATTATCTATTATCTCCTGATTCGTGGCGGGTTTTCGCTTGCAGAAAGATTTGCCGTCTGATAGCTACTGGTCTGAAAGCTGCAGCAGTACGGCGGCTTCTTTATGTCCCTGTTTCTCTGCTGCATCGACTGGAGTATCGCCGGCAAGATTCCGTATTTCTGCGGGAATCCCGAGCGAAAGCAGGTAGGATATCGCCTCCAGGCTTCCGGATGCGGCGGCTATGTGAAGGGGGGAATTGCCGTAGGAATCAGCAGAAGTCATGTTTTCTGCAGTTATGATCCAGGAGAGAGCCTCGGTTCCCATTGCTATTGCCATCGATAATGGGGAGCTGCCTTCTCCATTGAGGGAGAAGATATCTGCCCCGGCTTCGACTAATATCAGGACTGCTTTTTTATTCAGGCTGATAAATGCGGTATGGAGCGGTGTGTTGATCAGGTTGTTCCTGCTGTCTATGTCAACCTGTTTTTGTATAAGCAGGGAGATAATCTGTTCGGAGGCATTTTGCTGAATTGCCGTATGAAGCAGGGTGTTGCCTTTATCATCTCTGGCAGAAATGGATGGGGTTCCCAGAAACCAGTCTGCTACTTCAAGACCGGCCTGAAAAGCCAGGCCTATGGGGGTGTCTCCATATCGGTTTTCTGCAAAAACAGCAGCTCCCTGTTTAATCAGCAGCTGACATATCTGCTTGTTTCGGTTTCTGACTGCTTCATGGAGGGGCGTGTTACCGCGATTGTCACGGGTATTGTAATCGGCACCAAGGGAGATGAGCAGTTCGGATATTTCCCAATAGTTTCTTCGAGCCGCCAGGATGAGCGGAGTCATTCCCATGTTATCGCGGGCTTCCAGCATTGCTCCGAACTCTGCCAGCATCTTGACGCTTTCTTCGTCACGTTGCAGAACGGCTGTGTGCAGGGGGGTATTGCCGCTCAGGTTCCGTAACCGAACATCTGCTCCTCTGAGGAGAAGAAATTTAGCGGTCTGAGAGGCTTCCCAGTTTATGGCTGTATGCAGGGGAGTGTTGCCGTAAGAATCGCGTGAATCAATTTCTGCTCCGTTATTGGTTAATATTTGGCAGACTTTTATACTGTTGTTCTTTACGGCTGAATGAAGGGGTGTCAGGCCTTCACGGTTATGCTGATTGGTGTCGGCTCCCTGGTTGATCAGATAGCTTGTGATTTCCGGAAAGTCCCAGGCGGCAGCCATGTGCAGGGGGGTATTGCCGTTTGAATCCTTGTGCTCCAGATTTTCAGTTGTGATGATCCATGATGCAGCAGTTGTCCCCTTTTCAAAGGCAAGTACTGTTGGGGATTTTCCCTGATTGTTAGGCAGAAAGGGGTCTGCCCCATAAGTAATCAGCATTACTGCCGCATCAGCAAAGTTTGCTGCCACGGCTGTATGCAGAGCCGTATCTCCAAGGAGGTTTTTACGGTTCGGTGCCGCTCCTGCCTTGATAATAAATTGTACTACTGCGATATCTGCTCCGTTCATAACAGCAATATGCAGAGGAGTGTTTCCTGTCACATCTATGGTCTCATTCATCGATGGTTTGTAGAACCATTCTACGACGGGTAGACCTTTCATCAGGGCGCGTATCATGGGGGTTATTTCGTTATAGTTTCGGGCATAGAGGTCTGCCTGGTAGAGCAGCAGGTTCTCGACCGCTGGTCGATTATTCTTGGCCAAGGCCAGCATGATCGGTGTGTTGCCGATCCGGTCGCGGCTGTCGGGGTTGGCACCGCTGCTCAGCAGTAAGGAAACTGTTTTCGGGTCTGTGCCTGGTTCAGCTGCAAGATGGAGGGGTGAGTCACCATTGAGGTTAAGGCTGTCTATGTCTGCCCCATTTGTCAGAAGGAAGCTGATTATTTCCAAACTGTTTTCTGACTGTACGGCAAGATGCAGCGGTGTGCTGCCGGATCCGTTTCGGGCATCTGCATCTGCGCCAGCCTGGATAAGCTGTTTGGCGATATTGTAATTGCCGTGGGTTATTGAGACATGAATCGGGGCTTGATTAGTTTCATCTCGTGCATCGAGTCGTGCGCCTTTTCTGATAAACAGTTCTAGAAGAGCCGGATGATTATGCAGTGCCGCATAATGTAGGACGGTGAATCCCTGCTCAAATCGGGATTCTGCTCCGGTGTTGGATAGAGCTTGATATGCGTAGTAAAATTGCTGATCTGCTGGAATGTCGGAGTAGGTGCGGATTAATCTTTCTGCGATTTTTACGTGCTTATCACTTGAGGTAAAGCTGAGGGCAAGATCCAGCGGCAGTTGATTTTTCCGGTTTCTGATGTTGATGTCGGCTCCGTTAGCAATGAGCTGTTCCAGGTTCTCCAGTTGTCCGTTTTCTGCGGTGTAATGTATGGGGGTGCTGCCCTGCGTATCAGTGGCGTTTACCAGGTCTTCTCCTAGCAGGTCACTTAATGCCTTCGGGCCGGAGGCCAGGGCTTTCTGCAGGGTGCTTTCCCCCTCGGGATCGGTTATGAACAGCAGGGAGCCCTTACCCGCAAGCTGGGAGGCGAGTAAGTAGGATGAGTTGGCAGCAGCTGCATGAATGGGAAGAAGACCTTCACTGGTTTTTACTGACGGGTCAGCTCCGTGCTTAAGGAGAAGCTGCACCATTTGTTCATTGCCAGTTGATGCGGCTGTGTAGAGGGGGGTAATTCCCTGTGCATCTGGTTTGTCGGGATTTGCTCCGTCAAGAATGAGTCTTTCAGTTATGGAGACTTTGCCGTCTTTTATGCTGTCAAAAATATTTGTGTAGATGATTTGAGGAGGTGCTTCCTCGGCAGCTTTGGCCCGAGCTTCTTCGGCTAAACGGGCCTCTTCGGCCAGACGAGCTTCTTCGGCTAAACGAGCTTCTTCAGCCTTAACCCGAGCTTCTTCCTCGGCCTTAGCCCGGGCTTCTTCAGCCTTAGCCCGAGCTTCTTCAGCTAAACGAGCTTCTTCAGCTAAACGAGCTTCTTCAGCTAAACGAGCTTCTTCAGCTAAACGGGCTTCTTCGGCTAGACGTGCTTCTTCGGCTAGACGTGCTTCTTCGGCAAGACGTGCTTCTTCGGCAAGACGGGCTTCTTCAGCTAAACGGGCTTCTTCGGCAAGACGGGCTTCTTCGGCTAGACGTGCTTCTTCGGCTAGACGTGCTTCTTCAGCTAAACGGGCTTCTTCGGCAAGACGGGCTTCTTCAGCCTTAACCCGAGCTTCTTCGGCAAGACGAGCTTCTTCGGCAAGACGAGCTTCTTCGGCAAGACGAGCTTCTTCGGCAAGACGAGCTTCTTCGGCAAGACGGGCTTCTTCGGCAAGACGGGCTTCTTCAGCCTTAACCCGAGCTTCTTCAGCTAAACGGGCTTCTTCAGCTAAACGGGCTTCCTCAGCTAAACGAGCTTCCTCAGCTAAACGAGCTTCCTCAGCTAAACGAGCTTCCTCAGCTAAACGAGCTTCCTCAGCTAAACGGGCCTCTTCGGCTAAACGAGCTTCTTCCTCGGCCTTAGCCCGGGCTTCTTCGGCAAGACGGGCTTCTTCGGCAAGACGAGCTTCTTCGGCAAGACGAGCTTCTTCGGCTAGACGTGCTTCTTCAGCCTTAACCCGAGCTTCTTCAGCTAAACGAGCTTCTTCAGCTAAACGGGCTTCTTCAGCTAAACGAGCTTCTTCAGCTAAACGGGCTTCTTCAGCTAAACGGGCTTCTTCAGCTAAACGGGCCTCTTCGGCAAGACGAGCTTCTTCGGCAAGACGAGCTTCTTCGGCAAGACGAGCTTCTTCGGCAAGACGAGCTTCTTCAGCTAAACGGGCTTCTTCAGCTAAACGGGCTTCTTCGGCTAAACGGGCTTCTTCGGCTAAGCGGGCTTCTTCGGCTAAACGGGCCTCTTCGGCTAAACGAGCTTCTTCCTCGGCCTTAGCCCGGGCTTCTTCGGCAAGACGGGCTTCTTCGGCAAGACGAGCTTCTTCGGCCGGAGCCGAGCCTCTTCAGCCAGACGAGCTTCTTCCGGCAAGACGAGCTTCTTCGGCAAGACGAGCTTCTTCGGCAAGACGAGCTTCTTCCTCGGCCTTAGCCCGAGCTTCTTCAGCAAGACGAGCTTCTTCGGCCAGACGGGCTTCTTCAGCCAGACGAGAGCTTCTTCGGCCAGACGAGCTTCTTCGGCAAGACGAGCCTCTTCGGCAGACAGAGCTTCTTCGGCAAGACGAGCTTCTTCGGCAAGACGAGCTTCTTCGGCAAGACGAGCTTCTTCCTCGGCCTTGGCGAGCTTCTTCAGCAAGACGAGCTTCTTCGGCCAGACGGGCTTCTTCAGCCTTAACCCGAGCTTCTTCGGCAAGACGAGCTTCTTCAGCCTTAACCCGAGCTTCTTCGGCAAGACGGAGCTTCTTCAGCCTTAACTTGAGCTTCTTCGGCAAGACGAGCCTCTTCGGCAAGACGAGCTTCTTCGGCAAGACGAGCTTCTTCGGCAAGACGAGAGCTTCTTCGGCTAAACGGGCTTCTTCGGCTAAACGGGCTTCTTCGGCTAAACGGGCCTCTTCGGCTAAACGGGCTTCTTCGGCTAAACGAGCTTCTTCCTCGGCCTTAGCCCGGGCTTCTTCGGCAAGACGGGCTTCTTCGGCAAGACGAGCTTCTTCGGCAAGACGAGCTTCTTCGGCAAGACGAGCTTCTTCCTCGGCCTTGGCCGAGCTTCTTCAGCAAAACGAGCTTCTTCGGCTAAACGGGCTTCTTCGGCTAAACGAGCCTCTTCGGCCAGACGGGCTTCTTCGGCTAAACGGGCTTCTTCGGCTAGACGAGCCTCTTCGGCAGCCTTAGCGCGAGCTTCTTCAGCTAAACGAGCTTCTTCAGCTAAACGAGCTTCCTCGGCTAGACGGGCTTCTTCGGCTAAACGGGCTTCTTCGGCTAAACGAGCTTCTTCGGCCAGACGAGCTTCTTCGGCCAGACGAGCTTCTTCGGCCAGACGAGCTTCTTCGGCCAGACGAGCTTCTTCGGCAAGACGAGCTTCTTCGGCAAGACGAGCTTCTTCGGCAAGACGAGCTTCTTCCTCGGCCTTAGCCCGGGCCTCTTCGGCTAAACGGGCTTCTTCGGAGTTCTCCTGTTCGGCTTCGGTATTAATAACGGCTCTATCGGCAGTGTCGGAAGAGAGAAGGTCTTTCGGTCTATCATCATGTGCAGGCAGAGATTCTACATCCTCAACTATAGCAGTATCGTCTGATTCGGTAGACGGCTTTGCGCCTTTTGTCAGTTGACTTGTTTCACATGACAACAGAAGCAGAGGCAAGAGGATTGCCATTGTAAGCAGAATCAATACCTTTCTCATCAGAACTCCTCCGAAACAGTATATACTGAGGCAGTCGAATTACACAATGTCAAACTGGAATGAGGACCATGAGGTTTCAATTGATGAGCAAATTTTTTCCAGTAATAAAATTACTTTCCAGTAATGAAATTACCGACTGGTGAGCAGGGATTCCATCTCTTCGGCAACCGCAATTGCCCGTTCAGACGCATCGCCGGTATAGTCAGCCGCATCAAGAAGCGTACGTACAGCATTTTCCGGGATGTAGGCAGTAACAGCCGGATCTCGGGAAAGCAGCTCCCGCAGGGGGTTTTCTTTTCCATTCTGGAGCGCATCCCAGGCAGCCAGCGAATGTCCGCGAATAACCTCATGCATCTCCTGCCGGTCTGCTCCCTGACGCCCAAGTTCCATCAGTAACCGTTCAGTTGCCGAAAAAACCCCGTATACATCAAGATTTCTATTTATAGCGGTGGGATTGAACCGCAGCCCGGAAGCAATTGTATTCATGGTCCGTAAAATTTCGTCTGCTGCCAGAAACGCTGTCGGCAGAAGTTCACGCCTGTTTGCAGAATCATCCAGAGTACGTTCCAGCAGGGTATGAGCAGCATTATGCCAGGCAGTTGTCGGAAAGGTTGATAACAGGCGTGCCAGCGAATTTACCTTTTCCGAACGTATCGGATTACGTTTGAAGGGCATAGCCGATGATCCCACCTGCTTTGCACCGAAGGGTTCGCTCATTTCCCCGAAGGGGGGAGACTGCATCAGCCGTATGTCAAATGCCATCTTGTAAAGGGTAGCGCCAAGGTTGGAAAGAGCATTGAGAATAACCAGATCCTGCTTGCGCGGGTAGACCTGGGTTGCTGCCGTGAATGACTTGAGCCCTAGCTCATCCATAACCAGGGACTCGAGGTCAGCCGGCTTCATCTCTGTGCCCCGGAGAAGTTCAGTATAGGATGAGCTGGATCCGACGGCTCCTTTTAATCCTTTTCCGCGAATGGAGGCCCGAACCCGGTACAGCTCTTCAAGATCCATAGCCAGGTCCTGTCCGTACTGCGCAAGCCGATATCCGATAGTTGTCGGCTCGGCCGGCTGAATGTGGGTAAAGGCCATACAGGGAGTGTGGGCATACTCGCGAATTTTTTCTGCAATATCTGCTGCCAGTTCGATTGTTCCCGAGATGATGATATCCATCGCCTCTTTCAGTCTGACTGCATCCATATTATCCAGGGCATCCATACTGGTTGCACCCAGATGGATAATACTGCCTCCCAGAGGACACTGTTCGGCAAATGTTTTAATTTCAGCCATCAAGTCATGGTGAATTTCAGATTCAATTTCCGCTGCCCGGGCGATATCGATGGAATCAGCCGATTTTTCCAGATCAGCTACCTGTTCTTCAGTTACAATGCCTGCCTGCATCTCAGCTCTGGCAAGAGCTATCCAGAACTTTCGTAAAAGCAGCCGTTTGTGAGCTTCTGACCAAGTCCACCGCATCTTTTTGCTGCCGTAACGCCAGGTAAAAGGTGAGATATAGGTATCATGCTGATAGAAAATATCCGTCATAATAGAAAACTCCCTGCGATATTCGTCTGCCAAGTAAGCCGGGATTGTTCAGCAGCTCGGTTAGATCTGCTTCACAATAATCTGATCCCTCTCCGGTCCGACTGATACGAAGGAAATCGGGGCGCCGGTAAGCTCTTCAATACGGGACAGATAGGCTTTTGCAGCATCCGGGAGAACATCCCAGTTTCTGACTTTTGTGGTATCGCTCATCCAGCCTGCCCATTCTTCATAGACCGGTTCAGCAATCTCCTGGAGAGCCGTTTCGGGAACGTAATCTATAATCTCACCATTCACCCGGTAGCCGGTACAGATTTTCAGGGTTTCAAAGGTGTCGAGTACATCGAGCTTTGTTACGGCAATATCGGTAAAACCGTTTATCCAGCAGGAATAAGCGGCGGCAACACCGTCAAACCAGCCGCAGCAGTCTGGGTCTTCCGGTAGTGGCTCCGTATTCTCCGCCGATAGATCGGAGCTTGTCACCCGTTTCATCGAACAGCTCAACCGTGAATGGACCGCCGCCGACCGAGGTGGAGTAGGCTTTTACAATGCCGATAATGGTATCAATTCTGCGCGGTGATATGCCGGCACCGGAACTGACGCCTCCAGCTGTCGGACTTGAGCTTGTGGTGTAGGGATAGATGCCCCAGTCCAGATCGCGCATGATTCCCAGCTGGCCTTCCATCACAATCCGTTTACCTGAAAGGACGGCGTCCCTGACGAGCGGCACAGAGTCTATGATAATATCTCCGAATTTATCGCGCCACGATGCGCAGAGTTCCAGCATTTCCTCGACTGTTACCTCGGGGAGTCCGAAATAGGCGAGTTCGCGGTTCTTGCGGGGCAGCAGCATTTCAAGCCGCACAGTAAGGCGTTCGGGGTCGAGTATATCTACCGCACGGATGCCGATCCGGGAAGCTTTGTCCGAATAGACCGGGCCAATTCCCCGTTTGGTGGTACCCACTTCCCAGCCTTTTTTTCGTCCGGCCTCTTCGGCTCCGTCCAGAAGACAATGGAAGGGCATGATTAAGTGAGCCCGTTTGTCAACATAGAGATTGCTTACAGTAAAGCCGGTGGCGGCAACTTCGGCCAGCTCCTTTTCCATGGTGTTGAAATTGACAACGGTGCCGGCTCCTACCAGACAAATTGTTTCGGGGTTGAATATTCCGGAAGGAAGAATGTGCAGGGCAAATTTTCCATGCTCGTTAATGACCGTGTGACCGGCATTGTCCCCTCCCTGGTAGCGGATAACCATATCGGCGTTCTGGGCCAGGTAGTCCACCAGTCGGCCTTTACCCTCATCGCCCCATTGAGCTCCAACGATTGCGGTTACACTCATACTCTGTTCTCCTCCATTGATTTGTTCTTTGCATCATGCATTTCTATATCATCAGCATCCCACGGATACTTGATCCATTGGTCCCCCACCTCGACAGCAGGAAAGTAGCGCTGGATTTCTGCCGGGAAGTCGGCATTTTTTTTCTTTTTCTTATTATGAATCACAAGAACGGCGATTTCCCGGGGCTGATGACGGAGCAGCTCGCTGACGCAATAGCTGAGAGTCGCGCGCGTATCGTCCACTTCATCTATCAGCAGGACTTTTTTGCCGGCCAGTTTTTTTTCCACTTCGTCGATCCACTGGATCTTCTGGGGGACGCCCGAAGGCTTGTTGTCTATACCGTAATAAGATATTCCGACAGCAAAGATCGGCCGGTTAATAAAGGTTTTCATAATTCTGGCGGGGATGAAGCCGCCGGAACCGATGGCAACGATAACGTCGGGATCAAATCCGGATTCTTCTATTTCCCGGGCCAGTTTTCTGACTGCTTTGTGAATATCGTTATAGGTGACATAGAGTTTGCTGTCCATGGTTGTTCCTCCCACAAGATTCAGGCATTAATGACCAACGGTTTTTACTGATACCCGGGTCAGGCGGTTACCGGTTTCATCTCCGCAATATACGGCAGGGTCCGGTATTTTTCCGCATAATCGAGACCATATCCCACAACCCAGACATCAGGTATCTCAAATCCGAGGTAGTCGAGTTCTACATTGACGATTCTCCGGTCTGGTTTGTCGAGCAGCGCTACGGTTTTCAACGATGCAGGGCGTCGGGATTCAAAGTTTCTGATCAGGTATTCGAGCGTGTATCCGCTGTCGAGGATATCTTCGATGATCAGGACATGACGTCCGGCCAGATTTTCCCGGACATCCATGATCATCCGTACGTTTCCGGAAGATCGTTCGGAATTGCCGTAGCTTGACAGCGCGATAAAATCGACTGTGTGGGGTATGCCGAGACGGCGGGCAAGGTCGCTCATGAAAATGAACGAGCCCTTCAGTACGCCGACAATTACCAGTTCATCGACATTCTGGTAGTCTTCGGTAATAGTTTTTGCAAGTTCATCTACCCGATTCTGGATAGTATCGGCATCGATAAGTACTCTGACAAGATCAGAAGTGAGGGGAGGGAATATTGCTGATGGCATGCAGACGTCCTTTTACGTATAGTTTCAGCTTTTCCCGGCTGGCAGACCGGTTGGATGCTGTCTGATACTGTGAACGGAAAGAGTCCGGTTAAGGTTGGTCCGGAATTCATGGAGACCGACAATTTCCACTTATTGAATATAGGGAAACGGGATGATTGTCAAGGGAAAGAAAGAGCCAGGGCACAGTAAAGAGCCTGGGCGCAGTACATGCGAAACAATTTTTTGTAAATTACAAATCCATACGCCCATGTTATTATTGACAAATTGCAATAAATTGTAAAAAATAGGAATGGGACGAGAATTCATGAGTGAACAGCGGTGAATGCTTTTGCCCCCAGGGAAAATTATGCAGCGGTTGGTCATTCCCAAACGAAGCGAGAGGAGCGGAACCAACTTGTTGGTTCCATTCCCGAGCGAGTGCCGGGATCGCAAGGTTGAGATACCCCGCCCCTTGGGGCGGAACGGAGGCACGAAGTGCCTCGGGTCCCAAGCATTCCCTTCGGGAATGCCGCTTGCCCTGGGGTATCGATACCTTTCATTTGTGCCTGTTGTAAGAACTGATTCACCTTGATAACTCAATAACTGTAGGAGATAGTATGAAAGAAGAAAATTTGCTTCCGGTATATATACGTTCTTTCGGTGCCTGGATTCCGGAAAGGCGCGTGACAAATGAAGAACTGTCCAGAACAGTTGATACTTCCGATGAATGGATCCGGTCCCATACCGGGATAGGAGCGCGTCATCTTGCTGAAGATTCTCAGGCGACCTCCGATCTTGCTGTCGGAGCTGCCCGCAGTGCGGTAGAGCGGGCGGGAATGGATATGCAGGATATTGACTGTATTGTAGTGGCTACGGCTACCCCCGATTATGTGGGGTTCCCGGCAACCGCTTGCGTAGTGCAGCAGGCCCTCGGGCTGAAAAAGATCCCGGCCTTCGACGTAACTGCCGGATGTACGGGATTTATCTATGCTCTCGAGATTGCCATGGCTTTCATGAAAGACAGTCATATGAAGAATATTCTGGTTATCGGGGCTGAAAAGCTTTCGAGCATTGTGAATTGGGACGATCGCGATACTGCGGTACTGTTCGGGGATGGAGCCGGATGCGCAGTAATCTCATCGGAAGCATCATCCTTTCAGCTGGAGGACCGCAGCAGCCGGAAATTCACCAGACCGGGGATTATCGATTCGGTTCTCTACACGGACGGAACCGGCTACGACTCGCTTACGGTTCCTGCCGGGGGGTCACGAAATCCTATTCGCGGAGGAATGGTAAAGAAAGAAGACGTGTCGCTTCACATGGATGGCCGCAGGGTCTACAACTTTGCGGTAAAGGCTGTCAGTGATATAATAAAGGAGCTGGCGGAGCGGAATGAGCTTTCTTATGATGATATTGACTGGATCGTGCCCCATCAGGCAAACAGTCGGATAATTCAGGCTGCAGCAAAGCGCCTGAAAATACCGCTGGATAAGTTTTTTATGAATATTGAGGATCTGGCCAATACCTCAGCAGCCTCGATTCCCATAGCCCTTTCGGAAATGCAGGGGAAAAACCTTCTGCGTCCCGGGGATGTGGTGCTGACGGTTGGATTCGGGGCCGGCTTGACATATGGCGGGAACCTGTTTACCTGGTAAGCGATTATCGGTAATATAGTTCAGATATCGGTATTGTGGTCAGATAAAAGCAGATATGAAAAGGATTAACCAGCTATGAAAAAAATAGTGTGCTTTTTCCCCGGTCAGGGGGCTCAGTATGAAGGAATGGGAAGAGATTTGTATGAGGCATCGGAAACTGTGCGGGATATATTCGTTCAGGCCTCCGATGCTGCCGGCAGGGATTTGAAGGACCTGATATTCAACGGATCTGAAGCTGACTTGAAGAATACTGACAATACTCAGGTAGCGGTTACGCTGGTGAGTGCTGCTGCGCATGCCGTTCTTGCAGAACGGGGACTGCTTGGCTCGAATGAGACCGGCGGGGGCGGGGGAGCTGAACCGGTATATGCGGGATTCAGTCTTGGAGAGCTTTCAGCCTATTACGCTGCCGGAATATATGATTTGCAGACGCTTTTTACCATTGCCAATATGCGCGGCCGGCTGATGGCCAAAGCCGCTGCTGAGGCGGTTGCTTCCTATGGAAGTCTCGGAATGGCTGCGGTTATCGGCAAGAGTTTTGCCGAAATTGAGGCTGTCATCCGGGAGTCGGGATTGGCGCATGTCTATCCGGCCAATGACAACGGTCCGAACCAGGTGGTGGTTGCCGGGGTCGAGCAGGGAATACAGCAGCTTACCGAGCTGCTTAAAGCCGCAGGTACCCGCAGAATTATTCCCCTGAAGGTGAGTGCACCGTTTCATACCCCCTTTCTGATTCCCGCTTCTGAGGAGTTCCGGGAGCTGATTGCCGATTTTACCTTTGCCGATCCCGTACGCAAAGTCTATACTAACGTTACCGGCGCTCTGGTCGCGAGCGGGGCTGAGGCGAAGGAGAATCTGGTACGTCAGCAAATATCTCCAGTCCGCTGGACGACGCTTATGAAGAATATTGCCGGTTCGGGAGAAATTTCGGTCTGTTGTGAAGCGGGTCCGGGCAAAGTTCTGGCGGGACTCTGGAAAAACAGCGGCAGTGATGCTGTCTGTCGTCCGGCTGGTACAGTCAATAATATTGCAGCCATGCAGGAAAGCATAAATAGCTAAAAATAGAGGAAATTAAGGGGAGATTGATATGAGCGGCAGTGAATGGCAGAACCAGAATATTGTGGTAACTGGAGGATCCAAAGGCATTGGATTGGCCATAGTTGAACTCTTTGTCAGCGATGGAGCATCGGTCTGGTATCTGAGCAGGACGGAGGCTGAGAACCATGGCGAAATTGCCGTCGCTGCTGAGGCTGCCGGTGGTAAGCTCAGGTGGATTCCTACCGACATGGCCGAGGAAGCTTCGATCGAGGAAGCAGTGAAGCAGGTGCTAGGTGAGGCCGGTACGGTTGACGTGCTGGTCAATAATGCAGGAATAGCCCGGGACGGCCTCATCATGCGCATGAAGACTGATGCATGGGATGATGTTATCAAGGTGAATTTGACTGGAACGTTTATTGCCTGCCGGGCCCTGGCCAGATCCATGACCAAAGCCCGCAAAGGGGCTATTATCAATATTTCATCGGTTGTCGGGATTATGGGCAACGGGGGCCAGACCAACTATGCCGCCTCCAAGGCAGGCCTGATAGGGTTTTCAAAAAGTCTGGCAAAAGAACTTGCCTCTCGGAATATCCGGGTGAATGTTATAGCTCCGGGATTTGTGGCGACTCAGATGACGCAGGACTTGAAGGAAGAGTATCAGGAAGCACTTAAAGTACAGATTCCGCTGGGTCGGATTGGAAAACCCGAAGAGATAGCCCGGGCTGTGCAGTTTTTGGCTTCAGAGAAGGCCGGTTACATAACGGGACAGGTCCTTGCTGTAGACGGCGGTATGGCAATGTAGTGACAGATTAACATGCTTGACAGTTATGCTATAGATAAGACGATAAGAGATAAGGAGATACAAGTTTATGAGCGACAATAGAAGAAGAGTTGTAGTTACCGGCATGGGAGCAATAACCCCGCTTGGACATAGCGTGCAGGCCCTTTGGACCGGAATTAAGGAGGGGCGGTCGGGAATCGCCCGGATAACGCAGATTGATCCGACCGACTATCCTTCGCAGGTAGCTGGTGAGGTTAAGAATTTTAACCCTAGTGATTTTATGGATAAGAAAGAGGCCCGGAATATGGCCCGATTTTCCCAGTTTGCCGTTGCCGGGGCAGTGGAAGCCATGGCTGATGCCGGATTCGGCCCCCAAGGCGAGGGCGGCTATAACCCGGAACGGGTCGGCGTCTATCTGGGAAATGGAATCGGCGGATTTGATATCGCTGAAGAGGGGGTAACCAAGCTTCTTCAGCGCGGCCACAAGGGTATTCCTCCCATGACCATACCCAAGATGATTACCAACGAAGCCGGCGGGAATATTGCCATAAAATTCGGGCTGCACGGACCCTGTACAACGATTGCTACCGCCTGTGCCTCTGGAACCGATGCGGTCGGAGCCGCATATCAGGCCATCAGGCTCGGAACTGTCGAGGCTGCTGTTACCGGCGGAACGGAGGCGGCAATAACCCAGTTGGCTATTGGCGGCTTCTGCCGGATTCAGGCTTTGTCCACAGCGTACAACGATCGCCCGGAAGAGTCCTGTCGACCTTTTGACAAAGATCGGGACGGCTTCATTATCGGCGAGGGTGCTGGAATTCTCGTTCTTGAAGAACTTGAACATGCTAAAGCTCGCGGTGCCCGCATTTATGGGGAAATAGCCGGATACGGGCAGACTTGCGATGCGTATCATCTTACCGCTCCGAATCCTGACGGCGCCGGTGCAGCCCGAGCTATGAAAGTTGCCCTGGAGGATGCCGGTATGCAGCCTGAAGATATTGACTACATCAATGCCCATGGAACCTCAACTCCAGTTAACGATCCGATGGAGACCAAAGCCATCAAGCTCGCTTTTGGTGAACACGCTTATAAGCTGAAAGTTTCCTCAACCAAATCGATGACCTCTCACCTTATCGGTGGTGCCGGTGGGGTGGAGCTTATCATTTCGATACTGGCTATCAGGGATCAGTATTTTCCTGCTACGATAAACCTCAACGAGGCAGATCCGGCCTGCGATCTGGATTATGTTCCCAATGTCGGTGTGTCCGGACGGATACGGGCAGCTTTGTCGGAATCACTCGGTTTCGGCGGGCACAACGGGGCTGTTATTGTAAAAGAGTATAAGGAATAGGGATTATGGCTGAAACATATCGTACTATCCATGATCTGCTGCCTCATAGGGCTCCGTTTGTATTTGTTGACCGGCTTACCTTCTGTACCAGGGAAGAAATT
This sequence comes from Spirochaetales bacterium, assembly GCA_018399255.1. GTDB lineage: Bacteria > Spirochaetota > Spirochaetia > JABMQR01 > JABMQR01 > M55B182. Next base: position 21,827 of record JAGYPA010000007.1, on the reverse strand, counting down.
CATGGTGAATATACCTTTACCGGTGAGGAGGTCTACTTTGCAGGACATTTTCCGGGCTATCCCGTAGTTCCAGGCGTACTGGTAATCGAGATGATGGCTCAGTGCGGCGGTGCCGGGCTTAAGCAGGCAGGTCTCATTCCCGAAAAGGGGCTCTTTTTTCTGGCAACCGTTGATAAGGCGAAGTTCCGGAAAGAGATTAAGCCGGGAGACAGGGCAGTTATCGAGATCAGGAATCTTCGTGTCAGCCGGGCTATGCTGAAGCAGTCCGGTGTGGTGAAAGTGAACGGTGAGGTTTGCACGGAAGCTCAGTGGATGTGTATTGTAGGAGTCAGTGAAGATCTTATTCAGTAGCGCTGCAAAGATAAAAGCAAAGCCTGCTTCCGGTTCAGTCTTATGACAGATACTTGAAGCAGGCTTTTTATCAGCTTCTCAATCAATCAGCCCAGCACATCCTGAAAATTTTTCAGGAACGTAGATCCGCCGTCTAGTATATAGTGCATGTTCATATGGATCCTGGTCTGCATCTTTTCGATGAAAATTTCAGCAATCCGCAGCTTTCGGGCAGAATATTTTGCATCCCGCAGCAGCAGGTAGCCCTGTACAAGGTCGGTAGCCATCTCCACGCATCGTCTCGAGTGAAAGGTGACAAAATCCTCATCTTCCGACTCGCGGACTCCGATAAGGGCCTTGTCATAATCGATCCGTGTTTTGCGCAGTTTTTTGAGCAGCTCGGGGGCATAGTTGTACTCTTCTTCGTCGTATTCATCGAGCGCGGCTGAGGCCGTGCCGGAGGTGACCCCCCCGATGGCGGCAACAACCTGCAGCTGGGTTGTGCCCTCATAAATATTGGTAATCCGTGCATCCCGGTAGTGACGCTCGGCATTGAAATCCTTCATGTAGCCCGGCCCGCCGTGAATCTGGATGCCGTCATAAGCGGCTTTGTTTGCCAGTTCGGTCGTGTAGGCCTTTACCATCGGGGTAAGCAGATTGGCCAAACGTGAATATTTCTTGAGATCCGAATTGAACTCGCCGGCCCGCTCGGGGTATTTCTCCTTCATGTGCTCAAGTCCTTCCTTCAGATCGACAATGATGGCCGTTTCATAGAGGAGGGTGCGTCCGGCTTCTATGCCGACCCGCATTTCTGTGAGCATCTCATAGACAGGGGGGAGCTCCCGAATCGTTTTACCAAACTGGATGCGCTCCCGTGCATACTTATCCGCCTCACGGTAGGCGGCTTCAGCAATACCGAGTGCCTGGGATGCGATTCCCAGGCGGGCGCTGTTCATCAGCCACATGGTGTACTTGGTCAGTCCCCTCCGGCGTTCTCCCACCAGGGTGGCCGGGGCGTTGATGAACTGCAGCTCGCAGGTCGGCGAACCGTGAATTCCCAGCTTTTGCTCGAGACGACGGATTTTCATGTGCTCATCACGCTTGTAGAGAAAAAACGAGAGTCCGCGAGCTCCCGTCTGCCCGTCCTCGCTTCTGGCCAGGACAAGCCCGACTTTACCGTTGCCGTTAGTTATGAAGCGTTTGACTCCGCTCAGGTACCAGTTTCCGTGCTCATCCTGGTGGGCCCGCAGATTAACCGCCTGCAGGTCGCTGCCGGCATCGGGCTCGGTGAGAATCATGGAAGAGCCCCACTCCCCCGAGGTCAGCTTGGGCAGTACTTCAGCCTTCTGCTGTTCCGAGCCGAACTTGTTAAGCGTTTCACCGATATCCTGCTGCAGGCCGAAATTGAGAAATGAGGCGTCGGCCCGGGAAACGATTTCACCGGCTATGGTCAGCATGATAGTGGGAAAGTTGAGGCCTCCATATTTCCGGGGCATGCAGAAGCCCATCAGATCGGCCTTGCCGAACATGTCGAGAACCTGCTTAGTTCCTTTTGCGTAGCGGACTTCCCCGTTTTCCAGGACGACCCCTTCCTCATCGATCTCCGCCGCCAGCGGAGCCAGTGTTTCGCCGCTTATCTCTCCGACAATCTCCAGAACCTTGCGATAGGAGTCTCGGGCATCGGCAGTATCGGATGGAGCATAGGCGTACCGGTCGGCTTCCTTGAAATTGTCTTCTCTGTAGGTGATCACTCGGTCAAGATCCAGATGTTCCAACTGGAACAGAATATCGTCATTGTCCAAAAAGTAATTTTCCATGCTGTTCTCCCTTTAGCCCTTTGCCTTGAATGCTTTGATAAATCTCGGTATCACGTCCTTCAAGTCTCCGATTATCCCGTAATGTGCTATCTGAAATATCGGTGCTTCCGGGTCGCTGTTTATGGCGATAATGCGGGCAGATTCATCCATCCCCGCCCGGTGCTGGACTGATCCCGAAATACCGCAGGCTATATAGAGCTTTGGTCTGACGGTAGTGCCTGTCTGTCCTACCTGGTGATCCTTGGGAATCAGACCCGCGTCGACGGCAGCTCTGGATGCCCCGACTTCTGCCCCAAGGGTGCGGGCCAAGTCGTATATCAGTTTGAAATTCTCCTTTGTCTCAACCCCGATGCCTCCGGAAACGATAACCTGAGCTCCTTTCAGATTGACCAGCTTTTCTTCCTTTATCCGCTGGATAATGACCGAAGGAAAATCGCTTTCTTCAAGAGCAGCCTTGACTTCTGTTACGGTTCCCTTATAACCGGGATCAGGGGTGGTCAGTTTCATGACCCCCTCGCGAACGGTAGCCATCTGCGGCTTTTTCTCCGGGGAAACGATAGTCGCAATAATATTGCCGCCGAATGCCGGGCGAATCTGGTAGAGAATGTCAGTATATGCCACCCCCTTCACCGTGTGGTCGCCAATCTGCAGGTCGGTGCAGTCTGCGGTCAGTCCGACTTTAAGCTGGGAGGCAATTCTCGGGCCCAGATCCCGGCCGGCAGTCGTTGCACCATAGAGGACAATCTGCGGTTTCTGTTTCAGGATAATCCCCGCCATCAGTTTTGTATAGGGAATGGGGGTGTAGTGTTCGAGCCGACTGTCCTGGACTATGAACATTTCGTCCACTCCGTACGAAAGCAGGTTTTTTGCCTGATTCTCGACATCTTTGCCGATCAGAACTCCGGTAACCTGGACCTTGAGCCGGTCGGCAAGTTCGCGGGCTTTGCAGAGGAGCTCAATGCTTACTTCGGCAATTTGTCCGTCGTCCTGCTGGACGAAGACCATAACGCTGTTTTGTTTACTCACGGCTCTCTCCTTTATCCCAGGGTATGGTCGGCTATCAGCTCGTGCACCATACCTGCTATCGCATCATCTGTGTTCTCAATCATCCGGATATCACCTGATTTCAGGATGACGGATTCTATGGTTTTTACTTTGGTCGGAGATCCTGCCAGTCCGCAGCTCTCCGGATCCGCCCCGATGGCGCCGATATCCCAGAGACTGATGGGCTGTCCGGTTTTTCGTTCCACCCCTGCATCAATATAGGATTCATCATACTGTTCGTCGCTCATCTCCGCTGAGGCGTTCTTATAGGTCATGACTTTGATAACCGATGGCGGGCGCGGATGGTAGCCTTCGTCGGTAATGGTCAGCAGAACCGGGAAGGGTGCCTGAACCTGTTCAAACCCCCCTTCGATGGAGCGGTTGGCGATGATTATTTTTTTCTCCGGGTCAACTTTTTCTATGCTCGATACACAGGTTATCTGGTTTATCCCCAGCTTTTCCGCGGTCTGGGGGCCGACCTGGGCTGTATCGCCGTCGATTGCCTGACGGCCGCAGAAAACGATATCGTAGGCTCCGATCTTTTCTATTGCGCACTTGAGGGCGTAAGATGTCGCGAGGGTATCGGCACCGGCAAATTTACGGTCAGAGACCAGCGCTACGGTGTCCGCCCCGCGATAGAGTGATTCCTTGAGGACCTGGATGGCCGAAGGGGGTCCCATCGTAATAACATGAACGGTTGTTCCGGAAATGCTGTCTTTCAGGGTGAGTGCCGCTTCGAGCGCATGCAGGTCTTCCGGGTTGAATATTGCGGGCAGCGCGGCACGATTGACGGTTCCGTCTTCTTTCATGGCCTCCCCGGTTATGTTCTGGGTGTCAGGCACTTGCTTGACGAGAACAATCAGATTGAGTCCCATCTATTCCTCCTATTACATATCAGACAGTTGCTGTGCCCAACTGTAGCACAAGATGAAAGTTTCTTCAATTTTTTATAGACAAAAAAGAGCTTTTTTGTCAGGAAAAGTAAGTAGAATGAAAAACCTTTTTTTTTGCACAAAGATGAACAATGATATTGACCGCACTGGTCAACCGTGCTATCTTTGTATTGACCATACCGGTCAATGTGTTGGAGATGATCAGTATAATCTATTACCTGCCCGGTGGAGGAGCTTTGCCGTGTACAGTAAGTTTGAGCAGCTTGACAGCGAAAAACAGCAGATAATTCTCAATGCTGCCCTGGCGGAATTTTCCGAAAAATCATACAAACAAGCCTCCACAAATGAAATCGTCAAAAGAGCCGGAATTTCGAAAGGCATTCTCTTCCACTATTTCGGGAACAAAAAACAGCTCTTTATCTATCTGTTTGACTGGGCAATGGGCTACTTTATGGATCGTTTCAATCGTGAAGTGGATCTAGACAATCGGGATGTGATTTCACGCCTCTGGGAAGTTGTCGAATTCAAAATGAAAATAAACAGTTACTACCCGACCATGTTCGGCTTTTTTCAGCAGATGTTTGTTGATACTCCGCCTGATATCATGAATGAGCTGATGAAAACCCGGGACCTGCTGGCGCTCAATATTTTCGACCGTCTTTTCGACAATGTGGACTGGACGTTTTTCCGTGATGAATTGGCTGAACCACGATCCCTGGATGCCATAAAATGGATGTTTGAAGGGTACGGTAACACCCTTATTGAAAAAATCAAGCAGGAAGAGGGCAGCATCGATGTAGAAGCCGCTTTCAGCGGATCTCAGGAGTTTTTCGGGTATGTCAGGAAACTCTTCTACAAAGAGGAATACCAGTGAAAGGGCTCTGTAAGAATAATGTCTGCTGGATATAAAAACTGGCAGCAGCAACATAAGGAGAAGACGCATGTTGGAAGTGAAAAATCTCAGGTACTCATACAATGGCGGGAAGGATTATGCCGTTGATGGTATTTCCTTTTCTGTAAGCAAGGGGGAGACCTTCGGCTTCCTCGGTCCCAACGGGGCAGGAAAATCTACTACCCAGAAGATTCTGACCGGGCTGCTTCCCATGCAGCAGGGTTCGGCGAGCGTAGCCGGGATCGATGTGAACGGCCAGAAAAGCAAATTCTTCAACAAAATCGGCGTCTCGTTCGAGATAGCCAATGCCTACAACAAGCTTACCGGACTCGAGAATCTCGAATATTTTGCCGGACTGTTTGATGTCCCTACCCGGGATCCCGGTGAGCTTCTGAAACTGGCAGGTCTCGAGGAGGCCGTCAATATGAAAGTAGGTGAGTATTCCAAAGGAATGAAGCAGCGGCTGATCTTTGCCCGGTCCCTGCTCAACGATCCGGAAATGCTCTTCCTGGATGAACCGATTTCCGGTCTGGACCCGACTTCGGCCCGGAATATCAAGAATGTCATCAAGGGGATAAAGGACCGCGGTACAACGATATTTCTTACTACCCATGATATGCATATTGCCGATGAGCTCTGTGACCGCGTCGCTTTTCTCGATGAGGGGAAGATCGTGGTTCTCGATACCCCGCGCAACCTGAAGCTCAGGTACGGACAGAAAATCATCAATGTCGAATATAAGGATAACGGCAGAACAGCAGAGGAGCAGATATCGCTTATTGATGATACCGGCTGGGAGAGACTGCATGTCCTCATGAAAGAAGGGAAGGTGGAAACCGTCCATTCAAAGGAGGCGACGCTCGAACATGTCTTTATCGAGCTGACAGGAAGGGGGCTTGACTGATATGAAGAACCTGCTGCTTAATTTCAAAAAGGATTGGCGGATAGGCTATCGGACCCATTATCTGTGGATTACCCTGGCAACCGTAATCATATTCTTTGTCTTTATCCGCTTCCTGCTGCCTGAAGCCTACCAGCAGATCACCGTCTACCAGTATGTCGATCCTGCCTTCGGATCAATTCCGGGCCTTGAAGAGGCTATGGAGCAGGAGATGGGCAGCGGGAGCGGTGAGGAACTGGTGCGGCTGGACAGCCGGGACGCTGTTTATGCGGAGATGGAGAATAACCCGTCATCCTATGGGCTGATAATCGAGCGGGGCGAGTCAGCTGCAGCGAAACCCCGTATAACCATAGTTTCACCGGGAAGTGCAGAGGGAAAATGGGCCCGGCTGGTAGAACTTCAGCTTAATATCGGGTTGTCTATGGGCATATCGGCCGCCATGGAGGAGTACCCTACGGACTTCAAGACAGAATTCCTGCATCCGGAGCTCCGCAATCTGCCCTACCGTGACACCTTCCTGCCGGTGTTTCTGGTGATGGAATCGTCACTGATAGGCATGTTCCTTCTGGCCGTGATGCTTTTTGCCGAAAAAGATCAGCGGATGCATACCGCCTATATGATTTCTCCCGGAGGACTTACCGAGCATCTGCTTTCGAAGGTCCTGGTAATGGTCGTTCTTGGACTCATCTCGTCATTTTCCATGACCCTGCTGATCAGAGGTTTCAATGCAAACTACTGGCTGCTTCTGGTAATTATTACCGCAGGCTCATTTCTCGGATCCTCAATAGGACTGGCTTTTGGCGCATTTTTCAACTCTCTCCAGAAAGCGATGATGCTGGTCTTTGCGCTGATGTTTCTGCTGATGCTCCCTTTGATCACCTACATGTTCCCCAATTTTTCACCGGTGTGGGTACGGGTATTGCCGACGTATACCATGCTTTTTGCGGCAAGGGATGCGGTTATTCCTGTTTACGGGAGTGCCGGAGTCTATCGGGGAGCGCTGCTGCTGGCTGTCGAAGGGATAGTGCTCTTCGGAATTTCCAGATTCGCTTATGAACGAGCCCTGCGGACGAAAAGCTGACAGGGGGAGGAATGTATGAAAATTAAACGTGTAATGAAGGTTGCCGGAAGGGATATCCGCAGCGGGATGAGGGATTCCATGTTTCTGATTATGGTGATTATGCCCTTTGTCATGGCAATTGTCATAACGGCAGTTACGCCGAAAAGCAATGAGATTACCGTAAAATTTGCGGTAACCGAAGCGATGGATACGGAGCTGATCAGTTTTCTCGAGAACTACGGGCAGGTATCTGTACATGCCGATCGGGAGGCACTGGTGGAGCGGGTTGAACAGTTGGATGAGGTGATAGGATTTGATAAAACCGGACCAGCGGCAGATGATTACGGTATTCTCCTGCAGGGGAATGAGAGTGAAGGAACCGATATGACCGGGGCTATGCTCCTGGATGCGTTTTTCGGCAGAAAGGCTATGAATTTTGATGTGCGTCTGGATGATCTGGGTAAGAGCGAATCTCCGTTCAGAACGGCCGGATCGCTTTTTATCATGTTGTATATCCTTGCCATACCAGGCTTTATGGTCGGACTCTCGCTTGTTGAGGAAAAAGAGTCGAATACCATGAGCGCCCTTAACGTCTCTCCGCTCACCATCCCGGAACTGATATTGGGTAAAGCGCTGTTCGGTTCTGCAGCGGCTCTGTTTCAGATGTACGTTATTATATTCATGCTGGGAATCTATCCGGTCAATCTGCTGATGGTTCTGGCGATGTGGATTCCCGGACTGATATCGGGACTGATTATAGGGTTTCTGATAGGCGTTGCTGCCAAGGATCAGATCGCCGCTATCGGCATGATGAAGTTCTCGTTTCTTCCCCTTGTTGTTTCCTTTGCCGGTTCGCTGTTTATTCCCGATAAGTGGCAGTTTTTTCTCTGGTGGTCGCCATTTTACTGGATGTACAAAGCCTTTGACGGCATCTTTAATCTGCATGCCGGGTGGGGAGACTTCGGGATCAATGCCGGGCTGACGTTGGCGTTGTCTCTGGTGTTCCTCATTATATCATCGAAAAAGATCAAGCTGGGGCTGCGCTCAATGTAGCGGCTTCTGTGCTGCCAGGTATTACAATAATGGAGGGGAGATATGAGCGGATGGACAATAGGCGGTATCGCGGCGATTCTGTATACTGTGCTGGTTCTCTACACAGCCTGGAAAAAGGAAGGGATTATCTGGAAGCTTGCTAAAGCGAAGCTGGGCGGTGATAAAATCAAGGATGAGACGGCGGCAAAGATCATGAATATTTTCGGCATCATTGTCGGTATTGCCGGAATCGTCTTCTTTGTCCTTGGCGCGTAGATTTTCCGGCAAACCTTCTCAATTCTTTAGCCTCAGGTTACTCGTCTCAGTTCTGCCGTCAGGGTTCCCGGTTCCATCGGGTTCCCGTTTTTTTTGAGGAAGGTGACCTGAATTTGACAAAAAGTGTTAACATGAGCCAATTTCAAAATGCTTCGCATTTTTGAAATTGGCTCCAAATCGTCGCTCTTGCTTTTTGCAAGAGCCTCACATGTTAAAAAATGCGAAGCAATTTGCAGTTGGCCTATGATGAGAATTTTCAATGTTCCGGTCAGAATCATCCATGTTTTTATCAAAAAACCTGTTCTAGACTATACGCTGAGCAGTGAGTCTTCAGGCTTATCCCTGCTGCTATCCATTTACAGTCAGGAGAAACGGTTTTGAGCGAGACAGTTCTCGAAATGAAAAAAATTGATAAGCGTTTCATGGGTGTGCATGCCTTGAAGGGAGTGAATTTTGAACTTCAGGCAGGAGAAATACATGCTCTGGTGGGAGAAAATGGAGCGGGCAAGTCCACCCTCATGAAGGCGTTGACCGGTATTTATCCGAAAGATTCAGGTGAAATCCATTTTCTCGGTAAATTGTTCAATCCACGCAATCCCAAGCAGGCTTTGCAGATGGGGATCGGTATTATCCATCAGGAACTGAACATGATGGACCATCTTACCGTTGCCCAGAATATTTACATCGGCCGGGAATCAACCAAGGCCCGGGGACTGTTCCTGAACGAGAAGGACCAGAATCAGCGGGCTGCAGATCTTTTCAAGCGTCTTAATATGAATATCGATCCTACAGAAACTCTGGGAAATCTCACCGTCGGCAAACAGCAGATGGTTGAAATAGCAAAGGCTGTCTCCCACAATCTGCAGGTTCTCATCCTTGATGAACCGTCAGCAGCCCTCACCGAGACGGAGATTCAGGAACTTTTCACCATTATGCGGGACCTTGCAGAAAAGCAGGTAGCGATGATCTATATCTCGCACCGAATGGATGAGATTAATAAGATAACTGACCGGGTTACTGTTCTGCGGGACGGGGAGTACGTCGGTACAGCCAATACCAAAGATATTACAAAAGAGCAGATTATAAACATGATGGTCGGCCGGGTTATTTATGAGAAACCGAAGGCAAAAAGCAATGTTCCCGAGGATGCGGAAACAGTACTTCAGGTTCGGGGACTGACGGCCGGCAAAATGGTGCAGGATGTCAGTTTTGACCTGCACCGAGGGGAAATTCTTGGATTTGCCGGCTTGATGGGAGCCGGCAGGACCGAAACGGCCCGAGCCCTGTTCGGGGCCGATCCTATCGAGAGCGGCATGGTGGAAATTCACGGCAGACCGATCAGAATCAAGTCGCCGATGGAAGCGGTATCGCATGGGATCGGGTATTTGTCCGAAGATCGGAAACGGTACGGACTTGCCCTCAATCTCAGTGTGGCCGGTAACGCAATAATGGCCTCTTATGAGGATTTTGAGAAGGGTTTGTTTATTCACGCCAGGAAAATTGCCAGAATAACCGAAGAATATGTCAATAAATTGAAAATCAAGACTCCCAGTATTGACCAGCTGCTGAGAAACCTGTCCGGAGGAAATCAGCAGAAAGTGGTCATAGCTAAGTGGCTGATCAAGAATAGTGAAATTTTGATTTTTGATGAACCGACTCGCGGAATAGACGTCGGTGCTAAGAGTGAAATTTATACATTGATGAATGAGCTGACGAAAGAGGGGAAGGCGATCATTATGATTTCATCTGAACTTCCCGAAATCCTGCGTATGAGTGATCGGATTATGGTCATGTGTGAGGGCAGGGTTACTGGATCCCTTGCTATTGAAGAGGCTAGCCAGGAAAAAATCATGCACTTTGCAACGCTGCGCAATCAGGAGTAATCGATAATGGAAAGCATCGGAAAAGAGAAAAAATGGATTGAGAGTATGAAGGAAATTGGCATGCAGAAATTTCTGGCTCCTGCCGCGCTGGTTATCCTGTACGTGTTTTTTGGTTTTTTTGGCAGAAATTTTTTCTCATATACAACGTTGGTCAATATTCTGGATTCATCCTACTATATCGGATTTCTTGCTATCGGGGTGACCTTTGTTATTATTACCGGTGGAATTGATCTTTCCGTCGGCACAGTGATGATGTGTGCGGCAATTATCGGAGGCACGGCCTACAAATCCTGGGGATGGCCTATGGGGATTTCCCTGATTCTGATATTGGTTGTTGCCACAGCTTTCGGCTTTTTCAATGGAATTATGGTATCCCGGCTGAAGCTTCCCCCGTTTATCGCAACGCTCGGAACGATGATGATTTCGATGGGGGTCGGTTCTATTGTCTCGAATGTGCGCAGTGCAACATTTCCTACCCGATCCTCCGATGACGGCTGGTTTAAAAGTATATTCAAGTTTATCAACGAGGATAATAATTCGATTCCAACCGGTGCTATTGTCCTGTTTGGGGTGGCTGTTCTGGCTTTCATAGTTCTTACAAAGACCAAGATGGGGCGCTACATTTTTGCTATAGGCAGCAATAAGGAGGCTGCAAGGCTCTCCGGGGTCAATGTGAAGAAATGGGAGATGATGGCCTATGTGGTGAGCGGGTTTACGGCTGGTATCGGCGGTATCTCTTTTGCTGCGGTCTATACTACGGTCATGCCGGCCCAGGGGCAGGGTTTTGAGCTTTATGCGATTGCCGGAGCGGTTATTGGCGGCACTTCTCTCTCCGGGGGGATCGGATCAGTTTTCGGAACCCTGATTGGGGTCTATATCATGAGTGTGCTGAGGAGCGGACTGCCGTCAATGGATCTGCAGGCTCACTATCAGACGTTCTTTACGGGAGTGGTTGTTATTGGTGCTGTTCTACTGGATATTTACCGTAACAAGAAGGCTTCGGAGGTCAGGATTCTGACTCCGGCTGATGCGTATCGTGAAGAGATGCTCGGTAAGATTACAAAGCTCAGGGAAGATCTGCAGCTTGCCGGTTCTGATACTGCGAAGGGTGCCTCTCTCAAGAAACAGATAACAGAGATGAAAAGGAATATGAAGAATGAATTCCGTCGGCTGAAGGCTGAGGAAAAGGCTGAAAAGGCGAGTATTCTGGCTGAGGAGAAGGTTTCTGAGCGTGAGTTTCACCAGAATCTGAATAAAAGCTGACGGCAGCTGATATAAAGTGGCGGCAGTAAGGCATCGGGAAAGATGCATTACATAGTGTGTTTTGATAAAACCGGAGAGGTATTTTCCGGGATTTTAGAGGAGGATCATATGAAGATTTCTAAAAAGATTGGTATCGTGCTTCTGGCTATGGTACTGATGGTTTCTCTCTCAGTTTCTCTGTTTGCCCAGGCAGCAGCTGAAGGCGGGAAGCCCTACATCGCTGTTGTTTCCAAAGGGGAGCAGCACGATTTCTGGCAGCAGGTTAAGCTTGGTGCCAACGCAGCAGCAGATACCTATAATGTTGACATTACTTTTGAGGGCCCTGCTTCTGAGAGTGATGTGCAGGATCAGGTTGAAATGCTGAACAGCGCTATGGCTAAGAATCCTGTCGCTATTGCTTTGGCGGCGCTCAATACCAGTTCGGTGCTTGATCAGCTCCAGGAAACTCTGAACAAGGGTATTCCGGTTATCGGCTTTGACTCTGGTGTTCCTGAGGCTCCCGAGGGATCGATCTGGGCAAATGCTTCTACAGACAACTACAATGCTGCCGGTATGGCTGCTGAGAAGATGTTCGAGGTGATTAAGGGTGATATCGAGAAGGCTACTGCTTCTAATCCGGTGAAGATTGTTGTTATGAATCAGGATGCTGCCGGTGAATCTCTGCTGAGCCGCGGTAAGGGGTTCAGAGACACAATGGTTAAGTTGATTGCCGATAACACAGCCCTTTCAGCTGCTGATGTCAAGGTTATGGGAAATCCGGCTTATATAGCTGCTGACAGTCCCACAAGCGGCAGCAAGGTTATGATTGAAATGGTTGTTCCTGCCTCTGCAGCTGCTACTGATGCTGCCGCAGCTTCAACTGCGATTCTGAACAAAGTGGCCAGCGATAATGTTCTTGGTATTTTCTGTTCTAATGAAGCAACGGTTAAGGGGCTGCTTGCAGCTACTAATGACGGGGCTGATCTGCCTTCAAGATACCCGGGCGTTGTGGTTATCGGATATGATGCTGGTGAAGGTCAGAAAAATGCCGTACGCCAGGAATACTTCCTTGGTTCAATTACTCAGGATCCCTATTCGATTGGCTACAAGGCTGTTGAATTAGCATATAAAGCCTACAAAGGTGAGTCGGTTGCTGATGTTGATACCGGCGCCAAGTTCTACAATAAAGACAACATGGATGACGACGATATTAAGGGTCTGCTCTACGATTGATCAGGTTTCAGAGCTCGTCTCATAGCTCTCAGTCTCTTCGGCCTGCCAACTCGGCAGGCCGTTTTTATAAGCCAATTTCCAAAAATGCGAAGCATTTTGAAATTGGCTTATATTATGTTGTAAAATGAAAACCCCCCTCAAAAAAAGGGGGGCTGCACTTTTCCAGGAGTCTGGTTATCAGCCTCCGGAGATGATTGGAACTATTGCCAGCAAAATACCAGCAGCGACCGCAGACCCGATAACTCCGGCAACATTCGGCCCCATGGCATGCATGAGCAGAAAGTTGTGTTTATTTTCTTCCTGGCCGACCTTGTTTACAACCCGGGCAGCCATGGGTACGGCAGATACTCCGGCAGCCCCGATAAGCGGGTTGATTTGACTATGGCGGGAGAGCTTGTTCATCAATTTGGCAAGCAGTACACCGGTCATAGTTCCAATGCTGAAGGCGACCAAACCCAGAATAAGGATTCCCAGAGTTTCCAGCTTAAGGAACTGGTCAGCCTGCATCTTGGAACCGACTGAAAGTCCGAGGAAAATTGTGACAATATTGATCAGAGCATTCTGCATAGTATCAGAAAGACGATTGACAACGCCCGATTCCTTAGCCAGATTACCGAACATCAAAGCCCCGATAAGCGGAGTTGCCGAAGGCAGCAGAATGATGCAGAGAATCAGCACGCCAATCGGAAAAAGAATCTTTTCCAGCTGGGTTACATGCCGAAGCTGCTCCATCTTGATCTGACGTTCCTGCTTGGTAGTGAACAACTTCATGATCGGCGGCTGAATAATGGGAACCAGCGCCATATAGGAATATGCCGCAACCGCTACCGGCCCCAGCAAGTCCGGAGAAAGCCGGCTGGTAACATAAATCGCAGTCGGGCCGTCAGCTCCCCCGATGATACCGATTGATGCGGCATCAAAAAGATCAAAATTGATCCAGGGAGTAAGCCCCAGGGCCAGGGCTCCTAGAAGTGCGACGAAAATACCGAACTGCGCCGCCGCCCCAAGAATTAATGTTTTGGGGTTCGCAATCAACGGGCCAAAATCAGTCATAGCACCAACACCCATAAAAATAAGGAGCGGGAACAACCCGGTTTCCACACCCATGTGGTAGAGAAGCCCGATAAACCCATTTTCCGCATAATTGGCAATCTCTGCCAGCGGGATATTTGCCAGGATCGCTCCGAACCCGATAGGCACCAGCAGCAGCGGCTCAAACTTTTTCTTAATGGCCAGATAAAGCAGAACCAGCCCGACCACGATCATGACCACCTGTCCCCAGGTGAAGTTCATGATTCCGGTGGATCGCCAGAATTCCATTAATGCACGTCCAAAATCCATATAATTGACTCCTTCTCTGCTTACCTAGTTGATAACGGCAAGCAGGTCGCCGGCCCGTTTCTGTTCGCCCTGGCTTACATTTATAGAAGAGACAGTTCCGGCGCAGGGAGCGTAAATCTCTGTCTCCATTTTCATAGCTTCCATAACAAGAACCAGATCGCCATCGGCAATAGTATCGCCGACATTCTTTTCAATTCGGAGAATAAGGCCCGGCATGGGAGCGGTAATTTCCGTACCCGGTCCCGTATTAACCGTGGGGGCAGGGGCTGCAGCCGGTTTTGATGCCGGCTGAGGAGAAGTAGGGGGGGATGGGGCCGCAGTCGTCGTCTGCGGAGCGGCAGCAGCTGGAGATCCGGAGTTGATTACCGCAAGCAGGTCACCGGCTTTCTTCTGATCTCCCTGCAGAACATTGATGGAATTAATTACCCCGTCGCATGGGGCGAATATTTCGGTCTCCATCTTCATGGCTTCCATCACCATTATCAGTTCACCATCCTTGACCGAATCTCCTTCCTGCTTGATCAGACGGAGAATGAGACCCGGCATGGGGGCATATACATCAATATTCGCACCACCGCTGACAGGTGCCGGAGCCGGTGCCGCCGCAGCAGGCTGCCGGGCCGATGCATCAATTCCTTCCTTAACAGCAAAACTGTATGCAACGCCATTTACTACAGCAATATCACCCTGGAACTTGACCGCGTAGGGTATATTGTTGACCGTAACAGTGTAGGCATCCGGAGCGGGTGCTTTAGCCGCAGGGGGGGCAGCAGCCGACGCAGGTGCACCTGCGTCCTTTTCCGGTTCTTTCTTGCGGACATTGCTCTTAGCCTCACCCTTGAGAAACTGTATGCCTTTCTCCTTGCATGCAGCCGCTATAAATACATTCTCATCGGTTACAGGCAGATGCTCTTTCTCGAGCATCGCAGTGGCGGCAGCAACGCCCTTGGTCGGATCAGCATCGTTAATATCAACTACCAGCTTGGTTGTCGGTTCCTTGCCCAGCTGTTCCTGAGCCTGCTTGATTACTTCCGGGGCGGGGGGGAGCGGGGTCTTGCCAAAATACCCGAGAACCATTTTACCGTATCCTTCGGCAATCTTTTTCCAGGGGCCAAACATCACATTATTGAAAGCCTGCTGAAAATAGAACTGGGAGACCGGGGTTACCGATGTTCCAAAACCGCCGCGCTCGATAGCCTCGGCCATTGCCATAGTGATCTCGTGATAGCGGTCCATCAGATCATTATCCCTGAGCATCTGGGTGTTCGCTGTCAGCGCACCGCCGGGCAGGGGAGAGAACGGTATAAGCGGATTGACCATAGTGGCCTCAGGGGGGAGAAAATAGTCGGCCATACACTCTTTGAATACCTCTTCGGCATCCATGATCTTGTTAATATCGATGCCCAGGTCAAAATTTGTGCCGCGCAGCGCATGCCACATGGTGATAATATCGGGCTGGCAGGTACCGCCGGAAACGGGAGCCATCGACAAATCTATCTGGCTTGCGCCGGCTTCCAGGGCAGACATATACTGCTGAATTGACACGCCGGCCGTCTCGTGAGAGTGGAAGACAATCTTTGCCTCTTTGCCGAGCAGCTTTCTTGCCCGTTTGATGGTATCATACACAACTTTTGGTGTTGACGTTCCCGAGGCATCCTTGAAGCAGACCGAATCAAACGTAATGCCGGCATCGAGAATCTTTTTCAGAGTAGCTTCGTAAAAATCGGGATCATGGGCGCCCGAAGCTCCCGGGGGAAGGGCCATCATGGTTACGCAGACCTCGTGGCGCAGTCCTGCATCAACAATGCACTGTCCGGAATAGATGAGGTTGTCAACATCATTCAATGCATCAAAATTTCGGATAGTCGAAATTCCATGTTTTTTAAATAATTTAGCGTGCAGGTTGATAACATCCCGGGGCTGGGAATCGAGCCCTACTACATTAACTCCCCTGGCCAGGGTCTGAAGGTCGGCATCCGGTCCTGCAGCCTGCCGGAACTGGTCCATCATGTCGAAAGCGTCTTCATTGCTGTAGAAATACAGTGACTGGAAACGAGCCCCTCCGCCTGCTTCGAAGTGCTTGATTCCTGCGTGAGCAGCTGCTTCAACAGCCGGCAGAAAATCTTTCGTAAACACCCGGGCCCCATACACGGACTGAAAACCGTCGCGGAATGCCGTTACCATAAATTCAACACGTTTTTTCATACATTCTCCTTAACCCGTAAAAATGTCGGTTACAGAACATCTTCTGCTGTCACCGCTGCAGGGCTTGTTTCTTTAGTCTTTTTTCAGGTGATGCAGTCCTGGTTACTGCCTTCGCTGAAAAGCAGCAGCAGCGATCGCCGCGGCGATTTCATTTTGTCTTCCATCAAAGCCGGCTGCCGCAGGTTTGGCAGACGGTACCGGATGCGCTGCCTGGGCAGCCAGTTTTACCGGCAGCGGTTTTTCAGGAAAGAATTTTGATACGATGGTGGATATAAATTTAGTTACATAAATCAGGATTACGAGGAATGAAAAAACCACTGCCATCCCGGTAGCCATTAACGTCAGTCCTTGCTGCATTATCGACACAGTATTGCTCCTTGAATAAAAAAATAACCATTTCTTCCAGCATCTTTACATCAGTCCGGAGAATGGAAAATCTGTTTCCCTACTATACAGATAAAGCGGGATTCTTTCAACCTTTAAAAAGCTGTTCCCAAGCAGCAATTATCATAATATCATACAATAATAATATTCATTCAATTCTACCTGTTCAAGAATTTTAAGGAACCCCTTTTCAATGCTGATTAATCGCGGGAAATCGATATTGACTGCCCTGCCCGATAACCTTTATGTTGCAGATATGAGAAAACCGTCAGCAAGCAGGCATATTCTTATAACCGGCCTGGCGAATTCGGGTAAAACCACCTTATGGAACAAGCTTACCGGCACCTACAGTCTTGTGGCGAACTATCCTATGACTACCGTCGAGCCCCGGACAGAATTCTATACTTTTCAGCATGCCGTGTATGCGGTAACCGATATGCCCGGTATGAACGGGTTTACCGCGAACTCAGAGGAAGAGCTGGTGTTCCGGAAAATCCTTCTTGAAACACCGCCCGACAGTATTATTCAGTGTATCGATGCCAACCGCCTCAAGCAGTCGCTCTATCTTACTTCGGAACTGCTCGGGCTCGGTCTCCCGCTGGTTGTATGCCTGACTGCTATAGATGAGACGGCCCGGAAAGGAAAGACGATAGATGCCGGTGCCCTTTCACGCCTGCTCAGAGTTCCGGTTGTGGAGACCGGACTACCCGGAAAAGAGGGGATGTTCGACCTCAGGGAGGCTGTTGCCCGGGCTGAAGTCCCTGCTGACCCTCACCTGTATCCTGCAGAGCTGGAAGAGGTAGTAAACCGGCTCAGCCAGATAAGCGGTCTGCCTTCGGGGCAGGGACGGGTGTGCGCTTTTCTCTGCCTGATGGGAGATCCGTATATTACTGATTGTGAATCCCGCAGCAGCGGTTATGCCTACTGGCGGCTGGACAGGGCTGCCAGGCGTATGCTGACTGATACCTGCGCCCTGCTTACCGAACCTTTAGCGGGGAATCCTGCGGCGCTTATTATCAAAGAGCGCGGTCAGTGGACAAACAGGATCACTGCCAAGGTCTTCCATGAAAAAGAGATCATTAACGGTGATTTTGCTCGCAAGGCGGCCTACTACAGCCGGCATCCCGTATGGGGTCTCATCCTGCTGGCACTGGTTCTTGCAGCAGCCTATGTTCTGGTAGTCGATGCCGCCGGGTGGGTGGGGGAGCAGCTTGAACTGCTTGTCGGAACTCCGCTGGTTCAGTTTGTACGTGATCTTGTTCCGTCCCCATTTGTGGAAAATCTGCTGGTCGGCGAATACGGGCTGCTTACCCTTGGTCTGCTGAATGCGCTTATCACGGTGCTTCCCATTTTATCAATTTTCTTCTTTCTGCTGGGCTTTCTCGAGGATGTGGGATATCTGCCCAATCTGTCGATCCTGCTGCGGCGGTCATTCAATCGTCTGGGGCTGTCAGGCAAGGCGGTTATGCCGATTATTCTCGGGTTTGGCTGCAAGACCATGGCAACCATGACCACCCGGAGTCTGAAATCGCGCAAGGAGCGTCTTATAGCCATCTATCTGATAGCCTTTGCCATTCCCTGCTCAGCCCAGCTGGGACTTAACTTTGCTATTCTCGGACAGGCCGGGTTTCTGGCTTTTCTGCTGGCGGGCGCTGTGCTGGTGGCTGTGGAAGCGGCTGCCGGGGTGATTATGAACAAGATGATCAAGTCTGATACCCGGCAGGCTTTCATTCAGGAGCTGCCGCCCTTCCGGACGCCGTCGCTGCTTCAGATTGCGCGCAAGACAGGCTACCGGGTCTGGTGGTTCCTCAAGGAAGCTATCCCGATCTTTCTCATTGCTGCCCTGATCATTTTTCTGTTCGATGTTGTCGGGTTCCTGGCTCTTCTTCGACGGCTTCTCAACCCGCTGGTTGTCTGGTGGCTGGGACTGCCTATCGAATTTGTCGATGCCCTTGTCCTTATGCTGGCCCGGGAAGAGGCTGCTGCGGGGCTGATTCTTCGGCTTTCGCGTGCGGGGATGCTGGATTTCATGCAGAGTGTTATTGCGGTCGTGGTAACCACGATGTTTGTTCCCTGCTTTGCGAATATCGTGGCGATGTTCAAAGAGGCAGGGGCCAAGGCGGCAATTCTGATGCTCCTGGCCATCAATATTTCCACCATTTTTATCGGCGGGATGCTCAATTGGGCTTCACGGTTTCTGGAAGCTGTTTTTTAGCAGAGGAACAGCAGAGGAGTCTTAGTTAATGCAGTCTTCGGCGACTGCCTGGCTCTACTGATACCAGGGGCCGGTGTGCACGGCAAGATCGTAGAAGAAATCTGAAACCAGACTGATCAGATCTGCGAAAAAACGGGCACCCTTATCGGCTGTGGCCAGCTTCGGGTTGCCGATTCCGGTGTCATCAGTTACCGAACTCCATTTTCTTTCAGTCCAGGTCCAGGATTGGCTGAAGGCTTTGACGGCATATGGTCTGGCACGGCCGTCCCCTGCTTCTGTGAGCGGGAGTACCAGACTGGGAGCAAGATGGAGCAGCAGGCTGGTTTCCATTTCATCGGCATGATCTCCGTCGTTGTCAAAATACCGGCCTTTGTCCAGGGCGTCAAACCAGTTGCAGGATGCCAGCAGCATATCGGGGAATTGGGGTCCCAGTTCGCGGAGCAGGGGCTTGAAATCATTTCCGCCATGGCTGTTCAGCACGAGAAAACGGTGTATTCCCTGTTGTGAGAGTACGGTGAGAATATCGCGCAGGATGGCCAGCTGGGTTGTCGGGTTCATGTTGATATCGAGCAGGATATCGGTTTGACCCGTGTTGACACCGTAGGGTATGGTCGGAAGAACAATAAGTTTTGCACCCCGTTCCCAGGCTTTTTCAGCTGCCGCTTCGGATATGAAATCGGATTCATAGTTGTCGGTTCCATAGGGCAGGTGCCGGTTGTGGGCTTCTGTTGCCCCCCAGGGCAGGACTGCCAGAGTATAGTTGATACTGCGTATTTCACTCCATCGGGATTCCTTGAGCAGATAGGGTTTCATAATAAAATCCTCCCGGGTATTGAGCCCATTTCAAAATGCTTCGCTTTTTTGAAAATAAAATTACCGCTTCAGGGTCTGCCAAGTGCTGTCATGTCATCCTGAAATTGCGTATAATCATAGTATAATGAAAGATGGAAAAATTACAGAGGAATATCTAGAAGCAATCTGGGTTCTGCTGGAAAAAAAAGGTGATGCTGCAGGTGAGCTGGATAAATCCCGTCTTGCTGAATATGTGGGAAACTCTTTCAGTGAAGCGGTGCTTCAGGGGCTGGTGCAGGAAGGGAAGATTACTCTTCATTCCCACGGTATTGCCCAAGGTATTGCTTACGGTATTGCCCTGACGGCCGAGGGGCTGAGCAAGAGCCGCCAGCTTATCCGGGCTCACCGTCTGGCTGAAAGGCTTCTGCATGATGTTCTGGGGATTGATGATTATGAGGTGGGAGCCTGCGAGTTTGAGCATATTATTGACTCGAACCTTATTGACGGGATATGCACGCTTCTCGGACATCCGAGAAGAAGTCCTGATGGGCTGCCTATTCCTGAGGGTGACTGCTGTCTGCGTCATTTTGAAAACCAGCCGGCTCCGACGGTCCCGGTAAGTCGTATGCGCACCGGTGATATGGGAAGGGTTGCTTCGGTTAACGCTGATGATGACACCCGTCTGCATGTGCTGGAAAATCTTCAGGTGCGCCCCGGCGCCCGGCTTCGGGTTCATCAGGTGTCCCCGACGATTGTAATTGAGTGTGAAGGTTCCATTGTGGCTGTTGATGAGGTGATTGCAGATCATATTCATGTCTGGCTGCAGAAGCGGCCGGAAGGCGCCTCTATCGGAAGAGCGGGCCGTTCTGTTGGAAAGGGTAGTAAATCAGAGAGATTACCTGAGCACCATGGTCTCAGAAGGCCGGGGCGAAGGCGAAAGGAGCAGAAATAATGTTGAAGCAGACGCTGAATGATTTTTCACTGATCAGTCCGGAGCAGTTCACTGTAAATCCATTTACTTCGATAGGCAGTGACTGGATGCTGGTTACCGCTGGCGGCAGGGACGGCTGGAATACGATGACCGCTGCCTGGGGAGGGATCGGTTTTATATGGCGGACCCCGGCAGTGTTTGTATTTGTCCGCTACAGTCGCTATACCTATGAGTTTATGGAGCAGAATTCACATTTTACCCTCTCGTTTTTTGGTCCTGAATGGAAAAAAGCTTTGGATTACTGCGGAAGTCACTCGGGAAGGGATGTCGACAAGGCTGAAGAGACCGGGCTTACGCCGCTGTTTCTCGATGGGGTTGATAAAACCGACGGTCCGGAAACCGGCGGTCTGGAAATCAACATTCCGGCAACGGGTTTTCTGCAGGCTGAGCGAATAATTGCTGCCGGAAAGCTCTACAGCGGCGAGCTGTCTCCGGATAATTTTGCCAGTATGGATGTCCATGCGCTCTATCCTGGAAAGGATTATCACAGAATGTATATCGGCAGGGTTGAAGCTATTCTTGAGCGGAAGGGTCTCAGGCAGGGAGATTGATTGGTGAAAGTTTCAGTCCATCGCCGGATGACCCGGGACGCGTTGAAAGATGTTCTTCCTGAGTTGGGCAAGAGGGATGTACGGCGGATTCTCAGGGGAAATCTCTTTGTTACGTATTGCTCGTATGTGCGGTATCGGCGGGAGTTCCATGTTTTGAGGATTCCCTTTTCGCCTCATGCTGATGCCTGGGAGATGGGATTGCTGGCTGTTCAGGAAAGGGAAGCCAGAATAGCCCGGGCATCGAAAAACGGCAGAAGGGGGAGGCTTCTTCGTGAAGTCGGAGCTCTGCTGCATACGGTGCAGGATTTTTTCAGTCATACAAATTATTACACGCTCGGTCCGGAGCAGCGGCTGCATTTTGCCGCTGCCTTAGCAGATAAAGAGAAAAAGCCCTCTTATGTGAAGGTTTGTGCTTACAGTTTCTGGAGACTGCCGCGTCTGAGAGCGAGCAGTTCGGGGAATTCGGGTAATTCCAGCAAGGCGGGCAGCGCCGGCAAAGCCGGGAAGACGGGGAAAGCCGGGAAGACGGGGACGTTCAAGCTTGGCGGAGACGGTTATACTCATCGGGAGTTTGCCCAGGATCTCCCGGGGGATACCGTATACCGGGGTGCGCTCCGGACTTCTGCGGATGTGCTCCGCAAAATACGTCCGCTTGTTTTTCCTGACCCCTGATGGCCGGGACCGAACAGGAGCAGACCGAACAGGAGCAGACCGAACTGCTGCTGAATCCGGGCAGGAACATGTC